>CAMDSH010000074.1 GCA_945907045.1 Rhizobium sp. Q54 | reverse complement strand
AACGTCACTTCCGACTTGTGCCGCAAGCGTTTATCGTGCCGGCAGCGTCTAACGTTGGGACACTACTGATGTTCACCCACTAGTGTCCCAACGTTAGTCGAACAGTTTCAACTGGTTGTCGAGGGTCGCGTCGGGCTTTGTGGCGGGATCGCGCGAAAGCATGCTGTTTATCGGCATTCTCTCGAACATCGTGAGGCTCAGAATCTGTAGGATTTCGTAGAGGCTGGCGGTGAGCCCGAGCCTCTTTCTGATGATGGCGACCAGCACGTAGACCGACACCGCGATCCAGATCTGCGTCTTCACCGCGTTCTCGCTTTCGCCGAAGAACACCTTGATGCGCAGGTGCTGCTTGATCCACTTGAAGAACAGCTCGATCTGCCACCGCTGGCGGTAGAGCTGCGTGATGGTCAGGGCCGGCAGGACGAAGTTGTTCGACAGAAAGACGAGCCGTTTGCCGGTCTCGGGATCGGTGAACCTGACGCGGCGCAGTGGCGCGGGAAAGCCTTGTTGCGAGTAGAAGCCGGTGAGCGTCACGGTCTGATCGCAGACGAGGCCGGTGGTCTTGTCCACCTTGCGTGAATAGCGGCGCTGCGCCTTCAGGTTCTTTTTGGCACGGATGACGAAGAAGCTGCCGGCCTCATGGAAGCGACCGAGCCGCTCGAAATCGATGTAGCCGCGATCCATGATGTAGATGGCGCCGGGCTCCGGTTGCAGCTGATCGAGAACGTTGACGTCATGCATCTTGCCGTCGCTGATGAAGATGAACGTCGGGATATTGCCGCGCAAATCCAGCAACGTATGCAGCTTCACCGCCGCTTTGGTCGAGCGGAACGGCGCCCAGGGAAAGACCGACAGGCACAGATCGATCGTCGTGGCATCGAGCGCGTAGACGGTGTCCTTGAGATCGACCCCAAAGGCCTCGTCGGCGTAGAGCCGACGGGCGATGCCGATCAGGCTCTGCGCGAAGTCGCAGTAAATGCGCCAGTCGCGCGTGGCATTGGCATTGGCGAGCGTGTTGCGCGCGATCACGCTGCGGAAGCCGAGGTGATAGAGCTTCGTGCTCTGTGTCCGCAGACACGCCTCGATGTCGCGCAGGCTCTCGCGATAGGTGAGCTGCGCGAACGCCATCGACAGGTACTGGTCGAGGCAGGAGAACCGCTGGACCTTGTGCTCGCCGGAGTATCGGACGACACAGCGATGGAACGTCGAGAGCGGCAGGTGCTCCATCACCTGCGCGAACACGTACTTGCCCTCGTTCATCGCCCGCCCCCGCCGCCGTTTGCATGCCGGCAGCATCGGCCATGGCGGGAAGCGAGGCGAGGTTCAAATCGGCACCAGGCTGAAACGTCACTTCCGACTTGTGCCGCAAGCGTTTATCGTGCCGGCAGCGTCTAACGTTGGGACACTACTGTTCCATACTATGAACGTAACTGCCCAGGTAGCCGTACCGTTCATGAAGCTTGACCTGTGAGTCCGGACATGAGTCAAGCTCTCCATGTCCGAGCCGGTTCCTGATTCGCACGAGACTTCCGCACCGGCTTCGCCGGAAGCGATCATTGCGGCGCAGCAGGCCGAGATCGAGGAACTGCAGAAGCGGATCGCCGAGCTGGAACGTCAGCTCGGGTTGAACAGCTCCAACAGCGGCAAGCCGCCATCGAGCGATGGGCTGAAGAAGACGCCCGCCCGCGTCAGCAGCCTGCGCGAGCGATCGGGCAAAAAGCCGGGCGGGCAGCCGGGGCATCCCGGCAAGACGCTGAGCCGCACCGAGACGCCTGATGTCACGGTCGATCATTTTCCGAGCACCTGCAAGGGCTGCAGCGCGGCCCTGAGCGAGGCCGATGCCAACGGCCACACCTCTCGCCAGGTCTTCGATCTGCCCGAGCCCCAGCCCTTGGTTGTGACCGAGCATCGCGCCCATCACTGCCGGTGTCCGGCCTGTGGCACGCAAACGCGCGCAGCGTTTCCAGACGGCGTCAGCGCACCAGTGCAGTACGGTGCGCGGATCACGGCCTTCGTGCTCTATCTCCTGCATTATCAGCTGCTACCCGAGAAGCGTCTGGCAGCCCTGATGGCCGATCTGTTCGGCGTGGCCCTGGTGACGGCCACCATCGCCGGCATGAGCCGGAGCTGCGCCGCACGCGTCCGGGATTTCGCCACCACCGTGCGCGATTGCGTTGCGGCCGCGCCGGTCAAGCATCTCGACGAGACCGGATTTCGGATCGGCGGCAAGACGCAATGGCTGCATATCGCTTCGACAGCCCTGCTGACGTTCTACCGCATCTCGCAAAAGCGCGGCAGCCTGCCGGAAAATCTGACGGGCATCATCGTGCACGACCATTGGAAGCCGTACTACACCTTGAATGGCGTCCTGCATGCGTTGTGCAACGCACATCATCTGCGCGAGCTGAAGGCCCTGATCGAGATCGAGAAGGAAGACTGGGCGCGCAAAATGCAGCAAATGCTGCGGCGGGCCTGTCATGCGGCCAATCTCGCGCGCGAGCGGGGCGTAGCGTTGTCACCCCGCCTCATCGCGCTGTTCGAGGCACGCTACGATGCCATTCTCGCGGCTGGCTTGGCGTTCCATGAGGCCCAACCGACGCTGATCTCAGCCGTGGCGAAAGCCCACCGCCGTGGCCGGCAGCCACGCCGCGTCGGGCACAATCTGCTGCTGCGGCTCTCGACCCGCAAACCCGACGTGCTTCGCTTTCTGTCCGATCGCACGGTGCCGTTCACCAACAATCTGGCCGAACAGGATGGTCGGATGATGAAACTGCGCCAGAAAATCTCCGGCGGGTTTCGCTCCGACGACGGCGCGGCCGATTTCGCCGTCATCCGATCCGTCCTCTCCACGGCAAGAAAGCAGGGCTGGAATTTGCTCCAGACCCTGACCGCCGACCCGGCCAGACTGCGCGCCGCGCTCCGCCTCGCGTAAGGTCGGGTCAGGAACCTGGGCAGTTACGTCTAAAGTATTCGTCCAAAATTCCATAGTTGATGCCGTTTCATAATTCTTTGCATTAACGAGCCA
>CAMDSH010000073.1 GCA_945907045.1 Rhizobium sp. Q54 | reverse complement strand
GGGACCGTCCGGCTGCGGCAAGTCGACGCTCCTGCGCCTGCTCGCCGGTCTACTCACGCCGAGCGAAGGCGAGATCACGCGCGGATCCGGCACGACCGACACCGGATTCGTCTTTCAGGATGCGACGTTGATGCCCTGGGCGAACGTCGCCGCAAATGTCGCCTTACCGCTTTCATTCAAGCGCCGCGGCGCTGAGGGCGTTGCCGAAACTTTGAAGCGGGTCGGCCTCGACGGTTTCGCGGGGGCTTATCCGCGAGAGCTCTCGGGCGGCATGCAGATGCGCGTCTCCATTGCGCGCGCGATCGTTACAAACCCGCCGGTCCTACTGATGGACGAGCCGTTTGCTGCGCTCGATGAATTCACGCGATTCCGCCTCAATGATGACTTGCACATCCTTTGGCAACAGAACAAGTGGACGGTTGTCTTCGTCACCCACTCCATTCGCGAGGCTGTTTTCCTGTCCCAACGTGTGATCGTGATGTCGCCGCGGCCCGGTCGCGTGCTTGCCGACATAGCAGTTCGCCTGCCGGATCAGCGTGAGCCGGGCTTGCGCAGCAGTCATATTCTCGCCGACCAGTGCGCGGAGATTTCTGAAATACTGCGTCGATCAATGGACGGGGCAATGGCCGCATGACACGCATCGTGGCGCCGCTGGTCTTCGGAGTGCTCCTCTTGGCAGCGTGGGAAATCGGTGTCGTCATTGGCGAGGTGCCTAGCTACATCATGCCGCGCCCGTCGGAGATCGCGTCCGCCCTCTGGGCAAATGCAGGCGACTTGGCGGCGGCTCTTGCCGTGACGTTGCAGGTGACCGTTGCCGCACTGGCCCTCGCCGCCATGTCGGGAGCGCTCATCGCCATCGGTCTTTCGCAGTCACAGCTGGCGGAGCGGGTCTTTTTTCCCTACGCGATCTTTTTGCAGGTCACGCCGATCGTCACCATCGCGCCCTTCGTGATCATCTGGGTCGAGAACATATTCATCGTGCTGCTGATCCTTGCCTGGATGGCGGCCATATTCCCCGTCATCTCCAACACGCTCCTTGGACTCAAAAGCGTCGATCAGAATCTCAAGGATCTCTTCCGCCTCTATGGTGCGACGCGCTGGCAAACAGTGCGACGGCTCATGATTCCGAGCGCCCTGCCCTACTTCCTCGGCGGCTTACGCATTGCCGGCGGACTCGCCTTGATCGGGACTGTGGTCGCGGAAATGGTGGCAGGCACCTCGGGGACAAGGTCCGGCCTTGCGTCACGGCTGGTTGAAGCGAGCTACCGGCTCGAGCTTGCGGTTGCGCTCGCATGCTTCGCGCTCTTGAGTGCGGCGGGCTTGGGATTATACGTGGTGCTCGATGCCGTATCGCGCCGGCTGTTGCGCCACTGGCATGAAAGCGCAGCCGCCACCTAAGACCGGTCCGCACCGCCGAAGCGAAGTTCTGGGTCGTGATCGCTACCCTGCTTCCCGTAGGTTCGAAACAGCTCGACCACGCGCGCCATTTCAACCTCACCCAGAAGCTGCGGCTCTCCGGCCGCGAGAGCTGCGCAGTATTGCGCGGCGAGGTTCTCGACTTCACCGGCAAGACGCAACGCCGCAGGCAAGTCCGCAGCCGTTGCAATGACGCCGTGATTGGCGAGCAAGCAAGCCTTGCGGCCCTCGAGCGCGGTCAACGCGTGGTCCGAAAGAGCTCGAGAGCCGAACGTCGCGTAAGGCGCGCAGCGGATGTCCGAACCTCCGGCGACCGCCACCATGTAATGAAAAGCGGGGATGCTCTGCCCCGAGCAGGCGAGCGCGACCGCGAACTTGGAGTGCGTGTGCACGACTGCATTTATCTCCGGCCGGGCCTTCAGGATATCGCGATGAAATCGCCACTCGCTGGAGGGGCGCCGCGTGCCGTACCAGTTCCCCTTAAAGTCCATGATGGGAATGTCGTCGAGCTGCTCGTAGGGCACGCCAGTCGGGCTGATGAAAAAAGACTCGGCGTCGCGGCGTACGCTGACATTGCCCGAGGTGCCGTAGGTAAGTCCGCGCTGCGCAAGAGCGCAACAGGTGACTATAACTTCCGCTTTGAGACGGGTGTCGTTGTGATTCTGCGAGATCGTGTCCATCGGCGTTTAGGCTGCAGCGCGTGCGTGTTCCGGGAAAAGAGCAAGTAACCCGTCCCGGCTTGCGGGGCAAGTTCCGCGCTCGGTGATCAGGCCGGTCACCAGGCGCGCAGGCGTCACGTCGAATCCGATATTGAGAGCGGCACTTTCCGGCGGATAGATCGCCACTGTTTCAAGCGCGCCCGTTTCGGTGCGTCCAATGATGTGCGAGAGCTCGCGGGCGTCGCGCTCCTCTATGGGAATCGCAGCGCCGTCAGACATGGACCAGTCGATAGTGGTCGACGGCAGGGCGACATAAAATGGCACTTTTGTGTCAAAGGCCGCGAGCGCCTTTAGATAGGTGCCAACCTTGTTGCACACATCGCCGCGCGACGTCGTGCGATCGCTGCCGACGATGGCGATATCTACCTGCCCCCGCTGCATCAGATGGCCGCCCGTATTGTCGGCAATAATAGTATGCGGTACGCCATGTGCTCCCAGCTCGTAGGCGGTCAGCGAGGCGCCTTGGTTGCGTGGTCGGGTCTCGTCGACCCAGACATGGACCGGAAGGCCAGCGTCGTGGGCCTTATAGATTGGCGCGAGCGCCGTGCCCCAATCCACGCATGCGAGCCATCCGGCATTGCAGTGGGTGAGGACGTTCAGCGTCCCCTTCCCTCCTTTTTCGCCGAACCTCTTCTCGAACACCGCAAGTCCGTGGCGCCCGATGGACTCGCACTGCGCCACGTCGGCATCGCAAATTTCAGCCGCCCGGGAAAAAGCGCGATCCGCGCGGTCGCCCGGCGGACAGGGCGACAGGGCCGCGACCATCTGATCGAGCGCCCAGGCGAGATTGACGGCGGTCGGTCGGGTTTTCCTGAGGAGGGTGGCGGCGCGCGCGAGACTGTCGTCAGTCGCGTCGGCGCGCATCGCCAGGGCTATCCCGTAAGCAGCGGTGGCGCCGATCAACGGCGCCCCGCGGACCATCATGCTCCGGATGGCGTGGGCCGCCTGCTCAACGGAATTCAGGACCGCGATCTCAAAAGCAAATGGGAGCCGGGTCTGGTCGATGATGTGCACGCCGCCATCATCGCCGCGCCAAATCGTTCGAAAATGAC
>CAMDSH010000072.1 GCA_945907045.1 Rhizobium sp. Q54 | reverse complement strand
ATTGGTCATCGGTCAACCTCTCCAAAAACGATATCGATGGAACCTAAAATCGCCGACACGTCGGCCAGCATGTAGCCCTTGCAGAGAAAATCCATCGCCTGCAGATGCGCGAAGCCGGGCGCGCGGATTTTGCACTTGTAGGGTTTGTTGCTGCCGTCAGCGACGAGATAGACGCCGAACTCGCCTTTCGGCGC
The DNA here is from genome assembly GCA_945907045.1 of Rhizobium sp. Q54. GTDB lineage: Bacteria > Pseudomonadota > Alphaproteobacteria > Rhizobiales > Xanthobacteraceae > Pseudolabrys. Next base: position 3,231 of record CAMDSH010000072.1, on the reverse strand, counting down.
TTCGACCGCGGCGTACACTTCGCCGGCGGGAACGTGATAGCCCTCGGTGTAAAGCTTAAAGTGGTGAATGAGCGCTTCCATCGAGCGCTTCATTTCGGCGCGCTTGGGCGGCACAACCTTGTTGTCGTCGATCGTGACGGGACCCTGCCCTTCGGTCATGCGCAGCTTTTCCAGACACTGCTTCATGATGCGGACGGACTGGCGCATTTCTTCCATGCGGATGCAGTAGCGGTCATAGCAATCCCCGTTCTTGCCGACGGGGATATCGAATTCGAGTTCTGAATAGCACTCGTAAGGCTGCGAGCGGCGCAAGTCCCAGGCCGCGCCCGAACCGCGCACCATCACGCCGGAGAAGCCCCAGTTCCAGGCGTCTTCCAGTTTGACGACTGCGATATCGACGTTGCGCTGCTTGAAGATACGGTTGCCGGTGAGCAGCCCCTCGATGTCATCGCACACTTTCAGGAACGGGTCGCAGAAAGCGTAAATGTCGTCGATCAATTTGGGCGGCAAATCCTGATGCACGCCGCCGGGACGGAAATAAGCCGCGTGCATGCGGCTGCCCGAGGCGCGCTCGTAGAACACCATCAGCTTCTCGCGCTCCTCGAAGCCCCACAGCGGCGGCGTGAGCGCGCCGACGTCCATCGCCTGCGTGGTGACGTTGAGCAAATGAGACAGCAATCGCCCGATTTCGGAATAGAGCACGCGGATGAGTTGCGCGCGCTTTGGCACCGTGATGCCGAGCAGTTTTTCAACCGCGAGGCAGAACGCATGTTCCTGATTCATCGGCGCGACGTAGTCGAGCCGGTCGAAATACGGCACCGCCTGCAGATAGGTTTTGTGCTCGATCAGCTTTTCGGTGCCGCGATGCAAAAGGCCGATATGCGGATCGACGCGCTCGACGATCTCGCCGTCGAGTTCGAGCACGAGGCGCAGCACGCCGTGCGCCGCCGGATGTTGCGGCCCGAAGTTGAGCGTGAAGTTGCGTACGGCAGCCTCGCTCATGACGGCTTGCCCTCCGTCTTGCCCTCTTTCGCCTTCTCATCGCCCGGCAGCACGTAATCAGTGCCTTCCCACGGCGAGAGAAAATCGAACGTGCGGAATTCCTGATTGAGTCGCACCGGTTCGTACACCACGCGTTTTTGCTCGTCGTCGTAACGCACCTCTACAAAACCGGTGAGCGGGAAATCCTTGCGTAGCGGATGCCCCTCGAAACCGTAATCGGTGAGGATGCGGCGCATGTCGGGATGGCCGGTGAACAGCACGCCGTAGAGATCGTAAGTCTCGCGCTCGAACCAGTCGGCGCCGCGATAAACGTTGATGATCGATGCCACCGGCGTCGTCTCGTTTGTTTCGATCTTCACGCGCACACGCAGGTTCAGTTTGGGAGACATGAAATGATAAACGACATCGAAGCGCTTCTCGCGCGCCGGCCAGTCGATGGCGGTGATGTCGATGAAGCAGATGAACTGGCAGCGCACATCGTCGCGCAGGAACGTCACGACCCTGACGATGTCGGCGGCATTCGCCGCGACCGTCAGCTCGCCGCGCGTCACGGAAAATCCGGTGACGGCGCCGCCCAGCGCACCCGCGATCGTGGCCCCCAGTTTTTCGAGCGTTTCGTCCATGATCGCTTACCGCCTCAACGCTCGATGGTGCCGATACGGCGGATTTTTTTCTGCAGCAGCATGACGCCGTAGAGCAGCGCTTCCGCCGTCGGCGGGCAGCCCGGCACGTAGATGTCCACGGGAACGATGCGATCGCACCCGCGCACAACCGAATAGGAATAGTGATAGTAGCCGCCGCCGTTGGCGCAGCTGCCCATCGAGATGACGTAACGCGGCTCCGGCATCTGGTCGTAGACCTTGCGCAGCGCGGGAGCCATTTTGTTGGTGAGGGTGCCGGCGACGATCATCACGTCGGACTGGCGCGGGGACGCGCGCGGCGCAAAACCGAAACGTTCTGCGTCGTAGCGCGGCATCGACATCTGCATCATTTCGACCGCGCAGCACGCCAGACCAAATGTCATCCACATCAGCGAGCCGGTGCGCGCCCAGGTAATGAGATCGTCGGCGGTGGTGACGATGAATCCCTTGTCCGCCAGCTCGGCGTTCAGGCCACGGTAAAAGCCGTCGTCGGCGCCAATTGGCTGGCCGGTGCGCGGATCGAGGATGCCGGTGGCGCCGGGTGAAATAACGCTGCTCATAGGTTTGCGCTCGTCAGTCCCATTCGAGCGCTCCCTTCTTCCACTCATATATGAAGCCGATGGTGAGAACGCCAAGGAATACCATCATCGACCAGAAGCCGTAGAGCCCGACCTGTCCGAAGGCCACCGCCCACGGAAACAGGAAGCTCACTTCCAGATCGAAAATGATGAAAAGAATGGCGACGAGGTAAAAGCGCACGTCGAATTTCATGCGCGCGTCGTCGAAGGCGTTAAACCCGCACTCATAGGCCGATAGCTTTTCCGGATCGGGCGATTTGTAGGCGACGATGAAAGGCGCAATGAGGAGCGCCAAGCCCAGACCGAGCGCGACGGCGATGAAAACGACCAGCGGCAGGTAGTCCAGCAACAATTCGCTCATCGGCGACCTCAACGAATGTCGCAGCCCGCCCCGACCCCGGATATACGCCCGCCCCGGACTTGATCGCGCCCACATGGCGCGCGCCAAGCCCGCACGAAAACGCCCTTAGCCGGTGTTGGATTCGTTCCAAGGACGGGAGCTATTTGAGGCTTAGCGCAGCGCAATAAGGGAGGCAAGACGACATTCTCCTCTCACCCCAGCGCATTTTCTTGGCATTTCCGGGCGCGATTGACAGAGCCGCAAGCCGCCCTCGATAGTTGCCCGGCACAAGGGCAGCGCAGGCTAAAAACGCCCGGCACGGAGGACCCCATGACCGCATTCCGGCGCTTTTGCGCTCTCATCGCTGTGACGGCCACAATGGCTCTCACCTCGTCTGGCGCGCTGGCGCAGGACTATCCCTCACGGCTGGTCAAAATCATCGTGCCGTTTGGCGCAGGCGGGCCGACCGATGTCTTCACGCGCGCCATCGCCGAGGAATTGCGAAAATCGCTCAACCAGCCGTTCGTGATGGAAAACCGTCCCGGCGCCGGCACCACCATCGGCACTGACTCGGTCGCAAAATCCGCGCCCGACGGCTACACGCTGTTGATGATTTCCGGCACGCAGACGGTCAACGAAACGCTGTTTCCGAACCGGCCTTATGTGCTGC
>CAMDSH010000071.1 GCA_945907045.1 Rhizobium sp. Q54 | reverse complement strand
AGCCGCGTTGCGCGAGCGTCGATACGCGCCTCGGCGGCTGCATCGCGCCCGGCGGCGGCGAGAAAGCCCACGGCCAAATCCTCGTCCGCCGGAGCATAGGCCGCCTGGAAGGACGGAACGCCGCCGTTGTCTTTAGCCGCGCGAAGGTCTGCCGTAGCTGGCATCACGGGTCTCATTCAAAGAACTATTCCGCCATCCTAATAGGGTCGTCTCCCACTGCCCATCGAAACGGCAAACGCCATAACGGTCTGTGCAGAGTGCTCACAGCGGCATCGTCATATCTTGCTCTTTGCATCGGCATGTTCTTTGCTGAGCAACTGTCCGGGATTTAGCCACGGCCACGGGTGACCGAAGGCCACAGATAAGGACGACAGAGTCATGCGCGCGCTGAAGTGCTTGAGGCCGGCCTGGGCCGGAATTCTGATCGCAACGGCGCTCGCGGTAGCGCCGGCAAGCGCCCAGACCAACGTGAAATTCACCCTCGATTTCAAGTTTGAAGGGCCGTCCGCGCCGTTCCTGGTTCCCCTGGACAAGGGCTACTACAAGGCCGAAGGGCTCAACGTCACGATCGATACAGCGGCCGGCTCACTGGAGCCGATCAACCGCGTGGCGTCCGGCACCTACGACATGGGCTTCGGCGACATCAATTCGCTGATCAAATTCCGCGACGCCAACCCGGGGACGCCGATCAAGGCGGTGTTCATGGTCTACAACCGGCCCCCGTTCTCGATCGTCGGGCGCAAGAGCCGCGGCATAACCAAGCCGAAGGATCTCGAAGGCAAGAAGCTTGGCGCGCCCGCGCCCGACGGCGCTTACGCGCAGTGGCCGATCTTCGTGCAAGCCAACGGCATTGACGCCTCCAAGGTGACGATCGAGAACGTCGGCTTTCCCGTGCGCGAACCGATGCTCGCCGCCGGACAGGTGGACGCCATTACCGGCTTCTCGTTCTCGTCCTTCATCAACCTGAAGGACCGCGGCGTTCCGGTCGATGACATCGTGGTGCTGCTGATGGCGGATTACGGCGTCAATCTCTACGGCAACGCGATCATTGTGAACCCGAAATTCGCCGCCGAGCATCCCGACGCGGTGAAAGCCTTCCTGCGCGCCTTCGTCAAAGGCCTGAAAGAGACGGTGAAGACGCCCGCCACGGCGGTCGATTCCGTCATCAAGCGCAACGACGTCGCCAAAAAGGAAATCGAGCTTGAACGCCTGAACATGGCGATCCGCGACAATATCGTTACGCCGGAAGTCAAAGCGCACGGCTACGGCAGCATCGACAAGGCGCGGTTCGAGAAAGCGATCGAGCAGATCGGCCTCACCTACAAGTTCAAGGCCGCCGCGCCGAAAGCCGACGAGGTTTTCGACGCCTCGTTCCTCCCCTCCGCCGCCGAACGGAAATTCTAAGCGGAGGCGGCGATGCCCGCCTTCGTCGCGCTCGATAACGTAAGCCACGCCTACGCGGGCGCGGACGGCGCGCTGGCGGTCGATGGGCTTTCCATCGCCGTCGAGCCCGGCGAGTTCGCCGCCGTGGTCGGTCCTTCCGGCTGCGGCAAATCCACCTTGATGAAGCTTGCGACCGGCCTGCAATTCCCGGTGAAGGGGTCGGTGCGGGTGGCGGGCGAAGAAATCCGCGCGCCGGTGAAAATCGCCGGCATGGCGTTCCAGGCGCCGACATTGCTGCCCTGGCGCACCACCACCGAAAATTTGCTTCTCCCGCTCGAGATCGTCGAGCCCTATCGCGGGCAGATGCGCCGCCGCAAAGCGGAATTCCGCGAGCGCGCGGAAAAGTTATTGGCGTCCGTCGGCCTCGCAGGCCAGGGCGAAAAGTTTCCGTGGGAACTGTCCGGCGGCATGCAACAGCGCACGTCGCTCTGCCGCGCGCTTATCCACGAACCGCAACTGCTCATGCTGGACGAGCCATTCGGCGCGCTCGATGCCTTCACGCGCGAGGAACTGTGGTGCGTGATCCGCGATCTGCACGCTGTACGCAAAATCACCGTCGTTCTCGTCACGCATGACCTGCGCGAGGCGGTATTCCTCGCCGACCGGGTGTTCGTGATGTCCTCGCGCCCGGGACGCGTGCTGGCGGAGCGCCGCATCGAACTGCCGCGGCCGCGCGACCTAGAAGTGATCTTCACGCCCGCGTTCACCGACATCGTGCATGAATTGCGCGGGCACATCGTGAAGGCGCGGCAATGAACAACCGCACCGCGTTGATCGTGAGGCTCTCGCCGTGGCTGTTCACGATCGGCCTGATCGTGATCTGGGAAGCCGCCGTGTGGTTGCTCAATATCCCGGCCTTCTTCCTGCCGCCGCCCACCGCCATCGCCAAGGCTTTCGTGGATTTCTGGGGGCCGATCTACCGCAATTCGCTCATCACGCTTGAGACCACCTTGATCGGCTTTGCGCTGGCGGTGGGCTTCGGGCTGTTGCTCGGCCTGCTCGTCGGCTGGTCTCGCACGATGTATGCCGGGCTCTATCCGCTGATGATCGGCTTCAACGCGATACCAAAAGTCGCGCTGGTGCCTATTTTGGTTTTGTGGTTCGGCATCGGCTTCGTGCCGGCGGTGCTTACGGCATTCCTGATTTCGTTCTTCCCGATCGTAGTCAATGTTGCGACGGGTCTGGCGACCATCGAGCCGGAACTGGAAGACGTGCTGAAAGCGCTCGGCGCCTCCAAGCTGGACATCATGCGGAAAGTAGGCATCCCGCGCACGCTTCCGTATTTTTTCGGCTCGCTGAAAATCGCCATCACGCTGGCGTTCGTCGGCTCGGTGATCTCGGAGAGCGTGGCGTCGAATTACGGCATCGGCAATCTGATGCTGCAGGCGCAGGCGCAGTTTCAGGTGCCGCTGATCTTCGCGGGGTTAGTCGTGCTCGCGGTTGAAGGCATCGTGATGTACTGGCTGATGGTCGTGCTGGAACGCCGCATGACCGGATGGGCGCAGCGTTCCGGCTTCGCGCAGACCTGAAAAGCGCTCAGGTTCCGAGACTGCGGGCTTTCCCGAACGCCTTGTTGAGCACCTGATATTCGGTGTTCTTGACGACGACATCGTCGGGCTTCGGACGCAGCAGCGGCGCCAGATCGTCCGCCAATTCCAGCAGCGGCTGGGTATCCGCGCCCTCGCGCACATAGATACCGATGTACAATTCGGGCAGCGGGGGCAGCAGAGGATTGTCCGAAATCCGCAGCTGGGTAAATCGGATGCGGCCGCGCGTCATCACCATCACGCCAAGTCCCGCATCGACGCCGGCCGACAGCGACAGCACCGTTGTAGCCGTGAGCACCAGCCGGGAGCTATCGCCTAAAGTTGGTGACGGCCTGATCTTTTAGGCGGCGGTTTCGTCCTGAAGGTCGCTCGCCTTGGCGATGACCTCCAACCCGTTAGTGAACTTTACCCCCAGGATAAGTTTTGGCAAGAGTGCGTGGCCATCAAGGCGAC
>CAMDSH010000070.1 GCA_945907045.1 Rhizobium sp. Q54 | reverse complement strand
GGCTGTTAGGCCGGGTTACTCTCTCGAGGATTCTGACTAATGACCTTGTTGGTTTAGCCCATCAGTATGACAAAGCAAGCCGAAAGCGCACTTTCCAACAAACTTTCCTTTATGCTGAGGCCAATCGGGGCCGGCACGCGGCGGTTTGGTGCGCGACGGTGCTGCCAACAGGCTCTTGGATGGTGCGGGCGGTCGGAATCGAACCGACACTCCTTTCGGAACCGGATTTTGAGTGGGCCGAGACTATGTTAAGTATTTGTAATTAAATGATATTTTGCTCGTAAATCAATTTTTGTGTAAGGTTTTGTGTAAGTGTGTAAGAGTTGTGTAAGGCTTTCCCACAAAAAAAGGGACGCGCCTGACACTCTATCGCAAACCTCGATTCCGCTGTCCAGAAGCAAACGATCGATCTGCAGCGATCCGGCTGCTTGGATGCTATAACACTTGGCTGAACCAAGGCACTTTGCCCCTACCGTTCTGTACAAGGCGGCCGACCCAAACCAGCGCGTGGCATTGCTTCTTCACCGAATCGCGGTTTGCGTCGACAATGTTGGACGATGCCGACAGGTCACAATTAGCGATTTTGCAATCAACAGCAGAAACAGGAATTCGCTAAGCCGAAGGCCGAAAAAGTGTCCGTTGTCAGCATCCATGGACAGGACTGCCGCTTCGACTTTCAAATCTATTAGTTGAAAACAAGGCTCCGTCAGTTGCCAAGTGTTACTTATGCCATATGCAATCTGCGGTACTTCCCGCGAAAGTAGAGCAGCGGATCGCGGCGCGGTTCGAATTGCGCGCGCACAACCTCGCCGACAAGCAGGAAATGATCGCCGCCGTCATGGATCGCGTGCCGCTTGCATTCGAACGAGCCGAGCGAGCCGTCGAGCAATGGCATCCCGGTTTCACCCGCGTGCCAGGCGGTAGCTGCAAACCGATCCTCGCCCTTACCTGCAAAGCGGTTCGAGGCCAGTTGTTGTCCGGTCTGCAAGACATTTACCACAAAATGGTGCGCTTCCTTCAGCGCCGCTGCGGACCCGGCCGTGTTCGCAATCGAGACCAGCAACAGCGGCGGATCGAGCGAGACCGAAGTGAAACTGTTTGCTGTAAGGCCAATCGGCGTTCCGTCCGGCGCACGTGAGGTGACAATGGTGATCCCGGTTGCAAAGCAGCCCATCGCGTCGCGCAATGTGCGTGCATCGGACCCAGCGCGAAACTCGTTGGCGTGGCGAGGTTGCTTGCGCTCAAGAAAATCGAGGAGATGCGCCAGCAATGCCTCCGTCCGATCAGTCACCAGCAGCAATTCGGCGTCGTCCACCTCGGCCACTTCTGCATTGGGCAGCGCCATGTCGAACTCGGCTGCCCCCGGCGAATGGCGAACCCAGGCGATTCCGCCGCGCAGCACCATGGTCGGTAGGTTGAGCCCCGGTGCGGCAGCAAGGACGCTATCTGCAACGGCTCCGAGGTTCATGGCTCCGATCACCCGGGAGTCGAACGCCGGTTGATCTTGAGGCATGCTTTCGCTGATCTGACTGGCAGCTTCTGCGGCACTGCGGATCGGCATGTCGACCAGCACGAGGCCAGCTGCCAGATTGGCGGCATCCGAAGATAGCGCCTGCACCGCGATCCAGCCGCCTACCGTTGCGGCGACGACCACGGGGCGGGAGTTGAGCTGCGCCAGAACCGCACGAAGATCCTCGACATAGGCATCCAGGTCATAGCGACCATCGACTGGCCATTCGCTACCGCCATGGCCGCGCAAATCGAGGCTGACTACTTGCCGTCCTGCCTGCACCAAAGCTTCGACAACCGTGGACCAGACGGCGCGGGTTTGCGCAGCGCCGTGAACCAGCAGGATCATCGGATCGTGTTCGTCGCCCGCAACTTCAGCCTGAAGACGGACGCCACCAAACCCTTTGAAGGTTAAGATCGTCATTTGGCTGGTCTCCTTGCCGAGGCGCGTGGACGAAGGGTCGATCCGTCCGTGTTTTGCTAGGTGGCGGGCGGCGGCGTCACCACGATGATTGCTGCGGGAACGCCGCTTTCGTTGATAACGGAGCGGGCTTCACCGGCGGGAATGAAGATGCTGTCCCACTGCCCCAGCAGATGACGCGTGCCATCCGTCTGCTCGATTGTCAGCGAACCTGTCGTCACGACATAGATTTTGCTAAACGTCCCCGCCTCCATCGGCACGACCACGCCCGCCGGAAAATCTGAATGTCCAACCCAGGCGAAATCGGCGCTGCTGACTGCATCACCTTGCAGTCGTCTGGAGATGACACCTTCATGATTGGGCGGATTGTAGAATGGCGCGTCTTCAAATTTGACAATGTCCATGGCTTGTCCTTTCCAGCCGGTTAGCCGCGACCGTTCCGGTCGATCTCGGCGAACAGCGCCGCGAACCCGTTCAATGCGAATTCGATCACGGCGGGATCGTGGAAGCGTCCATCGATCATCTTCGCGCCGACATGGCCGACCACGATCTCTGGCGTGCCCACCGGCCTGGCCAGTGCGGAGATGACCGTCTCGCGAATCTGGTATTGCGCGCGCACCCCGCCGGTCACAGCGGGCGACGAGGTCATGATCAGCACTGGTTTGTCGCGCAAGGGAGAGCCATTGTGCGGACGCGAGGCCCAATCGAGCGCGTTTTTGAGCACGCCGGGAATGCCGTGGTTATACTCGCCCGATGAAATGACGATGCCGTCTGCTGCGGCAATCTGAACACGAAGCTGCTGCACCGGTGCTGGCAGCGGTTCCACGTAAAGATCCTGATTGAAGAGTGGCAAGATACCGATATCGGCGAAGCTATGGTCCGCTCTGTCCGCAGTGGCCTCGGCCATCGCGGTTAGCACAGCTGTCGAGAATGCGCCGTTTCGCAGGCTTCCTGAAATGCCGAGCAGGCTATATTTGGCTGTGCTCATGGTCAGGCACCCCGACGCGCGATGGTGTTTGTGAGCAAGCCGATCTTCTCGATTTCGATTTCGATTACATCGCCGGGTTTCATGAAAACCGGCGGCGTCCGCGCATAGCCGACGCCGGATGGCGTGCCGGTGGCGATTACATCGCCTGGTTCCAGCGTCATGCCTTCGGATAGGGTTGCTATCAGGGTTGCGACGTCAAAGATCATGTCGCCCGTGTCGCTGTCCTGCATGATCTCGCCATTGAGCCGCGCGACCAGTCGCAGCCCCGATGCCCCGGCGGGCAGTTCAGCTGGAGTGACAAGCTCCGGCCCGAAGCCGCCGGTGCCGTCGAAATTCTTGCCCATGGTCCATTGCGTCGATTTGCGCTGATAATCACGCACCGATCCGTCGTTGAAGCAGCTATAGCCGGCGACATAATCCAGTGCGTCCGCGGCGCTGACTGCGGTTGCAGTCTTCCCGATGACAACCGCGAGTTCGGCCTCATAATCGAACTTGTCCGAACATTCGGGGTAGATCAGCGCCGCTTCCGGCGCGGCAAGGGACGTGGTGCAGCGCATGAACACCGCGGGATAATCGGGAATGGCGTTGCC
>CAMDSH010000069.1 GCA_945907045.1 Rhizobium sp. Q54 | reverse complement strand
GGTTTCCTTCGCCATCCCGCGCACAAGGTCCTCGCGTCCCACGAGCAGCGCCGTGCCGAGGCCCTGTTGCACAAAGCTCGCCGCCGCGCGGATGACCTGCTCTTCCTCGCCCTCGGCGAAGACGACGCGCTTGGGCGAGCGGCGCAGGCGCGTGAACACCTGCTGCAGCACGCTCGCCGTTGGGTCGCGGCGCGAGCGCAAGGTTTCGCGGTAGGCGTCCATATCGACGATGGGTTTTCGCGCAACGCCGGTGTCCATCGCCGCCTTGGCGACGGCGGGCGGGATCGCGGAGATCAGCCGGGGATCGAACGGCACCGGGATGATGTAGTCCGGGCCGTATTTCGGACGCGCGCCGTAAGCGGCGGACACTTCGTCCGGCACGTCCTCGCGCGCGAGTTCAGCGAGCGCATGCGCGGCGGCGATCTTCATCTCCATGTTGATGGTTGTGGCGCGCACGTCGAGCGCGCCGCGGAAGATGTAGGGAAAACCGAGCACGTTGTTGATCTGGTTCGGATAGTCGGAGCGGCCCGTCGCCATGATGGCATCATCGCGCACGGCGGCGACTTCCTCCGCGGTGATTTCCGGATCGGGATTGGCCATGGCGAAGATGATCGGTTTTGCCGCCATCGATTTCACCATCTCCGACGTCACTGCGCCCTTGGCGGAGAGGCCGAAGAATACGTCGGCGCCCTTGAGCGCCTCGGCGAGCGTGCGCGCGGAAGTCTTCACCGCGTAGCCCGACTTCCACTGGTTCATGCCGTCCTTGCGGCCCTCGTAGATGACGCCCTTGGTGTCGCACAAAATCAAATTGTCCGGGCGAAAGCCGATGGCCTTGAGCAATTCAAGGCACGCGATGCCGGCAGCGCCCGCGCCGTTGCAAACGAGTTTGGTGGTTTTAATTTCGCGGCCCGTCAGGTCGAGCGCGTTAAGCAATCCGGCGGCGGCGATAATCGCAGTGCCGTGCTGGTCGTCATGGAACACCGGAATGTCCATAAGTTCGCGCAGCCGCTGCTCGATGATGAAGCACTCCGGCGCCTTGATGTCCTCAAGGTTGATGCCGCCCCAGCCGCAGCCGAGAAATTTGACGCAGTTGATGAACTCGTCGGGATCCTCGGTGGAGACTTCGAGATCGATGGAGTCGATGTCGGCGAAGCGTTTGAACAGCACCGCCTTGCCTTCCATCACCGGCTTTGCCGCCAGCGCGCCGCGATTGCCGAGGCCGAGGATGGCGGTGCCGTTGGTGATGACGGCGACGAAATTGCCCTTCACGGTGTAGTCGTAGGCGCGGCTCGCATCCTCCGCGATGGCGAGCACCGGAACGGCGACGCCGGGCGAATAAGCGAGCGAAAGATCGCGCTGGGTCGCCATCGGCTTGGTGGCGACGACTTCCAGCTTGCCGGGGCGCCCTTCGCTGTGAAACAGCAGCGCTTCCTGGTCGGTAAAGGTCGGCCGATTGGGGCCGGCGGGGGATTTGGCCATTTCTACTCCTGATACTCGTCCGGTCGATCCCCGGCGGCGGGACGTTACCGGAAGGCAAGGCGGTAGCTCAAGGGAAGCGGCTTCGGCCTTTAGCCGAGGTTGAACGGCGGCCCATCACGGGTTAGGTGAATGCCCACCACAACATCATTGCAGTGACCATGATCCGTTTTCTGTTCCGGTTTATCGGCCTTTTATCCCTGGCGGCGGCCTTCATATTGCTGATCTACGACGGCACCAAGTCGATCGCCGGCAATACGATCTATCTCACCAAGGTCGAGGACCTCTGGAATGCGCTGTCCTCGCCGAGCCTCACCTCGCTCCGGCGCACTTTGGCGGACTGGTCGCTCGACGTGCTGGTGGTGCCTGTTTTGATTGCACCGAGCTGGCTGGTGCTGGGCGCGTTCGGAATCCTGCTCATTCTCCTTGGACGCAAGAAAAAACCGCTGATCGGCTACGCGCGCTAGACGCATATTCTCGCGCGAACGTGAAGGCGGCGTGCGGCGGGCTTTACATCATGTGATCGCGGGCAGAGGTGCGCAAAACCCCGCGCGCGCTTATATTGCGCTTACGAAATTGCACGAACCTTTCATTTCGGGAGAGACGCGATGTTTGGTTTCAAGAAATCGCTGAGCATACCGGCCGCGAAGGATGCGCTGCCCGGCCGCGCCAGTCCGATCCGCACCGCCGCCAATCACTTCCTCAACAAGCGCGCGCTCAAGGGTCCGTATCCGGAAGGCACCGAGACCGCGCTGTTCGGCTTCGGCTGCTTCTGGGGCGCCGAGAAGAAGTTCTGGGAACTGGGCGATGGCATCCACGTCACCGCGGTGGGCTATGCCGGCGGGCCGACGCCGAACCCGACTTACGAGGAAGTCTGCTCCGGGCGCACCGGCCACAACGAGGTTGTGTTCGTCGTCTTCGATCCGAAGAAGATTTCCTACGAGCGGCTTTTGAAAATCTTCTGGGAAAGCCACGATCCGACGCAAGGCATGCGCCAGGGCAACGACATCGGCACGCAATACCGCTCCGGCGTCTACACCTATTCGCCGGCGCAGCGTAAAGCGGCGCAGGAATCGAAGGCGATGTACGAGCAGGCGCTCAAGGGCAAAGGCTACGGCGCGGTGACGACGGAAATCATCGACGCGCCGGAGTTCTACTTCGCCGAGGATTACCACCAGCAATATCTCGCCAGGAATCCGCACGGCTATTGCGGGCTCGGCGGCACCGGCGTGTCGTGCCCGATCGGTATTGGTGCCAAGGCGGCGGCCGCGGCGCACTGACGGAACTCAATCTGCATTCATGAGTTGGCTCAGCCGGGCGTCCCATCTGGGCGCCCGGCCGGGGAGTCGTGCATGCGACGCTTTGAGCTGACGTTCGAAAATTTTCTCTTTCACAGCCGCTGGCTGATGGCGCCGTTTTATCTCGGCCTCGTGTTCGCGCTGATGCTGCTACTCTATCATTTCGCCGTCCAGTTTTACGGCTTTGCCTTGAGCGTGCACGGCGCATCTGAGACCGAAATAATCCTCGGCATTCTCGGGCTGATCGATCTGTCGTTTACCGGCAATCTCATTCTGATCGTGATCTTCTCCGGCTACGAGAATTTCGTCTCGCGCCTCGACATCGAGGAGACCGACCGCCCGGCCTGGATGACCAAGATCGATTTCGGCGGCTTGAAGCAGAAGCTGATGGCCTCGATCGTGGCGATTTCCGCCATTCAGGTGCTCAAGGGATTCATGGCGCTGGAGCAGCCGGACAACACCCGCCTCGCATGGCTGGTCGGCATCCATGTGGTGTTTCTGGGCTCGCTGCTGGTGGTGGTGATTTCCGACCGCATCAGCGAGCCATCCGAGCACCCGAGCGAAAGCCGGGCGGGCCGAAAGCTCAAGAGAGCCCGCTGATGACGCGGTGCTTTGGCGCGAAAAGCGCGAAGTCAGACTTTGTTAACCATATAAAGCGTTAATCGGGCTTAATTTTTGCGGAAAAGGCCCGGATTCGCCTGATGCGGGGAGCTTCCCTTTTTATCGTCGCGCTGGCTGTTGCGCTGGCAGCTTCCGGCTGCGCGCGGCGGCAAGCTGCGCAGCAGCAATACGTGCTGGTCGATCCGCAGACCGGGCAGCCGATCGCGATGGCGC
>CAMDSH010000068.1 GCA_945907045.1 Rhizobium sp. Q54 | reverse complement strand
CCATTGCTTGGCTCAACCGCTGCCGAAGGCTTGCCAAGGATTGGGAGAACCTCAATCGCAAGGCGCTGGCATTCTTGCGCCTCGCATCAATCCGCCTCATGCTCCGAAAACTTTGTAATCCTGCTTGATGTTCTCGGACGGACTCTGAGCGATGAGGAACTTACCAAACTTAGCAATGGTAATCAAGAAGACTACATCAGCTATGCTGATCGAGTCATTGAAAGAGTACCCGCGGTGTATGACTTCGTTGCGCCTCGATATCAAATTGATTTTCTCGAAAGAATTGGGCTTAGCCAAAAGGAAGACGTAATGCGGTTCGGTCTTAGGTGACTATGAAGACCGGCGCGAGTGGATACCTCCTGCTGATTGGCACCCTGCTGCTGGCGCTCACGCTGACTGCGGACGCCGCGCCGCGCGCCAAGACGCGGTTCGACCGTATCCGCGATTGCGAGCGGTTGGCCGCGGTGCAGTTCCGGCGTCACGATCCGGCGTTCAAGCGTTTCGTCATCGATCGCGCCGGAATCGCGGTCGACAGGTTCGCCGACATGGTCGGCCATACTTTCATTTCCACGATCTACAACGGCAAGGCGACTTACGACTCCGTCCGGGGGCCGCGCCCAACACGTTTCATTTGTCTCCACGGCGGCGTCGGCAAGAACGCGGTGTTCATCTACACCCTGCCCGACCAACTCCTCGCCAACTGAGCCTCACCCCGGACAGCCGTGCTGGCTGCCGGGACTCTTCGGCGCGGCCTCGACGCCGATCGCGCCGCCCTTCGCCACCGCATCGCGCAGGAAGCCGGAGGCGCGAACGTCGTCGATGAACGCGCTGACCGCGGCGAGCACCTCCGGCTTGCCCATCGGCACGACGATGTTCTGCGGCACGTTGAAGAAGTTGTCAGGCAGGAGCCGCGAGCCCGGCACGCTCCTCATCAGCGTCGTCAGGCGCTGGCGGTTGGCGCCGAGCGCGTCGATCTCGCGATTAATCAGCGCCTTGACGATGATCGCCGGATTGTTCTCGAGTTCGACCAGGGTCGCCTGCTTGAGCACGCGCTTGAGGCACAGCGCGATCGAATCGTTGCGCGTGCCGGCGATCTTCTGCCCGGACCGGTCGACGTCGGCGATCGCCTTGATCGGCGAGTCGCCGAGCACCAGGAAGCTCTGGTGCACCAGCATGTAGGTCTGCGAGAACTCGACGATGCCGAGCCGCGTCGCCTCGTAAGCAACGAAGCCGATGTCGGCCTGGCCGCTTTTGACCGCCTCGATCACCGCCGGCGGGCTGGCGATCGGATTGAAGGCGAGCGGCTTGCCGATGCGCCTGGCGAGCTCGCGCGCGAGATCGAACGACGCGCCGCGCATCTCGCCGGTCTGTGGGTCCTTCGTCGCTTGCGCCGGGTTGGTAGCGAGATAGGCGGCGCGCAGCGTGCCGGTCGGCGCGACATCGGCCTGCGCGAGCGCCGAAGCGGTGAGCGCCAACAGAAAACCCGCGATGAGGAATGAACGAGATCGCATGAAGGTCCCCGGCTGAATGGCGATTGCGGCAAGGCAATCCTATCAGAAGGCGGCCGAATTCGTCTCAGACCTTGCTCGCCTCGATCGCCTCCGCGATCGCGACGGTCCGCCGCGCCATCTCGGCGTGCAACAGCTCGACCATGCGGCCGTCGATCTGCACGGCGCCCTTGCCCTTGTTCTCCGGCAGATCGAAGGCAGCGATCATCTTCTTGGCCTGCGCAACCTCCTCCGCGCTCGGCGAAAACATCGTATTGCAAGGCTCGATCTGGTTCGGATGGATCAGCGTCTTGCCGTCGAATCCCATGTCGCGCGCCTGCGCGCATTCGGCCTCGAAGCCCTTGGCGTCGCTGAGATCGTTATAGACGCCGTCGAGAATATCGATGCCGTGGCCGTGCGCCGCGAGCACGCAGATCGCCAGCCACGACACCATCGGCGCGCGGCCGGGCAGGAGCCGCGCCCGGGTCTCCTTGGCGAGATCGTTGGTGCCCATCACGAAGCCTGCAAGCCGCGTCTCGGAATCGTGCGCCTCCGCGGCGAGCGCGTTGATGTTGAAGATCGCCTCCGGCGTCTCGATCATCGCCCAGACGCGGGTCTTGTGATCGGTGTGCATGTCGAGCAGGCGCTGGCCGATCCGTTCGAGCGTCTCGACCCGGCCGACCTTGGGCATCAGGATGCCGTCCGGCGCGGCCTGCGCCGCGGCGGCTAGGTCGTCGGCATGCCAGGGTGTGTCGAGGGCATTGACCCGGATGAACACCTCGCGCCGGCCGAAGCCGCCGGCCTTCACCGCGTCGGCGACCTGCTTGCGCGCCTGCTCCTTGGCCTCGGGCGCGACCGCGTCCTCGAGGTCGAGGATCACACCGTCGGCCTCCAGAGTGCGAGCCTTTTCGATGGCGCGGGCATTCGATCCCGGCATGTAGAGCACGCTGCGGCGCGGACGAAAGGTCATGGGCAATCTCCTGAATGGACAGCGTAGCGATGTCGCAAAAGCTGTGCCAGCGTAGGGGCAATGCAAGAAACCGACAAAAATGCGTGGCTTGCGGGCGCGGACGGCTGCGCCGCCGGATGGATCGCGGCCTTCGTGCGCCCGCAGGGCGGCGAGGTTCGGATAAGGATCGTGGCGCGCTTCACCGAGCTGTTGGCCGCGCCGGAGCAGCCTGCCGTGGTGGCGGTCGATATGCCGATCGGCCTGCCCGAACGGGTTGGCGCGGGCGGCCGGGAGACCGAGAACAGCGTCAGGCCCTTGCTCGGAGCCCGGCAATCGTCGGTATTCTCGGTGCCGTCACGGCCGGCGATCTATGCCGGCGACTACGGCGAAGCCTGCCGCATCGCGCAGGCCACCTCCGAGCCGCCGCGAAAGATTTCGAAACAGCTTTTCAACATCGCGGCGAAAATCCGCGAGGTGGACGAAGCCTTGCGCGCCGCGCCGGATGGGGCTGCGCAGGTGTTCGAGGTGCATCCCGAGCTAGCGTTCTGGCGGCTGAACGGAGATCGCGCGCTGAACGAGCCGAAGAAGGTGAAGAGCCGCCCGCATGAGCCCGGCCTTGCGCTGCGCCGGAATTTACTCTTGGCCGCGGGCATTCCGGAACTCGTCGTGAACGCAATGCCGCCCAGCGGCGCTGCTGCCGACGACCTGCTGGATGCCTTGGCCTGCGCCGCCATTGCGCGGCGGATATATGCCGGGACCGCGCAGCCGTTTCCGAACCCGCCGCCGCGCGACTCATTCGGATTGGCGATGGCCATCTGGGCATGAGGTTTGCTAGGAACTGCGCATGAATTTCCCGCAGCGATTGATCGACGGCTACGACGCCTTTACCGCAGGCCGGCTGCAGTCCGAACAGAGCCGCTACCGGGAGCTCGCCGAGCGCGGCCAGACGCCGGAAATCATGGTGATCGGCTGCTGCGATTCGCGGGTGTCGCCGGAGGTCATTTTCGACGCCCGGCCCGGTGAGCTGTTCGTCGTGCGCAACGTCGCCAATCTCGTGCCTCCGTATGAGCAGGACGGCAAATACCACGGCGTTTCCGCCGCGCTCGAATTCGGCGTCGGTGTGCTCAAGGTGAAGCACATCGTGGTGCTGGGCCACGCCCATTGCGGCGGCGTGCGGGCCTATGCCGAGGACGCCGAGCCGATCTCGCCGGGCGATTTCATCGGCCGGTGGATGTCGCTGATGGAGCCGGCCGCCGCCAAGGTCGGCGAGCGCGGAAGCCTATCGCGGGCGGATTATCTGGAGCGGATGGAGAAGGCTTCGATCGTCAACACGCTCGACAACCTGATGACGTTTCCGCGCCTGCGCAAGCTCATCGAGCGCGGTGCTGTCACGGTGCACGGCGCCTATTTCGGCGTGGCAAAAGGCGAGCTTTCGGTGCTCGACCGGGAAACCGGCGAATTCCGCCCGGTCGGCAAGTGATCAGGGCGAAGCCGTAATATCGGCTTCCTGCATCACCGGCACATGCTCGCGCGCGTCCGGCACGGTGATGACGACGTCGCCATCGGTGACGGCGAGCTTGATCTTCCGCAGCCGCGCCTTCGCATTGCCAGGGTGAACGCCGGTGCGGATGTCAAACTCGAAGCCGTGCCACGGGCATACGACATGCAGCTTCGACTTGGAGAACATCATGCCCTTGCTGGTCTTATCCTCGGCAATGATTTCTTCGACCTTGGCTATCATCTTGCCCTGGCAGGCTGG
>CAMDSH010000067.1 GCA_945907045.1 Rhizobium sp. Q54 | reverse complement strand
TGAACGCGCCCGGCCGAGCGCGCGCCCGGCAGTTTGCGCCACAGCACCGGCGAGAGCGTGAAGCCGACGAGATAATCCAATGCGCGGCGGGCGAGGTAAGCGTCCACCAGCGCGCTATCGATGGCGCGCGGATGCTTCATCGCCTCGGTGACCGACTGCTTGGTGATGGCGTTGAACACGACGCGCTCGACCGTCTGGTCCTTGAGCGCATCCTTTTCCTTGAGCGCTTCCAGCACGTGCCAGGAGATAGCTTCGCCCTCGCGGTCGGGGTCGGTTGCAAGGATCAGGGTGTCAGCGCCCTTGAGAGCGCGCGCGATATCGTTGACGCGCTTTTGCGACTGCGGATCGACCTCCCAAAGCATCTTGAAATCGTTGTCCGGATCGACCGATCCGTCCTTCGCCGGCAGATCGCGGATATGACCGAACGAGGCCAAAACCTCGTAGCCGGGGCCAAGATATTTATTGATCGTCTTCGCCTTGGATGGCGACTCGACAACGACAATCTTCATGAAAATCCAATGGGTTATCTGCCATTTCAAAGGGCGAAATGGGCAGAATCAACCTCAGCATTTGCCGGGAAGATGGGTAAAGCGACCCCACCTGTCAAATCGGGGCCTTCCGGTGGGCTCTGTAACAGCAGCCAAATTGGGCGTGAAAGAGACGGCGGGACTGCTTCAACTGGGTACAACTATTGAGTGCAATATCGAAGTAAATCCCGTAAAAAGATAGAGTGCCTTTGGCTTAAAAGATTCCAGAGGCGCATCCCGAACCCGCATGAGCGAGCAGCCGCAGATCCAGTTTCAGACCGCACAGCGGCGGCGAGCTATGTGGCGGCGCTCTCCGGCGATCTGGCCTCAATTGCCCGCAGTCACGGCCTCGACACACTCGGCTATCTGCTGGACATCGCGCGGCTGGAAGCGGAGCAGGTCACGCGCCACTCAGATGGCGATAGCGGCGGCTGAGTTCAAGCCGTGCGCTCAGAGAGCCTTGACGCCCATGTTCGCGAGCAGCGCCGCCGTCGGATGTCCGTCCGGCACCATTCCGAATTTGGCCTGCTCCGAGCGGATGTGATCGCGGATATCAAAATCAATGTGGCCCTCGAATTTTTTCACCGGATAGCCCAGCTCCGCCAGTTTCCGCAGCAGCAAGATGCGCTGATCGCGCGGCAACTGCGGATCGGCTTGCGGCCACGGCGTGACGATGGGCGAGCCGCCGCGCAAACGATCCGTGAGGTGACCAACCGAAATCGCGTAAGCATCCGAGTTGTTGTATTCCTTCAGCACGTCGTAATTCGGCGTGACGATAAATCCGGGCCCGCTTGCGCCGCTCGGAAAAAACAGAATGCCACCGCCGCTTGCTGGAAACGCGCCGCCGTCCGCGCGCTTGACGCCAAGACTTTTCCACTCGCTGAACGAGGCGCGGCTCTTGCGGAAATCGAAATCGCGCGGCACCAGCACCTCGAAGCCCCAGGGCAGGCCGTATTTCCAGTTTCCCTTGTGCAGATAATTGCCGGTCGAGCCGAGCACGTCACGCACGTTGTTCCAGATGTCGCGCCGTCCGTCGCCGTCAAAATCGATCGCGTAGTCCATGAAGTTCGTCGGCATGAACTGCGTCTGTCCCATCGCGCCCGCCCATGAACTGACCATTCTGTCGCGCGGGATGTGGCCATCCTGCATGATCTGCATCGCGACCAGCAGTTCGTTGCGGAAGTAAGGGTGGCGATAGCGCGCATTCGCCAGCGTTGCGAGCGAGCGGAACATGTCCCACTTGTCTTTCAGCGCGCCGTAGGATGTCTCCATGCCCCAGATCGCGAGCAGCACCCAGCGCTCGACGGCGAATTTCTTTTCAACCGCGATGAAGGTATCGCGCCATTCGATCTCTTTGCGTTTGCCGGTTGCTATCTGCCCGGCAGAGACGATGCTGTTGACGTAGGCGCCGACCGGCTTGCCGTATTCCGGCTGCCGCCGCGTCGCCGCCAGCACGCGCGGATCGGGCGTGAGACCAGCGAAGGCAAGATCGAAATTGGCGCGCGTGATGCCTTTGGCTCTGGCGTCGGGCCACAGTTCGGTCATCAGCGCGTTGAAGTTGGCGGGCGAGTCTTGTGCCGGTGCTCGTGCGGGAAAGCCGCCCAGCGCAATGAGGAAAACGAGAGCGGTAAAGGCGCGAAGAATCATGATCGTATCTTACACGAGCGAGACCATGCCGCCGTGATGTTCAACGCGGCCTGCGAGTTCGAGTTCCAGCAGCACCGTGCGCACGATGGCGGGCGAGGTGCGCGAGAGCCGCACCAGATCGTCGATGGCGACCGGCGTCGGGCCAAGCAATGAGATAATGCGGCTGCGCTCATCGTCGGCGGGTTCTGCGCCGAAGGAACCAAGCGCTTCGCTGTCGGGCTCCTGCGCCGGCAGGCCGCCACCGCGTCCGAGAATGGGTTCGAGCACGGCAATGACATCGGAAGCTTCCGTCACCATCGTCGCGCCCTGCTTGAGCAGACCGTTGGTGCCTTCCGCGCGCGGATCGAGCGGCGAGCCCGGCACGGCGAACACTTCGCGGCCCTGTTCGCCGGCAAAGCGCGCCGTGATGAGAGAGCCGGAACGCCGCGCAGCCTCGACGATGACGACGCCGACGCTAAGGCCTGAAATCAGCCGGTTACGGCGGGGAAAATCGCGCGCGCGCGGCTCCCAGCCGAACGGCATTTCCGACACCGCCGCGCCTTCGCCAAGCAACGCGTCGAGCAGACTCGCATGCTCGGCTGGATAAATCCGGTCATGCCCGCCCGCCAGCGCCGCGACAGTGCCGGTGCTAAGACTTGCGCGGTGCGCGGCGGCGTCGATCCCGCGCGCGAGGCCAGAGACGGTGACAAAGCCGGCTTCGCCCAGATCGTGCGCGATACGTTCGGCGAATTTGACGCCGGCGGCAGATGAGTTGCGCGATCCGACGATGGCGATGAGCGGGCGCGCCAGAACATCAAGTCTGCCGCGCACGGCGAGAAGCGGCGGCGCATCGTCGATCATGCGCAGGCGCTGCGGATAATCCGGTTCGCCCAGCGCGACGAAAGAGGCGCCGAGCGCTTTCGCGGTTTTCAGTTCGCGCTCGATCTCATCGCGCGGTGGAATGCGTGCCGGGCCGGAAGCGCCGCCGCGCCGCGCCAGATCGGGCAGCGCCTTGAGCGCGCCGCGAGCGCCGCCGAAATGATTGACCAGTGACCGGAAAGTGCGCGGGCCCGGTATTATGGCGCAAACGCCACACCGTCAGGCCACTGGAGGCGCAGCAGCGCTAGGGTCTGGTTGGGGTGCTTCGCTTTCGTCTGTGCTATTTCCCCAACCGTGGTGTCGGCCAGTTTCAGCAGCGATGAAATACTGGATCGGCACATTAGGGCTGCTGAACATCTGGAGAGCTGCCGTGTTGTAACGGTGGCAGAATTTCGTGAACCGCTGTTTTCCGAATCCATCATCATAGCGAATGATCCCCCATACAAAAATAAACGGGGCGTTTATGGCCATTGCGCCGACCCCGTGGGTCATTCCAGCTTCAGCGGCCAAAATATTATCGCCATAAAGATCGGCCTCGTTGATTTTAAAAGTTGTGGCGTCTTTATCGGTATCGAGTCTGGCATAACCAAACCATCGGATATTTTGCGCTGGCAACCTCCCAGCATTTTTGATTTTGTAAAGAGGGTTCATCTCAGTGACGCCTTGCGGCCACAGCCCCATAGGTTCAACAGAGATGTAAGCGCGCTGGAGAATTTTCGTTTCGTTACTTTGGGCGGCAGCAAGGTCAGCGAGAGATTTGGTGGCGGTATACAAATCGCGAGTCTTCAGAGCGAGAACAACGGTAAAAACCGCAATCAAAGTTTCGGGCAGCTTGAAACTCAAAAATTCCGTGACCCAATGATGGAGGGCCTTAAAAGGCTCGCTCTCCTTATGTGGGGGGTCATTGCTACTTGCGGCGGAATGTATCTGTGCACCGCCAGCAACAAATATTTGCGTGTTGCCGGGGAGATTCTGTGTTTCGCTGGACCGCTGGGCGTTTTGTTCGGCTGGGGTTGGGTGCGAGCGTAGCTCGCACCACGCAAGACCAACTATCAATGCAACTCCGACGAACACTCCAAGTGTATTCTCTATCTGTTTCCAACTTGGCATTACTCAGGGGCGCCGTTTAAAACAGAGGTTAAATCTCCTCCAATGCTACGCCGTCTAACTCTAGCGCCGCAAGGCATGCTAGAAAGAACGTGGCCGGGAACGAGCCTCGTTTAAGCTTGTTTGTAATTGAGGCTTCTGTTTCCTCCTTGAAGCCATGCTTCTTGAGCCGCTTGGCAAGCTCCACGTAAGTCACTTCGCCTTCCCGTAGCTTGTGTTTTAGGAACGCGGCAGCGCGTTCCTCCCACTCAGCCTGAGATGTTATGGTCATAGGGGTTCCTATCGAATACGAGAGCTATCATATCCGATAGATTGTAGTTGACAAGCCCCATACCTATCATTTATGATAGCTTTCATAACCGATAGGTAAGCAAATGGCCCAACATTTCCTGCTCTCCAAAGCCGCCAAGACCCTCTCTCTGGGGGCTATTTTCCAGATGAAGGACGCGAAGGCCGAAATGGCCTTCCGGCGCGTCCGTTGGGCCGATACCGATGGCCAGCCGGTTTGCCCGCACT
>CAMDSH010000066.1 GCA_945907045.1 Rhizobium sp. Q54 | reverse complement strand
CTTGACTACCTGGGATAATCGGCTGGGTCTGTGATCCGAATAACGAAAAAGCCCCGCAACCGTTTGGCTGCGGGGCTTTCAGTTTGAGGAGCGGCTTACTAAGCGTGCCGCTCTCTTTTGTTAGATCTTGGTGATGTCGCGATCCTTCGTCTCAGGCAGGAAGAGCAGCGCGACCACGAAGCTCATGCAGGCGACGGCGATCGGATACCACAGGCCGGAATAGATGTTTCCGGTCGCGGCCACGATCGCAAATGCGGTCGCCGGCAGGAACCCGCCGAACCAGCCGTTGCCGATGTGATACGGCAGCGAGAGGCCCGTGTAGCGGATGCGGGTCGGGAACAACTCGACCAGCCAGGCGGCGATCGGCCCGTACACCATCGTCACATAGATGACGAGGATGGTGAGCAGCAGCACCGTCATGACCTTGTTGATCTCGTTCGGATCGGCGCCGGCCGGATAGCCATGCGCTTTCACCGCGGCGGCGATCGCCGCCGGGGTTGCAGCAGCGCCCGTGAGCGAGTCATTGCCGATCTTGACGCTCGCCGGCGTGCCCTTCGGCGCGACGACGTTGTCGTAGTTCACCGACAGGCCCACCAGCGCGGCTTTGATGCGATCGCATCCGGTGGTGAACGTCTCGGTGCCCGTCGCCTTGAACTGGAAGGAGCATTCGGCCGGATCGGCGGTCACGACGACCGGCGAAGCGGCGAGCGCAGCTTCCAGCTTCGGATTGGCGAAGTGGGTGAGGCCCTGGAAGATCGGGAAGTAAGTGAGCGCCGCGATCAGGAAGCCAGCCATCATGATCGGCTTGCGGCCGATCTTGTCCGACAACCAGCCGAACAAGATGAAGCAGGGCGTGCCGATGGCGAGCGAGATGGCGATCATGATCTGCGCATCGACGGCGGGGACCTTGATCGTCTGGGTCAGGAAGAACAGCGCATAGAACTGTCCGCCGTACCACACGACCGCCTCGCCGGCGGTGGCGCCGAACAATGCCAGGATTGCGATCTTGGCATTCGACCAAGTGCCGAAAGCTTCCGTCAGCGGACGCTTCGATACCTTGCCTTCCTTCACCATCTGCTGGAACAGCGGCGATTCATTCAGCTTCAACCGGATCCAGATCGAGACGCCGAGCAGGATCGCGGAGAGCAGGAACGGAATGCGCCAGCCCCAGTCGCCGAAGGCGGCTTCGCCCATCGCGGTGCGGATGCCGAGGATCAGCAGCAGCGCCATGAACAGGCCGAGCGTCGCCGTGGTTTGAATCCACGAGGTGTAGAAGCCGCGCTTGTTCTTCGGCGCATGTTCGGCGACGTAAATCGCCGCGCCGCCGTATTCGCCGCCGAGAGCGAGGCCCTGCACCAGCCGCAGGCCGATCAGCACGATCGGCGCCGCGATGCCCCAGCTCGCATAACCGGGCAACACGCCGATGAAGAACGTGCCGATGCCCATCAGCGTCATGGTGACGAGGAAGGTGTATTTGCGGCCGATCATGTCGCCGATGCGGCCGAAGATCAGCGCGCCGAAGGGGCGAACTGCGAAGCCCGCGGCGAATGCGAGCAGCGCGAAGATGAATCCGACGTTCGCCGGCACGTTGGAGAAAAAGTATTTCGCCAAAAATACGCCGAGCGTTCCGTAGATGTAGAAGTCGTACCATTCGAAAACGGTACCGAGCGAAGACGCGAAGATGACCATCCGCTGTTCGGAGGTCATGCTGCTGTCGCGGTAACTACCCGCTGTTGTGGCTGTCATGAGCGTTGTCCCTCAAACGGTTTGTTCGATTTCTTTTTTGTGGGGACAGCCGATGTCCGCGTGCGCGTGAAAAGGACCGCCCCAAATCAGGGATACGCCGCCGTTAACGGCGATGTCTGTGCACCACAGGTCTTACGCCCAAGCGGCAAAGAGGCCGCGCTATCTGTTTGATATAAAATAATAAATGGAGGAACGGCGGATGCCGGCGGTGCGCGCTTATGGGCCGTTTCGCCGCGCCACAAGTCAGAGCAGGAAGGGGATTTGTTCGAGAATATCGATCAGCCAGCTCGCCGCTTGCAGAATGCCGAAACGTTGCGCGAGCGAGGACTTGCGGAATGTCTCGTTGAGCAGCTTCTGCGCGCGCTTGAAACCGGCATGCTTGCGCGATGCCTCGTTGAGAGTTCCAAGACGGGCGATCAATTCGTCGCGCCCGTTTTCAAGCTCGTCGTAACGCTGACGGAAGCTCGCGCCCGAACGAGGCGCGTCTTTTGGCGGGGAACCTGAATTTGGTTTATTCGGCATCGTGAGAATTAACTTCAATTCCTAGCGGCTTTGAGCGGTATTTGTAGTTAGCGTTCTTGGTCAATACGCCAGCGCCCCCACGATCCAGCGACCGTGACGAGTTAATGTTACCCAGCGAATGCGTCAATGGGAATATAGGCTTCGTATAAAATGCAATCGGATTTTTTGACTCAACAGCGGAATATCCGATGCGCCGTTTTGTTATTTCGTCTCTCGCAATTCTGACGCTTTGCGCCGCCGATAGCGCGCCGTCGAAGGCCGCCGATCTCGGCTCGCCGAACGAGCACCTGCGCATGACCGTCAGCGGCAAGCGCGCGGGAACGATCCTCATCTACGACAATCAGCCCGGCATGATGATGCGCGCTTACTGGCGCGCACCCTGGCGCAATCGCCATTACTTTCCGATGACCGGGCAGCAGCCGCTGATCGGCCGCGACGAAGTCATTCCGGGCGCGGACCGCGAAATGCCGGAACCGGCGGAGCGTTTCTTCCGCATGTGGTCGACCTCTTCGGTGTTCGCGAACGAAGACGTACCGGCGGCGACGCTGCCGGACAATTCGCTCAATGCAATTCCGCTGCCGGCCAATCCGCTGGCGCAACAGAATCCGAATGTCGCGCCGCCGCTGCCGCCAAGCGTGGTGAAACCTTGAACGTGAGAGCACGGCAATTTTGAAGTTGGGGAACGGGGAAAAGAAAATGAAACAGTCGCGCAAGCTCGCGCTCATTGCCGCCGCTGCCATCGGCTTGCTGCCGATGGAAAGTGCGAACGCGCAGTATTACGGCGCCGCCTATGCCCAGCCCCAGCCGGCTCCGCTTTATCCTTACGCGGTGAGCGCGCCGGTGCAGCAGGACTACGACCGGTATGTTCGCTCCCGCCAGCAGCACAATGTCCGCCGCTCGCAGGACGACATGCCAGTGCGCGCGAACGTGCGTTCGCGCAAATCCTTCAAACGCGATGTCGCGTCGCAGCGCGAGCTGATCGAGGAATTGCGCCGGCGCCCTAACATCAAGCGGGTCGAGATCAACACCAAGCCGATCATCGTCAACGATCCGCCGGTGGTTATCGAGCGCTACCGCAAGGGCAAGCCGGTGACCAAGGTAATCGAGACCTATACCGAGGCGGGCGAACCGCGCGGCAAGCGCCGCAAGGAAAAGCGCGACGCCGGCAATGACGTGCGCATCATCCGCGCCGAGGCGGAAGTGCGGATCATCGGCAAGGATCAGATGAGCATCAGGCTCTACCGCAAGGGCGGCGCGCCGTCGGCCGCGGTTGAGTGAGCGCGCATAAACTGAATTCCACAGCGGCGGGCCAACAGCCCGCCGTTTTCATTTCAGTTTCGCCGCCGCGACATAAAGCCCGAGGGCCGCGGCGTTCGACACGTTCAGGCTCTTGATCTCGCCCGGCAGGTCGAGCTTTGCAACGTAATCGCAGGTTTCCTTCGTCAGCTGCCGCAAGCCTTTGCCTTCGGCGCCAAGCACCAGCGCGAGCGGCGCGCGCAACGGTAACGTGGCGAGATCGCTATCGCCGCTGCTGTCGAGTCCGACCACAAGGAAGCCGCGCTCTTTCAGCGCGGCAAGCCCGCGCGCCAAATTCTGCACGTTGATCAGCGGCACGTGTTCGAGCGCGCCAGACGCCGCCTTCGCCAGCGCGCCGGTGGCGTCCGGGCTGTGGCGCTGCGTCGTCACGATGGCGGTGGCGTTGAATGCAGATGCCGAGCGGAAGATCGCGCCGACATTATGCGGATCGGTGATCTGGTCGAGCACCAGCACCACGCCTTGCGCCGGCAATTCATCGACGTTGGGTGAGGGCAGGGGTTCGGTTTCGAGATAAAGGCCCTGATGCACGGCGTCGGGCAGCAGCCGCTCCGCGATCGCGCTCGGGCGCACGACTTCCGGCGCGACTGAGGCGGTAATGCCTTCCTCGGTCAGCCGCCGCGCGGCGTTTTCCGTCACCAGCAGCTTGCGCAAGTTGCGCGCCGGATTGCGCAGCGCGGCGGTCACCGTGTGCCAGCCATATATGATGACCGGGCCGTTGGCATCGCCCCGCAGGCTCTCGCGGCGGGCGCGCTCGAAGCGCTCGCGCCGCTCGGTCTGCTCCCGGGTTGCGCCCGGTTTTGCGCCGGAATGAGGCCGGCTGGTGGGTGGTCTTGATGGCATTGCTGGTTCCGGTGCCGGATGCCTTAACCGATCCATCACGGGGGGAACAGCCTCCATTGACTTAACGGGGGTGGCTGCCCATAAAACGCTCGAATCCCGGCTGGCCAGCGGGCGGAACCGCAATCTTTTCGAGGACATTGTCTTTCAGGTTCAGTGCGGTGTGACGGCTCTAGGGAGAGTGTCCCGAGCGGCAAAGGGGGCGGACTGTAAATCCGCTGGCTATGCCTTCGTAGGTTCGAGTCCTACCTCTCCCACCAATCTTCGCGCCTGCGGCGCTTCGATTGGCAAGCCAGCCTTCGCTCGCGAAGATTGCCCGCCGAAGCCTTTGGCGAAGGCGGGCGGAGATTAGATACGAGGCTTTCGCGGGTGTAGCTCAATGGTAGAGCAACAGCCTTCCAAGCTGATGACGGCGGTTCGATTCCGCTCACCCGCTCCAGCCTTCGCCACTTCGTGGCTACGGCTGGCAAGCCACCCCATATAAGAAGTGAAAATTGCTGCCCGAGCATTTGTGAAGGCGAGACAAGACTAGAAACGAGGATTGAGATGGCCAAAGAGAAATTCAACCGCAACAAGCCGCATTGCAATATCGGTACGATCGGACACGTCGACCACGGCAAGACGTCGCTGACGGCGGCGATCACGAAGGTTT
>CAMDSH010000065.1 GCA_945907045.1 Rhizobium sp. Q54 | reverse complement strand
GTGAGGAAAGACGCCTCAAAGGTACATCCACCGGGGGCGGCGCGGAGCAAACCTTCAAACACCGCGCGTGGAGCGCCGGGGAACCGGCACCTCGCGGTGAAGACGATCGTGTGGTTTTTTCCAACACCACCACACGATGCTGCGGGGATGGCGTTCTTGTTTGCGCGAACTGCGCAGGCTTGAGCGCGCTGGTCCCCGGCGTTCCACGCGCCCTCGTTTTGGGCGGGGAATGACTCAATCCGCTCGTCCCCGCGCAAGCGGGGACCCAGTCTGGATTCCCGCTTGCGCGGGAATGAGCGAAGAAGAAATTACGACGCACCCGGCGTCGAAAATAATACGGGCGATGGAGCTTGGATGAATGAAAATGTTCTTGTCATTCCCGCGAAGGCGGGAATCCATAGCCACTGGCATCGCGAGATATCAACACCGGGGGTATGGGTCCCCGCATTCGCGGGGACGACGATTACTCGTTACGCTCCGCTCGCCGAATCATTGACGCAACCGCCCGCATCTGGCATCCGCAGCATACGAACTTCCGGAATCCCCGCCCGCAATGCCGTCAAGAAAACCGTTCCGCATAGGCCGCTCGCGCACAGGCCTTGGCCTCTTCGCCACCAAATCGTTCCGCAAGGGGCAGACCGTCGTCGAATACAGCGGCCGGCATATTTCCTCGCAGGAAGCCGACCGGCTGGAGGACGAAGGCCGCAACAGCTATCTGTTCGCGATCACCAAGAAGTGGACCATCGACGGCTCCTCGCGGAAAAATTACGGGCGCTACGTCAACCATTCCTGCAGGCCCAACGCCGAGGCGATCATGCGGCACACGGGGCGGCTGGAATACGCGGCGATGCGCCGGATCGAGCCGGGCGAGGAAGTCACCGTCGATTACGGCAAGGAGTATTACCGGATATTCCTGCAGGAGCGCGGCTGCCTGTGCGCGGCCTGCGCAAAGCGGGCCCAAGTTAAACGAAGCGGGATCAAGCGCAGCAAGCGCAAAGCGAGCAAGAAGCGCGGCAAGGGCAAGTAGCGCGCGGCGCTACGCACTACCCCCAGCAGAATTTCGAATCCATTTCGTTCTTCTTGCGGCCGGCGTTGAACGCTTCCAGATTTTTCGGATCGTCAAGATACGCCCGCTCCTTCGCGGCATTCGCCTTGGCGCTCGCAATCGCCTTCACCAGCGCGGCCTTGCGGTCGCTGCTGCGCGCCGGAATTTTTTCGTTGAACACCGCGTCGTACGGATTGGCCTCCACCCACGCCAGCGCCTTCGCGCGCTGTTCTTTCTGCCTGGCGATATTGCAGAAGGCATATCCGTTGATGGCCGCTCCCGCGAGCGTGTTGAAATTGCTCATCGCTTCGTTCGACTGCACCAGCAGCGGCGTATTGGGCTGCGCGACTTCCGTGAGAGCGATGAAGCGGTCCTTCGCCGCGTAGAACCAGAACACGGCGTCGTCGCGCAGGCCCACGTCATAGAGGCGGATGGCGAGCACCATCATGGTCATCGGCGAAACGGTTTTCGGATCGGCGATAATCATGTCGCGCACGGCGAGGATGTCATCGCGTTTTATGGAAGCGAGCTTCTCGGCGTGTGGCCTGCCCGTGCCCACCTGCGGCGCCTCGTTCGCTGTTCGCGCGGCGCGGTAAAACGGCTGCACCTCGATGAAAATTTGCTTCACCGGCTCGGCGGCATGCGCGCACACGGGAAGCATCAGCGCGGCGGCTACAGCCAGACGGCGGACGGTTTTCAGCTTGCGACTCTCGAGGCTCGTCATAGGTACTCCGTTCAGTGCAAATTCCGGCGGCGTGTCGGTTCAGAATGTCGATTTGAGTTTCAGGTGATCGAGCCGGTCGATCGAGGGAACGCCGATGCGCTTTTCGCTTCCGCCGCGTTCGAGATCGAGCGGGATCACCGCGCCGGCGCGCCCCTGCGCCCACAGCTTGCGGTAAAAGTCCGCAAGACTCGTTGCGCGCTCGCCGTTGATGCCGACGACGACATCGCCGCGCACGACGCCGGCTTTTTCCGCCGGGCCCTGCGGCGTCACTTTCGTCACCAGCAGACGCCCCGCCACTTCGTTGGTGTTGAGCCCCAGCCACGGCCGCGCACCGTCGCTGCGGGTATCCGACAGCATGTCGCCGAGCACCGGCGCGAGACGGTCGATCGGCACGAACATGTTGCCGGGCGCGCCATCGCCGGCATCCGGCACGATCAGCGAGCCAACGCCGAGCAGTTTGCCCTCGCGGCTCACCAGCGCCGCGCCGCTCCACGGCGTTTGCGGCGGCGAGGTGAAGATCGCGTCGTCGAGCAGATATTCCCAGCTTCCCGCGAATTCGCGTGTCGAGGCGATGCGCACCGGCGCAACCTGCCCGCCGCCGCCGATCAGAATCGCCTGATCGCCCTTCTTCACGTCGCCGGATTTTCCGAGGCTAAGCGGCTTGTGCCTGAACGGCTCGACGGTGCGCAACAAACCGAAACCGGATTCGTGGTCATAGCCGACGATATTCGCCGGCACGGTGCGTCCATCGTGGGTGATGATTTCGGCGGCATAGGCCTCCACCATCAGATAGCCGATGGTGAGAATGAGTCCGCTCTGGTCGATGACGATGCCGGAGCCCTCGCGGTCGCGGCCGAGATTTTCGATCGTGCGCGCGTCGGGATTGATGTGGGTCTTGATGCGCACCACCGCCGAGGTCAACTGATCCAGCGAGGTGGTTTGCGCGTGCGCGGCGGCACTTAAGGCCAGCACGGCGGCTGCGGCGGCGAAAAACGCCGGCAGCATTCCGGTGCGGCGAGCCATCCGCATGTCTGCCCCCATTCAACCCGGCATCACGAGTTCAACTCTAGCCCCGGCAAGGCAAAGCCGCCAGCGCACTTGTGGAGTGCGTGGCGGCTTGCCGATTTTCAGTCAGCTATCAGTTGGCGGCAAAGCAATAAAACAGGCCGTTGCCGCCGGTGCTCTTGAGATCGTCCTGGGCGCAACCGCCGCCCGGTCCGCGCGAGGGATGCGAGGAATTCCACGACTTCGAAACGTCGTCATCGCGCAAGCCCTGCCGGTCGTGATGGCCGACCATCGCGGCCCCTTCGGCGCTCTTCGTCCAGTTGCCGCAGGTCATGTCCTTGTCGGCAGCGAACGCAGTGCCATTCGGCTGCGAACCGGTGAGGATGTCGTGCATGTTCGGCGTGTCGCCACGGCCGTTGACGCCAGCACCCTTTTCGCTGAGCGCAGTGAGCTTGGTGAGATTGTTGCTAGGGCTGTGCAGGTCATCGACGCTCTTGGCGATGACGTCGCCCTTGGCATTCATCCACGGCCCGCGGCCGATGCGGTCGCGCGCGTTGACGGCACCCGCGCCTTGCGTGCTCAGGTAAGCGCGCCAGGTCTTGCCGCCTGCGCCCGCCGCTTGCGCGAGCGTCTGGCAGTGACGGTCGGCGCCCGCGAGACCGCCGAGATCGGCGCCCTTGCCGGGGCCGGCGCTGGTGACGAAGAAGGTCATGTTGTTTTGCTGCGTCTGCGCGGGGCTCAGGCCCAGCGCAGCAATCGCAACGGACGCGAACAGAGCGACACGGATAGTAGGCAGCATGGAATACCTCCCGGCATTATGGTTGGACCGGAAGGATTAACCCCGCACCCCCGCTCCGTATTGCTCGTCGGTGACGTGTTCCAGCCAGTCGACGTGCTTGCCGTCCTGCGCTTCTTGCATTGCGATATGTTCCATCGCGGCGTTGGGCGCGGCCCCGTGCCAATGCTTTTCTCCCGGCGGAATCCACACGGTATCGCCGGCGCGGATTTCCTGAATCGGCCCACCCCAAGTCTGCACGCGCCCCGTACCTGCAACAATACGAAGCGTCTGCCCGAGCGGATGCGTATGCCACGCGGTGCGCGCGCCTGGCTCAAACCGCACGAAGGCGGAGCGGATGCGCGCGGGCGCCGGCGCCTCGATGATGGGATCCTGCCACACCGTGCCGGTGAAGGATGCCGCCGGCATCCGGCGCGACGGCACCGAGCCGCAAGGGCGTATGTCCATTGTCGTCTCCTGTTCAAATTCGCCGCCACGATAGCGGAAATTCCGGTCAATAAAAAACCCGGCATCTCGCGATGCCGGGCTGAATTTTGAAAACCGGAATTCGGTCTTGGCTCAAACCGGCTGCAAATTGCCGGCGGCCTGCTTGCCGCGCTCGGTGACGATCTCGAAGCTGACCTTCTGGCCTTCCACGAGCGAGCGCATGCCTGCGCGTTCAACCGCGCTGATATGCACGAACACATCCTTCGAGCCGTCATCCGGCTGGATGAAGCCGAAACCTTTTTGCGTATTGAAGAACTTCACAGTTCCGATAGCCATCACATTTCCTTTCACGCTTCGCGTTGAACGCCCGCGCGTGCATCGCGAAGGCGGCAACTATCCAAGTTTTGGGAAATCACTTGAGTTAGCGCAGCCCAAAGCCGGGAGCGTGTCAGCAAGTTGAAGCCGAAAACCAGGTTGCGGGCGGACATAAGCCCCATTTCAACGCCGAGGTCAATGTGGCGGAAAGGCCAATGAATGCAGATAGAAACGCGCGATGCGCGCGGCCCGCAACCGGACATAAGGTTTCATAGATTGGTAATTCACGTTGCTTATAGTTTTACAGACTGCGGCGGGAGTAGTTAAGCCTTGTTAACGCCGCGTTGCGCCGGCGAACTGTGAAACAAAAACAATAATGCTCAAAGACAAACGCAAAAATACGCGCAAAGCATTGCGCCACACCGCCTGGCTCACAGCAGACAACTCTCCATTGCACGGTTGCGTCGTGGCGGACATTTCCGATACCGGCGCCAAGCTCGATGTCGAGAATGCCGAAAACGTGCCGGAGAAATTCGTCCTGCTATTGGCGAAACGAACCGGACCGCGCCGGCTGTGCCGCGTCGTCTGGCGGACGGAGCATCAGATCGGCGTGCATTTCGAAAAGCCCGCCGCCACGCCCGCCGTGTGCGCGCCATTGGCGCCGTTGCCTTACGAAGAAATGGAAGCGGAACCCGTTCCGGAAACTGCACCAGAATCCGTCATCGAGCCGGCCGGACACGTTTGAGGCGTCAGCCGTTAAGCTGACGCCCCGATATCGAACCCAATTT
>CAMDSH010000064.1 GCA_945907045.1 Rhizobium sp. Q54 | reverse complement strand
GAGCTCCGCCAAGCTTGCCCGCAGGACTCCATAGCCCATCCTCTTGGGCGACGTCTTCGATGTGGACGACGCCCTTAGTCACAATCACTCGCTCCAGCACGGTGCCGACGCGAGGTTGAATGCGGCCACGCTCGCGCAGATAGTCGGCGTACGGCAGCGGCACGCCACGGGTGGCCAGCACGTCCATGCCGCCGCTCTCGAACTTGAACATGGCACCAAAGTACGCTTCACAAATGCGCGTAGCGTTTTCCAGCATGGCATCAAACACTGGTTTCAACTCACCCGGCGAACTGCTGATGACCTTGAGCACGTCGGCGGTGGCCGTCTGCTGTTGAAGCGACTCACGCAATTCGCTGAGCAGCCGCGTGTTCTCGATGGCGATGACGGCCTGCGCGGCGAAGTTCTGCACCAGCTCGACCTGCTTGTCGGTGAAGGGGCGCACCTCCTGACGAAAAATGCCAATTGCACCGACCAGTTCGCCGTCTTTTAGCATCGGTACGGCCAACGTAGTTCTCGCACCACCCAGCTTGGTCGGGGAACCGGGAGTGGCTCGTGTGGCGTCGTCCTCAATATGGGCGAAGGCCTTGGTTCGATAGACCTGGTCGAGAACGCTTCCTGGTTGAGGATCGAATGTACCGCGCTGTCTCAGATGCTCTCTCAGTGCGGCCGGAGTATTCAGTTCGGCCACAAAATGGAACTGCATACCATCGAAGCGAAATAGCACCCCAAACTTCGCTTCGCAGAGATGGGCGGCGTTCTCCAACATGGACCGGAACACCGGCTCCAGCTCGCCGGGCGAGCTTGAAATGACCTTCAGCACTTCGGAGGTCGCCGTCTGTTGCTCAAGGGCCTCGCTCAAGTCGTCAGTGCGCTGGCGCAGTTCCTTGAGCAGCCGTGTGTTCTCGATGGCGATGACGGCCTGCGCGGCAAAGTTCGTCACCAGCTCGATCTGCTTGTCGGAGAAAGGTCGTACATCTTGGCGGTAGATGACGATGAGACCAATCAGTTCTGCGTCCTTGAGCATCGGCACCGCGAGGTAGCTCCGCGCACCTCCCAACGTCACCGCTGGGTTGGTGGAGTCGTCCTCATTCGCATAATCCTCGACATGGATTACAACTTTGGTTTGGACGAGCCGTTCAAGGGCAGAGCCAGAGCGCGGCTTGATCGCCCCTCGTTCGTAAAGGAACTTGGCAAGTGCTTCGGGCACACCGCGCAACGCAAGCGGCTCGATCTTGCCATTTTCATACTTAAACAGCGCACCGAATCCGGCACCACAGATGCGCGTCGCGTTCTCCAGCATGGCTTGGAATACAGGCTCCAACTCGCCGGGTGAGCTGCTGATGACCTTGAGCACATCGGCGGAGGCGGTTTGCTGCTGTAGTGATTCACGCAGCTCGCTAAGGAGCCGCGTGTTCTCGATGGCGATGACCGCCTGCGCGGCGAAGCTCTGCACCAGCTCGATCTGCTTGTCGGTGAAGGGACGCACCTCGATGCGTCGAACAATGATCACGCCGACGCTCTCACCTTGGCGCAGCAAGGGCACGGTCAAAATGCTGCGATGGCCCATCCTGCGCGCCAATTCCCTGCCGTCCGGAAAATCGGTGCCTTCAGCCAGGAGATCATGCACATGGATCGGCTTGCGGTCCACGAATGCGCGCCCTGCAGCCCAGCTCCGGTTGATCGGCCATTTTTCCAGGCCGATCGGGATCGGTCCGTGATGTGCACTGAATCGCAGGTCGTCCCCGTCTCTTAGAACTACGGCGACGTCGTGTGCGTCGCACAGCTCGCAGGTGCGATCGACGATCGCCTTGAATACCGGCTTGAGGTCGCTGAGCGACGCGCTGATGACGCGCAGCACTTCTGCCGTGGCTTTCTGCTGCTCCAGCGCCTCGTCCCGCTCGCGTTTGGATTGATCGAGCTGCTCTCGCAGATCAATATCCGACGAACGGCTATTGCGGACGACCGCAGCCGCAGTGGCGCGCTTTGGGCTCGTAGTCTTGCGGCGCTGTCCTTTTCTCGCCTTGCTGCTTATTTTGACACGCCGCTTCATGCCGCCCCCAGGGCTCCTGCCACGGCATCGTATCGGTTCGGACTAACGATCCGGAAGGGGCCCTTCGCTACCGCAACATGAAATGCTGGCGAATGGTCGAAGTGGGTCATGTGTGGACGGCACCCACGGGTCAAGGGCTTTTTTGACTTGTTGCTTGCGGTCGGGTGCAAGTCATGTGTCCGGCCTGTTTGTGCGGTGCACATGACCGCTGGCCCTGATGTGATCCGCAGATCGGGTCCCAATCAAAATCTCGCGCTCGACGGCGCGTGACCCAATAACGGGTTCTCCCGATCCCCGGTCCAACCGGTTCGCATCAAGCCATCATCACCCTCGACTTTCCTCTACGTCCTCGACGTAACCTTGCAATCCAATGCTGGCGGTTCAGGCCGCCACCGGGACGGCGGCGTTCCATGGGCGTGTCGGCGTCCGATAGGTTTCACCCTTGGCCAGCACGGCCCAGGCGATCCGCGCCATCTTGTTGGCCAGCGCCACCGCGACCACCTTGGTCGGCCGACGCCCCAGCAGTTCGATCACCCAGGGATACTTGTAGGGCCGCGCTCGGGCGGAATTAATGACGGATGTTGCACCGACGACGAGCAGTCGTCGCAGATAACGATCACCCTGCTTGGTGATCGAGCCGAGGCGTTCCTTTCCGCCAGTGGAGTTCTGCCGCGGCACCAATCCGATCCAGGCTGCGAACTCACGTCCGGTCCTGAACGCCTTTGGATCGGTCATCGTAGCCACGACGGCCGTCGATAGGATCACACCGAAGCCTGGTATTGTTTCGAGCCGTTTGCTGTCCGCGCTGGCGCGATGGGTTTGAGTGATGCGCTTATCGAGCCCGCTTATTTCAATCTGCACCGCGTGCAATTGCGTAACGATTGCCTGACAGGCAAAGCGCGCGTTGCTCGGAAGCCGCTCAACGCCGCATTCCGTCACAACCGTAGCCAGCTGATGCAATCCTTCACGCCCCTTCGCTGCCACCAACCCGAGTTCGGCAAGGTGGGCACGAAGTGCGTTAGTCAGCTGCGTCCGCTGGCGGATCAGGAGATCCCGCGCCCGGTGCAGCATCAGCATGCTCTGCTGCTCGACACTCTTGATCGGCACAAATCGCATCGATGGCCGCGTGACCGCCTCGCAGATCGCCGCCGCATCGGCCGCGTCGTTCTTCCCGCGCTTCACATAGGCTTTGACATAGGTCGGCGGCATGAGCCGCGTGTCATGCCCCAACTTCGTGAGCTCGCGGGCCCACTGATGCGCCGTTGCACACGCTTCCATGCCAACGCGGCAAGGCGGCAGATCGGCGAAGAACTCCAGAACTCTCGCTCGGCCAACACGCTTGCGGATGACCACCGTGCCATCTGCGTCAACGCCGTGAATCTGAAACACCGACTTCGCAATATCGACGCCGATCGTGATAACCTCGCCCATGGACGGCTCCCCTCAATGTGGTTGCGTTTCGACGCAATCACCCTATGGCACCTCGATGCCGCAGAGTGGGTGCCGTCCACCACATCAAAATGAGAAATACTCGCATTGAGCCTATGTTTTCCGCTCTACCCCCGTTAGCGACACTTGAGCGGACATCCCGGACCGGCAGCTTCGTGCCAATCGCGACCAAGAATGCATCATAACGCTCGCAGCTTATTCGATCACCTTGTCGGCGCGGGCGAGAAGCTGCGCCGGAACTTCGATGCCGAGCACTTTGGCAGTTTTGAGATTGATGACCAGATCGTACTTGGTTGGCTGCACAACCGGCAGATCGCTAGGCTTCTCGCCCTTGAGGATGCGGCCAACATAGACGCCGAGCTGTGTCTGGTTGTCTACAATGTCTGGTCCGTAGCTCATCAGGCCGCCGATCTCGACAAAATTGCGGATAAAGTACGACGCAGGCAGCGAATGACGCGCTCCCAAGGTCACGATACGCATGGATTGGCTGCTGAATGACGGGTCGGGACCGACGAAGAGGGCATCAGCCCGCCAGTCCATGAGGGCCGCGAAGGCTTCATCGACGTTGAGTGGGTCGGTGTTGAAGACTTTGACTTCAAGACCCAGCTCCCGACTGGCGGCGGCTGCGTTCCGCGCGGTTGGTTCGGCCTCTGCCACATTTGACGGATTGACTAGCAACGCGACGCGCTTGGCTCTAGGCAACAACTCATGCAATAGCGCCAAGCGCTTGGCCACCAGCTCCGTAAACAGAACATAGATACCCGTGAGGTTCTTATCTGGTCGGCTGAAGTTCGATACCAAGCCCAATTGCACCGGGTCACCACCACTTGCGAATACGATCGGTATAGTTTCGGTTGCGCGTTTGGCCGCAAGGGCGGCAGGAGGACCTCCAGAGGTCGCAATCGCAGCGACCCGGCGCCGGACGAGATCGGCGGCCAGCCCCGGCAATCGTTCGGCGAGGCTGTCGGCCGCGCGGTATTCAATCGTCACGTTCTGCCCCTCGACGAAGCCTTCCGCAGCTAGGCCCTTATGAAATGCAGCTAGATAATCCGGGCGCTCCGCGATCGCCTGAACGCTCAGGTAGCCGATCACGGGCTTGGCAGACTGCTGCCCCCATGCCACCACCGGCCACGCCGCCACACCACCAAGTCCTGCAATGAACTCGCGCCGCATCATTCGATCACCTCGTCGGCAGTGGCGAGCAACTGCGGATGGAATTCGAGTCCGAGCGTC
The DNA here is from genome assembly GCA_945907045.1 of Rhizobium sp. Q54. Classification (GTDB taxonomy): domain Bacteria; phylum Pseudomonadota; class Alphaproteobacteria; order Rhizobiales; family Xanthobacteraceae; genus Pseudolabrys. The sequence goes on along the minus strand of CAMDSH010000064.1, from coordinate 583 downwards.
TTGGCGGTCTTGAGATTGATTACGAATTCGAATCTGGTGGACTGCAGGACCGGCAAGTCGGCCGGTTTCTCTCCCTTGAGAATCCGGCCCGCGTAGATGCCGACTTGACGGTAGGCATCGGTAAGGCTGGTTCCGTAGTTCGTCAGGCCGCCGGCCACGACCGCTTCGCGGTTTTGATAACTCGTCGGCAACGCGTAGCGAGCAGCTAGCGCCACGATACGTTCCCGTTGGGAGTTGAAGAACGGGCCGGAACCAACGACTAGTGCACCGGCCCCGCGTTGGACGAACGTTGCGAATGCTGCTTCGACATCGCGGTCGCTGCTGGCATCGAGAATGAAGAGTTGCTGGCCCATGGCTTGCGCAGCGGCCTGCACATCTTGTCGCTCCGCCTCGGTTTCACTGCTGCCCGGGTTCACAAGTACGGCGATGGTTGTTGCCTTAGTGTCTGTCCGGGAACAATTTGAATTCCTTGAATCAGTTGTGATTCAAGAGTGGTGGCCTGATTCGAGGAGGGTCACCGATGTGGACGGCGAAGAACCGCGGACGTTACGACCGCAGCAAGTTGCGATACCCGAGTGACCTG
>CAMDSH010000063.1 GCA_945907045.1 Rhizobium sp. Q54 | reverse complement strand
TCGATAATGTCAGGCTGACGGAAGGCGATGACAGTGGTATCTCTCGACATGGCGTATCGCTCCTTTCGGGGAGGTTCTGGCAGGCTTCGACACCCGCCTCGATACGCCGCCTTCAATCAAACGTCGTCACCCAGATTCCGGCTTAGCTCATTTGCCCTGGGCCATCGACACTTCAATCTGGCGAAGCAGCGTCACAATCTGCTCCGCGCTGAACCTCTTCTTCGGCATGACTGCCTCCTTTCCAAGCTATTCTCTCACAACGCTTGGTTCAAAAAAGCCAGGTCAGGTCAGGAGGATGCTGCGATACAGGCGCACTAAAAAGCGCATGGTGATGGCGGAAGGTCACAGACCATGCCGCTCACGATCAACCGCGCTGTCGCCGCCATCGTTTTGATGCTGGGCTTGGCCGCGCCTGTGGCGGCGGGGCCGTTCGAGGATGCTCGTGCTGCACACGGCAGAGGCGACTACGGGACCGCTCTGGGACTGCTTCGTCCATTAGCCAACCAGGGCAACGCCACAGCCCAGTCCAATCTCGGGCTCATGTACGACCTCGGCCAAGGCGTACCGCAGGACTACGCGCAAGCTGTGAAGTGGTATCGCCTCGCTGCCGAGCAGGGCAACGCTAGCGCCCAGTCCAATCTCGGGTTCATGTACGCCAACGGCCAGGGCGTGCCGCAGGATTATGCGCAAGCAATGAAGTGATGCCCCGTTCCGCCAGCAGGTCTTCGACGTCACGCAAGCTCAGTGTGAACCGGAGATAGAGCCAGATTGCCCGGTGAATGATCTCAGGCGGGAACCGGTAACCGCTGTAGCTTATTCTCTTCATCGCTTTAGCTACCAGTCAACCAGGGACGCTGCTACACTCCGAACGCCGTGACAATGCCGTCCTACGCTATTCTGTAGTCGAGGGCTGGAGCGGCTTGGGTCTGAAAAATGTTTCATGTTATCGGATTGGAGCAGCCATAAGAGCTTCTAGGGATTGGAGGACAGGGATCATGGATCGTCGTGAGTTCAACTCAATGTTGCTAGCCGGCAGTGCCATTGCCACTGGAACGCAAGCTATCGATGCTGTCGCGCAAGGCGCAGCACCTTATGCTGCGGGATCCTCAGGATTCGAACTTCTGCGTTTGTCCGAAGACCACCGCAGGATATTCGAGCAGAGCTATCCGCGTTTCTCCGACGCCGAGTATAAGCGCCGGCACGATGCTATGGCTGCCAAGATGGCGGCGGCGGGCCTCGATCATGTGCTTATGGTCACCAGCACTTGGGTCGGCAACGCCAACGTGTGGATGACGGGCTGGCGCGGCACGGCGGAGTGCCTCACGCTCTTCAAGCCCGGCGAGCCGATGGTGATGTGGATCGAGTACTACAATCACCTGCCGCAGTGCCGCGAGGTGGCAAAAGACGTCGACGTGCGCTGGGGCCAAGAGAAAGGCGCCCAACTCGTCGCCGAGGAACTCGCCAAGCGCGGCGCTAAGAAAGTCGGTGTCTTTGGCCCCCTCAACGGCGCGGCTTGGAAAGGAATCGAGACAAAGGTTCCGCTGGTGTCGTTTGGCCGCGAGTACGTAGAGCTTCGCCTCGTGAAGTCCGAGGAGGAGATCCAATGGATGCGCATCGGCGGCGCGCTTTCCGACCTCGGCATGCGCGCCCTTATTGCGGGCACCAAGGTCGGCATGAGCGAGCATGAACTCGGTAACATGATCGAGCGCTCCTATGTCGGCATAGGGGGCACGACCGGCATCCACTTCATCGGCTCTACGCCAATGTCGGCGCCCGATTGCTGCGTGCCGCGGCAGTATCACACGCGCCGCACGGTCAAGCCTGGCGACTTCGTATTCTGCGAGCTGACCTCGACGTGGTGGGACTACTCTGGCCAAGTCTTGCGCGGCTTTACTGTCGATGCCGAACCCACGCAACTCTACAAAGATCTTCATGCCACTGCCGAGCAGGCCTTCAACGACATCACCAAGGTCATTAAGCCAGGCGTGCATAGCCGGGACCTGGTTGAGGCGTCGGCAATCATTGAGAAAAATGGTTTCACGACTTACGATGACCTGGTTCATGGCTACGGAGGAGGTTATTTCCAGCCGATACTTGGTTCAAAGTCTCGGCCCGCAGGTCACCCCCCGACGCTCGTCTTGCAAGAGAACATGTGCATGGTTGTGCAGCCGAATGTGATCACGAAGGACGAGAAAGCAGGCGTTCAGTTCGGCCAGTGCGTGCGGGTGACAAAGACCGGCTTCGAGTCCCTACACGTGTTCCCCGCCGGGCAGTTCAAGGCTGGGCAGGGACTGTAATGTCCCCTGTCGCTCTAGAAGTTTCCAGACCTCATCAATAGGTTGGCCATTGAATCATCGGTTTTGATTCTGCCTGCGCCAAACCCAAGGCATGTCGAACTCGCCTGACCAGATGTTGACGCGGTTCCGGCGGGCGATGTCCTCATCAGCAACGTAGTCCAGCGAATATAGCCGGAATGCGACCGCTTAGCCATTTGCCACCATCCAGCGATTGAGGTCCTCGGCGCCTTTGAAGCAGACGGCAACGACGCGACGATAGCGGTCGATATCGCGCTGTTAGCAGCGGACAGTTGCGCGTCCAATTCGATCGGCTGGGCAAAGCTTGCCTGCTGCCCGCAGCGCCAGCGCTCGCCATTCGGGCGCACGCAGAGTTGGCTGCCTTCTGGGGCGTCGATGCCGAAGAGGCGAATACGCTGTCCGTGGACTCCGATTGTGTCGCCGTCGATGACGGAGGCAACACGGACGATCTATTGTTGTGTGGATGCCGGATTGTTGATCGCAACCACCGAGAGTAAGGCAAAGACAAGTGCACGTCTTGCTGTTGTCATCGCCCGATCCTTGTCGGCTCCTCGACTTCCTCGGCCGCGCTAGTTTCTTTAGGCGCTCCGCAGTCGCGGGATCAGCCGCAGCGCGTTCTCGCGATCCACCTTCTTCAATTCGTCGCCGCTGAAAGTCGCATTCACTCCCTTGGTATGGTCGGCTGCGGTGCGATATGGAAAATCGGTGCCGTAGACGATCTGCGATACAGGGACGAGCTTTGCGAGAGCTGCGAGCGTCCCAGCCATCGTGACCTGCGCCGTATCGTAATAAAAGCGATCAAGCTCCGCTTGTACCTGCTCGCGAGTGAATTTGCCCTGGTATGGCTGCGTCGATACCCACTGCACCAGAAAGCGCTCAGCAAACGCGACCAAGGCACCGCCACCATGGGACCAAATAAAATTGATGTCCCTGTACTTCTGCGTGGCGCCGCTAAAGATGAGGCTGATTAGTGTGCGCGTTGTGTCGGCGCCCCACTCTATGCCTGATGTTGGCTGGCCTTGCACGAGGTTGACGCAGCAATTGGCGTCGGTTGGATGCGTGTAGACGGTGGCCTTGCGACGATTGAGCTCCTGCCAGATCGGATCGAAGTAGGAATAGCCGAGCCACTTGTCGCCGTAATTCGTCATCATGCCGATACCATCGACCTTGAGCGTGTCGAAGACGTAGGCGATTTCTTTCAACGACTCGTCGATATACGGCAATGGCAGCGTTGCAAACACGCCGAAGCGGCCGGGGTGATCAGCCATTATTTTAATGCCGAACTCGTTCGCCTCCCGCGCGATTCGGACGGCGGCCTCCTTGCCAAGCGGGGTGACCTGAGGCGCGGTCGGCGAAAGCATGGAGGTTGCAACACCGCCCTTATCCATGTCGTCGAGTGATTTCTGGATCGACCAGTTAATAAGCGGCGGATTGCTGCGGCCAATCAGGTTCATGGCCTGCAGCCATGAAGGTGGCACCACGTGGTGATGTACGTCGATGCGATGCGGCTTGGCCTGCGCGAATAGTTTGGCCGGTAGATTTGTCGCAGCAAACGCAGCGGCACCACCAGCGAGCAACTGGCGCCGACTCACGCCAGTCGCAGCAAATGGCTCCTCGCAGCAATCACAGATAGAGGACAGCCGGTGTTTGGTTGATTGCAACATTGTTATCTCCCTGATCCCGGCTCAGCCGACCGGAGATTTTTTATAGGCTCGGCTTTAGCTTTGCCAAGGTCAAGACAGGTTCCCACCGAGACCGTTCACGAAGGCAGCGAGGAGAGCGCTATTCGACCTTTATCCCCGCGCGCTGTACCACCTCGGCCCATTTGGCAATTTCGGCCTTCACGAACGGATCGATTTCCTTCAGTGCCATCGTGGACGGCGCGCCCGCGGTGGCGGCGATGCGCTGCTGGATGGTGGGGTCAGCGAGCGCCTTCCTCACCTCTGCGTGGAGCTTCTCAATAATCGGCTGGGGCGTGCTCTTCGGAGCCCAGATGCCGAACCAAGTGTGGTATTCGTAACCAGGGATACCTGCCTCATCAAACGTCGGCAATTCAGGCATCAGCGCGGATCGCTGCTTGGACGTGATGGCAAGTGCGCGCACCTGGCCTCCTTTCGCAAGGCTCATCGCCGTCGACATGTTGTCGAAGAATACCGGTACCCGCCCGGAGATGACGTCCTGATAGGCTGGTTGGGCGCCTCGGTAGTTGATGCCAGCCATATCTGTTCCGGTCATCATCTTGAACAGCTCGGCGGCTAGATGCTGCCCGGTGCCGTTGCCCGCTGACGCATAGTTAATCTTGCCCGGGTTAGCTTTCAGATGAGCGATCAGTTCCTTGATTGATTTTACAGGAAGGTCGTTATTAACAACGACCATAAACGGATATTCCGCGAGCATGGCCACGGGCGTGAAATCCGCAATCGCGTCGTAAGGCAGCTTGGCAAACAGGCTGGGATTGACGGCTAGGTTGCCGTTCAGTCCCATCAGCAGTGTGTAGCCGTCCGGAGCTGCTTTGGCGACGGCCGTGGTGCCGACAAGCATGCCACCGCCCGTACGGTTCTCGACTACGAAGCTCTGGCCGAGTTGCTTAGCGAGTTGATCGCCGATCAACCTTGCGACGGTATCGGTCCCTCCACCGGCCGCGCTCGGGACCACGATTGTCACTGGCCGCGCTGGATAGCTTTGCGCATGTAGCGCGTCAGATCCGGTGAGGCCAATGAATCCAGCTAAGGCTACGACAGCCGCACGGAACGATGTGATTATCACAGATGTCCTCCTGAAGCTGCTCGCCCGAGTTTCACCAGTTTATCGGCGCCGCGTGATGGGGTCCATGGAGGTTAGAGCCGGTCCCAGAAATCTGCACAGGACGCTAAGAGCCTGACTCGGAACTTTACGTGATGCACGCGGGCCTTGGCTCGGTAAGCCGCTTGAGCATGATGCATATCATTGCGAGCTTGGCATAGCCTTCGGCGGTGATGGCGAATGCTTCGTAGTGAGCCATCAGGCGTCGATTGCGT
>CAMDSH010000062.1 GCA_945907045.1 Rhizobium sp. Q54 | reverse complement strand
ATGGCCGCCGGCCGCATTCGAGCCTTGACGACAAGACACCCGATCAAGCCTACTTCAACCCGCTGCCAATCCGCTTGGCAGCTTAACCCCGGCAGACGCTCCACTTATCGACGCGGAGAATCTGTTCAGATAACCGGGACCACCTCAGTATACGCACAATATCCCCGGGCAGGATGGGGATATTGGGGCTCGCTTTATATCGCTTTTCCACCACCTCGTTATTCCGGCGGACCAGGATAATGTCGGTGTTGGCGCGGTGGGTATAGCCGCCAGCGGTTGCCACGGCGCTCACGGCGTTCATGCCGTTCCGGTAGGGATATTCACCCGGCTTGCTCACCTCGCCCAGCATAAAGAACGGGCGGTAATTGATGACATCGACGGAGACCTTCGGGTCTTTCAGATAGCCCGCTTTCAATGCCGCCGTCAGGCTGTCGGAGAAGCCTTTCGGCGACAGCCCCGCGGCCTTTTGCGGGCCTACCAGCGGCATCGAAATGGCGCCGGTGCTATCGACCGTGAATTCGCCCGACAGGTTCTGTTCGCCGAATACGGTGACGCGCAATTTATCGCCCGTTCCCAGCACGTATTCGCCGATCGGCGCCGACGTGGAAGCCGACGGCGAAAGATCGTTCTGCAAACTCCCGGCCTCGCACCCCGCCAAAAGGCAGGCGAGTGCGACGGCAAGAGCGCAAAAAACGTGGCGGATTTCGCCCATTCTTTTCCCAATCCCCCTCGCGGCGGCTGGCAAAGCGCCGGAGGCTCAAAATGCATTCTAGCCAATAATACTTAAGTTAAAGCCCTCAATCTTTCGTCGCCAGAACGCAAATCCCGGGAGCTTGTAAAATCCCGTTATAGACGATGCGAGGAGAGTCACCATTCATAATGTAAATTTTTGGAAATTTCCCGCTCACGATATCCAGCATTTCGTACAAAGAGAATGAATAGAACACGCCGTCGCCTTCGCTGAATTTGTATATTTTTCCGCGCGTCGATAGCGCAATAAATAGTTTCCAAAGTCTGCATTTTCGAAGAACGAATTTGACGGCGCGCGCGAGCGCCGATCCCTGGCCCCAATTATTGCTATCGCAGAGAAACACCCCGCGCCTAGCGACACGAACCATTTCTTGCACGGCGGCCCTTGGATTTGCGGCATGATGGAGCACGCCGAACTCGGTCACGACATCGAAAGAATCGGTCTTGAATTCAAGTTTGCTGGCGTCGCCGTATACCAGTTTTTCTTTCGGGATTCCTCGTTTGTGACCGACCGATCGCATGGCCTCGTTCGGCTCGATGCCGATGAATTTGATTTCCGGAAAAGAAGCCGCGATCTCGTGCAAGGCGCGGCCGGTGCCGCTGCCGATGTCCAAAACGGATTTGCACTTGCTGCGCTTGATGTACCCGTCCAGCAAGAATAGGGCATACGATATTTCCTCGACGCCACGGCGATCATAGATCTCGGCCGTTTCGGTATAATATTTTTCCTGTTTGAGTGACGCTTCGGAGCGCTTCTCCATTTTTTACCGCCTCACTTGGAATGCCGCTTCACGCGGCGAATTTCGTTGCCCTATATTCACACACAATCGTCAGACGTTAGCCCTATTGCACCGCCGTCAGAAACCGGTGGCGGCCGTCTTCAAGCACCACACAGGTCAAACGCCCGGTCGCGAACGCCCCGGTGTCGATGTTGATCCGGTTGGGACGAACCTCGGGCTCGACCGTCGGCGTGTGGCCGTGCACGACCAGCTTGCCGAAATCCGCCGTGCTTTCGAGAAATTCCTCGCGAATCCAAAGCAGGTCGTCCTCGCTTTGCAGATCGAACGGGACGCCGGGACGAATGCCGGCGTGACAGAGAAAATATTTCCCGCAATCGAGCGACGTTTTCAGCGAACCAAAAAATTGCGAGTGCGCGGGCGGCAACACGGCGTTCAATTGCTCCACCGCCTGTTCGAAATTTTTTCCCGTCATCAGCGGCTCCACCGGCACGCCGTAAGAGTGCAAGGTTTCAAATCCGCCGACGCGCCGCCAATGAACGCCAACGGCGGGGTCGCGCAAAAATTCCTCCAGCAGCGCTTCGTGGTTGCCCTTGAGCGCGACATAGCGGCCGGGAAACGGATTGGCCTGCAAGCGGTCGAGAACGCCGCGCGAGTCCGGGCCGCGGTCAATATAATCGCCGACCGTCACGATCAGGCAGTCATCTGTGTTCTTCGCGTCGCGATGAATGGCGGCAATCATGAGGTCGAGCAGGTCCAGCCGGCCGTGAATGTCGCCGATGACATACAGCCGCGCCGCTTCGTCTCGATTTTGCATGTCAGTCATGATGCCAGGCCGGACGGCAACCGTGCGCCGCGCGGCAGTCTATGTTATCCCGGCACCCAAGAGACCAGCATTTTCTTGCCGCCGGAAACCCTCCCGAATGACGACATCGCCGGCCGATGACCGCACTGGCGGGCTGACCAACGCGCGCCTGTACACATCCCTTCTGCTGCTGTGGCTGGCGGGCGTGAGCCTGCGGCTCACAATCCTGGCGGTGCCGCCAGTGATCCCGGCGATCCACGACGACCTGCATCTGAGCCAGACGGAAGTCGGAATTCTCACCGGCCTGCCATCGATGCTGTTCGGCCTTGCCGCCGTGCCCGGCTCGCTGCTGATCGCGCGTCTCGGCGTGCTGTCCGCGCTGGTGACCGGACTGATTATCACCGCCATCGGCGGCGCGCTGCGCGGCGCGATCCCGAGCACCTCGCTGCTGTACGCGACGACGATCGCGATGGGCGTCGGCGTCGCGGTGATGCAGGTGACGATGCCGCCGCTGGTGCGTACATGGCTGCCGCACCGCATTGGCTTTGCCACCGCCGTCTACACCAACGGCCTGCTGGTCGGCGAAATCTTGCCCGTCGCGCTGATGCTCCCGCTTGTGCTGCCGCTTGTCGGCAGCTGGCAATGGGGCTTCGTGGTGTGGAGCGTGCCGGTGGCGCTCACCGCGCTGGCGGTGTTGGCGCTGGCGCCGCGCACGGCGCAGGCAACGCCCGCTGCGGTGGCGAACCGGCGCTGGTGGCCGGACTGGAAAAATTTATTGATCTGGCGGCTCGGGCTGATGCTCGGGACCGTCAACGCGATGTATTTTGCGACCAACGCGTTCCTCCCCGATTATCTCAACAGCACCGGAAATCCCGAACTCATCAGCGGTGCGTTGACCGCGCTCAATGTCGGGCAGCTTCCGGCATCGTTCATTCTGCTCGCCGTCGCCGGACGGCTGGAGCGCCGTGCCTGGCCCTATGTCGTCTCAGGGCTGGTGAGCGTGATCGGCATTATCGGCATCGTTTACGGATCGGGCCTCTGGATCGTTGCGTCAGCAGCATTGCTGGGTTTTGCCGCCGCAGGGACACTGATCCTTGCGCTCGCGTTGCCGCCGCTGCTGTCCGCGCCGGAAGATGTCGCGCGCACGACGGCGGCGATGTTCACCATCAGTTATAGCTGCGCGGTAATCGTGCCGGTGGTGAGCGGGCTGGCGTGGGATTTGACTGGCATTCCGGCCATCGCCTTTTTGCCGATTGGAATCTGCGGGGTTGCGCTGATGGTGCTGGCGCCCGCCATCAATCACGTCGGCAAAGCTGGCGGCGCAGCCGCGCGCTGAGTAGCATCGGTTTTTGAACGGAGGTCGCGCATGCGCCCAATTCCACTGGGAGCGAAGGGGACCTACACGCTGCGCGTCGCGCCCGCGCATCTCGCCAACCAGTTCAAGGACGCGATGCTCCCGCAAGTGTTCGCAACGCCGATGATGATCACGATGATGGAGAACGCCGCCCTTAATGCCATTCGAGAATATCTCGATCCGGGCGAGAGCGCGGTCGGCACGGCAGTGAACATCCGCCACCTCGCGGCGACGCCTTCGGGGCATCAGGTGACGGCGGTGGCCGAAGTCACCGCGGTGGACGGGCGGCGCGTCGAGTTCAACGTCAGCGCACGCGACGAGATTGAGGAAATCGGCAACGGCACGCATGAGCGCATGGTGATCGACATGGGCCGCATCGCCGCGAAACTCGAAACGAAGCGCAAGCCGAGAGCGTAACGCGCAACAGGAGTCTTGTTTGTTCAACCGGTCGGCGCTGAACAATCCACCGCGATGGGCGTGGCCGCTGGCCGATGCCTTGGCAATTGCCGGGCTGATTTTTTTCGCTTTCTATTTTCTTACCGCGTTTCGTTTCGACGTGCTGTTCACCGCGCTCGAACGCCAGGTCGATTTCCGGCAATGGTATAATTTCCCCCCGATCATCGCGCGCAGCCTGAAATATCCCTCCGTCGCGCTCAACGACTGGACGATCCCGTTTCCATATCTGCCCTCGGCGGTGGCGATGTTCATGCCGCTGTCCGCGCTGCCGCTGATGGTGGCGTTCGGTTTCTGGATGCTGCTGCAGGCGGTGGCGTTGGCCGCCGTGCTGTGGAGCGGGATCAAGCTGAGCGGCGCGGCGGCGCACCGGGGAAGCCTGCTGATCGCGCTCGCCGCCGTGCTGATGGCGGAAAATCAGCTCGGCTGGGATTTTCGCACGCACAACAACAACATCATTTATCTCGCGCTGATCATGCTCGGCATGACGGTCCGCACCACATGGCTGAGCGGACTGCTGCTTGCCATCAGCTGCAATCTGAAAATCTATAGCGGCTTTTTATTCTTCGGTTTGATCTGGCGACGCGAGTACCGGCTTGCCGTTGCCATGAGCATCGCCACGATCCTCATTGCGGTCGCGTTTCCCATCGCAGTGTTTGGATTTCACGGATACGTCCAGTTGATCGAAGGCTGGATCGCACAGGCGCTGTATAATCCGCCGGCGGGATTACCGTCGCTGTTGCCGCCCGACCTGTTGCGAAAATCCGCCGCGTTCCTGCTCGGCGCGGATCCCGCGTCCTCTGCGGTTTCCATTTTCGTGCGCGCGAGCCAGGGCGTCTGGATCGCGCTGGTGACCGGCTATTTTATCCTCGCGAAAAGACCGTCCGGCACGGCATCCGATAGCCAGACGCGGCTTTCCGATTTTTGCGTCGTTCTGCTGGCGCCGTTGCCGTTCAGCATCTGGTTCATGCCGTATCACGCCATCGTTCTGCTGCCGGCGTATATGCTGCTGCTCACCATCGCGCTGAGCACCGGACGGAAATTATGGACGCGCCGGATCGCGGCGTTCGCGCTGATCGCCTGCCAGATTTTGCGATACTCGGTCACGCAATGGGAACTGCGCGGCGCGGTTTATCTGATCAGCTTTATTTTGATCTTGCTCGCGCTCGCCGCCACACGGACGGCGGAAGAAAGCGTGGTGGGCCCGGGAGGACTCGAACCTCCAACCAGACCGTTATGAGCGGTCGGCTCTAACCATTGAGCTACGGGCCCTGCGCGGCATCTTTTAGCAACCCGCAGCGGCGCCGGACAGTGCGGCGCTATCGCTTCTGCATAACCGGGATTG
>CAMDSH010000061.1 GCA_945907045.1 Rhizobium sp. Q54 | reverse complement strand
GAGCTCAAGGCCGGCTGGGAGGCGCAGAACGTCTTTCCCGCCAATTATAAAGCCGACCTGCTGGCGTTCCTGCGCACTTATCTCAACGATCCCTCCCACGTCCGAAATCCCGGCGTGAGTGAGCCGCAGCTCAAGACCGTCGGCCCCGGCGAGCGCTTCATCGTGTGCGTGCGTTACGACGCCAAAAAGGGCAACGGCGTCTATGCCGGCGAAAAAGAGAACATGGCGGTCTATGTCTCGGGGCGGCTCGACCGCCTGGTCGAGCGCACGCGGGAAAACCGCGACATCTGCAAGGACGCCGTCTATTCGCCGTTCCCCGAACTCTCGCGCATCGCGCGCTAGGCGCGGGCAGGGAACTTTCCGGACGAACAGCCGTTATAGCGGGTGTGCCGAGGGGGAACCTTTTGCAAGGAGCTCGGCAATGTCTGTTATTCGAACATCTATTGCGATGGCTACCGCGGCGGTTCTGATGTCCGGCGCGGCGTTCGCTCAAATGGCGCCGTCGAAGCCCGCGACCACCGGCTCGGCGCCGTCCGCTGTCGAAAAGGTCGAGAACTGGACCCAGAAGCAGTGGGATGAAGCCAAGGCCAAGTGGACCAAAAACAAGTCCAAGTGGGATTCCTGCAACAAGGATTCCGACAAGCAGCACCTCGCCGGCAAGAAGAGCTGGTCGTTCATCTATGATTGCATGAACAAGGCGTAAGCGGCCGCGCCGAAACTTGCGCGCGCTGCTAAAGCTCAACGAGTCAAACCCGCCGGGCGAAGAAACCCGGTGGGTTCATTGTTTGTAGGATGAGACGAACGGAGATCGCGGCTTCAGCAGGCCGGCGACGAGGTCACTTGACCTTCAGGTTCTCCGCGGATGTCTTCCCGCGATTTTCGACGAGTTCATACTGAACGCTCTGCCCTTCGTTCAGCGTGCTAAGCCCGGCGCGCTCGACCGCCGAGATGTGGACGAACACATCTTTCCCGCCGTCTTGCGGCTGGATGAAGCCATAGCCCTTCGTCGGGTTGAACCACTTAACAGTGCCTTGCGCCATTCTAGGTCTCCGGAGTTCATTAACCCAGGCAGTCTGGCACAGTCCGGAGATTATGAACAAGGCCCGCGTAGCCTAAGACGCCACGGCGCAATTTTATTTTCGAACCACAGCTTTGGCCCGGTCTTTGGCTCGGTTTTGGGCCTGCTTTCGGTGCCGGCTGAGAGGATTGAACTCCCGACCTTCGCTTTACAAAAGCGCTGCTCTACCGCTGAGCTAAGCCGGCATCGGGTTTGCTTGGCGATTGAGAGAGCTATCAGCGTCGTATGGCCCCGACAAGCGCGCCGCTTGGCCGGTCGCGGTCCTTCTGCACAAGCATCGGGCAGATCATGACAAAAAGCCCCGCAACCGTGAGGCTGCGGGGCTCATTGGCTTTAAGAAGCAGGCAGGGAGGCGCTAAGGGCCACCTTGCCTTTGTCTTACTTGTTCTGGATCGCGACGCCGGATCCGGTCGAAATGTCGACGCCCTTGGTGTCCTTCAGGAACAGCAGCCCGATGACAAGGGTCATCACTGCCACGACGATCGGATACCAGAGGCCGGCGTAGATATCGCCGGTTGTCGCCACCACCGCGGTTGCCAGCAGCGGAAGCATGCCGCCGAACCAGCCGTTGCCGATGTGATAGGGCAGCGACATCGATGTGTAGCGGATCTTGGTCGGGAACATCTCGACCAGGAATGCCGCGATCGGCCCGTACACCATGGTCACGTAGATCACCATGATGACCAGGATCAACTCGGTCATGAGCCAGTTGATCTTGGCCGGATCGGCCGCCTTCGGATAGTTGGCGGTAGCGAGCGCGGCAGTCCACTTGGCCGCATCCCAGCCCTGGACCTTGGTCGCGCCGACGGTCAGGTCAACCGACTTGGAGTCGGGCGAGCTGACGATCTTGAACGACAGTCCCGACTTGGTCAGGAAGTCCTGCGCGCGGTCGCACTGCGTGAAGTTCGACCACGGGCCCACGAAGATGTGGAAGTTGCAGGTCTTCTGATCGGCCGTCACGGTGATCGGATTTTTCGCCGCGAAGGCTTCGAGATCCGGATTGACGTAGTGCGTCAATCCCTGGAACAGCGGGAAGTAAGTCACTGCGGCGATCGCGCAGCCCGCCAGGATGATCTTGAGACGTCCGATCCGGTCCGACAGCCATCCGAATACGATGAAGAACGGCGTGCCGATGATCAGCGAAAGACCGATCAGCTGATAGGCCGTGAGATAATCGACCTTCAGCGTGATGACCAGGAAGAACAGCGCGTAGAACTGGCCGGTGTACCAGACCACGCCCTGTCCGGCGGTGGCGCCCAGCAGTGCGAGCAGGACGTATTTGTTGTTCGGATAGCGGAAGAAGCTGTCCGTGAGCGGGCTCTTCGAGCCTTTGCCCTCGGCCTTCATTTTCTGGAAGACCGGAGTTTCGGCCAAGCGGAGCCGGATGTAGACCGAGAAGACCAGCAGGACGATCGAGATCAGGAACGGAACGCGCCATCCCCATTCGGCGAAATCCTTGGCATTCATGTTGCTGCGCGAGAGCGCGATAACGATAAGCGCCAGCAGCAGGCCGAGCGTGGCCGTGGTTTGAATCCAGCTTGTGGTGTAGCCGCGCTCATGCGGACGCGAATGTTCGGCAACATAAGTCGCCGCGCCGCCGTATTCTCCGCCGAGGGCAAGACCTTGGCACAGGCGCAGCGAGACGAGCAGGATCGGCGCCAGCCAGCCGATCGAGGCGTATGTCGGCAGCAGGCCGACGAGGAAGGTGGCGCTACCCATCACCACGATGGTGACAAGGAAGGTATATTTGCGGCCGACGAGATCGCCGATGCGGCCGAAAATGATGGCGCCGAACGGGCGCACGAGGAAGCCTGCCGCGTAAGTCGCGAAGGCCGAAAGCAATGCGGCCGTATCGTTGCCGGCGGGGAAGAACAGCGAGGCGAAGAACGGCGCCAGCACTGCGTAAAGATAAAAGTCGTACCATTCGAAAATGGTGCCGAGTGATGAGGCGAAGATGACGAATTTCTCGTCCTTCGACATGCCTCGTGTGGTCGTGCTCATGGGCGTGCGTCCCTTTCCCTGATTACTCGTTGGGGACGGACGCGTTAAAACGCGCAAGAATGTAGAGCCGCCCCGCGCAGACGCTATTTCGCGCGCCATCAGCATGTCTTTGAGCAACTGGTCTTAGACCAAAGGTTAGAGCTGGAAATGCAAGTGCATGTTTCGTATCGGAAATTTGTCAAAAATGACCGTTGGTCAACGGCTCTGCTAAAGCGCATTACGACACGCGGGGAAACCGTATGATCCGCTCGCTCGGCATCGCGAATATCAGGGCAGCCATGGCCAGCCCGGAACTCATTCGAGATTTCATCATTTCCATTTTGATTTCGCTGGCGCTGGTCGCGGCCGTCACGATCGGGCTGGCGGTGCTGGATCGTTTCTTCACGCTGCGGCACGTCTCGATCATCTACCTGATACCGGTCGTGATCGCGGCGGCAAAACTTGGGGTCGTGCCGGCCCTGATCGCGGCCATCGGCGGCCTGGGTGCGTCGGCATTCTTCTTCTATCCGCCGATCTACAGCTTTCTGGTCAATGACCCCGAACAGTTGATCGATCTGCCGCTGTTTATCTTTGTCGCTCTGGTGATCAACCAGCTCGCCACCAATCTGCGGCGGCAGGCGGCCATCGCCCGCCAGCATGAAATCGAGGTGCAGGGCCTTTATGAATTCTCGCGCCGTCTGGCGGCGGCCCATACCGCGAGCGATATTCAAACCGCCATTCGCGATCACCTCGTCGCGATCATCGGCCAGCGAACGATTTTCTTCGAAACATCGAAGCATGGACGCGTCGGCCCCAGTTTATCCGCGCAGGACGCCGTGCCGGAAAGTGTGCGGCGCGAAACGGAAGCGTTCGTGAGTGGCGGCAAGGAAATTGGCGGCGGCATCGTTGTCGATGGCGGACAGGGGCATCTTTGGCTGGTGCGCCCGGTGTCCGAGAAGACGGCCGATTTCGGCGTGCTGGCGATCGACCTTGGCCGGCAATCGAAAGAAGCGGGTGAAGCGCTCCGGCAGCGCGTCAACGCGATCATGGCCGATACGGCGGCGACGCTTGAGCGCCTCGATCTCGGTCAGGCGATCAACGCCGCGAGAATCCGCTCGGAAACCGAGGCGCTGCGGGATGCGCTGATCGGCTCGGTGTCGCATCAATTGCGAACGCCGCTGGTTTCGATTCTGGGCGCGGCGACGGTGATCAGTCAGGCGCCGGCGAATCGGGACAACGGGCGGCTGCAATCGCTGGCCAATATTCTGGGAGATGAAGTCGAGCGGTTGAACAGCGACGTGCAGGATTTGCTCGACGCCACGGTCATCAGCAGCAAGGGCGTTCAACCGAATTATGAGTGGATGGAGGCGGCCGATATCGTCAACGCGGCGATTGAGAGGCGGCAGCGATTGCTGGCCGAGCACAAAGTCGTTGTCGATCTGCCGGACGATTTGCCTCTTATCTATGTCGATCCGATTTTGCTCGCGCAGGCGCTCGGGCAGGTGATCGATAATGCGGTGAAATATTCTCCGCACAAATCAAGCATCGACATCGCTGCGCGCGCCAACGGAGTGTCGGTTGTCCTGTCAGTCAAGGATGAAGGCATCGGGCTGGTCGGCGAAGAGCAGACGCGGCTTTGGGAGCGCTTCTACCGGGGGGAACGGCACGCCTCCAAAGTCACCGGATCGGGTCTCGGCCTCTGGATCGCGCAGGCCTTCGTCACGGCGAATGACGGCGAGATGGAAGCCGCGAGCGCCGGCGCCGACCGCGGCACGACGATCTTCATTCGTCTGCCCGCTTCCGAAAAACCGGCGGAAGACGATGAATAATCCCGTCAGCACCGTCCTGATCATCGACGACGAGGCTCACATCCGCGAGTTTCTGCGCGCGGCCTTTGAGCTGGAAGGTTTCGCCGTGCAGGAAGCGGTGAATGTGGCGAGTGGTTTGCGGTCCGCTACGCTCACGCCGCCCGATCTGGTGATCCTGGACCTTGGTCTGCCCGATGGCGACGGCATCGAAGTGATCAGCCAGTTGCGGCGCTGGTCGAGCGTTCCCATCATCGTGCTCACGGTGCGTTCGCGCGAGCGCGAAAAAGTCACTTTGCTCGAACTCGGCGCCGACGATTATGTCGTCAAACCGTTCGGCATTGGGGAGTTGATCGCGCGGGTGCGCGCGGTGTTGCGTCCGCGCCAGATTCCGGGCCGCATGGACCCGGTTGTTAAATCCGGTTCCCTTGAGGTCAATCTCGCCACCCGCGCGGCCACAGTGGAAAGCAAGCGGCTGGTGCTGGGACCGAAGGAATATCTCGTCCTGCAAATTCTCGCGCAGAACATCGGCAAGGTGGTGACCCGCCAGCAGATCATGAAGCATGCCTGGGGCACATCGCAGCTCGACAACACGCACTACCTGCGCATCGTCGTGCGTAAGCTGCGCAAGAAAATCGAAGTCGATTCAACCCGGCCGCGTATTCTGCTGACCGAGCTTGGTGTCGGATACCGCCTCGCGTCCTAGCGCGCTCCATTGCTCGCTTATTGGGCGAGCGCTTACAGAAAGTTTATGTCATTGCCCCGCGAAGATACTCGCGGATTGACGACCTCGTTGCCTAGCTTTTCGACCTAGAGGCAACTCCAAGACATTGGCGCGGAAGGATTTTGCCGAGATGGCAGCCCTGCCGCGGAGGCAATTTTCAAATGCCCGCGACACATCTGAGGCTGCTGTCCCGCAAGGGCTCCCGGCGAAAACCGGATCTCCCGCGCGCACTCAAGCCGGCCAAGCGTTTGAGCCGGCAAGAGATGATCGCCACGCGCGACCGCTACATGGCCGAGCTCAAACTCTTCCGGAACGGGATCGCGGCCAACGGCTTTTTCGAAAAGGCGCTGCAACTGCTGACCCGGCACTGGGCGGTGGCGTCGTGGACCGCGCGATTGAAAATTTTGAACACGGCGGAATGGCTGATCCAGGCCGGCGCGCAGACACCGGATCTGAACCAAAGGGTCCCGCTGCAAGCGGCGGAATAGGGGATAAGATGAACACGGCGGCATTTATCAGCGGACTTATCATTCTAGTCGCAACGATTGCTGTGTTCTGGCGATGTCTGCCGAAAGACGGCAAGACGCATCGCTTGACCGACACGGAATGGGAGCCATACGTCGGCGTC
>CAMDSH010000060.1 GCA_945907045.1 Rhizobium sp. Q54 | reverse complement strand
TCTTTCGCCGGCCTGCAGGTCCGCATTGAGAAGGTGATGAATGTCACCATCGCGCGCGAGGTCGAGCGGCTGGAGCGCAGGTTGCTGGTGCTGGCGACGGTCGGATCGGCCGGCCCCTTCGTCGGCCTGTTCGGAACCGTCTGGGGCATCATGACCAGCTTCCAGTCGATTGCTGCTTCGAAGAACACTTCGCTCGCGGTTGTCGCACCCGGCATCGCGGAAGCGCTGTTCGCGACCGCAATTGGCCTCGTTGCCGCCATCCCGGCGACTATTTTCTATAACAAGTTCGCGTCCGAGGTGAACAAGCAGGCGCAGCGGCTGGAAAGCTTCGCCGACGAATTCGCGGCCATATTGTCGCGGCAGATCGACGAGCGCGGGTAGCGCGTGATCCCGAAAAGTGGGAACCGGTTTTCGGACAAGATCATGCGCCATGAAAAGACAAAGATCATGCGCGAGGAAAACTCATCATGGCGATAAACGCAGGCACGCCCACCATCGGCCGGCGGCGTCATCACCGCCGCAACGTCATGGCCGAGATCAACGTCACCCCGATGGTCGACGTGATGCTCGTGCTGCTGATTATTTTCATGGTGTCGGCCCCGCTGCTCACGGTCGGCGTGCCGGTCGAATTGCCGCAGACCAAGGCCACCAATATCGATCAGGACAAAGAACCGATCACCATCTCGGTCAATGACAAAGGTCAGGTGTTCTTGCAGAATGCGGAAGTCAAAGTCGAAGACCTGCTGGCCAAGCTCAGGGCGGTTGCCGATGCGCGCGGCGGGTCGGAGGCGCGCATCTTCGTGCGCGGCGACCGCAGGGTCGATTACGGCACCGTGATGCGGGTGATGGGACGGCTCTCGGGCGCCGGCTTCCATAAGGTTGCGCTGGTCACCGAGGTTGAGCAGGGCTCTTAAAGCGTCATGAAGGCGGCTTCGACCATATCCGTAGTCCTGCACGCCGCGGTGCTGGCGTGGGGCCTCATCTCGTTCTCCGGCAAGCCGCTGGAAGCGACGCCGATGGAGTCGATGCCGGTCGACATCATCACCACCGATCAGTTCTCGCAGCTCACCAAGGGCGTGAAGGAAGCGCCGAAGAGCGAGACGCCAAAGCCGCTGGTGGAGAAGAAGGCAGAGCCGAAGCCTGCCGACGAACAAACTCCGAAAGTCACAGAGAAGAAGGAGATCGCCGCTTCCGCCGCTCCGCCGCCGGTGCCGGAAACGAAGCCCACCGAAACAAAGCCGGATCAGCAGAAGCCCGATCCGATCGCCGAGGCGCTCAAGAAAGAAGAAAAGAAACCGCTGCCGCCGAAACGTCCGGCGCAGAACGAGCCGAAGTTCGACGCCAACAAGATCGCAGCATTGCTCGACAAGCGCGCGCCGCAGCGCAACGCCGCCACCGGCGATACGCCCAACACGGTCCCTTCGCTTGGCACCGCCGCCGGGAACGCCGCGAAGCTTTCGCAGAATGAACTCGACGCGTTGCGCGCGCGGCTGATGGCGCTATGGAATCCGCCCGTAGGCTTGAAGAACCCGCAAGAATTCATCATCCGCATTCGCATGCAGCTCAAGCCCGACGGGCGGTTGTCCGCGCCGCCTATAGTTCTGACCAGCGGCAAGGGTCCGCAGTTCGACAGCGCGCGCGATAGCGCGATCCGCGCGGTTTTTCGCGGGCAGCCGTTCGACATGCTGAAGAAAGAAACCTACGAAACCTGGCAGGACATCGAGATTACCTTCGATCCGCGCGATATGTTCAACGGCTAAAATTTTGCATTATTTGAAATGACCCATTGCATGTTCGACAGCGTTCCTGTGAACCGGCCACGACTCAGCCGCCGCCGTTTGTTGCGGCTCGGCGCCGGGGCAGGCGCGCTCGGCCTCGTTGGTGTGCGCCCAGCCGCCGCGGTGCTGCGCGTCGACATCACGCAAGGCAATGTCCAGCCGATGCCGATCGCCTTGCCGGATTTTCTCGCCGGTGCGCCGG
Organism: Rhizobium sp. Q54; assembly: GCA_945907045.1. Lineage (GTDB taxonomy): Bacteria > Pseudomonadota > Alphaproteobacteria > Rhizobiales > Xanthobacteraceae > Pseudolabrys. The sequence continues at coordinate 4,251 of CAMDSH010000060.1, read as the reverse complement.
GCGAAACCGAAATCGCGCGCACCGTCACCGGCATCATCACCGGAAATCTCAAGCGCTCGGGATTATTCGCGCCGATCGATCCCGCCGCTTACCTGGAAAAAATAGCCAACACCGACGCGGTGCCGCGCTTTCAGGACTGGCGCACCATCAACGCGCAGGCGCTGGTCACCGGCCGCATGACGCGCCAGAGCGATGGCCGGCTTAAGGCCGAGTTCCGGCTGTGGGACGTGTTCGCCGGCCAGCAACTCGCCGGCCAGCAATATTTCACCACGCCGGACAATGCACGGCGCATCGCGCATATCATTTCCGACGCGATCTATGAGCGGCTCACCGGAGAGAAGGGTTATTTCGACAGCCGCGTTGTCTTCGTCGATGAAACCGGACCGAAGGAGCGCCGCATCAAGCGCCTCGCCCTCATGGATCAGGACGGCGCGGGCGTGCGGTATCTGACGCGCGGCGACGATCTGGTGCTCACGCCGCGCTTCAATCCATCAACGCAGGAAATCACTTATATGTCGTACGGGCAGGGCGACCCGCGCGTCTTTCTGCTCAACATCGAAACCGGCCAGCGCGAGATCGTCGGTAATTTTCCGGGTATGAGTTTTGCGCCGCGCTTCTCGGCTGACGGCCAGCGCGTCATCATGAGCCTGCAACAGAGCGGCAATTCCAATCTGTTCGTGATGGACCTGCGCTCCAAGACGACGACGCGGCTCACCGACACGACGGCGATCGATACCTCGCCGTCCTATTCGCCCGACGGCGCGCGCATCTGCTTCGAAAGCGATCGCGGCGGTTCGCAGCAGATTTACGTGATGAATGCCGGGGGCGGCGCGGCGCAGCGCATCAGCTTCGGCGATGGCCGGTATTCGACGCCGGTGTGGTCGCCGCGCGGCGACTACATCGCCTTCACACGGCAGGCCGGCGGCCAGTTCGCCATCGGCATCATGAAGCCGGACGGATCGGGCGAGCGCGTGCTGACCGAGGGATACCATAATGAGGGCCCGAGCTTCGCGCCGAACGGTCGCGTGCTGATGTTCTTTCGCGATCCGGGCGGCGGGCCGTCGCTATTTACCGTCGATATTACCGGCCGCAACGAGCAGAAGGTTCCGACGCCGTCATTTGCCTCGGATCCGGCGTGGTCGCCGCTCTTGTCCTAACCCCGCCACATTCACTAGGCTTTAACCATCAGGATCGGTTTCGGCGGTTCCTGCAATTTTAACGGGGCTGTGCACGGACCCTCAAGGTTGATGGAACGTTCGTTTAACGAACGGCCGTTAGACCGGACGGCTAATCCGGTCATGCGGCTGCGTACGGAGGCTCCGAAATGACGAATGTCTTGCAAATCGTCCGCGGGGCGAAGCTTGCGGTTCTTCTTGTGGCGGCGCTGGCGATTTCCGCCTGCGCCAACAAGACCGCCGACGACGCGCAGGCCAACGCGGCCAGCGTCGCGTCGCCTGGCAGCCAGCAGGACTTCGTCGTCAATGTCGGCGATCGCGTCTTCTTCGAGAGCGACTCCACGGAGTTGACGCCGCAGTCGCGCGGCACGCTCGACAAGCAAGCGCAGTGGCTCACCAATTACAGCCAATATGCCTTCACCGTCGAAGGTCATGCCGACGAGCGCGGCACGCGCGAATACAACATCGCGCTCGGCGCCCGCAGAGCTCAGACGGTGCGTGACTATCTCGCCTCGCGCGGCGTCCAGGCGCAGCGCATGCGGACAATCTCCTACGGCAAGGAACGCCCGGTCGCGGTCTGCAACGACATCTCCTGCTGGTCGCAGAACCGCCGCGCGGTCACGGTGCTCAACGCCAGCAGTTGAGCGAGAGTCGGCAATCCATTCAATTTGTCATGGCCGGGCTTGTCCCGGCCATCTCGCTTAGTAGGGCACAGTGCTTTCCTTATCGGGATCCCTCTTGCGCGGGGATGAGCGGCGGCATGAAATGACCGGCCAGGGGACGGGCCACAATTTCGACGCAGCCGGTCTTATGCTATTGAGATGGCCTGAAACATTTATCCGGTCGTTTGCACATGCGTTTTTCTCCGTACCGTTTGCTGAAAGCTGCGACGCTTGCCGCGCCGTTGCTTGTGCTTGCCGCGCCGGCGTCCGCGCAGGATGCAGCGGATCTCTCGGTGCGGCTGGATCAGCTTGAAAATACCATCCGTCAGTTGACCGGAACGATGGAGCAGTTGCAGTTCCGCAACCAGCAGCTTGAGCAGCAACTCAAGCGCATGCAGGACGACAGCGAATACCGTTTTCAGCAACTCGGCTCGAAGGGCGCGCCTGCCGCGCCTGCCGCGCCTGGCAGACAGCCAATGCCGCCGGCAGCGCCCGCGCAGCAACAGATGGCTCCGCAACCGAATACGCAGCCTGCCGTGCCCGGACGCCGCTCGGACGTTTTCGATCCCACGCAGAACCCGAATGCGCCGGGTACGCCGCGCACGCTCGGCGGCGGCACGCAGATGGCGGCGCCCATGCCGCAATCAATGCCACCCCAATCCGCCGCGCCCGAGCCCGCGATGAACGAGCCGCCCGTCGGCGCTCCCGGCGGACGCGCGGCCGGTGCTCCGCTCGACCTTTCCACTTTGTCGCGCAACGCCCCGCTCGATTCATTGCCGCCGGCGACCGCCGGCGCCGCCGTGAATTCGCAACTGCCCCCCGTAGCGCGCAATCCCAACGCCGCCGTGCAGGCCGCGGTCGCGCCGCCATCCGACGTACCGAAGGACGAATACGATCTCGGCTACGGCTATGTGCAGCGCAAGGATTACGCGCTCGCCGAGGATACCTTACGCGCTTTCCTCAAAAAGAATCCGAACGACAAGCTGGTGCCCGACGCGCAGTTCTGGCTGGGCGAGAGCATGTTCCAGCGCCAGCGCTATCAGGACGCGGCGGATGCCTTCCTGGTGGTCGTGCGCAATTACGACAAATCCGGCAAGGCGCCGGACTCGCTGTTGCGGCTGGGGCAATCGCTCGCCGCGCTTAATCAAAAGGAAATGGCCTGCGCTTCGCTCAGCGAAGTCGGCCGCAAATATCCGCGCGCGTCGGCGAGCGTGAAGCGCGGCGTCGAGCAGGAACAAAAGCGTGCGCGCTGCTAGGACATGACCCCGAAAAGTGGGAACCGGTTTTCGGGAAAGGTCATGTCCAAACAAAACCATTCCCTAGTCTCAGTTACTGAGACCGAAAAACTTTTCGCCGATTTTTCAAAAGTGCCCGCGCTTGTGCTCGCTATCTCCGGCGGGCCGGATTCGACTGCGCTGCTGATGCTGGCGGCGCGCTGGCGCGGCCGGCTGAAAAAGCACGCGCCGAAACTCATCGCGGTTACTGTCGATCACGGCTTGCGGAAAGAATCGAAACGCGAAGCGGCGGCGGTAAAAAAACTCGCCGCAAAATTGAAAGTCGCGCATCGCATCGTGCGCTGGCGCGGCAAGAAACCTTCAACAGGATTGCCGCAGGCGGCGCGCATCGCGCGTTATGCTTTGCTGGCCGAAGCCGCGAAAGCGGCGGGCGCGGCGCATGTGGTCACAGCGCATACGCTCGACGATCAGGCCGAGACGGTGCTGATCCGTCTTGTGCGCGGCAGCGGGCTCACCGGGCTCGGCGCGATGGCGCGCGTCACAAGGCTCGATACGCTGATGCTGGTGCGCCCGTTTCTGGAAATTCCAAAGGCGCGCCTGATCGCCACCTTGCGCGCGGCAAAAATTCCATTCGCCGACGATCCAACCAACCGCGATCCGCGCTTCACGCGCGCGCGGCTGCGCGGCGGTATGATGGACAATCTGGCGCGCGAGGGTTTGAGCGCCGGGCGGCTTTCGCTTCTCGCACACAGGCTGCGGCGCGCCGATGCGGCACTGGAAGTCGCCGTCGCGCAAGCCGCCGTGGAACTCTCAAAGCAGCCTTGGTCCGGTACCTACGTCAAACTCGACGCCGCTGGCTTTTCAGCGTTGCCGGCTGAAATCGCGCTCAGGCTTTTGGGCCGCGCCATCGTCCAGGTTGGCGATGAAGGGCCGGTCGAGCTCGGCAAGCTGGAGGCGCTGGCCGCCGCCGCAGCCGGGCAAAAAGGCTCGAATGCGCGGTTTCGACGCACGCTGGCGGGAGCAATCGTGACGATTGATGATATTGATGATGATGATGGCGTGGTTATCGAGCGGGCCCCCCCCCGCCAAGGGCCCAAGCTTTCGGGGCGGGGGAAGCCCTTAACCACACGCGTACGTAGCAAAGCCGGGCGGAGGAAAGCGCGCTAGAATGGGAGGAAT
>CAMDSH010000059.1 GCA_945907045.1 Rhizobium sp. Q54 | reverse complement strand
CCGGCACGCAGAACGCGTGGTGTACGCCGTGGACGACAAGCTGGTCGACCAGGATTTCGCCGCCCGTTCGTGCGTTGCCGGTTGCGCGCATGCGTTCGCTCAGCGCTTGATCGGCGCGAACTTCACCGGAACCATCAGCGACGTGCGTTGCGCGTCGAGACAGCCGGCGGCGGCGCTTTCCTTCAGGTAAGTCTTCCAGTCGGGGTCCTGCATCATCGCGGCGCGGCGCTTCTCGCGGTCGGCGGCGCTCTCATAGACCCACAGATGCACCAGCGTGTTGAGGTCGCCGCTCTCGGCCTGCAGATAGGCAAGCGGCTGGCCGATGTGGCGCACCTGAACCGGAAATCCAAGCTTCTCGTAAATCTCAAGTTGCTGGGCCATTTTGCCCGGCTTGACGGTGTAGGTGCGATGATCGATGAGCACGTTGCTCCTCCCTTGAAGTTGGCCGCGCTTGACGGCGGATGGCGCGGACTCTTTCGGCGCAAACGTGTCCGGTCAATAGGCTTTCGTGCAAGTCTCTAATGTGCCGGCGCGGGGCGGGGCGTCAGGGGAAGCGCGCGCCTTGCGTCCGGCCATGCTGCGTGCGGGCATCGTAATCGATGTCCGCCTGGTTGGCTTCTTTAATGAGCGCATTGCCGAGTTCGTTCGCTGCCTTGCCCATCCGGTCGCAAGAGGGCTGTGGCGGCATGGCAACGAGGCGATCTTCAATTTTTCGGGCGATATCAATTGCGGTCTGCCCGTGGCCCTTTTCATGCACCAGCAAATTTTTCGTGTAATCATCGAACGACTGTTTCAAAGCAATCGGCGCCGAAACATCCTGCAATCGGGGAATCGTGATCGTCACCTTCACCGTGGTGTAGGCGGTCGAGATCGAGCAGCCCTGCCCGGTGTTGGCGTAATTATATTTCCAACTCACGTTCCATCGCGTATTGGCATCGTAACGCTTGCCCTCGGTAAAATCGGTCGGGCCGAGTTCTCTCATTTGCGCGCGGATGTCCTGCGGCGTTGCGCCCTTGATGTCGTAATAAACAATGGTCTCGGTTACGGCTGGCGCGGCGAGTGCGGCGGGCGCAACAAGAAGTGCCCCCAATGTAACGATCGAAAGCTGGTGCCGCACCATCGAATCGCTCCTGTGCAACGCCCGACCGGATTACGTCGCCGCCGGCTGCGCCGTCAACGCAACCTCGAGCTATGCGCTGGCGCGCGTGCTGCCCGGAACGCCGCCCACTGGCTGCACGAGCAAATTCAGGGCATAGCTCCACTTATTCGCTTTTGCTCTTTGCCGGTTCCCCATGAACGCCGCCGCGCCACGTTCGATTCATGCCGCCCAGCGCCTGGCCGTCGCGCTCGCGGGTTACTGCGCCTTCATCAATCTCTATGCCCCGCAGGCGATCCTGCCGCTGCTGTCGAACGAATTCGGCGTCGGCGCCGCGGAAATTTCCGCCATCATGACGGCGGGCACTCTGGCGGTTGCGCTGATCGCACCGTTCACCGGCACGGTCGCCGACGTGCTCGGACGCAAGCGCGTGATTATCGCCGCAATGACCGTGCTGGCGGTGCCGACGATCATGGCCGCGATGGCGCCGACGCTGCATGAACTTATTTTCTGGCGCTTCGTGCAGGGGCTGGTGTTGCCGCCGATTTTCGCCGTCACCATCGCTTACATCGGAGAGGAATGGCCAGCGGACGAAGCCACCGCCGGAGCCGGGCTTTACACCATGGGTGCGAGCCTCGGCGGATTCAGCGGACGCTTTTTCACCGGCGTCATTGCCGACTGGGCGGGATGGCGCTCCGCCTTCATGGCGCTGGCGGCGGCAACGCTCACCGGCGCGCTCGCGGTGTCGCTGCTATTGCCGCGCGAAAAGCGCTTCGTGCGTTCCGAAGGCCTGCTCACCTCGGCGCGGCAGATGCTACGCCACTTCCGCAATCCGCAACTCGTCGCCACCTATGCAGTCGGCTTCGGCGTACTGTTCAATTTCCTCGTCACGTTCACCTACATCAGCTTCCATCTCGCCGCGCCGCCTTATGTGCTGTCGGCGTCTTTTCTCGGCGCTATCTTCATCACGTATCTGGCCGGCTCGGCGCTGGCCCCGTTGGCGGGATGGGCGGTCGGTCGTTTTGGCCGTCGGCATTTCATGATCGGTACCATCGGTGTGTGGATGATCGGCGTGCTGCTCACGCTCGCCTCGCCGCTCCCCGCTATCCTGCTGGGCCTCACGCTGTGCGCGGGCTGCGGCCTGATGTGTCAGGCGGTCTCCACGGGTTACGTCACCATCTCCGCGCAAGCCGGACGGTCTTCCGCCGTCGGTTTGTATGTCACCAGCTTTTATGTCGGCGGCAGCTTCGGCGCTGCGTTGGGCGGCATCGCATGGACCTTCGGGAAATATCCCGCCTGCGCAGCTTTAGTGGCGGCGATGCTGGTCGTCATGGCTATCATCGTCGCGACCGCCTGGACGCGGACCGCCCAACCAGCGCAGGCTGGGCCGATAGAGCCGCCTTGAGCCCTCAGGAGTCTGCCCATGCCGCGATTGCGAATTGTCTGCGCGTTGATGCTGATCGGATTTAGCGCGCAAGCGCAGGACAAAGAGCGCTCGTCTCCGTTGCCGCAACAGTTCCCGCTTAGCACCGAAGCCTGTTACGGCCGTGTCTATGACGCCCAGCATCTCGCCAGCCATCCAAAGCAGCGCGTCACAAGTTTCCATCTGTTTCGCGATTTCTCGCCGGACCAAAACGCTGAGATTCCAGCCCAGCCGGTAGAGGAATTGCGGGCGCGCGACGGCGACAACGGCAGCATCGCGCTGAGCGCCTATGTGCGCCTGCGCGACAAACGCGGCGTCTATTCCAACGGCTTTAGCTGTCAGCGCGGCGAAAAGGGCGGCGTCTATTGCTACATCGACTGCGACGGCGGCAGCTTCGATTTGAAACCGAGCGGCGATGCGCTGCTGCTCGACAACAAGGGCTTCGTCGTAGTCGGCGGCTGCGGCGCCAGCGACGAGGACGAAGGCAAAAACGAGAACGTGTTGCCGGGCGCCGACGACCGGCAGTTCCGGCTCGAAAAACAGCCGGTAGCCCAATGCGTGGCGCTGCGCGATGCGCAAAATCCGGTCTGGGCTAAAATGGGTCCACCGCTGCGCACGCGCTTCGAAGCGGAGAAGGTCTGCTTCACGCAGACTTACGACGCGCAGCATCTCGCGCGTCATCCCGCCCAGCTCGTGCGCCGTATCGCGGCGTACAAGGTGGCGCGGGTGAAAGAAGGCGCGACCGATTGGCCGATTTATGAGTTCGGTTTTAGCGTCGAGCTGAAAAACGGCCGCAAGGCGCTGGAAAAAACCATCTGCTCGCCGGACAATTACGCCTATGCCTGCTCGCACATTGCCGACAACAATACTTCCCAAAGCTTTTATCTCACGCGCGCGGGCAATGAGCGCATCATGCTGCGCGACCGCAAGAGCGCCCTCGGCGGCCTGCTCGGCGTAAAGCTGGGGACCGACGATCGCCTGTTCAGCCTGCAAGCAGCGCCCGCGAGCGCGTGCGAGTTCTGAAATTCATTTCCGGGGAACATAATGCAGCTCACGAAAAAGCAAGCTGAATTCTTGCAATCGATCGACACGCCGACGGTGTGCAATCTGCTGGAGATGGTGGCGCCGGAACGCCGCGGGCATGGCTACACCGTCAGGCATCTGCACTGCCCGTTCCCCGATCTGCCGCCGATGGTGGGCTTCGCCAAGACCGTCACCATGCGCGCCCAGCATAAGGTGTCGCTCGGCGAGGCCGGTTACATGAACAAACGGCTCGACTATCTCGATTACGTCGCCGCCGAGCCGCGACCAAGCGTAGTGGTGATCGAGGACTTAGACGACATCGTCGGCTTCGGCGCGTTCTGGGGCGAAGTGCAATCGAACGTGCACAAGTCGCTCGGATGTCTCGGCACCGTCACCAACGGCTCGGTGCGCGATATTCCAATGATCCCGGCCGGCTTCCAGATGCTGGCCGCTTCAATCGCGCCGTCACACGCTTATGTGCATGTGGTTGACTTCGGCATCGACGTGAACATTCACGGCATGGCGGTGAAAAGCGGCGATCTCATTCACGCCGACCGTCACGGCGCCGTGGTAGTGCCGCCCGGCAGCATCGACGCCATGCCGGCAGCGCTGGAAAAACTCAATGCCAAGGAAGCGCAGATCATCAACGCCGCGAAATCAGGCGCGGGGGTTGAAGCAATCAAAGCGGCGATGAAGGGCTAGACTTTGAAAGTCTAGCTTTGCGGCTGCGGAGCAACGTCGCCCGGGGGCGGTGGTTCGGTACGCGGACGCCCTGCTCCGGATTTCGGCACTGCCGTCGAGCGCGGCGCGGACGGTTCGATCACGGCTTCGCGCACCGGGCGCTTGCCCTTGATCAAGTCCTTGATCTCGTCACCCGACAGCGTCTCGAACTCGAGCAGGCCCTTGGCCAAAACTTCGAGATCGGCGCGCTTTTCGGTGAGTATCTGCTTCGCCTCGGCGAGACCGGCCTCGACCAGCTTGCGCACTTCCCCGTCGATCTTGCGGCTGGTTTCCTCCGACACGCTCTGCTGCCGCGATACCTGGTAGCCGAGGAAAACTTCGTCACCATTATCGCCGTAGGCGACCGGACCCAACTCATCGGAGAAGCCCCAGCGCGTCACCATCATGCGGGCGAGCTTGGTGCCCTGCTCAATGTCGGACGCAGCACCGGACGTAACTTTCTCTTTGCCAAAGACCATGTCCTCGGCGACGCGGCCGCCCATGATGATGGCGAGCCGCGATGTCATCTGCTCGAGCGACATCGACAACTTATCGCGTTCCGGCAATTGCATGACCATGCCGAGTGCACGGCCACGCGGAATGATGGTGGCCTTGTGCACCGGATCGGTTGCCTTGACGTTGAGCGCGACGATGGCGTGGCCGCCTTCATGATAGGCAGTGAGGAGTTTTTCTTCTTCGGTCATCACGAGCGACTTGCGCTCGGCACCCATCATCACCTTGTCTTTGGCGTCCTCGAACTCCGCCTGCGTGACCATGCGCTTGTTGCGGCGCGCGGCCATCAGGGCAGCTTCGTTGATGAGATTCGCAAGATCGGCACCGGAGAAACCGGGCGTACCGCGCGCGATCGTTTTCAGATTCACGTCGGGCGCCAGCGGCACCTTGCGCACGTGAACTTTCAGAATTTGTTCGCGGCCGACAACGTCCGGATTCGGCACAACGACCTGGCGATCGAAACGGCCGGGACGCAGCAGCGCGGGATCGAGCACGTCAGGCCGGTTGGTGGCGGCGATCAGGATAATACCTTCGTTCGACTCGAAGCCGTCCATCTCGACCAGCAACTGGTTGAGCGTTTGTTCGCGCTCGTCGTTGCCGCCGCCGAGGCCAGCGCCACGATGACGGCCGACCGCGTCGATTTCATCGATGAAGATGATGCAGGGCGCGTTTTTCTTGGCCTGCTCGAACATGTCGCGCACGCGCGAAGCACCAACGCCGACGAACATCTCAACGAAGTCGGAACCGGAAATGGTGAAGAACGGCACGTTGGCTTCGCCCGCGACGGCGCGCGCGAGCAGCGTCTTGCCGGTGCCCGGAGGACCGACGAGCAGCACGCCGCGCGGAATGCGCCCGCCAAGCTTTTGGAATTTTCCGGGATCCCGCAGGAATTCGACGATCTCATGCAGATCGTATTTCGCCTCGTCGACACCGGCGACATCGTCAAAGGTGACGCGGCCGTGTGATTCCGACAAAAGCTTCGCGCGCGATTTGCCGAAGCCCATGGCTTTGCCGGCGCCGCCCTGCATCTGGCGCGAGAGAAAAATCCAAACGCCGATCAGCGCGATGAAGGGGAGCCACGAAACGAGCAGCGAGACGAACCAAGGCACGTTGTCGGACTGCGGACGTGCGGTGATCGCCACGCCCTTGCCGTAGAGACGCTGCACGAGCGAGGGATCGTTCGGCGCGTAGGTCTGGAAACTGCGGCCGTCGGAGAAGGTGCCGTGAATATCCGGGCCCTGAATAAGCACGTCGCGAACGCGGCCCTGATCGACCTCGCTGAGCAGTTGCGAGAACGAGATGTCGGTCGAAGCCGTACGCTGCCCCGGGTTTTGGAACAGGGTGAATAGAGCCAGCAACAAAAGAACGATAATCACCCAGAGGGCGAAGTTACGCAGATTGGCGTTCATCCGGCGTCCCTATTCACCGCGCGCGGGCCGCGCGGACTGATCTAGTTAAGTCTTTTGCCTGAAAATCGCGGCAGCTTCACGTCCGACCCATTCACAATGTAGGTAGCGGGCCGGGTTTGCCAAGGGAAGA
>CAMDSH010000058.1 GCA_945907045.1 Rhizobium sp. Q54 | reverse complement strand
GGCCGCCGGCCGCATTCGAGCCTTGACGACAAGACACCCGATCAAGCCTACTTCAACCCGCTGCCAATCCGCTTGGCAGCTTAACCCCGGCAGACGCTCCACTTATCGACGCGGAGAATCTGTTCAGATAACCGGGACCACCTCAGAACAGCCACTCCGATTTGCTGCCGCTGTATTCGTCGGTGTAAAGCGAACCGCCGCTGCGGATGATCTGCAAACCTTTGAAATTCGACTTGGCGCGGTATTCGCCGGTGACGTCGAATCGCAGCCAGTCGTTGAAGTAGTAGCCGAGGCCGAGGCCGAACAGCGGCGAGCTATCGAAGCCGATGCCGACGTCCCGCACGGAATTGTTCACGTCCTGAATGTTGGTCAGGCTGCTGACGCTTTGATTGGTCATGCCGATATCGCCGCGCAGATACCAGCTGGAGAATTCCTCGATCACCGGCGGCGGCTGATAGATCACTGGCGGCGGGGGCGGCGGCGAATAATCGGCAGCATGCGCCACGGTGCCGGCAAGCACCGCCGCAGATGTCAGAGCCAACACGGAAAGACGCGTACCACCCATCGCTTCGTCCCTTTTCGGTCGCCTGCCGCTCGCGTTACGAGCGCAGGTGCCAGACGATGCGGACGATGGCAGCAAATCGTTAAGTGCCGCTTAACCACGTTCTTTAACCGTGTTTTTTAACGCGCAAGCGAGCGTCGGCGCTGCGCGCCTCGCGGCCAGTCAGGAGAATTGCCGGTAAGGATTCGTTTACGATTACGGCACGGCTGACGCGTTCTCCGCTCATTCCCGCGCAAGCGGGAATCCAGCTCTGGGTCCCCGCGTTCGCGGGGACGAGCGGTGATGAACAGCCCCACCGGGTCATTCCGGGACGCATGCGAAGCTTGCGGACCCGGAATCCAGATGCGATCGCGGAGCCCGTTTCCGGATTCCGGGTTCGCGCCCGCAGCGCGCCCCGGAATGACGAAAGAGTGTCAGTCCTCGCCTTCGCCCATCTCGCCGATGTGGTGCTGGGCGTAAAGCTCAAGGCCGAGCTTGGCGACGAGATCGAGCTGCGTTTCGAGGAAGTCGATGTGGTGCTCCTCGTCCGCCATCAGCTTCTCGAACAGATCGCGCGTCACATAGTCCTTGGAGGCGTGGCACTGGGTGGCGGCCTCCTGGTAGAGCGCGCGCGCCGATATCTCGGCGGCGAGATCGCAGTCCAGCACTTCCTTCACGCTCTGCCCGATGTGCAGCGGATCGAGCACCTGCAGATTGGGAAAGCCGTCGAGAAAGATGATGCGCTCGATCAGCTTGTCGGCGTGCTCCATCTCCTCGATGGATTCCTTGCGCCACTGCTTGGCGAGGTCCTTGTATCCCCAGTTGTCCAGCAGCCGGTAGTGCAGCCAGTACTGGTTCACCGCCGTGAGCTCGTGCCGCAGCGCCTTGTTGAGGAATTCGATGACCTTGGCGTCGCCCTTCATAGCCTGCGGCTCCTGCGTGACAGATTGGATGAGTTGAGCTTCTTTAGCATAATTCTAAAGAAGGCAAAGCGTTCGGCCAAACCGGCCGAAATGTCTTCAAATCCGGAGCCAAGGGTGTGGAAAACTTAAACCTGCGCCTGGTTCTTTGGGCAGCAGCCGCATGCCGTCGGGCAGGCCGTGGCGATCTCCGGAACGGCGCCGAGCGCCTCGTCCATGATCTTGCGGATGGTGCGGGCGCAACGGCCGCACTGGGCGCTGCATCCGAGACAGCCATAAACCTGTCCCGTCGTGCGCGGCGCCGATGAACTCACGGCGGTACGCACTTCCCGATCGCTCAAGACGTTACAGGAGCAGACGATCATGGCCCCGGAGCCGGTTGTTAGTTCAACGTGCAACTATCGCTACTGCATCTGACCGGCGCATGCAAAGCAAAAACGCTCTTTAAAATGGTTCTAGACTGTTGTTGTTAAAGGCTTTTTCCCGTTTTCGCCCATGCGGCGGCGCGGCAAAACGGCAATCCTGCAGATGCTGGAATAGCTTGCAGCTATCGGGCTTTCAGGCCGCCGCCTGGCTCACGGCTTCGCAAACGTCATCCACAACCGCCTCGACCAGTGACTTGTCGTCGCCTTCCGCCATCACCCGGATCACCGTTTCGGTGCCGGAGGGGCGCACGATAAGACGGCCGGTGCGGCCCAGCCGGAGTTCGGCGTCGGCGATGGCCGAGCGAACGCGGGCGTTCTCCAGCGGCTTGCCCTTCTTGTACTGAACGTTCTTGAGCACCTGCGGGAGCGGCTCGAAGCGGTGGCAGATCTGCGAGACCAGCTTGCCCTTGCGCTTGATGACCGAGAGCACCTGCAGCGCGGCGATGAAGCCGTCGCCGGTGGTGGTGTAGTCCGAGAGGATGATGTGACCGGACGGTTCGCCGCCGACATTGTAGCCATGCTCGCGCATGTGCTCGAGCACGTAGCGGTCGCCGACCGGCGTGCGAACGAGTTCGATGCCGAGGCCGGCGAGATGACGTTCAAGGCCCAGGTTCGACATCACGGTCCCGACGATTCCGGCGCGTTGCAGCCGGCCGTCTTCCTTCCAGCTCTCGGCGATCACCGCCATCAGCTGGTCGCCGTCCACCACATGCCCGCGCTCGTCGACGATGATGACGCGGTCGGCGTCGCCATCGAGCGCAATGCCGATGTCGGCGCGCATCTCGCGCACCTTGGCGGAAATGCCCGCCAGATCCGTCGAGCCGCAATCCTTGTTGATGTTGAAGCCGTCCGGCTCCACGCCCATCGAGATCACATCGGCGCCGAGTTCCCACAAAGCTTCCGGCGCCACGCGATAGGCCGCGCCGTTGGCGCAGTCGACCACCACGCGCAAGCCGTCGAGGTCGATCGCCTTGGGGAGCGTGCGCTTTGCGAATTCGATGTAGCGGTCGTGCACCCCGTCGATGCGCTTGGCGCGCCCGAGGTCAGCGCCTTGCGCCAGCTGCTTGGAGAGATCGCTGTCGATCAGCGCTTCGATCTCGCTTTCCTTCTTGTCGGCGAGCTTGAAGCCGTCGGGGCCGAATAATTTAATGCCGTTGTCGTCGAAGAGATTATGCGAGGCGGAAATCATCACGCCGAGATCAGCACGCATCGAGCGCGCCAGCATCGCCACGGCGGGGGTGGGCATCGGGCCGAGGACGAGCACGTCCATGCCGACCGAGGTGAAACCCGCGACCAGCGCGTTCTCGATCATGTAGCCGGACAGCCGCGTGTCCTTGCCGATGACGACGCGATGGCGATGGTCGCCGCGCTTGAAAATGAGCCCGGCCGCCTGCCCGACCTTGAGCGCCAATTCGGGCGTAATCACCTGGTTGGCCCGGCCGCGAATGCCGTCCGTGCCGAAATATCTGCGAACCATGAAAGCCCCTTAGCCCGTCATTTTAAGTGTTTTTGGCGCGCGGCAAGGCCGTAACAAAGGCCGTAACAAAGGCCGCTGCACGGGTCTCTTTATAGTGTCCCCGGCCCCATAATGCTTCACAAATTGTGAGAAATCATTACCAAGCGGCCTTAACGCCAGGTTGCCCCGCCTTGACGCCCGGCGGGCCCTCCCCGGTTTCCCTCACCATCCCCGCCGTGCTACCCGAAGGCAACGAGTGTGCCGGGCGTTCCCCATGAAAAACATCACCTGCATCGACGACTTGCGCGAACTGGCGCGCCGCCGCGTGCCGCGCGCCTTCTTCCAGTACGCCGACCACGGCTCCTATTCGATGAGCACGCTGCGCGCCAACCGCGACGACCTGGAGCGCATGAAATTGCGCCAGCGCGTGATGGTGGACGTGGACAAACGCGACACCTCGACAAAAATCCTCGGCGAGAAGGCCGCGCTCCCCATCGCGCTCGCGCCCATCGGGCTTTTGGGCATGCAGCATGGCGATGGTGAAATCCTCGCCGCCCGCGCGGCGCAGGAAGCCGGCATTCCGTTCACGCTCTCCACTATGTCGATAGGTTCAATAGAAGACGTGGCGGCGGCGGTGGACAAGCCGTTCTGGTTCCAGCTTTACGTCATCCGCGACCGCGGCTTCATGAAGGCGCTGATCGAGCGCGCCATCGCCGCCAAGTGCAGCGCGCTGGTGCTCACCGTCGATCTGCAAATCCTCGGCCAGCGCCACTGCGACATCAAGAACGGCATGACGGTGCCGCCGGAAATCCGCGTCAGGAACATCATCGACATCGCGACCAAGCCGGCGTGGGCGCTCTCGATCCTCAAGGGCAAGCGCAAGACCTTCGGCAATCTTGCCGGTCACGTGAAGGGCATGGAGAACGTCACTTCATTGTCGCAATGGACCGCGAGCCAGTTCGATCCGACGCTGAACTGGAAAGACATCGAGTGGATCCGCAGCATCTGGCCCGGCAAGCTGATCCTCAAGGGCATCCTCGATGTCGAGGATGCCAAGGTCGCCGCCAAGACCGGCGCCTCCGCGATGATCGTGTCCAACCACGGCGGCCGCCAGCTTGACGGCGCGCCGTCGTCGATTTCCGCGCTGCCGAAAATCGCCGACGCGGTCGGCTCCGACATCGAGATCATGTTCGACGGCGGCATCCGCTCGGGACAGGACGTGCTGCGCGCGCTCGCGCTCGGCGCCAAGAGCTGCATGGTTGGCCGCGCCTATGTCTACGGCCTTGGCGCCGGCGGGCAGGCCGGCGTCGCGAAATCAATCGACATCATCAGACGTGAACTCGACGTGACGATGGCGCTGTGCGGCGTCAAGCGCATCGACGAGATCGGCCCGCAGGTTCTGGCCGATTACGACCGGCGGATGAACGCGCGCGCTTGAGCCACCCTCCATTCCTCATGCTGAGGAGCGTCGCGCAAGCAAAAAGCCTGAGCGCGCGGGTAGCCTCACCCGCTCATTCCCGCGCCAGCGGGAATCCAGATTCATAGTATTTGCAGCACTGGATGCCCGCGTGCGCGGGCATGAGCGGAAAATCAAAAAACCCGGACGTCAGCTTGCCCCCGTGCGGCATCAGGCATATATTCCTATGCATGCCATACCCATTCAATTCACCCCTAGTGCGTCTTTCAGTGCGGCCGGACGAACCGGCAGCCGTGGTGGGACCGCGCGGCGCGCCGGGAAAAACTTCAAGAAGGCCGCACACGGACGCAATGGTCGCGGCGGTGCGCCGCCTGATCGAGCAGACGACGCTGACTTACTCGCAGATCGCCGCGCGCACCGGCGTAGGCCGCGCCAGCATCTGCCGCTGGACGCGCGACGGCGGCTGGCGGCGTCCCGCCTTCGCGCCGCGCGCGACCGATACCGTTCCGAGCGCGCGCGCCGGCCAGAGGCTTAAGCTGCGCACGCTCGCCGCGCGCCTATCCGCGCTCGCGGAGCGCTATGTGCGTGAACTGGAAGAAACGCCGGGTGTCGATCTCGGCAAACTCGGCGAGGCACTTGAGCTGATGAAGATGGCGCGGCTTGAGGCGATGGGCCGCAACAGACGGCGGCGGGTGGCTCTCATCACACATTGGATCTCCGCACAGACGCGTGACGAGATAACCCGCAAGGCACTCAACGAGCTGCGCCGCGCCGGTATCGACGTCGAACACGCGCCACAGGAAGCGCTTGATTTGCTGATCGACGCGCGGATGCCGGCAGAAGAGGATCATCCGGCGTTGAGGCGGAGGAGAGGAAGGAGATAAGAGGCGCGAGGCATCGGTACCGCAAGGCTTAGCCAACCGAAAATCTCAAAACACTCTAATGAGCCAAAGTCATTAGCCTATTGGCGACTTATGAAGTATCCTATTCCAGTACTTAATTGTACGTATTCATACGCTCACAATGTTCGGTTCCAGCTCTATCCTCGCCACGTCCATAGGCAAAGTGAAATGCTTCATCAGGAAAACTCGTCATGTTCTCGAATTGCCTTGTTATTTCATAATTTTGCGACGAGAAGGTGCGAAGGGCCACACGGCCTCCTGCTCATGGACGTGGCGAGGATAGAGCTGGAACCGAACAATCTATGGATGTGAATAACTTTTTATCTGTTTGAAAATAATATGATCTGAATTATTCAATGTATTCAGTATGTTAATATCTTTTATGTGCAAAAAAGCATATCGTTTCTTGATCTTTCAGTGAGGCGCACCTAAATTGTCAGCAAAGAAAGAGGTGTGCCATGTCGGCAGAAGATGAAATCAAGGCGATGGGAGCCGTTTCGGCGGCAGTCGGAGAATTAGAGAGCGAAGGACGTGCGCGCGTTCTGCTCTGGGCGGTGAGCCATTACGGCGTTGCCGTCGGTCAGAAAATGACGAAGCCTCTCGGAGCCCCGGCAAGTGGTAAAGCGACTGCAGAACAAGGCTCGAGCGACTACGGAGCGTTCGCCGATTTGTTCAATGCCGCCAATCCTAAAACCGAAAAAGATAAGGCGATCGTCGCGGCTTACTGGGCGCAGATTTGCCAGAACGCCGGAAGCTTCCAGTCGCAATCACTAAACGATGGTCTGAAGGATTTAGGACACGGCATCGGGAATATCACCGAGGCTTTGAATCAACTTAAGAACGACCATCCCGCCCTGCTTCTTCAATTGAAGAAAAGCGGCAGTTCGCGGCAAGCACGCAAGACCTACAAACTGACGCAGGAAGGCATCAAGCGCGTGGAATCGATGGTCCAAGGCGAGCCATTGGAGTGAACGCAAATGGAGGCGACTGTGAACACGAAGCTGACAATCAATTTGAGAGACGGCATTCTCGACGTGAGCTATCGCCTAAAGTTGGTGACGGCCTGATCTTTTAGGCGGCGGTTTCGTCCTGAAGGTCGCTCGCCTTGGCGATGACCTCCAACCCGTTAGTGAACTTTACCCCCAGGATAAGTTTTGGCAAGAGTGCGTGGCCATCAAGGCGAC
>CAMDSH010000057.1 GCA_945907045.1 Rhizobium sp. Q54 | reverse complement strand
TCCTCGGCCGAATAATGCTTGCGCGTCGCCCGCCGGATGTCTTGGACGACCTTCTCAGCCGGCTCCTTCGATGATCGAGTTTGCTGTCTCATCTTCGCTCCTGTGAACGTTACGATGAGCCAGAAACTCTCCCTTCTTCAATCCACCCGCTCTGTCCAATGAGCGCTGACGGCAGACACGCGGCTATTGCTTTTCGACGTTCTTGAGGACGACAGACCACTGTTTGGTTTCAGCGGCGATAAATTCGCCGAACTGCTCCGGCGAACTGACGAAAGTTTCCGTGCCGGATTGCGCCAGCGTTTTCGTAACGTCGGCTTGCCCTATGGTCGCAGCGATAACGTCATGGAGCTTCGTCACGACAGGCTCGGGCGTTCCCTTGGGCGCGAGGACACCGAACCAGGCCCCACTGAGGTAATCGAACCCTTGTTCCCGCATGGTGAGAACATCCGGCATCATGGCGAGCCGATGATCTGCGGTGACCGCAACCGGCCGGAGCTTGCCGCTGGTGATTCCGCCTGTCACCGAGAGCGGCGACCCGAACGACATCTGCACTTCACCGGTCATCACGCCGATCGCCGCCGGTGCGCCGCCGCGATAGTGCACCGCGGTGAGAGCAATGCCGATCTTCGACTCGAACAACAGTGCCGCCAGATGGGCCGAACTGCCGATGCCAAAGGTGGCATAGTTCACCTGACCGGGATGTGCCTTGATGTAGGCGATCAGGTCGGCCGCCGACTTGATCGGCAGATCGGGATTGACCACCAGCACATTGGGCGTGTTGCTGATCGACGTAACTGGCACGAAATCGCTCTGCGCGTAGGGCATTTTCTTCAGCAACGTGTAATTGGCGACGTGCGGCACGCTGACCATCGCAAGGGTGTGCCCGTCCGGAACGGCACGCGCCACTTGCATCGTACCAATGGTCGTACTGGCGCCTGGCCGGTTGATCACCAGCACGGGCTGCCCGAGGCGCCGTTCCATGCCGCTCTGCATCAGCCGCGCGATCTGATCGGTCGCGCCACCCGCAGCATAAGGAACAATGATCTGGATCGGCTGGGTCGGGAACTTGTCCGCCGCAAAGCCGGTCCCCAGCCAGGCGCCACACGGCAGGGCGCTCAGAAGAAAAAACGAACAACAAGCGGCGCGAGTGCCTAGCATCCCCGGCTCCGATCCCCCATTGACTATGGGATGTCTCATCATAAAATACCTTACGATCTGCTTCAACAATCTCCGGACGCCCTCACGCCCCGCAGCAAACGACAGGCGCCGCGAAATCAAAGCCGTGATCCAACGCGGCGATGCAAACGGAAGAAACGTATGGCTGAAATTAAGGTGTGCAGTCCGGCCGAGCTTGCCGATGGCGCCGTTCGGATCGTTACGGTGAAAAATCTGGAGATCGCCGTCATCAAGCACGACGGAAAGTATTTCGCCTACCACAATCATTGCCCGCATCAGGGCGGCCCGGCGTGCGAGGGCGTCCGCATGCCGCAGGTGATCGACGAACTCGACGAGAATGGCCGGCTGATCGGCCATGCCTACGATAAAGACGACATCCACATCGTCTGTCCATGGCACGGTTACGAATTTCACCTGAATGATGGCGTCAATGTTTCCGATAAGCGCATCAGGCTGAAGAAGTTCGACGTGATAGAACGATCCGACGGCGTCTTCCTTTCGGTCTGAGCCTCCCCCTTCGCAGATAACAGATTCGGATTCTGCCATGAACATCATGAACAAGATGGACGGCAGCGACGTAAAAATGCGCGACGTTTCGCACCAGCATTACGAGACCACGCAGGCGCTCGAACATGCGGCGCAACAGGCCATCGAGCGGCGCTACGAGAACTTCCTGATTGTCGACATAGATTCTCACCACTACGAAAACGAAGCGTGGCCCGAGATCGTCGAATACATCACCGACCCGGTGCTCCGCCATGACGCCGGCCACCAGGGTCCGGCGAAGCCCGGCATGGGCGTCGGCTACGGCTCGTACCAGGAGCTGAACGGCCGCATCATCCGTTATCGCGGGCGCAAGATCGAAAAGACGCCGCCGGTTCCGCATCGGGACATCACGCTGATGCGGCGCTGGATGGACGCGATGGGAACCGACATCGCATGCCTGTTCCCGACGCCGATGCTCAATCTGTCGCTGTCGCCGGACGTGGCGATTCAGACCGGCCTCGCATGGGCCTACAACAGCTGGCTCTGCGAACGCATCCTCGCCGATGAGCCGCGCATCAAGTCGATGCTCTATCTGCCGTTCCTCGACCCGGAAGCCTGCATCAAGACGGTCGAGCACTTTGCCGAGAAAAAGGGCGTGATCGGCTTCATGGTGACGTCGACGCACCAGCGCAGCGTGTTCCAGAACGGATACATCCGTCTCTACAAGATGCTGGAAGAGCGCGGACTACCGCTCGCGTTCCATAGCGCCACCGGCGGCGAGCCAGGCTTGCGACTGTTCAACAAGTTCTTCGGCGTGCATGCCCTGGGCTTTTGCTGGAACAACATGCTGTACCTGACCAACTGGCTGATCAACGGCATGCCGGAGCGCTTCCCGAAACTTAAGACAATATGGATCGAAAGCGGTCTCGCCTGGATACCATTCCTGATGCAGCGTCTCGACAACGAGTACATGATGCGCTCGTCCGAGGTGCCGCTGCTCAAGCGAAAGCCGAGCGAATACATCCGCGAGATGTATTTCAGCTCGCAGCCGATGGAGATGGTGGACAATCGCAAGTCTCTGGAACTGACATTTGAGTTGATCAACGCCAAGACGCAGTTGCTCTATGCGTCCGACTTCCCCCACTGGGACATGGACCTGCCCAGCACAATCTACGACTTGCCCTTCATCGATGAAGCGGCCAAGCGGAACATCCTGGGCGGCAACGCCCAGCGGATCTTCAATCTGGAGCCGATCTTTTCGCCGCGCAAGCTCGCCCGCCGCGAGGCTGCCAAGGCCAAGGGCTGAGGCTGGATTTTCGAAGAACGTATTTGTTTTTCTGGCTCATCAGGAAATCGAGTGGGTGAATCTGATGGGGAATGTAGCTTGAAAGCTCATGGATACTGGGTTTTTGAGGTTTCGCAAAGCGGTTAAATTGGGCATCATTTCCCGATGGCCAACTCATCGAAGTGTCAACGCCGGAGAAAAGATGCATCGGCGGGCCGGAGCACCGAATATCGGATCAGACGACAAGATGACGACAACGAGGCAATCGGGCTGCGGACTGAATTCGCAGAATGACAGATTACGGAACGCAGAGCGTTCTTTACATGAGCAGATTCGGCAAATACAGCGACAGAATCGGGATGTAGGTGACAAATCCCAGTGCGATCAGATACGCCACGAAGAACGGTACCAGTCCGCTGACCACCCGCGACGACGACACGCGGAAGATGCTGCAGCTCACGAAGATGTTAAGGCCGAACGGCGGCGAGAACATACCGATGGCGAGATTAACCGTGAAGATGATGCCGAAGTGAATCAGGTCGACGCCGGCGTGCTGCGCGATCGGCCACAGCAGCGGGGCGAACAGCACCACCGCCGAGTTCGGGTCCATAAACATGCCGACGATTAGTAGGATCATGTTGAGGATCAGCAGCACCATCCATGGCTGAAGGTCGAGGCCGTCGATGAACTTCACCATGGTTTGCGGCACGGCCTCGGCAGCCAGCACCCACGAGAATACGCCAGCCGCCGCTACGATGATGAAGAGCTTGGCCGAGAGTTGTGCAGTATCGCGGGTGATCGCCCACAACTCGCGCATGCTCAACTCGCGATAGATGAGCATGCTGACGATGACAGCATAGACCGACACCAGCATCGATGCTTCGGTTGGGGTGGCAAAGCCGCCGTAGATTCCCCCGAAAATGATGACGGGGGCACCGAGCGTCCACACCACCGCGCGGCTGGTGCGAATCATGTCGATCAACGACCAGACCCGGCCTTCCGAGATCTTGTGCCGAATCGCGTACCACACGCAGTAGATCGCGGCGCAGATGCCGACAATGATGCCGGGGATGAAGCCCGCTAGGAACAGCTTGCCGACCGAGGCGTTCGTCATCACCGAGAACAGGATCATGGTAATACTCGGCGGGATGATGATGGCGATAGCGCCGGACGACGTGATCAAGCCGAGCGAGAATCGCTCGTCGTAGCCGAGACGCCGCAGCCCGCCGTAGAGCACGTTACCGAGCGCCGCGACGGTTGCAGCGCTGGAGCCGGATATCGCGCCGAACAGCTCCGCCGCGGTGATTGTAGTCAGCGCCATCCCGCCGGGCACGCGGCCGAGAAACGAAGAGATCCAATCGATTAGCCGCTTGGCCATGCCACCGCGGCCCATGATGTTGCCGGCAAAGATAAAGCCCGGGACCGACAGTAGAACGAGGTTGTTAATGGTGCCGGAAAGGCCTTGCACCACGACGTCCATCGAAACGCCCTGCCAGGTCATGGCGGCGATCGCCATGACCATGAAGATCATCCACATCGGGATGCCGAGAAAGAGAAGCGCGAACGCCCCGACCGCAATGACGGTAAGCACTGCGCTACGGTCCCTCGGAAAACTCGGACGAGGCGGCTTTGCGGTCGTTCCGGCCCGACACCACGGAATAGAGATAGCTTAGATAGGCAAGCGCCATCAACGCAAAGCACAGCGGGACGGCGAGGGACTGTGGCCAGACCGGCAGATAGCCGCTCGGCATTAAATTGCCGTATTCGAGATCTCGCATCATGCTGCTAACAGCGACCGTGCTGACATACGCGCACAGCACGAAGCCAAGCAATCCGATGAAAAGGTTCAAGATGCGGCGCACCCGCGGGGGCAAACGAAGAAAGAGCGCATCCATGGTGATGTGGTCGTTGTTGAAGCAGAGCGACACCGAGCCGAGATAGACCAGCCAGATCAGCAGTGCGCGCAGCACGTCGTCGAGCCAGACGATGGTGATGCCGCGCTGGTACACGATCACCGAAAATGTTGTGGCGAGGATCAGAAACGCGCAGACCACCGCAGCCGCCTCGTCGGCTAGGTGGGTGATGCGTTCGATAACGCGATCGAGGGTGGATGTGGACATCAAGGCTGCCCGGGCCCGCCTACTTCTTGCTAAAGCGGGTGACGTCCTCTTCCAGAATCTGGACCAGCGGTCCGCGCTGTGCGTCGGCCTTGAACCGTTGCCAGACGCCCTTCTGTGCCAAGTCCTTCATCTTCTGAAGCTCCGCGGCGGGGAACGTCGTCACGGTGATCGCCTTCTTCAGCGCGTCCATGCTGGTCTGCTGCGACTCGGTGTAGGCAATGTCGGCAAACTTGATGGTCTCGGTGCCGGCCTTGAGCACAGCGTCCCGCTGCTCCTTCGGCAGGCCATCGAGCCAGCGCTTGCTGACAATGACGATGGACGCGAAAGCAAAGTGCTCGGTGATGGTGTAGTACTTCGCCACCTCGTGCAGCTTCGACTTGTAGATCACGTCTGGCGGGTTCTCCATGCCGTCGAGCGTGCCCTGCTGCAGCGCGGTGTAGACCTCACCGAACTCCATCGGCCGCGGCACCGCGCCCCAGTCCTGATAGGCGCCGACGCGCGGTGGCGACGGGATCACGCGGAATTTCTTGCCCTGGATGTCGGACAGGGCGGCGACCGGAAACTTGGTTAGGAAGCTCTGCGGACCGATGCCGTTAAAGCCAATGACGTGGATGCCCTTGGTGGCGGCGACCTCCTTCATCTTCTCGGCGGCTTTGCTCTGCGCCGCGAAGGCGGTGATCTGGGCCGGCGCGCCGGGCAGCAGGAACGGCAGATCGAACAGGGCAAGTTCAGGCACCGTCGACGAGATGAATCCCGCCGGCAGCACCATGCCGGCGACCGAACCGGATTGCAGCGCCGAGACCATCTGCGCGTTGGTGCCGAGCGACTGGCCATGGCGGGCGCCGGCCTTTAGCTTGCCGTCGGTGTATTGCGTGATCAGCTCTGCGAACTTGTCGTTCGCAGCGGCCTGGGTGTCGGCGGCGGTGGCGTTGCCGATCAGAACGTTCTGCTGGGCGCGAGCGCTTGGCGTAAGCGCAACCGAAAGTGCGACGAATGCGCCCGCCAACAAGGCCGCCTTGGAAGAGATCAACATTGCCCGAGACCCCCATTTTGGGAAGCTGAGGAGCTCAGCGTATCAGAAAAACACGGTGAGACAAGCGGTCAGAGTTGCGTGCAGATGCCACAACGGAATGCAACTGCTGCGTTTCAAGGGTGAGGCTGCAACATGTCAGCCGCCGAGGAAGTCACGCACCGCCTTCGTGACCGCGTCCGGCTGCTCGAGGTGCGGCAGGTGGCCCGCCTTGTCGATGAGCTCTACGCGCGCGCCGGCAATTCGTCTGGCAAACTCCTGCGCATAGGCCGGCGAGATGATGCCGTCCGCCTTGCCCCACACCACCAGCGTCGGCGCTGCAACGCGGTGAGCACGCCGGCTGAAGCCGCGGTCGGCGATCGGCCAGACGAACTTGCCGGTGCAGGCCTGCGACCACATCATCTGCGAGAGCACATCGACGCGCGCCTCCGGATCGCTCGGCACCGCGAAGAAGCTCTTCGCCGCCTCGCCGTCAGGTTCGGCGAAAAGCGTCGGCCGGCGCGCCTTGTCGCTGAGAACCATCCAGTTCTTCACCGGCAGGTCGTCCCGCCACAGCCCGACCGGATCGATCAGCACAAGACGGCTGACAGACTTCGGTGCAGCGGCAGCGATCTCGGTCGCGAGCAGCGCGCCGAATGAATGTCCGGCTATCACGGGGGCTGGGATTTCGAGCTTATCGAGCAACTCGCCGTGGTAGACGACGAGATCGTGCCAACCGGTCAGCGCATGCACGGCGTTAGGATCGCCCTTCGTTGTCCCGGGAAACCGCGGCGCATGGACCGTGTTTGCGGCCGCCAGCCGCTCAATGAAGGCACGGTCCTGGTTCAGGCCCCATGGCCCGTGCAGCCAAATCAGCGGCGCCCCCTGGCCTGAAATCTCAACGTCCGTTTGTACGCGGTTCTGCCAAAGCGTCAGCCTACGCACCTCGGGAGCGACCATGATGATTCTCTCCTGAGCGCGCTATTCGGCCGCAGCCATGGCAGCCGCCGGCTGCTTCGCTCGAAGCCGCTCGGGCCACCAGCGGTCCTCGTACTTGTCGTCCCACTGCGGAGCGAGATGGGGCAGGACTTCGCGTGCGAACAGATCTATGTTGCGCTTGCAAACATCGCTCGGCATCGAGCCGAAATGCAGCAGCGTCAGTAGATGACCAATACGCAGCCGCTTGACCCCGTCGAGCAGCTTGTCACGCACGGTGCTAGGGCTGCCGACCACGATGAAGCCGCGCTCGAAGAACTCCTTGGCCTTCATTTCGCGCAAATTGATTGAGGAGCGGACCGTACTGCGCAGCGCCGCGAGCATTCCGTCGTATTCAAGGCATCCCGGGATCTGCTGGTAGTGCGGCGCGGTGTAGAGCAGCTTGTTGAAGAAGTATTCGCCGTGCGGGCCATAGATGCGCTCAGCTTCGGCGTCGGTTTCCGCAACGCCAACGAGCTGCAGGAAGCTGTAGCGATACGGATTGTCGTCGCGGCCCTTGCGCGCGCAAGTCTCCCAGTAGCGGTCGCTGACTTCTTCAGCCGATTTCAGACCATAGTAGCTGAGATGGCAGAAGCAATGGTCGTGGTCGACCACATAGTCGGCGGTACCTGAGATGCCGGCGCCCGGAATCCAGATCGGCGGATGTGGCTGCTGGATCGTCCGCGGCCACAGGTTCACCATCCCAAGCTGATAATGCTTGCCGTTCCAGGCGAAGACCTCCTTGGCCGACCAGGCCTTGATGACGAGCGCGAGCGCCTCGCGGTAGCGCTCGCGCTGCTCGATCGGCACCACGCCGTTCGACAACACCGCGTCCGCGGGAAGTCCGGTCGGGAAGCCCGCGACCAGCCGTCCGCCGCTGATGCAGTCAAGCATCGCGTATTCCTCGGCAATGCGCGTCGGCGGTGTGGTCGAGGGCAGCGTTGAGCCGAGCTGGATGATCGCGATGTTCTGGCCGTTGGTCTGCCGCGCCAGCACGGCGCCCATGATGCTCGGGTTCGCCATGAAGCCGTAGACGTTCTGGTGATGCTGATTGGTGCACAGCCCGTGCATGCCGGCCTTCGCGGCAAACAGCATCTCATCCAGTGTCGCGTTGTAGAACTGGCCGACCTTGTCGCCGTCGGCGACGTCGAACCACACCGGCTCGATATAGGCCGAGCTATAGCGCTCCTCGTAGTCGGCAGGGAGCTCCCGGTATGGCATTAGGTGAAACATGCAGACTTTCACGACGGCACCTCGTCTTCGGTCATGTTTAGATACGATGGTACGCTGGGGCCCGCAGCCACTCAATCACGTCTGTGGCCAGCCCCGTTGGGTGGTCCGGGTTGAATGTTAGTGCATGACCAGCCGTGGCGCTACGGCTGGGGAGGCCGGCGCCCTAGAGGCCAACCCGGAGAAGTCGGACAGGGCCATCTCGGGCTTTGTCACGTTGCCGAACGAAGAACGCGAAGAGCCTTCGGTCGCATATTCTCAGGCGGCCGCTACCACCGTCCGCCACGTCTCCATCGCCGCGGCGCGAAAGCCTCGGTGCGTTTGGGCGGATGTCAGGTGTCGCTGGACGTTGAAGGTGTTGTAGACAGCTGCGTGGGTCGAGAGAAATCGC
>CAMDSH010000056.1 GCA_945907045.1 Rhizobium sp. Q54 | reverse complement strand
GTGAGGAAAGACGCCTCAAAGGTACATCCACCGGGGGCGGCGCGGAGCAAACCTTCAAACACCGCGCGTGGAGCGCCGGGGAACCGGCACCTCGCGGTGAAGACGATCGTGTGGTTTTTTCCAACACCACCACACGATGCTGCGGGGATAGCGTTCTAGTTTGCGCGAACTGCGCAGGCTTGAGCGCGCTGGTCCCCGGCGTTCCACGCGCCCTCGTTTTGGGCGGGGAATGACTCAATCCGCTCGTCCCCGCGAAAGCGGGGACCCAGCCTGGATTCCCGCTTGCGCGGGAATGAGCGAAGAAGAAATTACGACGCACCCGGCGTCGAAAATAATACGGGTAATGAAGTGCGCCGATGAAACACATTATCCCCGCTGTCATTTCGGGCTGCACTGAAAGTGCGAACCCGGAATCCAGAAACGAATGCGGCGCTTGCTTCTGGATTCCGGGTCCGCGCTCACGCGCGTCCCGGAATGACGAGAAGGAAAAAAAGAAGCGCGCGTTTATTTTGGCGCGATACCTCAGTAAACCCGGCGCGCGCTTACTCCAGCCCTTCGATGATGCGGAAGTCGCGCTCGGCGGCGTGGTTGAAAACCTTCAGCGCCGCCTGATAGGCCGCGCCGTCGTGGCAGGCGACCGCGGCCGCAACGCTGGGGAATTCCACCACCACCATGCGCTCCTTCAGTCCCGCCTCGTAAGTGTGCTGCGGCACGCCGCGGGCGAGAAAGCGCGCGCCGGCGGCCTGCAGCGCGGGGCCGGCGAGCTTGGCATAGGCCGCCACAGCGTCCGGATCCTTGATCGAGCGATAAAACGAAACCCAGTACGCCTTGGCCATTGCAGTCTCCGTCCCGGTTGTTGCACTTAGTCCGTCATTTGCCCGCCGTTGCGGGTGCGGGCCGACACTAGCAAGTTCCGGCGCCCCGACAAAATCATGGAACCATCTCATCTTCGCCGGATTGGTCATCGATGCTTGCGTGGGGCTTGAGAGCGGGTGGGACAGAATGCAAAAAGCCGGGTTGCTGATTTTCGCGGGTTGTTTCGTTGCGCTCGCGCCGGTGGCATACGCGCAAGAAGCAACGCCGGCGGCGGAGGGGCCTTCCCTTTTGCTCAAGCTGCTCGCGCCAAGTCCCGGCAATTACGACGCGCTCGTTTCCCGCCACGCGCTGGCGAACGGCGTGCCGGAAGCGCTGGTGCGCCGCGTCATCCATCGCGAAAGCCGCGGCAACCCGCGCGTCGTGAGCAAAGGCAATTACGGCCTGATGCAGATCAGGCTCGGCACCGCGCGCGCCATGGGTTATTCCGGCGACGCGCAAGGTTTGCTCGATGCCGACACCAACATGACCTACGCGGTGAAATATCTCGCCGGCGCCTACAAGGCGGCGGACGGCAATCACGATCGCGCGGTGGCGCTCTACGCGCGCGGATATAATTACGAGGCCAAGCGGCAGGGGCTCGAAGTACCAGTTCTTGAATTACCTGGCGTGAAAGCATTGGCCAAGGCGGAACCCGCGGGCGCCGCGGACACAACGCCGTCGGGCGCGGCGGGCCTCGCCGTCACCAAGCCGTAACTTGACCTGACCTGCGCGGGCGCGCGAAGGTCCGCGCCGTGAACGCCTCCTCCAAACCATCCCAAGCGGATTCCCCTGCCGCCTGGCGCCGCCTTTCCATCGCGGTCGCCATCGGCACCATCGGCGGCGTCGGCATGTGGTCGGTGCCGGTCGCGCTCCCCGCCGTGCAGGCGGACTTCGCCGTGCCGCGCGGCGACGCCTCGCTGCTGTTCACGTTCACGATGCTCGGCTTTGCCTTCGGCGGCGTGGCGATGGGCCGTATCGCCGACCGTTTCGGCATCGTGCTCCCGCTGGTCGGCGGAATGCTGGTGCTCGCTCTTGGATATGTCGCTGCCGGTCACGCGACCAGTTTGTGGCAACTCATGCTGGCGCAGGGCCTGCTCATCGGCCCCGGTTGCGCCTCCACCTTCGGGCCGCTGATGGCCGACACCTCGCACTGGTTCGTGCGCCGGCGCGGCATCGCGGTTTCGATTTGCGCGGCGGGAAATTACATCGCCGGCGCGATATGGCCGCCGCTGCTGCAACACTTCATCGCCGGGCAAGGCTGGCGCCCCACCCACATCGGCGTTGGAATTTTCTGCGCGCTGACGGTCATTCCGCTCGCGTTGCTGCTCCGCAAGCGCGCGCCGCACACCGATGTTGCCGCGGTTACGCCGCCGCCGCGTCATGGCGCGCTCGGAATTTCCCCCAACACGCTGCAAGTATTGTTGTGCATCGCGGGCATAGGCTGCTGCGTGGCGATGTCGATGCCGCAGGTTCACATCGTCGCCTATTGCGGCGATCTCGGTTATGGCGTCGCGCGCGGCGCGGAGATGCTGGCGCTGATGCTGGCCTTCGGCACAGTCAGCCGCGTCGCGTCAGGATTTATCGCCGACCGCATCGGCGGCTTGCGCACGTTATTGCTCGGCGTCTCGCTGCAGGCCTTCGCGCTGGTGCTGTACATGCTGTTCGACGGGCTGTTCTCGCTTTACGTCATCTCCGCGCTGTTCGGCCTGTTCCAGGGCGGCATCGTGCCGAGCTACGCCATCATCGTGCGCGAATATTTTCCGCCGCAGGAAGCCGGCACGCGCGTCGGCCTGTGCATCATGGCGACGCTGGTCGGCATGGCGCTCGGCGGCTGGATGTCGGGCTGGATTTTCGATCTCACCGGCTCGTATCAGGCGGCGTTCGCCAACGGGATCGGCTTTGGCCTGCTCAATATCGTGATTGTGCTGTGGCTGTTGTGGTGGCCGCGCCGGCGCGTGGCCGTGGCGTAACTTAAAATCCCAGCAGCTTCGGAAGCCACAGTGTGATCGCCGGAATGCTGGCGAGAATCGTCACGCGCACCAAATCAGCAACGATGAACGGTCCGATGCCGCGGATCACGGCCTTTTGCCCGTACTGCGGCAGCAATCCCTGCACGACGAAAAGATTGAGCCCGACCGGCGGCGTGATCAATCCGATTTCGACCACGGTGGTGACAATGATGCCGAACCAGATCGGGTCCATCCCGTATTGCACCGTGATTGGAAATACGACGGGCAGCGTGAGCACGATCATGCTCAGGCTGTCCATGAAGCAGCCGAGAATGACGTAGAAAACAATGATCAGCGTCAGCACCGTGATGTAGGAAAAATTTGCAGCGCCGATGGCGGCGGTGACGGCCGAGGGAAGTCCGGTCGCCTCGATCAACACGTTGAACAAAGCCGAGCCGATCAAAATCGTGAAAATCATGCCGCTGGTGACGGCAGTTTCCACCAGCCCATCCCATAATGACGCGAAGGTGAGATTTCCGCGCAACGCGGCGATCAGCAGCGCGCCGCCTGCGCCGATGGCGGCGGCCTCCGTCGGCGAGAACAGTCCGACATAAATGCCGCCGATGGTGATGAGAAACAATAGCGCGACCTGCCACACTTCGCGGACCGCCTGCCAGCGCTCGTTGCGTGACATCGGTTCCCCGGCGGGACCGGCGGCGGGATCGCGGCGCACGCTGTAGGTGACGGCGAACATGTACAGCACGGTGGCGATGAAGCCGGGAATGAACGCCGCCGCGAACAGCGCGCCGATCGAAGTCGATGTCACCAGTCCGTAAATCACCATGATGATGCTTGGCGGAATCAAGATGCCGAGCGTTCCACCCGCCGCGACCGAGCCCATCGCCAGCTCGGGCGAATAATTTCGCCGCATCATTTCCGGCAGCGCGATGCGGCCAATCGTTGCGCAGGTCGCCAGTGATGAGCCGCAGATCGCGCCGAAACCGGCACATGCACCGATGGTGGCAATCGCCAGGCCGCCGCGCAGCTGGCCGAGGAACGAATAGATGAAATTATAAAGCGCGCGCGAAAGTCCGGCGCGCGAGGCGAAAACGCCCATGAACACGAACAGCGGCACCACCGACAATCCGTAATTCTTCACGTTGTCGAAGGCGGTCGTGCCGGTAACGTAGAACGTCGTGTTGGCGCCTTGCAGGATGATGCTGCCGATAAGGCCGACGACGCCCATCGCGATTGCTACCGGCACGCGCAACGCGCACAGCAGCAGTGCGATACCGAATGCGAGCAATCCGGGTCCAAGGCCGGTCATGTTTTAGACCCGCGCCACGCAACGGCGAATTGCGAGATTGCCATGACGAAGCCCGCGAGCGCGGCCAGCAAGCAGCCGGCGATCATCGGCGCCCAGTACCACAGCAGCGGAATGGCAAGGTCCTGCGACACGTCGCCGGCAGAAATCGACATCCGCGCCGGCTGAAACGACAGCCAGCCGATGACCGCGAACAGGGCAGCCCCGAGCAGCGCGCCAACGCCATCGAGCGCATCGCGCACGCGCTGGGGAAGCGCATCGGTGGTGATTTCCACCGCGACATGGCCGCGCCGCATGAACACTAGCGGGATTGACAGGAACGCGCTGATGACCAGCACCAGTTCGGTGACATCGACCGCGCCGACGAGACTCTTGGATAACGTCTTACGAACGACGATGTCCGCCGCCACCATGAAAATGGCAACGATCAGACTCATGGTGGCGAGCACCGCCAGCGCGGCAAAAAAGCGGTCGATCGTCTTGACCATCTGTCTGCCGCGCTGGCTAACCGGCGCTCACTTCTTGTCGTATTTCGCCACCAGCTCGTTCATCTTCGCGTAGATTTGGCGCGCGTCCTTGATGCCCTTGCCTTCCAGCTCGGTGAGATATTTTTCCACCATCGGCTTGAGCTGTTCGCGCCACTTCGCGCGCTCAGCGTCGTTGAGGGTGATGATCTCGTGGCCCTTGGCTTTGGAATCGGCGAGGCCCGCGGCGTCCCATTTATCCCACCATCCGCCGAACTTCGCGACCAGCGCGTCGCCGGAAAGTTCGTCGATGGCCGCGCGCACGTCGGCTGGCAATTCGTCGAATCGCTTCTGATCCATCACGATGTAGAAAGCCGCCGTGTAGAACTTGCCGTCGCTGTGATACTTGAGCAGCTCGTTCAGCTTGATGGCGGCGACAAGATCCCAGGTGGTGACGACGCCGTCGATCACGCTCTTCTGCAGGTTCTCGTAGATTTGTGCGGGCGGCAGGCCGACCGGGCTCGCGCCTTGTGCTTCCAGCATGGCGGAGACCGCGTCGCTCGGCGTGCGCAGGCGCATGCCCTTGAGATCGTCCGGTGTGCGCACCGGCTTGTTGACCGTATGGATCAAGCCGCCGTGGTGCGTCATCAGCCCGAGCACCTTGAAGCCTTCGTAGTCGGCCTTGATCGTCCCATCCTTGTAAAGCTCCCATAACACGCGGCTGCCGGCGCCGGCATCCTTCACCATGAATGGCAGTTCGATCACCGATGTGCGCTCGAAGCGGCCGCGCGGAATGCCGCGCAGACCGAACGCAATGTCGATGACGCCGGCCTTTACCTGATCGGCCTGACGGGCGGCGTTGCCGAACGCGGAATTGACCGCGAAGATTTCGACCTTGACCTTACCCTTGGTCTTTTCGCTCAGTGCCTTGGCCCACGGCTCGATGAGATCGACCTGAATGCCGTGATTGGGCGGAATGTAATGACTGAACTTGAGCGTGATTTCCTGCGCGCTGACAGATTGCGCGCCCGCGCCGCTCATCAAAATGATACCGGCTGCCGCCAGACTTCGTGCGAGTCCTGTGTTCACGTCCGTACTCCTTTTTTTCTCCGGACGCCCAGACGAGCGTCCCTCCCATGCGAGCTATCCTGCACCGATGCCGGTCCCGCCTCAATGGCTGGCGCGGCGATGCTGCTCCGCAACGGGAGTGGGCATTGCAATACCGTTATTAAATGAGTGCTGTTCTTAAGCGGCGATGCCGCCGGGCGGGCAAGGTCCCAACGCTAAATTGCGGGATTATTTTTCCGCCGTGCTGCCGAACAGTGCGTCGAGCAAGTTAGGCGTCGAGCCTTGCGTCTCGCCGTTGGCGGGTCTTGTTCGCGGGGCGGGTTTTTTGCGAACGGCGGGCACTTCGGCAGGTTTGGAAATCTCCGGCGGCTGGGCGCTTTCCTTGTGGCTGACCGGCAGTTCGGTCGAACTGGTCTCACCGATGTCGATCGGAATAAAAACGCTCGGCGAGTCGGTGACCGAACCGGTTTCGTCTTCCGGCATGGCTTCGAGGCCGGCTCCCGGCAATTTGGCGTAAAGCGCGCCGCGCTTCTTAAAGGTGGGTTTGCGGCCGGGAAGCTCGTTCAGCCGGTCGAGTTCGCCGGCGCGGCGCAAGGCTGCCTGCACCAGAAATTGCTTCCATTCGGGATGATCGGCCGGCTCGATTAGCGCCCCGCGCGCGGGCAGGGCTCCGGCGGGCGAAACGTATGCGCGCAAGGTCGCAGCAAGAGCGAGCCCCATGACCAGAATCGTCAGGGTGGCGCAGAGACCGCCGAAAATGAGTCGAAGGCCTGGAAGCATGTACGACCCATATCTGAGTCGCGCTTTCTGCAATAACCAACCGGACATAGGCCCTGGCCTCGCCCACACGCAGGACGAGTCCCGTGGTTGCGGGCCTGCAAGGGGTCCGTGACATGTTTCCCCGCCATTGCTAGGAAACTCACCCGGCTCACCAATCGTTCCCCGGTCATTTCTTTGGCGGAAACACATCCATGATGAAGAAACCGAATTGCCCCATCATCGCGATCGAAGAACACTATTGGGATGCCGAGCTGGCCGCGCAGTTCACCGGCGGCGAAGCGGGCCGTGCCGACGAAACGCAAAAGCGGCTGGAGGATCTCGGCGCGCTGCGGATCAAGGAAATGGACGCCGCCGGCATCGACATTCAGGTGCTCTCGCACGGGGCGCCGTCGGCGCAGAAATTGCCAGCCGATATCGCCGTCGCGCTCACCCAGCGCGTCAATGACCGGCTGGCGGCGGCGGTTGCCACAAACCCGAAACGCTTCGCTGCGTTTGCCGCGCTCCCCACCGCGAACCCGGAAGCCGCGGCGGATGAGCTGGAGCGCGCTGTGAAGAAGCTCGGCTTCAAGGGCGCCATGCTGCACGGCATGGCGAACGGCGAATTCCTCGATCTGAAAAAATACTGGCCGATCTATGCGCGCGCCGAAAAGCTCGACGTGCCGATCTATTTTCACCCCGGCCTGCCGCACAAAGCCGTGACCGATGTTTATTATGCGGATTACGCCAAGGACTTCCCGCTCGTGGTGCGCCCCGCCTGGGGCTACACGGTGGAGACGGCGACGCAGGCGATCCGGCTCGTTCTCTCCGGCGTGTTCGAAACGCACCCAAAGCTGAAAGTGATCATCGGCCATCTCGGCGAGACGCTGCCGTTCTTGCTCTGGCGCATCGACGCCGCGCTCAGGCGGCCGGGACAGAAGGCGATGAGCTTCCGCGACATTTTCTGCGGCAACTTCTGGATCACCACCAGCGGCTTCTTCTCCAATCCGGCGCTGCTGTGCTGTGTGATGGAGATGGGCGTCGATCGTATTCTGTTCGCGGTCGACTGGCCGTTCGTCCCCGACAACGTGCCGGCGGTGCGCTGGATGGAGGGCGTGCCGCTATCCGACGAGGACAAGGCCAAAATATTAAGCGGCAATGCCAAGCGCCTACTGAAGATGTAAGCCGCCTATGGGCTTGCGAAAACACGCCTTTCAGGGTCAATTTAAGCCTGAAAAGAGCCCGCGTTAGCTGATTATCGGCGCGGGCGAGCCGGAACGGGCCGGCCGGGAAGATTTTCTTCAATTCCCGTTGAACCAGATCACCGTCCCGCGCGACTTAACCCATGAGCCGGCCGCAACCGATGCAAGCGACTTCGGACGAAGTGCTAATCGGACGGATCGCAGGTGGCGATCGGCTTGCCATGCAGGTGCTGTTCGCACGGCATCATGTCCGTGTGTTCCGGTTCGTGCTCCGGCTCGTGCGTAACGAAGCGACGGCTGAAGATTTGATCAGTGAAGTGTTCCTCGATGTCTGGCGTCAAGCTGGCAAGTTCGAGGGACGGGCCGCCGTCTCGACCTGGCTGATGTCGATCGCCCGTTTCAAGGCCCTGTCGGCGCTTCGGCGCCGGCCGGAAGCCGAGCTGGACGACGAGATGGCCGAAGCGATCGAGGATACCTCGGACAATCCCGAGGTCGCCTTGGCGAAGAAGGATAAGAGCGCCGTGCTGCGGCAGTGCCTCACCGCATTGTCGTCCGAACACCGAGAGATCATCGACTTGGTTTACTACCACGAGAAGTCGGTGGAAGAAGTCGCCGAGATCGTCGGCATCCCGGAAGCAACGGTAAAGACGCGCATGTTCTATGCGCGCAAGAAGATGGCGGAGCTTTTGAAAGCTCAGGGCGTGGAAAGAGGTTGGCCGTGAATACTTTGAACCAGGAAGCCGGACGGGGCGAGATCGAAGATCTCCTGCCGTGGCATGCAGCGGGAACGCTTAACCGCCGCGACGTCAAGCGCGTCGAGGAAGCGCTGGCGTACGACCCCGAACTCGCCCGCCGCTACGAGCTGGTGCGCGAGGAACTCGGCGAGACCATCCGGCTCAATGAATCGCTGGGCGCGCCGTCCGCGCGGGCGATGACGAATTTGTTCGCCAAGATCGACGCCGAGCCAAAGCGCATCAACATCGCCTCGCTCAACATCGGCGGGCGAGTGTCGGAATTCTTCGCGAGCCTGTCGCCGCGTACGCTGGCCTGGTCGGCCGCCGCCGCCGCGATCGCCATCGTGCTGCAGGCCGGCCTGATTGCGGGCGTCATGCTCAAGCAGGCGCCGACCGTCGGCGGATATCAGACCGCTTCGGCCCCCAGCTCTGTCACGGGCTCCTTCGCGATCGTGCGGTTTGCGCCGCAGGCGAGCGCCGAAGACGTCACGAAGTTTTTGGAAACCAATAAAGCATCTCTTGTGAGCGGCCCGATGCCGGGCGGGCTATACCGGATCCGCGTCGCGGTCACGAGCCTGCCGAAGGATGAACTCGCCCGCATCGTGAAGCGGCTGCAGGAAGACAAGACCGTCGGTTTCATCGCCACCGCCGAATAACGGGCGATAGGACAAGCGAAGGAAAACGTCATGCGCGCAACCCGCCGCCGTCCGCCGTTCCGTCCGTTGCTGATCGCTGCCGTTGCGGCTTTCTCGCTGGCGACGCTCGCCGACGCGGGCGCGCAGAAAATGAATACCCGCGGCGGCGGACCCAACATTGGCAGTGTGCCCAGCAGCGCCCCGCGCGGTCCCGGTCCGATGGGTCCGGGCGGAGACTTCGGTCCTCGCGGTCCCTATTACGGCGGCGCCGTCATTCCCGGCGTGCTGATGGGTTTCCCCAATCGCGCGCCGCCGGGCCGCTTCATCGACGACGGCAGCGTCAACGACAATTATCCCGGCCAGCGCCCGCAGCAGCAGGGACCTTCCGCCCGGCGCGGCGGCAGCGGCGTGCCGCCGGCGAACGAGCGGCGCATGCTTCCCGACGAGGTGGTGGTCCAGGTTCCCAACACGCTCACGCCGCAACGGCTCACGGCGCTGGAGCAGCGCTATAATCTCACGCGGCTGGAACAGCAGAGCATCCAGCTCAGCAACAGCACGATGATCCGCTGGCGCATTCCTGATCGCCGTTCGGTCTCCGCTGTTATCCGCGCGCTTGAAGCCGACACGAGCGGCGCGATTGCGTTCGCGCAGCCGAATTATCTGTTCGCGCTGCAACAGCAGTCCGAGCCGGCGAAAGCCACCGAAGGCAACGTCGTGCAATACGCGCTGGCGAAAATGCGTCTCGCGCTCGCGCATAAAGTCACGCGCGGCGATAATATCCTCATCGCCGTCATCGACTCAGGCATCGATGTTTCGCACCCCGAACTGGCCGGCGTGATTGCAGGCAGCTTCGATACGCTCGATCCGGCTGAAAAGCCGCACGCGCACGGCACCGGCATCGCCGGGTTGATCGCGGCGCGCGCGCGGCTCACCGGCGTTGCGCCTGAGGCGCGCATTCTCGCGGTCCGCACATTCGGCGCGAGCGGCAGCAGCGCGCAGGCCACCACCTTCAACATTCTCAAGGGCCTCGACTGGTCCGCCGCCAACGGTGCGCGCATCATCAACATGAGCTTCGCCGGTCCCGGCGATCCGGCGATCTCGCGCAGTCTTGCGGCTGCCGCCAAAAAAGGTGTCGTGCTCATCGCGGCGGCGGGCAATGCCGGCGCGTCGTCGCCGCCGCTTTATCCGGCGGCCGATCCCAACGTCATCGCCGTCACCGCGACCGACTCGCAGGACAAATTGTTCGAGCCTTCAAATCGCGGCCGGCACATCGCGGTCGCTGCGCC
Source organism: Rhizobium sp. Q54 (assembly GCA_945907045.1). Lineage (GTDB taxonomy): Bacteria > Pseudomonadota > Alphaproteobacteria > Rhizobiales > Xanthobacteraceae > Pseudolabrys. The sequence goes on along the minus strand of CAMDSH010000056.1, from coordinate 418 downwards.
CGGCGTCGATATTCTCTCGCCTGCGCCGGATGCGGGCTATCAGGTTACGTCCGGCACTTCGATGTCGGCGGCGGAAGTAAGCGGCGTGGTCGCGCTGATGCTGGCGCGCCAGCCGAGTCTCACGCCCGCCGCGGTGCGCGGAATTCTGATGGCGACCGCCAAGGATCTCGGGCCGCGGGGCCGCGACGACCAGTTCGGGGCGGGCCTTGCCGATGCCTATCAGGCGCTGATGGCGCTTGAGCCGTCCGCCGCCACAGCCTCGCAGACGACAATCCCGGTTATGCAGAAGCGATAGCGCCGCACTGTCCGGCGCCGCTGCGGGTTGCTAAAAGATGCCGCGCAGGGCCCGTAGCTCAATGGTTAGAGCCGACCGCTCATAACGGTCTGGTTGGAGGTTCGAGTCCTCCCGGGCCCACCA
>CAMDSH010000055.1 GCA_945907045.1 Rhizobium sp. Q54 | reverse complement strand
GGGTGATCGGCTCGCGCACGGCGACATCCTTGAGCGCACGCGCGAACGAAACGGCTTCCTCGCAGCTTTGCACCCGGGCGCGCAGGGCCTCTGCGTCGCGCCGCTTTGCCTCGATGAAGGAGTTGTCCGATCCGCGCGGGACGATGAAGAGGATCGGCCGCAAGGTGTAAAAATAGCCGACGGCGTCCTTCTCTTCGGTCTTGCGCTCCTGCAGGACGGCGGCGATATCGGTTTCGCCGATCTGCAGGCTCGATCCGAACTTGCCGCGCACCAGCTGGCTCCAGACCAGTTCCGCCCGCATGCGGTTCTTGAAGGCGCTCACGGGTACGCCGGAACTCGTCAGAGATTGCCCGAACTGTTGGGTCGTCATGCGGCCGCGCCGGGCCGTATTTTCGAACTGGGTGTCGATTTCGGAGTCGGAGGGTTCCATGCCGTAGCGCTTGGCGATGAACAGCTTGAGTTTGTCGTCGATCAGTTCGTTGAGAACTTCCTGGCGCGCCGGAGTCTTGCGGGTCGTGAGCTGAATGAGCCGGGTCCGATGCTCGACATCGAGCGCGGTCACCGGTGCGCCGTTGACGACCACCACCACCTGCGCCAGCGCGGGAGAGGGCCATGCCGCGAGGCTGGCGGCCAGCAGCAATGCCACCGCAAAGCAGCGGCAGGTCAAGCTCAGGACGCGTTTGCGTGGCATTGCAGTGTTCATGGCTTCAAGCATTACTGGTGCGGCTGTCATCTTCGCAAAAAGCAGGCCCCGGACAAGCCGTATTATCCGTTTTACATGCCGCCAATTCCGCCGACCGTCTGGCTCACCGAGGTTCCGCCGAGCGTCCGCAGGCTCATCTGTAGCATGATGCGGTGATCGACGGAGTTGGTCCCGGTAACAGACGTGAGGCCGGCGTACGAATAACTGGTGATGTAATTCAGGGCCAAGATAAAGCAATCGTCAACGTAGCCTACGCCGATGCGGGTCTGGTCGAATTTCTCCGCGTTGATGTCATAGCGAGCGCCGGCGGAGAGCACCCAGTTGGAATTGACCTTATAGGTGGTGGTGCCAAGGATGCCCTGCCGGCGTGACGGGAAGCCAAGTTCGGGCTGGGCATCGTAATTTCCATACATCATCGAGCCGGTCCAGCGGCCGACATGGGCGCGGCTTTCAAGCTCGAAGCGGCGAACGGCCATGTTGTCGTGGTCGAAGCGGAAGCGCGCCGTGTAGCTGTAGATGCGATCCGGCTGGAAGGACAACCGGGCGACATAATCGGAGCGCGCCGTATCGAGGCCGCTGTCGATGCCGGTGTTGGTCGGGCTGACGGTGGCAAACGAATTTGCGCCGAACAGCTGATATGACTGCCCGAACATCGCGTTGAAGAATCCGCCTTTGTTGAACTGGGCGGTGTATTGCGCGCCGACGTTGGCGCGGCCGCCGCCTTCAACGCGGTCCCAGCCGGAGAATTTGTCGACGCGGAACAGATTGCTGTCGTCGAAGATCAAGCTTTGCGCATCTTCGTTCGGCCAGGCGCCGGTCTGATTTTCATTCGGACGGATGATGATCTGAGCGATGGGTTCGAAAGTCTGTGTGCCCCACGAATGCACGTTGATGAATGGGTAGCGGTACTCCATTCCGATGGTCGGCATGGTGCGGGCCAGCGTGCTGTCGCCGGTGTTCATGTAGTTCGACACGCCCGGCTCGTTGGTGACCGAGAGCGCACCGACGTCGGCGCGCAACGATGCGAACGGCGTGAACACCTGGCCGAACTGGTCAGTGATGCTGCGCTTCCAATGCGTCTCCGCTGAGAAGCGCGAATAAGTTCCGGGGATGCCGCGCAGCAAGCAATTGGAATTGACCTTGATGGCGGGATCGGCGGTTTGCGTGCAGGCGCCGGAGCTGACGGCGGTCGAGGTAATCGGATCGAAGTCCGCCGAAGTGCGGCTCAAGCTCGTCAGGTTCACGTTGTAGCCAAGCTCTCCGCCGAAAATCGGGTGACTGAAGGTGTAGGTATAATCGACCACTGGGTGGATGACAGGTATCTGCCTTTGGTTGTCGGCGTCGGCGAAGCCGTAATAGTAGAGCGTGCGCGCATCGAAATAGCTGCGGTCGCCTTTGCCGGCCAAATAGAGCTGCGAGACGCCTTCGGTCAGCCCGGTTTTGAACGGATCTGTATTCGCGCGATAGCGCGAAAGGTTAGGGCTGTAGTCACCCATGAAAGACTTGTCGGAGACCATGATGGCGTCCCAGCCCCATACCCATTTGTTGGTGATGGCGAACTGGCCGGATGTCTCGACGCTGCCGCGCATGTCGCGATAACCGGCGGTGCCGGTTCCGTCGCTGCGCAGGAAATAATTTTTATCGGCTTGGTAGATGCCGGCGCCGCGGATGGCGAAAGCGCCGTTGAGCAGGCGCTGACGATATTCGCCTTGCAGCAGTGGTCCCTGCCGCGAGGTGATCATCGGCGCGAAGGTCGCGTCGTAGTCGGGCGCCAGCGCCCAGTAGTAGGGGATTTCGAGTGCGGCGCCGTAGCGCGATGCGAACGAAGCAGTCGGGACCAGATAGCCGGTCTTGCGTTTCACCGTCGGATCGGGCGTGGACAGGAATGGAATAGGGATGATCGACTTGCCGAAAAATTCGAGGTTGGCGTCCTCGAAATAGATCATCTTCTCGTTTTGATCGTGGATGATCCGCGCTGCCTTGACCTGCCACAGCGGCGGTTTTTTCGGATCGTCCTTACAGGCTTCGCACGCGGTGTACACGCCGCTGTGCAGGACTGTGTAGTTCCCGCTGGTGCGGTCGGCGCGCGCGGCGGCCATGCGGGTCTGATCGGGGGAATCGAGCCGCAGTGAATCGACGAAACCGTCGCGGTAATCGTCGGAGAGGTCCATCACGTCGCCGTAGGTGACCTTGCCTTCCGGTTCGGTCAGCCGGACGTTGCCTTCGGCGCGAAGGCGCTTCCGCTTCTGATCGTAGACGACCTTGTCGGCTTCGAGCGTCGAGCCGCCGAAGTAGATCTGGACGCCGCCAACCGCGGAGACGCGCGAATTGTTGTAGTCGTAATTGATCTCTCGCGCCTGCACGAGCATCTGGTCCTGCGCGCCCATTTTCTGTTGCTGCGCCGGGGATTTTTTCGGCGGCGGGGCGCTTTGCGGAAAATTCAGCATCTGCGCCGAGGCCGGAGCAACGCCGAGCCAGCCGCCGCCGATCGCCGCCGCCAGCGCAAAAACGACAATGGCGCCGAGCGAAAATCGCCGGCGCGCGGACATGCGTACTTGCAGCAAGGCGGAGATCACCCGTCCTCCTGGTGAAGCAATGCGACCAGCCCCGTCAGCCCGCCCGCGAACACAGGCAACCACGCTGCTGCAACAGGGTGCATCAGCTCGGCCTTGCTGAAATCCTCAGTGACTTTGGAGAGGACATAAAGCAGAAAGCCTGACGCCACGCCACTTAATACCATTTTTTGGACGCCGCCGAAGCGGAAGAAGCGTAGACTGACAGCCGCCGCCAGAAAAACCATGGCAGCGAGCAAGAAAGGCCGCGCGAGAAGCTTCTGATATTGCAGCCGATAGCCTGCGGCCACCAATCCGGCGTGTTCCGCGACGGTTATATACGATGGCAATTGCCAAAATGGGACAGTTTCAGGTGTCGCAAAGCTTTCGCGCACCTGTTCCGGCGTTAAGTTTGTTGGCAATTGATAGGAATCGCGGTCGTTCGGGGGTGTCGCGGGGGCATAAATCCTGATCCCCTCCAGCCGCCAAAAACCGGTCTGCAGCACGGCGCTGTTGGCTTCGATCCGCTCCTGAAAATGACCCGCGAGATCGTAAGTGAAGATGGTCACGCCGCCGAGCTGCACGCCCTGATCGCGGCTGCTCTGGGCGTTGACGACGGCCTGGCCTTCCGCGGTGCGCTGGCGCACCCAGAAGACGCCGCCGCTCGCCGGCCGCCCACCCGCCGGATTTGAGTTGAACATCTCGGCTTCGAGACGTTTGGAGCGCTCCTGCAAAACGGCGGAGATCGGATTGTAAACCGCCGTTGCGAAAGCACCGAGCAGCAGCGCAACAACCAGAGCCGGCGTGATGAATTGCCAGGCCGAAACGCCGGCCGCGCGCGCGACCACAAGTTCCAGCCGGCGCGACAGATTGAGGTAGCAAGACATCGCGCCGATCAGCACGCAAAAGGGGAGGATCCGCTCGGTTACCTGCGGCACGCGGTAGAGCGAGGTCTTGGCAACCATCAGGGCGGAGACGTTGGGAACGGTTGCGACGCGCCGCATCATTTCGATGTAATCGAGCAGCGCCACCAGCAGGAAGATTCCGGCGAACACGGCCATCACCGAGCCGAGGAAGCTCAGGCCGAAATAACGCGCAAGTTTTCCCCCCATGATCGGCATGTTCAGATCACGTCGTGGCTATGCGGCGGCTGATGCGCTCGGTGAGCGCGGCAATCGCATTGGAGATGAAGGCGGGCGGCTCGATGATGACGCCCTTGGAAATGGCGAAAAATCCGAACACGAAAGTCAGGGCGATCGCGATATACGGCAGGCACAGCACGGCGGGCATCTGCACGCCTACCACCGTTGAGGCAAAACCGATCAGGCGCAGCAATGCCACCCCGCCGATCGCACCCAACAGCGACATCGTGCGGCTTTGCCGGGTTGTGCGTGGGGCGCCGAGATAGACATAGGCGATGATCACGAACGCCAGCGGATACAGCGGCGCCAGCAGGCGGTCGTGCAGCTCCGCGCGAAACTGCCCCGGCTGTTCGATGTAAAGCGGGTCGGTGGGGTCTGGTGTAAACAGCTGCCAGATGAATCGTTCGCGCGCCGAATATTTCACTGTCTGCGTGCCGCCGGTGAAGCGCGAGAGATCGAAAGCATAACGGTCGAACACCACGACGGTGGGATCGCGCTGGTTGGCTTCGTGCCGCTGCACGCTGCCCGCCTGCAGGATGAGGAATTTTCCGCGCTCGTTTTCGAGAAGCTCGCCCCGTTCCGCAAGGACGGTGATGCGTTCCGCCGGATTGCGCCGGTCGTCCACCATGACGCCGAGCAGCAGGCCGCTCGGCGGACGTTCGCGAATATGAAACGTCAGCCCGTTCTCGATCATCGTGAAGCGCCCGGGCTGCACGATGTTGGTCACCAGGTCGGCGCTCACCTCGGTCAGCCAGTCGCGCAATTTGCGCAAACCCTGCGGGGCGAGATAGGCGCTGATAACCGCAACGATGAGCGAGACGACGATGCCGACCGAGAAAAAGGAGCGAAACAGCAGCCATGGCGACATGCCCGCGCCGTTCATGACGATGATTTCGGAATCGGTGCTCATTTTGTTGAGCACGTGCGCGACGGCGATGACGAGCGCGATCGGCGCGATGACCAGGATCAGCAGCGGGATGATCATCCCGGTGATGCCGATGAAGACCAGAATGGTCTGCCCCTGGTTGGTAAGCAGGTCGATGTCGCGCAGCGCCTGCGTGACCCAAATAACGGCGGTCAGGCTGACGAGCACCAGCAGGAAGGCACCGAAAGTGGTGCGGAAAATATAACGGCCGATCGACCCCATCCGCTTAGCGTGTCCCCCAATTTCGGCTCGAAGTGCCCCACGCACCTGCCCCCCGGCATGGCGCGTACCCCAAGGTAAACCGATCCCCCGGCAGGATTAACTTGATCCGTCCACAAAATGGCCTCGCCGTGGCAAAGCCGTTGAACATGCACAATAAAAAGTTAACGCACGCGGCGGCCCGGCAGGGCGTAAGCGAGGCCAATCCTGCGCTTTTCGCAGTGATTCTGCTTGCTTTTTGATGGGGTTCACGCGCGGTGGGAACAAATTACAACCGGAGATCGAATTTTATTGTCTTTGACCGTTATCCGCCCCAATAAACGGGCCATACGTCCGGCCTGTTACGGGCAGGAACCGGCGGTCCTGAAGTTTCCATCGCGAAGGGATTTTCAGTTCACCGTTTCCCAGCGCGCGCGATTGGACGAGGCCGGCGGTTTCTTTCTCGCGCCATTTGCCCCGCGCCTTGCGCGAAGGTTGTGATTGATCGCGCCGGGTCGTCGCACTTGCTCGCGATTCGTGCAATTACTCAGCGAAATCACACTGCAAAAGGATCGTCCTGATGTCCGGTGCCATGAAGCTCGGCTTCGCTCCCTTCACTGCGCCCGCCAAGGGCGTGCTGATCGTTTTCTGCGACGATGGGCTCAAGCTCGGCGCTGCCGCGCGCAAGGCGCTCAAGCCGGCAGGCGATCTGATCGCCCGCGCCGCACGCGCCGAACGCTTCACAGGCAAAAGCGGATCGGCGCTCGATCTCATCATGCCTGCGGGCCTCAAGCTTTCGCGCCTCATCGTCATCGGCGCCGGCAAGACGCGCGATCTCAAGCAAAAGGATTTTCTCAAATTAGGCGGCGTCGCGATGGGCAAGATTCCGTCCACTGCGTCCGAGGCAACGGTCATTGCAGAGGTTCCGAACGGCGCGATGAAAGCGCATGAGACGGCCGAACTTGCGCTCGGCGCGCAGCTGCGCGCTTACGTCTTCAACCGCTACAAGACCAAGCGCAAGGAAAACGGCGAGCGCACCGAAAGCGTGGCGGTCACGATCACAGTGTCCGATGTGGCCGCGGCGCGCAAGGCGTTTGTGCCGCGCGAGGGAATCGCCAAAGGCGTTCTCATCGCGCGCGATCTCGTCAACGAACCGGCCAACGTGCTCTACCCCGAGGAATTCGCGCGCCGGACGTTGAACCTGAAAAAAGTCGGCGTCGCCGTCGAAGTGCTCGACGTCAAGGCGATGAAGAAACTCGGCATGAATTCGCTGCTCGGCGTCGGCATCGGTTCGGCGCGGGAGAGCCGCACCGTCGTCATGCGCTGGAACGGCGGCAAAAAAGGCGACGCGCCGGTCGCCTTCATCGGCAAGGGCGTCTGCTTCGACACCGGCGGAATCTCGATCAAGCCTGCCGGCGGCATGGAAGACATGAAAGGCGACATGGCGGGCGCGGCCTGCGTGGTCGGCCTGATGCACGCGCTTGCGGCGCGGAAGGCGCGCGTCAACGCCGTCGGCGTCATCGGCATCGTCGAGAACATGCCGGACGGCAAGGCGCAGCGCCCCGGCGACATCGTCACCTCGATGTCGGGGCAAACCATCGAGATCATCAACACCGACGCCGAAGGCCGCCTCGTGCTGGCCGACGTGCTGTGGTACGCGGCCAAGCGCTTCAAGCCTAAATTCATGGTGGACCTGGCGACGCTCACCGGCGCGATCATCGTCGCGCTTGGTCATGAGCATGCTGGCCTGTTTGCCAATGACGACAAACTCTCCGATCGGCTGACCAAAGCCGGCCTCGCAACGGGTGAGCTGGTGTGGCGCATGCCGCTCTCTCCCGATTACGACAAACAGATCGATTCAAAATTTGCCGACGTGAAGAACACCGGCGCCGGACGCTGGGGCGGCGCGATCACAGCGGCGCAGTTCATCCAGCGTTTCGTCGCCGACAAGACGCCGTGGGCGCATCTCGATATCGCCGGCACCGGCTTTGACTCGCGCCAGAGCGATATCAACAAAAGCTGGGGTTCGGGCTGGGGCGTGCGGCTGCTCGACCGGCTGGTGGCGGATTATTACGAGCGGTGAGGGCAGCGCGATGACCGAAGTCCTGTTCTACCACCTGCAAGGCCAGAAGCTGGAAGGCGTGCTCCCGACGCTGCTGGAGAAATCCATCGAGCGCGGCTGGAAGGCAATCGTGCAGAGCGCTTCCGAAGAACGCCTCGACGCGCTCGACGCTCATTTGTGGACCTATCGCGACGATGGTTTTCTGCCGCACGGCACCTGGCGCGAACCGGAGAGCGCCATGCAACCGGTTCTGCTCACGGTCAACGACGGCAATCCGAACGGCGCGCAAGTTCGCTTCCTGCTCGATGGCGCGGGGGTACCGGAGGATGCGGCGGCTTACGCGCGCATCGTGCTGCTGTTCGATGGCGATGATGATGATGCGGTTGCCGCCGCGCGCGCGCATTGGGCCGCCGCCAAGGCCAAGGGCTTCGAGGCGACCTATTGGCAGCCGGACGAACAGGGGCGCTGGGTCAAAAAGGCATGAATCGGCCAATGGCCCAGTTTTATTGAGTCAGCCAATGGCCTACCGCTAACCATGATGGGGTGGTCCGCCTTGCCCCCTGCCATGTTCATGACGCAAAATCCCGCTTACTGCGCAAGCGGATAGGCTAAACAAGCTGAAAAATCGGAGTTGCGGCTTTGCCGGTGAGGGGTCGAGGACAAGGATGGCGCATGGCTGCGCTGGCTGCGACCGCCCTGGCGGTTGCCGGCTGCAGTTCGACGACCACCAGCGACATGTTCTCAAAGGAAGCCAGCGACAACTGGTTCGCCAAGCCGATGGATGTATTCGCCAAGCCGGATTGGGCGAAGACCTCAGCGATCAAAGACGCGAGCTTTCGCCCCGCAACGGCGGATGATTTTATCGACTCCAGCGGACGCTGCGGGAGCGCGCCTGAGCCGGTTCAGAATGTGGCGACCACCGGCTCTACGGATCCTGATCAACCTCAGCCGTTTCCCACTCCGCTTCCAGCAGGTCCGACCGTGGCGGGCGGCGTTGCGCTCAGCATGACGGAATGCGAGGTGGTCGCGCGCGCCGGTCAGCCGGAAAACGTCGAGATCGGCGCCAGTGACGGCGGCGAGCGGCGGGTCGTGCTCACTTACATACGCGGCACCTGGCCCGGCATCTACAAGTTCACGTCGGGACGCCTGAACGAGATCGAGCGCGCGCCCGCGCCGCCAGAACCGCCGAAGCCGCCGCCGAAGAAAAAGCCCGCAGCCAAGCCGAAGCCGAAAACGGCGCCTGTCGCTATACAGGTAACGCCGCGTCAGCAGGCGGCCCCGCAACAGCAGCAGCCGCAGTGGCCGCAACCGCGCTGACGGCTCTTTGATTTTGAGCGGATCGCGCCTTACGCCATTGCCGCTTCGAGTGCGGCCCCGGCTGCGAGCCAGTCTTCCTCGGCCTTCGCCAGCGCATTGGCGTGTGCGGATCGCTCCTTCGCCAGCGCCGCTGCTTTCGCTGGCTCGCGTGTGAAGAGATTGCCGTCGGCCAATTTTGTGTCCAGTTTTTCGATCTCGCGCGTCAGGCGCGCGATCTCTCCTTGCGCGGTTTTCACCTGCTGCCGCAGCGAAGCGGTTTCCGCGCGCTTGTCGGCGGCGTTGCGGCGGGTCTGGGCGGGGCGGGGCGTATTCTTTGGCGAGCGGTCGGACGAGCCCCATTCGCTGCGGTCGGTAAGAATCCGCCGCCGGTAATCGTCGAGGTCGCCGTCGAACGGCGTCACCGCGCCGTCCGCCACCAGCCAGAGCTGGTCGGCGCAGGCGTCGAGCAGATAGCGGTCATGGGAAACCAGCATCACCGCGCCGGGGTAGTCGTTGATTGCATCGATCAGCGCCGCGCGGCTGTCGATGTCGAGATGGTTGGTCGGCTCGTCGAGAATGAGCAGGTGAGGGCCGTTGAAGGTTGCAAGGCCGAGCATCAGCCGCGCTTTTTCGCCGCCTGATAGCTTGTTCACTTTGGTGTCGGCGGTCTGGCCGGAAAAGCCGATGCTGCCGGCGCGGGCGCGCACTTTCGCCTCCGGCGCGTCCTTCATCAGTTCGCGCACGTGATCGTAGGGGCTTCCTTCGGCGTCCAGTTCGTCGAGCTGGTGCTGGGCGAAATAAGCGACCTTCAATTTTTCCGCGCGAGTGATGGTGCCGCCGAACGGAGCGAGCCGCGAGGCGATCAATTTGACCAGCGTCGACTTGCCGTTGCCGTTGGAGCCGAGCAGAGCGATGCGGTCGTCGTTGTCGATACGCAGCGAGAGACGATCCAGCACCGGATGGCCCGGCTCGTAGCCGACGCTCACGTCATCGAGCGCGATGATCGGCGGCGAGAGCAGCTTTTCCGGCGCCGGGATGATGATGGGGCGCACCTCGTCGGTGACCAGCGCGGTGATGGGGCCGAGCTTCTCCAGCATCTTGATGCGCGATTGCGCCTGCCGCGCTTTCGACGCCTTGGCGCGGAAGCGATCGACGAAAGCCTGCATATGTTTGCGCTGGGCTTCCTGCTTCTTGACCATTTTCTGGTCGAGCATCAAGCGCTCGGATCGCGCCCTCTCGAACGCCGAATAGCCGCCGCGATAAAGCGTGAGCTTGGCGCTCTCCAGCGACAGGATAAAATTCACCGAAGTGTCGAGCAGATCGCGGTCGTGGCTGATCACGATCATGGTGTGCGGATATTTCGCGAGATGGTCCTGCAGCCAGAGCGTGCCTTCGAGATCGAGATAGTTGGTGGGCTCGTCCAGCAGCAGCAAATCCGGCTGCGCGAACAGCGCGGCGGCAAGCGCGACGCGCATGCGCCAGCCGCCCGAAAATTCCGAGCACGGCCGCTCCTGATCGGCAGCGGAGAAACCCAGGCCTGAGAGGATTGCGGCGGCGCGGGCGGGCGCGGCATAGGCGCCCATATCGGCAAGGCGCGTTTGAATTTCCGCAATCCGATGAGGGTCTTGCGCGGTCTCGGCCTCCTCCAGAAGTCCAGCGCGTTCTGTATCGGCCTTGAGCACGACTTCCAGCAGGCTTTCCGGGCCGTCCGGGGCTTCCTGCGCGAGACGGCCGATGCGCCAGCGCGGGGAGACCTCGACGTGGCCCGACTCCGTGTGCTGATCGCCGGCAATGACGTTGAACAGCGTGGTCTTGCCGCTGCCGTTG
>CAMDSH010000054.1 GCA_945907045.1 Rhizobium sp. Q54 | reverse complement strand
TGCTGTCCTGATCGGAATTCCAATGTATTCGAACGCCGCAGGAATTATCCCTGTGGTTGAGGCACTCATCACGAAAGGTGCTGCGCTCGGGACCGTGCTCGCGTTCATGATGTCGGTGATTGCGCTCTCGCTCCCCGAAATGATCATCCTTCGCAAAGTCCTAACGATCCGGCTGATCGCTGTATTCGTAGGCGTTGTAGGGATCGGCATCCTCGCGGTCGGCTTCCTGTTCAATGCGCTGTTCAGCTGAGGCTCGGTCGTGCCGCCCAAGTGATCGCTTGTCCAAAAGGAGATTACAAATGAAAGACATCAAAGTTCTCGGCCCCGGTTGCGCGCGCTGCGTCACAACGGCTGAAATGGTACAGAAAGAGGCCGACAAGCTTGGCGTTCCGGTCACCATCGAAAAGGTAACCGACTACGCGGCCATCGCCGGATACGGTATCGCCTCGACACCGGGAATCGTGGTCGATGGCAAGGTGGTGCATGCGGGTGGCCTGCCGAAGGTGGAAGACCTTGCCCGCTGGCTGGCGGCTTAAATGAAACCAATGCTCGAATATCGCGTCAGCGCCCGACGGATCGACGCGCATGGCAGCGTCGCCTCCACGAAAGAGGCCGAGGTCATCCTCGATACGGACATCAACGGCCGGCCGGATGCCTTCAACCCCGCCGAGTTGTTCTTGGCCGCCATTGCCGCTTGTATGATCAAGGGCATCGAGCGGGTGACGCCGATGCTGAAATTCAATCTGCGGGGCGTGGAGGTGAAGCTCCACGGGGTGCGGCAGGACGCCCCTCCCAAACTGATATCCGTCGACTATGAACTCGTCGTCGATACGGATGAGGACGACCGGCGCCTCGAGCTCTTACATTTGAATGTCCGAAAGTTCGGGACGATCTCCAACACCGCGGCCGCCGCATTAAAACTTGAAGGCGTGATCAAGAGGAAGACATGAGCCGTTGCAACGTGCAATCGACTTGAAGGTGGCAATTGATTGCGACTGGCTTCCGAGGCGCGCCGATGACCAAACGTGACGTCCTGCGTAATATAGCGCTCGTAGTTGCGCTGATGACGGTCATCGGGACGGCTTGGTACGTTTTTTTCGTGCCTTACACATTGCGGGTGGCGGTCGCGCCCGCCACGAGTGAACCAGCGCAGTTCTTTACCGCCCTCGCGCATGCTTTGGACCGCGAAAAGGCGCCAGTCCGCCTGACAGTTCAGGCCTATCCTGACAATCGGCAGACGGCAGCTGCGATCGACGCTGGAAAGGCCGATTTGGCTGTCGTGCGCTCCGATTTGGCGTTGCCGGCCTCCGGCGATGGCGTCGCCATCTTGCATCAATTGATGGTCGTCCTCGCGGCACGTCCCGACACGGGGATCGCGCGCTTCTCAGATCTGCGCGAGCGAAAGGTCGGCGTGCTTAGCCAAGGACCAGCGAACAAAACGCTGTTCGAAGGACTGGCGGCGTTTTATGGGCTAGCACCTGAAACAACTACGATTGTTCCCTTGGTCTCGCTAGACGAGATTGCGAAGGCTACGGCCAGCCGCGAAATCGACGCTCTTTTTATCGCTGGGCCTCGTGGCGGCCGAGGGATCAATCAGGCAATCAAATCATTCCAGGATGCTTTGGGGAGTGCGCCGGCTCTTATTCCAATTCACGACGCTCCCGCATTGGTCCGACGAAATCCGATCTTCACCGCCGCCGAAATTGCCCCCGGAGAAATCCGTGTCACGCCCGCCTTGCCGACGGAAGCAACAGCCACTGTGACGTTTCCCGCGCTGATCGTCGCGCATCGCAGCCTCACATCCAAGGCGGTATACGAGTTCACCAAACAGCTGTTCACTCTGCGCCAGACTCTGGCAGGCGAGTATACGGCTGCCGCCCGTATCGAGGCCCTGCCAACCGATCGCGGATCGGCATTTTCCGTCCATCCAGGGGCCGAAACTTATTATGACGCTACCGAGACGGGGCTGGTTGAAAAATACAGCGACCATCTGTGGCTGGTTGTTTTCGGATTCGGTGGGGTCGTTTCGCTCGCTACCTGGCTTTTCAGCTTAGCCTTTCCAAAGCGTCGCGAATTGGTACGTAGCGAACACGCTGAGCTAATCGCCTTAATAGACGCGGCGCGAGAGGCGCGGACCTTCGCGGAACTCGAAACGATCGAGCGGCGGATAGATCAGCTTGTTACGCAGACTTCGACCTTGATCTTCGACGGTGGCATCGACTCAGATCAGCAGCCGGCATTCGATCTTCTGCTCACGCGTCTCGGAGCAATTCTCGAAAGTCGGCGTCACGAGATAACAGGTGTGCAATCTTCCTTGAGCGAGCAAATCTGATCATGTCCACGTTCGAACGCTACCTCACTGTTTGGGTCGCTCTTTGCATCGTTGTCGGAATAGCGCTCGGGCACTTATTTCCTGCCGTCTTCCACGTCATCGGTTCGGCCGAGATCGCCAAGGTCAATTTGCCAGTGGCAATTCTGATCTGGTTGATGATCATTCCCATGCTTGTGAAGATCGATTTCGCAGCCCTGTCGGGTGTCAAGGAGCATTGGCGGGGCATTGGTGTCACGCTCTTCATTAACTGGGCCGTGAAACCTTTCACTATGGCATTCCTGGGCTGGCTCTTCATTGGCTGGCTGTTCAAGCCCTATCTTCCTGCTGATCAGATCAACAGTTACATCGCCGGACTGATCCTACTCGCAGCAGCGCCATGTACGGCGATGGTGTTTGTCTGGAGCAATCTCTCCGACGGCGAGCCGCACTTTACCCTGAGCCAGGTCGCGCTCAACGATCTGATCATGGTGTTCGCCTTTGCGCCGATCGTAGGACTGCTGCTCGGCTTATCTGCGATCACGGTCCCTTGGGAGACGCTGCTGCTTTCGGTCGTTCTCTATATCGTCGTGCCGGTCATTATCGCGCAGCTCGTTCGAAGGGGCGTGATCGCAAGTGGCGGGAGTGACGCGCTCATGCGGCTCCTGTCCATACTGCAGCCGGTTTCGCTCGTGGCGCTGCTCGCCACGCTTGTGCTTCTGTTTGGGTTTCAGGGCGAGCAGATCCTCGCCCAGCCTCTCATCATCGCAATCTTGGCTGTCCCGATCCTGATCCAGGTCTACTTCAATTCGGGGCTCGCCTACCTTCTGAATCGTGCAGTCGGCGAGGCGCATTGCGTTGCTGGCCCGTCTGCACTCATCGGTGCCAGCAACTTCTTCGAATTGGCGGTTGCCGCGGCAATCAGCCTTTTCGGCTTCAATTCGGGCGCGGCGCTTGCCACCGTGGTGGGTGTATTGATCGAAGTCCCGGTGATGCTGTCGGTGGTTAAGATCGTAAACAACACCCGCAACTGGTACGAGGCCGGCGCGACGGTGCGGCGGCGTATTACGAACGAGAAGGCAGGAGGTTAGGCGGTGGATGTCGTGATCTACCACAACCCAGACTGCGGAACGTCGCGTAACGTTCTGGCGATCCTGAAGGCATCAGGCTATACGCCGACGGTAATCGAATATCTGAAGACCGGATGGACCAAGCCGCAACTTCTGGGTCTCTTTGCGGCAGCAGGGCTAACGCCGCGCACCGCACTTCGCGAGACGAAGTCGCCGGCTGCGGAGCTGGGTCTCCTCGACGAGCGTGTGTCCAACGAAATAATTCTGGATGCCATGATTCAGCATCCGATACTTGTGAACCGGCCGATCGTCTGCACGCCGAAAGGCGTGCGGCTGTGCCGTCCGAGCCAAGTGGTTCTTGATCTGATCGACCGGCTGCCGCCCGGTCCCTTTTATAAAGAAGACGGTGAACTGCTCGTCGATCAGGAAGGACGCCGCGTGGTCTGATCGGCTCGCCCGACGGTCGACTACGCCATTCGCTGCTCGACGCGTGCCGCCTGGGACACCGGAAGCACGAACGTGGTCAGCCAGCAAATCACCAGCATGACGGCCGAGCCAATCAGACAGGCAGTGATGCCACCAAGCTGGTAGAGCAGGCCCGAAAGCAGAATTCCCATCAGCCGTCCGGCAGCATTAGCCGCGTAGTAAAAGCCGACATCCTCAGCCGCCTTCTCCGAGCCTGCGTAGGCCAAGATCAGATAGGAATGAAGCGAGGAATTCACAGCGAACGGCAGTCCGAACAGCGCGAGGCCTATGACGACGATCAAGTCGGGCCGGTCGAGACCGGGCATTTGCAACAGGGCCGCCAGCACAATGGGGACCGCAGCAAGCAGCCCAGCCCAGAGCCGAGCCGCCGGAATTTCGCGAGACAGGCCGTCTTTGCTGCGGGTTACGAACGAGGGCGCCAGCGCCTGCACGCCTCCATAACCGATGGTCCAGAGCGCCAGAAACCCGCCGACTTCGAGAAATCGCCAGCCGTTGGCGTAGAGAAACACCGGTAAACCAACCACGAACCAGACATCGCGTGCGCCGAACATAAAGATGCGGGCCGCCGCCAGAAGGTTGACGCCGCGGGATTTCGAGAACAGCTCACGGATGGATTTCGACGATTTGGCCTTGCCGAGTTGGGTCGGCAGCGAAACAAGTCCCGCAATGAAAATTACGCCGAGCAGTCCGGCCATTAGCCAAAGCGCCTGCCGGAAGCCGGCAACTTCCAGCAACAGCCCTCCGACAAAGAACCCGATACCCTTCATCGCGTTCTTCGAACCGGTGAACCACGCCACCCAGCGGAACAGCTGTCCGCTACCTTCGGCCGAAGTGGCCTTGATCGCTGATTTAGACGCTGTCTTGGTGACATCCTTCGCGATACCAGCGATGCCTTGCGCGATCACCACCCAGACAACGGAGGCGGCGGCGCTCCAGCCGGGATCCAGCATCGAGAGCATGATCAATCCCGCGATCTGTAGAATCTGGCCGGTTGCCAGCATGCGCGGGATGCCGAAGCGCGAGGCGAGCCAGCCGCCGCCCAGATTGGCGCCGATGCCTGCCATCTCATAGAGCAGGAACAGGAACGCTAGCGTGAACGGCGTGTATCCGAGACGGAAGAAGTGCAGCAACACCAGCATCCGCAAGGCGCCGTCGACTAGGGTAAATCCCCAGTAAGACGCGGTGACGATGACGTAGTTGCGGACCATCGGTGTCACGTTCCGGCCTGCAAAACGATATTTGCCAAGTCGACCATCCGGCAGGCGTAGCCAACTTCATTGTCGTACCAGGAATAAACCTTCAGCAAGGTGCCATCCGTCACCATCGTACTGGGACCATCGACGATCGAGCTTCGCGTGTCGTTGTTGTAGTCAGCCGAAACGAGCGGCCGGGTTTCGAATCCGAGAATGCCGGCGAGCGGACCGGCCGCGGCAGCGGCGAACAGGGCGTTCACCTCTTCGGGCGTCGTCGGTCGTTCAACCTCAAACACGCAGTCCGTGAGACTGGCGTTCAAGACCGGCACGCGGACCGCGTGGCCGTTCAGCTTTCCCTTTAATTCCGGATAGATCAGCGCAATGGCCGTCGCGCTGCCTGTCGTGGTCGGCTGCATCGACAACATTGCAGAACGGGCGCGGCGCAAATCCTTGTGTGGCGCATCGACCACGACATTGGTGTTGGTGGGGTTGTGAATCGTCGTGATTTGGCCATGACGGATCCCAAGCGCTTCGTGCACGACCTTCACGACAGGTGCGAGGCAGTTTGTCGTGCAGGAGGCGGCTGTCAGCAACTTGTGAGATTTCGGTTCGTAGAGCTGATCGTTGACGCCGACCACGATGTTCAGGGCGGCGGCGTCCTTGACCGGCGCTGCCACAATCACGCGCTTTACGCCTCGATCGAAATAGGCTTGCAGTTGGTCCGGCTTCAAAAACTTGCCGGTGCATTCCAATACGATATCGCAGCCAAGATCGCCCCACGGCACGTCGCTCGGCGCCGCCGCTGCACTGAAGCCCAGGCGCTTGTTATCGACAATGATTGCGTTCTCGCCCTCGGTTCCAAACGACCCATGCCATCGTCCGTGAATGCTGTCGAACTCCAGCAGATGAGCAGTCGCCGCCGCGCCACCCTTCAATTCGTTGAGATGCGTAACGTCGAGACGATTGGATGCCCGCGGGTCGCCGCTGGCACGATGCATACCTCCGAAAGCCGCGCGCAACGCGAGCCTTCCGATTCGTCCCATTCCGTTAATTCCAACGCCCATCAATATTCCTCCTTCAAGGCGCAGTGCGCACCGTATCCCCGATTTCGTCCAGCCGCGCCTTCAACGCCATCTTGTCCAGTGCAGCGAACGGCAAACTGGTGAAGATCTCGATGCGCCGCCGGATCATGGCGTACAGCTCATTCAGCAGCGTGGCACGTTCGCTCGGCGAGCCGGTAAAATTTAGCGGATCGGGAAGCGGCCATGCCCCGGTGATGAATTTCTGGCCGAAATCGGGACAAGACTGTCCTTGTGGGGTGTCGCAAAGCGCGATGACGAAATCCATGCGCGGCGCATTCGGGCCGGTGAACTCATTCCACGATTTGCAACGTAAGTTGGTTACATCGTGACCTAAGGCTTCCAAGCGCTTGATGACGTCGGGCATCGGCGCAATGGCGGGATCGGAGCCTGCAGAGTACGCGTGGAAGTTTCCTTTGCCGACTTTCTCCAGCAGGGCTTCCGCCATGATCGAGCGCGCGGAGTTGTGCGTACAAAGGAACAACACATTGAATGCGGGTGTCATGACTCGGGCCTCACTGTCGTCGTCGCTTTCGGGAATGAGCCGCGCCACGTCGCCGCATAAATCGGGGCGGCCGTTGCAGCAGTCGCGGGTCAGGAATTTCACCAGGCCGCGAAACGCCTTCACGTCGGCGCGGTAGTTCATGGCGCGGCCATCGCGCTCGACCTCGACCAGTCCCGCGCGGTTCAACACACCAAGATGCGTCGACATGGTGTTGTGCGGCACATCGCAAAGCCGTGCGAGTTCACCCGCCGCTACTGTGGCCGGATGGGCCGCTAGCAGCTTGCGGAACACGGCCAGGCGTGTGGGCTGGGCCAGCGATCCAAGGCCGTCGATTGCCAAAGCTTCGTCCATGATTATCGCAACCCGTTGGTCTGGCTAGCATTCGGCGAGGAGCCACCGGTCGGCTGTCCCTAGCCGCTTCCTATCATCTGATTGTCACAAACATATGACATATGTCGGCGTGTCCCGACATATCGAATCATATACAGGAGTGGCTTTAAATGTCCAAATTGACACGATTGGCGGCAGTGACGGTCGCGGCCATGCTCTTGGCTGGACCTGCCCGCGCCGCCGACATCACGGGCGCAGGCTCGACCTTCGTTTTTCCGATCCTTGCAAAGTGGTCGGCGGACTACAGCGCGCACAGCGGCACGAGGGTGAATTACCAGTCGATCGGCTCCGGAGGCGGCCTGACCCAGATCAGGAATGCCACCGTCGATTTCGGCGCTTCCGATGCGCCGATGAAACCGGCTGACCTCACCAAGCTCGGTATGGGGCAGTTTCCGTTGGTCATCGGCGGCATCGTCCCCGTCGTGAACATCGAGGGAGTGCAGCCTGGTCAGATTCGTTTCACCGGCCCGCTGCTCGCCGACATCTTCCTTGGCAAGGTGAAAAGCTGGAACGACCCCGCCATTGCGAAGATCAACCCCGACCTGAAGCTGCCCAGTGCAGCGATCAGCGTGGTGCACCGCTCGGACGGGTCCGGGACTACCTTCAACTGGGTGAACTATCTCTCGAAGGTCAGTCCGGAGTGGAAAGACAAGGTCGGCGAAGGCACCTCTGTTGAATGGCCCGTCGGACTTGGCGGTAAGGGAAATGAAGGCGTGGCCGCATTCGTTTCACAAACTAAGAATTCAATCGGCTATGTCGAATATGCCTACGTTCTTCAAAACAAGATGACGTTCGGGCTCCTGCAGAACAAAGCCGGCAAATTCGTCAAACCGGATGCAGCCAGTTTTCAAGCTGCTGCCGCAAGCGCCGATTGGGCGAAGGCACAAGATTTCTATCTCATCATGACCGACGCGCCGGGAGCCGACGCCTATCCGGTCGCCGCGACGGTGTTTGTGATCATGTACAAGAAACCAAAGGATCCGGCGCGTTCCAAGTTCGCCATGGAATTCTTTCGGTGGGCGCTCGAGAGCGGACAGAAGCAGGCGAACGATCTCGATTACGTACCGCTTCCCGCGAACCTCGTGCAGCAAATCGAAGCCTACTGGAAATCCCAGTTTGCTGCGGTGAACTGAGCGTTCGAACGATCTCCTGTCGTGGCCGGTCCTTCGGGACCGGCCCCTTTTTCCGCGTCGCGTGCCACGTCTAGGCGAGGCCACCGATGACCTTGAAACAGTTTTTCGGAATGCTTTTTTTGTTCGCAGTCGTGTGCGGAGGGATGGCGCTTTTGTTTACAATCAGCGCCGGCTTACCATTCTAGCCTCTCTGATTTATTCACACTTGTCTTTGAAGTTGGCTGGCTTGAGGCAGCGCCTTATCCGCAGCAAGCGGCCTTTGCTTTGGGCGTGACCGCTTCCGGCTTTTGGGAACAGCCGCATCCTGCCGCACCGGCCGCCTTGGCGATTGCATCATCGCTGCAGCACGCATCCGACGAAACTGGTGCAGGGCCACCACAGCAGCCGCTGGTCTCAGCATCGGCCGCAAGCGTAACAGAACAAACGCCGGTCTCTGGAAGGACAAGACGCACGTCATTTGCGGCCTCTATGTCTCCGGCGAGATACGCGGCTACGGAGCGAACCTGCTCATAGCCGGTCGCCATGAGAAAAGTTGGCGCGCGTCCGTAGCTTTTGATGCCAACCGAAAAATAGTTGGCTTCGGGGTGCGCGAGCTCGCGATAGCCATGCGGCGGGACGCTGCCGCAGGAATGCAGGTTGGGATCGATCGAGGGTCCGAGCGCGCGCGGGCTCTCCAGCCAGGGGTCGAGGTCGAGGCGGAGTTCGCGCGTCAGAGCAAGATCGGGACGCTGGCCCGTGGCGACGATGATGCGATCGACCGGGTCGAGAGTCCGGAAGCCCTCTGGCGTTTGGCCGCTGACAATCAATCCGCCGCCGCGTTCTTCTACGCGTTCTGCAGCAAAGCCCAGAACCAGCTGCAACGCGCCACTGGCCACCAGCGCCTCAAGATCGCTTCCGAGCTTTCCTCGTGCGGGAAGCTTGTCGGCGACACCGCCGCCAAACACCCGGACAAGACTCTTGCCGCGTACTGCCCAGATCATGCGGAGGGCCGGATCCTTTGATGCAAGGCGGCTGAGGTCGAGCAAGGCGTTGGCTGCGGAATGGCCGCCGCCGATGACCAGAACGATCTTGCCTGCATATGTGGACCGCTCAGAACCCAGTACGTCCGGAATGCCGTAGGCTATGCGGTCGGCAAAGGCCGTTTCGCCGATCGCCATCACTCCGGATGCGCCAAGCGGATTAGGGCTCTGCCATGTTCCCGAGGCGTCGATGACGGCGCGCGCCAGGTCCACGCGCGGTCCGCCGCTGCCATTCTGCACGGTTAGTGCGAAGGGGCGCGTATCGCGGTCGCGTGTGACGACCTTGTCGATCCCTTGCCGCGTGATCGCCTGCACTTGAGTATTGGTTTGGATGATGGAGGCTATCGCCGGAAGCTGGGCCAGCGGTTCAAGGTAGGCATCGACCAGTTCCCGTCCGGTCGGCATCGCTTCGGGGGAAGGTTCTTGCCAACCATGTTCGCGCAACATGTTGCCGGCGGCGAGATCTATGTTGAAGCGCCACGGCGAAAAGAGACGGACATGACCCCAGCTTCGGACGTTCGACGCAACGCTTTTGCCGGATTCATAAAGCCTGACCGGCACACCACGTGTGATGAGATGGGCCGCAGCCGCAAGACCGACAGGCCCGCTGCCTATGACCGCAACCGGAAGGTTATTCGTACTCATGCTGATACCTTTGAACGTTTGTTGGCTGGCTTTTTCGTGCAACTCGCGACCGCGCCTTTGCAACAATTCTCGGCGAGATAAGCGAGCAGCGCGTTCATTTGCTCATAGCGCGCCGCATAAATCATCGATCGGCTATCGCGTCGAACCGACACCAAGCCTGCGTGCCGAAGCCGGTCAAAGTGGAAGGTCAAATTGCTCGGTGACAGATCGAGTCGTTCGGCGACCTCGCCAGCCGCCATCCCTTCGGGCCCGGCTTGCACAAGCAGGCGGAACACATCGAGCCGATTGTCTTGCGCGAGAGCCGCAAGGGCTGCTACAGCATCTATCTTTTCCATAATTCAACACTTATGGAAGTATCATGCGAATGTCAATCCCGGACGGCTGCCGCGGCGACCGATCTCCTATGAAGAGCGCTGCTGTCCGTTGCTTTACCGCAACCGCCATATCGAACGAGGCGGCCTGCCGGCCATGAACTCAATATCAGCGCGGCTGCCCATCATCTTGGTGCTGGGAACGACGCAAACGCTGGCTTGGGCGTCGAGCTACTACCTTCCTGCCATCCTCGGCGATGCCATCGCTAAGGATGTTGGCATTTCGTCGTCCTGGTTCTTCGCAGCGTTTTCGGCTTCGTTGCTGGTAGCCGCGGTTCTGGGCCCAAGGATCGGCAGGACAATCGATACGTTCGGTGGCCGCGGCGTTCTGTCGGCATCGAACGTGATACTCGCCGCCGGACTCGTTCTGCTGGGGTTGGCCCATTCGATCTGGCTCGTTTCGGTGGCTTGGCTGCTGCTTGGCGTCGGCATGGGCATGGGTCTCTACGACGCCGCATTCGCAGCGCTCGGACGCATTTACGGTTCGGCCGCCCGTTCATCGATCACCGGTATTACCTTGCTCGCGGGATTTGCGAGCACCATCGGATGGCCTCTCAGCGCGTGGGGCCTTGCCGAATTGGGCTGGCGCGAGACCTGCTTCGCATGGGCCGCAGCGCACATTTTCATCGGATTGCCCCTCAATCTGTTTCTGCTGCCGAGAGCCGAGCGTGTCGAAGGCGAAGACACCACGGTGAAGCCGCATATCCCGATGGATCGGAACATGTGGCTCCTGGCGGCGGCCTTTGCGCTTGCATGGACGGTGACCGGCGCGATGGCTGCACACCTTCCACGTCTGCTTGAATCCGGTGGAGCGACCCCCGCGCAGGCCCTCGCAGCCGGCGCCTTGATAGGCCCGGCTCAGGTATTGGCCCGGATTCTGGAAGCTTCGGTGCTTGGGCGCGCCCACCCGCTCTTGTCGGCGCGCCTTGCCACAATCACTCACCCGATCGGCGCCGCGGTCATCGGCGTATTTGGCGGCGGCCTCCCGGCGCTGGCATTCGCCGCGCTGCATGGTTTTGGCAACGGCATCCTGACGATTGCTCGCGGTACCGTGCCGCTCGCAATCTATGGTCCAAAAAACTACGGCTACCGCTTGGGTCTCTTGGGCGCGCCTGCAAGAATTGCGCAGGCCATTGCGCCCTTGCTATTCGGCGTCCTCGTCGATCGTATCGGAGAGGCCTCCCTGATTGTATCGAGCGCCTTGAGCATCGCTGCACTCGGCTGTCTGATGCT
>CAMDSH010000053.1 GCA_945907045.1 Rhizobium sp. Q54 | reverse complement strand
CTTCGGCCCGGCGATCTTGCGCAGCGCGGCGGCTTCCTCGGCTGAGCACACCAGTCCATCGACGCCGGCGTCGCGCGCCTGCGCGGCACGAGTGGCGGCCAATTCCGCGACGCCCATCTTGTAACCGGCGGCGGTGAGATCGCTATCATCGTAGGACGTGAGCACGGTGACGGCGAGGATTTTCAAATCCGGGCCCTTGGCTTCGACAGCCGCCTTCATCGTCTGCGGATAAGCATGCACGGTGAGAAATGTCGCGCCGACCTGCGCCACGCTCTCCACCCCTTTCGACACCGTGTTGCCGATGTCGTGCAATTTTAGATCGAGGAAAACCTGCTTGTCCGCGGCGATCAATTGCCCGGCGAAGGTAAAGCCACCGGCGTAAGCAAGCTGATAGCCGACTTTGTAGAAAGTGACCGAGTCACCGAGCCGCTCGACCATCGCACCGGCGGCGGCAACCGAGGAAATATCGAGAGCGACGATCAATCTTTCGCGTGGGTCCATGTCCGGCGTCTCCTCACATCATCAGCCGCGAGACTTCGATCAATCTTTGCGCCACGGTCTTCAGCGCTCCGGCGGCGCGCGTGTCGGTGAGATTATCCATCATATCGAAAGCCTGCTCGGCGTGCGGCACCGAAACCTGCTCGCCGATCACCAGCGCGCCGCAGCCCACAGCTAAAATCTGGCGCAACGCAAGCAGCGAGCGCGTTCCGCCCCAAGGGCCGGGCGAGGCCGAGCCGAGCGCGAACACGCGGTCCTTGTAGGCGGCGAGCGGCGGATCGCCGCGCTCACGCACGCGCGAAACCCAGTCGATGGCGTTCTTGAGCAGCGGGGTCACCGAAGTGTTGTATTCGGGGCTCACGACGAACACGCCGTGATGCGCGCAGATCATCTGCTTGAGCTTGACCGCGTTGTGCGGCGGACCCACCTTGCTCTCAAGATCGGCGTCGTAAATGGGAAGCGGATAATCGGAGAGCGAAACCAGCGTGACCTCGACATCGGCGAGGGTGAATTCCTTCACCGCCAACGCGGCGAGCCGCCCATTGTGCGAGCCGGTGCGTATCGAGCCCGGCAAAACGAGAATTTTAGGGGAAGGCATCGGCGGCTCCGCTAAACCTCGGCCACCAATATCACAACACAGCGGTTGTCAGCAGCCGCGATAAACCCATACCCGCGCCGGCGGGAGATTCATCCAGATCAATTCCGACGCCTCGGTCGTAACGCCGCCGACAGCTTTCGGAATCGGCGGCACCATCGCGTAAGTGAATTGCACGAACGGCGCGCCGGGCGCGAGCAATCCGAGCGCGTCGGACATCAGGCGGATGCGCGTGCGCAACGGCTTGGTGACGAGCGGCAGGCCGGAGACAACCGCCGCCGCCGGTTCGCGCACGAGATTTTCGAGCAGGCCGCGCAGCCGGTAGGCGTCGCCCTGCACGACCGTCGCCGCCGGATAACGCGAGCGCAGCAGCCGGCAGAACACCGGATTGAATTCCACGAGAATAAGCCGCGCCGGATCGATGCCGTGCGTGACCAAAGCTTCGGTGACAGGCCCGGTGCCGGGACCAAGTTCGATGACGGGGCCGCTGGATTTCGGATCGACGTAACGCGCCATGGTGCGCGCGAGCACGCGGCCGGACGGCATGACGGCGCCGGTAGCCAGCGGTTTTTCGATCCAGGAACGGATGAAATGCACCTCGTCATCGAGGCGCAGGCCCTTTTTTTCAACGCGGACAAAAGATTGCAAGGGCATTTAAAATCACTTACCGCGTTTGACGCGGCGGGCGCCGCCGCTGGCTTGCACGGGTATAGGGCTCAAAGCACAGGGTCAAGTTACTCATCAGGATGGCCCCGTGCGGTTTCCGAGTCCATCGAAAAATTCCTTGACCTTGCTGAAGAATCCCGAGGATTCCGGCTGGGTGTCCTGCGACGAGAGCTTATCGAACTCCGCCAGCAACTCCTTTTGCCGTTTGGTCAGATTTTGCGGCGTCTCGACCATTACCTGAACGTACATGTCGCCGGTTTGTTTCGCCCGCAGGACCGGCATTCCTTTGCCATTGAGGCGGAAACGGCGGCCCGGCTGGGTGCCGCTGGTGACCTTCACCCGCGATTTCGACCCATCGATGGTCGGCACTTCGAACTCGCCGCCGAGCGCGGCCGTCACCATCGAAATCGGCACGCGGCAATGCAGATCGGCGCCGTCGCGCTGAAAAAACTGATGCGGCGAGAGCGAAAGGAAAATATAGAGATCGCCCGCCGGCCCGCCGCGCAGTCCCGCCTCGCCCTCGCCGGCAACACGAATGCGCGTTCCGTCCTCGACGCCGGCCGGGATATTCACCGACAGCGTGCGCTCGCGCGTCACCCGGCCCGAACCCGAACAGGACGGACACGGATTGTCGATCACCTGGCCGCGGCCCTGACATGCATGGCAGGTGCGCTCGAGCGTGAAGAAGCCTTGCGCGTGGCGGATTTTTCCCTGCCCCCCGCAAGTCGGGCAAGTTTTCGGTTTGGTGCCGGTCTTGGCGCCGGTGCCTGAGCAGGCTTCGCAGGTGACCGGCGTTGGAATTCGCAACTGCGCGGTCTTGCCGAGGAACGCTTCCTCCAGGCTGATTTCCATGTTGTAGCGCAGGTCAGCCCCGCGCTCGCGCCCCGAACCGCGGCTGCGTCCGCCGCCCATGCCGAAGATGCCTTCGAAAATATCCGAGAAGGCCGATCCGAAATCCGAATTGAAGCCGGGCCCGCCGCCCATGCCTTGCTCGAACGCAGCGTGGCCGAAGCGGTCGTAGGCGGCGCGTTTGTCGGGATCCTTGAGGACCTCATAAGCCTCGTTGATTTCCTTGAAACGAATTTCCGAATCCTGGTCGCCCGGATTTTTGTCCGGATGCCATTTCATTGCCAGCTTGCGGAAGGCCGCTTTGATCTGCCCGTCATCGACGGTTCGCTCGATCTCAAGCGTTTCGTAGTAACAGCGCTTGGCCACTTGCTGTCCCCGCGGAAAATTCAAAACCTCATCCTGAGAAACGCAACGCGCATCTCTAAGGATGAGGTTTCATGAGTTCGGTCCCCATCCTTCGAGACGGCCTGCGGCCTCCTCAGGATGAGGACCATAGGTTGCTCCGGCCTTAGGCGGATTTCTTGTTGTTCTTATCGTCATCGACTTCGGTGAACTCCGCGTCGACAACGTCATCCTTCTTGCCCGGCTCGCCGGACGCAGCGCCGGCCTGGCCCTCGGCCTGCTGCTGTTGCTTGTACATGGCTTCGCCGAGCTTCATCGACGCCTGCGCAAGCACATTGGTCTTGGCCGCGATCGCATCCGAGTCGTCGCCCTTGAGGGCTTCCTTCAGGTCGGCCATCGCGTTCTCGATCGCACCGCGATCGGCGTCGCCGACTTTCGAACCGTGCTCGGCCAGCGCTTTTTCCGTCGAATGGACGAGCGCCTCGGCGTGGTTCTTCGCCTCGACCGCGGCTTTGCGTTTCTTGTCGTCTTCGGCGTGCGCTTCCGCGTCCTTGACCATCTTCTGGATGTCGGCTTCGGAGAGACCACCAGATGCCTGAATGCGGATCTGCTGTTCCTTGCCGGTGCCTTTGTCCTTGGCCTGGACGTTGACGATACCGTTGGCGTCGATGTCGAAGGTGACTTCGATTTGCGGCACGCCGCGCGGCGCAGGCGGCAAGCCGACGAGATCGAATTGCCCGAGCATCTTGTTGTCGGACGCCATCTCGCGTTCGCCCTGGAAGACGCGGATCGTCACCGCGCCCTGATTGTCCTCCGCGGTGGAGAACACCTGGCTCTTTTTGGTCGGGATCGTGGTGTTGCGGTCGATCAGCCGCGTGAACACGCCGCCGAGCGTCTCGATGCCGAGCGAAAGCGGCGTGACGTCGAGGAGGAGCACGTCCTTGACGTCGCCTTGCAGCACGCCGGCCTGAATGGCCGCGCCGATGGCAACGACTTCATCCGGATTGACGCCCTTGTGCGGCTCTTTGCCGAACAACTGCTTCACGACTTCCTGAACCTTCGGCATGCGCGTCATGCCGCCGACCAGAACGACTTCGTTGATCTCGGCCGGCGTAAGCCCGGCGTCTTTGAGCGCGCGGCGGCACGGATCGACGGTCTTTTGCACGAGATCGTCGACCAGCGCCTCAAACTTGGCGCGCGTGAGCTTCATGGTGAGATGCTTCGGACCCGACGCATCCGCCGTGATGAACGGCAAATTGATTTCGGTCTGCGTCGTCGAGGACAACTCGATCTTCGCCTTCTCGGCGGATTCTTTCAGCCGCTGCAGCGCCAGCTTGTCCTTGCGCAGGTCGATGCCTTGTTCCTTCTGGAACTCGTCGGCCAGATAGCTGACGAGACGCATGTCGAAGTCTTCGCCGCCCAGGAACGTATCGCCGTTCGTGGACTTCACCTCGAACACGCCGTCGCCGATTTCAAGAATCGAAATGTCGAAGGTGCCGCCGCCGAGGTCGTAGACCGCGATGGTGCCCTGTTTCTGTTTGTCGAGGCCGTAGGCGAGCGCAGCCGCCGTCGGCTCGTTGATGATGCGCAGCACTTCGAGGCCGGCGATCTTGCCGGCGTCCTTGGTGGCCTGGCGCTGTGCGTCGTTGAAGTATGCGGGAACGGTGATGACGGCCTGATCGACTTTCTGGCCGAGATTGGCTTCCGCCGTCTCTTTCATCTTCTGCAAAATAAAAGCGGAGATCTGCGAAGGCGAATAAGTCTTGCCGTCAGCCTCGACCCAGGCGTCGCCATTGCTGGCTTTCGCAATCTTGTAAGGGACGAGCTTCTTGTCCTTCTCGACCATCGGGTCGTCGTAGCGCCGTCCGACCAGGCGCTTGACCGCGAAGATGGTCTTCTCCGGATTGGTGACCGCCTGGCGTTTCGCCGGCTGGCCGACGAGCCGCTCGCCATCGTCCGTGAAGGCGACGATCGAGGGCGTGGTGCGCGCACCCTCCGCGTTCTCGATGACCCGCGGGGTCTTGCCGTCCATGACGGCCACGCACGAATTGGTGGTGCCGAGGTCGATTCCGATGACCTTGCCCATGATGCTTCCTCTCGTTTACGGCAGGCCGGCCGGGCCAACTTGGCGCCCGTTTCTCAGTCCCGCGGCTCGTCCGCGGGGCCCCCTGAACCGACCCCCTAAGCTACGCGATTCACCGCAACCGTGCGGCGACTTGCCTCATATAGGAGGGCCCCTTTGGCCCGCAAGAGATTCGCTCACGAAATCGCGAGCGGCCAGCGCAAGGCAGGGGACAAAGGTTAACTTGCGCTGCCATTGCCGGGGGCGGCGGGGCCGGTTAGGGACTTGGGGCAGCCGGGGGAAATGCAGAAAGTCGGAAATATCATGCGCTATCGGCACGCGATTCACCCCGCCCTGATTTCGATCCTGCTCCCGGTTCTGGCGCTGATCGCGCTGGCCGTCATTCCGGCGCGAGCGGATGCCGTTTACCCGAGCGGACTGCGGGTCGGACTTGAACCGCCGCCGGGAATGTCGCCGAGCAATAATTTTCCCGGCTTCGAGGACAAGGAGCGCAAGGCGATCATCACGATCACCGACATGCCGGGGCAGGTCTTTTCCGAAATCGAAAAGACGGTGTTCTCTCAGGAAATCAACAAGCCGGGCGTGACCGTGGACAAGCGTGAGGCTTTTCCGTTCAACACCGGCATCGGCTATCTCCTCAGCTTCCGGGCGAATGTCGAAGGCAAAATGCATCACCGCTGGATTCTGCTGGCGACCTCGACAATCGATAATCTCGCAACGCTCATCACGGTTGAAATTCCGCCGGACCAGACCGGCACCTACAGCAACGAGGTTATCCGCAAGGCGCTCTCCAGCGTGACCTTCCGCGCAGCGCCAGTCGAGGAGCAGCTCGCGCAACTGCCGTTCAAGATCGGCGATCTGGCGGGCTTTCGCACCGTCCGGGTTTTTCAACGCGCGGGCCTGTTGCTCACATCCGGCCCGAAGGACGACGACGATATGCAGCCGCAAATCTTCATTTCCATCGCGCCCGGCGGCCCGCAGCAAACGAGCGACCGCGGCAGCTTCGCGCAGCAACTGCTGGCGGGCACGCCGTTGCGGGAAATGAACATCGTCGCTTCGGAAGCGATGCGAATTAGCGGTCAGCCGGGATATGAAATCCGCGCCGAGGGAAAAGCCGGATCGGGCGAGGCGTTATCGATCGTGCAATGGTTGCGCTTCGGCGGCAGCGGCTACATGCGCATCGTCGGCATTACCCGCAAGCAGGAATGGAACGATATGTTCCCGCGTTTTCGCGCGGTGCGCGACAGCGTCGAGGCGCGCTGACGCTTCAAGTTGACGTTTTATCCCGCCGGCGGCGGGCCTTGCGGATCGGGATTGTCGTTGGCTGAAGCCGCCGGCGCCTTCGCCGCGCCCTTGGAGATAGCGACCAGCGCCGGGCGCAACACGCGCTCGCCGATCATGTAACCGGCCTGCATTACCTGCGCGACGTGACCCGCCGGCACTTCGGCGTCCGGAATTTCGTACATCGCCTGATGGAAATTCGGATCGAATTTCTCGCCCATCGGCGATAATTTCTTCACGCCGTTCTTTTCCAGAACCTTCAGCAGTTCGCGCTCGGTCAGCTCGATGCCCTCGAGCAGCGTCTTGACGCTGGCGTCCTTGCTCTGCCGCAGCTCAGGCCCGACCGCCTCAAGCGCGCGATGCATGTTGTCGGCGACCGCCAGCACGTCGCGGGCAAACGCCGCGATGCCGTAAAGCCGCGCCTCGGATACATCGCGCTCGGTCCGCTTGCGCAGGTTTTCCATCTCGGCGAGCGCGCGTAAGTGCCGGTCCTTGAAGTCGGCGGCGGCCGCCAGGGCCACCGCGACATGATCGGCGGGGTCGGGCTGCGCCGTCTCGGGCGCGGGAGCGGCCGCAGCCGCTTTACCCTCGGAAACCTTGCTTTCAGTCTTGCTCTCAGCCGCGTCGTTGCCGGAAGTCGTGTCCGTCATTGTTCTGATCCGTATTCCGGTTAATGCACGGGATATCAGCGTTCAGGCGGCAAAAATCAAGCGCCAGAGATCAAATCGCTCAAGTCCCGAATTGCTTAGGTCCCAAGCAGACGGCTTACCACCTTGGCGGTGTAGTCCACCATCGGGATGACGCGCGCGTAATTCAGGCGTGTGGGGCCGATGACGCCAATGACGCCAACGATGCGCCCGGTGCTGTCGCGATAGGGCGAGATGATGGTGGAGGAACCGGAGAGCGAAAACAGCTTGTTCTCCGAGCCGATGAAAATTCGCACCCCTTCGGCCAGTTCCGCGCGGCCGAGGAGATCGACCACGCCGCGCTTGGTCTCCAGCGCGTCGAACAGCGAGCGCACCCGTTCCAGATCCTCCATCGCGTGCAGATCGTCGAGCAGATTGGCGTGGCCGCGCACGATCAGTTTGCGGTCGTCACTGTCGCCGCCCGACCAGCTCGCCAGCCCGGCGGAGATGACCTTTTGCGTCAGTTGATCGAGCGCGGCCTTGCCCGCCTCCAGCGCGCGCTCGACATCGGCTTTCACGTCCGCCAGCGTCTTGCCGCGGATACTCGAATTGAGAAAGTTGCCCGCCTCGACCAGCGCCGAGGTCGGCAATCCCGCCGGCACGTTGAGCACGCGGTTTTCCACCTGCCCGTCTTCCGCCACCAGTACAGCGAGCGCGCGTTCCGGCTCCAGCCGCACGAACTCAATGTGCTTGAGACGCACGTTCGATTTGGTGGTGAGCACGACGCCGGCGGAACGCGTCAAACCTGAGAGCATGGTGGACGCTTCGGTCAGCACCGCCTCCACCGATTTGGCGCTGCCGGCGGCGGCGACCTGCGCGTCGATCGAGCGGCGGTCGCCTTCGGTGAGATCGCCGATCTGCATCAGCGCATCGACAAAGAAACGAAGACCGAGTTCGGTCGGCAATCTTCCAGCCGAAGTGTGCGGCGCGTAAATAAGCCCGAGCTGCTCGAGGTCCGACATCACGTTGCGCACCGACGCCGGCGAGAGCGTCATCGGCAGCAGCCGCGCAAGATTGCGCGAGCCGACCGGTTCGCCGGTCGCCATGTAGCTCTCCACGATCTGACGGAAGATCTCCCGCGAGCGCTCGTTAAGCGCCGCCAGGCTCACTTGTGTCGCGCCGATCGGGATATCGTGGGACGCCAATAACTACTCCTGCGGCTGACCCCAGAATTGACCATCCGGGCAGGCTTATTCAAGCTTGTCGGCACCGGCGGCGGCACCTAAAAGCCTATTGAGATTAATTATTCGCCGTTTTGCGGAAGGAATTGCCAATGCGGCCAAGCCGCCGAGCGTCCGACGAGTTGCGCGCAGTATCGCTGGAGCGAGGCGTGGTCAAATACGCCGAAGGCTCCTGTTTCGTGAAATTCGGCGATACCCATGTACTCGTCACCGCCTCGCTGGAAGAACGGCTGCCGCCATGGCTCAAGGGCCAGGGGCGCGGCTGGGTCACCGCCGAATACGGCATGCTGCCGCGCGCAACGAACGAGCGCACCCGGCGCGAAGCCTCCGCCGGCAAACAGCAAGGCCGCACCATCGAAATCCAGCGGCTGATCGGCCGCTCGTTGCGCTCTGTCCTCGATCTGCCAGCCCTCGGCGAGCGGCAGATCACGGTCGATTGCGACGTCATCCAGGCCGACGGCGGCACCCGCACCGCCGCCATCACCGGCGCATGGGTCGCGCTCTCCGATTGCCTCACCTGGATGAAGACGCGCGACATGATCCGCGCGCCCGTGCTGCGCGATCACATCGCGGCCATCTCCTGCGGCATCTGCAAAGGCACGCCGGTGCTCGATCTCGACTACGCCGAAGATTCGGAAGCCGACACCGACGCAAATTTCGTCATGACCGGCGCCGGCAACATCGTCGAGATTCAAGGCACCGCGGAAAAAACGCCGTTCACCGAAGCGCAGTTTCTCGAATTGCTGGCGCTCGCGCGCAAGGGCATCGGCAAGCTTGTGGATTTGCAAAAAATGGCGGTGACGTGAGCGCTCAGGCCTCGCAGGCGAAACATCGCCGTCTGAGTGGCCGCGTCGTGATCGCGACGCATAATCCGGGCAAGCTCGCCGAAATGCGCGAACTGCTTTCGCCTTACGGCATCGAAGCGAATTCGGCGGCCGAATTAAAATTATCCGAACCGGAAGAGACCGGAAAAACTTTCGCCGCCAATGCACGTATCAAGGCGCGCGCCGCCGCCAAGGCAACGCGGCTTCCCGCTTTCGCCGATGACTCCGGCCTCGCTGTCGATGCGCTTAACGGCGAGCCCGGCATCCATTCCGCGCGCTGGGCGGGACATGATAAAGATTTTCGCGGCGCGATGAACACGATTCAAACGCTGCTCATCAAACAAGACGCGCGAACGCCCGAGCAGCGGCGCGCGCATTTCGTCTCGGCGCTGTGCGTTGCATGGCCGGACGGCCATCTGGAGGAATTCGAGGCGCAGGTGCACGGAATAATCGTGTGGCCCCCGCGCGGAACAAAAGGGTTCGGCTACGATCCGTTGTTCCTGCCGGACGGCTTTCAGGCTACGTTCGGCGAAATGAGTTCGGACGAAAAACACGGATTGCCGCCGAAAGGTACGGGCCTGTCGCACCGCGCGCGCGCCTTCCTCAAGCTTGCGGAGGCGTGCCTTGAGCGGTGAGCCCGCACAAGATTTCGGCGTTTACGTTCACTGGCCGTTTTGCCTGTCGAAGTGTCCGTACTGCGACTTCAACAGCCATGTCCGTCACGGCGCCATTGATGAGGCGCGCTACGCCCGCGCGTTCGCGGTCGAAATCGCGGCGGCGGCGGCGCGCACGCCCGGACGCACGGTCTCGACTATCTTTTTCGGCGGTGGCACGCCGTCGTTGATGCAGCCATCGACGCTGGAAACCATTCTCGACACCATCGCGAAACACTGGACCGTCGCGCCCAACGTTGAAGTGACGCTGGAAGCCAATCCGACCAGCGTCGATTCCACGCGCTTTCGCGGCTATCGCGCGGCCGGCGTCAATCGCGTTTCGCTTGGCGTGCAGGCGCTCGACGACGCATCGCTGAAAGCGCTGGGCCGCCTGCATACCGCGCAGGAAGCGCTCGACGCGGTCGCGGTCGCGCGCTCGATTTTCGATCGTTATTCGTTCGATCTGATTTATGCGCGGCCAAAGCAAACGCCAGAAGCCTGGGCTACCGAGCTCAAGCGCGCCATCGCGGAAGCTGCCGAGCATCTCTCGCTCTATCAACTCACCATCGAACCCGACACGCCGTTTCATGTGCTGCACAGCGCCGGCAAGCTCGTCATTCCCGACAACGACACCGCGCGCGTGCTCTACGATACCACGCAGGAAATTTGCTCGGCGGCGGGACTTCCCGCCTACGAGATTTCCAACCACGCGCGGCCCGGTTCCGAGTGCCGGCACAATCTTGTGTACTGGCGCGCGCATGAATATGCCGGCGTCGGACCCGGCGCGCATGGACGCCTCGACATCGACGGGCGGCGTTTCGCCACCGCGACCGAGCGGCGGCCTGAAACCTGGCTGATGCGCGTGGAGGCATTGGGCCACGGCCTCGTCACCGACGAGAAGCTTACCTCCGGCGAACACGCCGATGAGTTTCTGCTGATGGGACTTCGTCTCGCCGAAGGCATCGATCCGCAGCGCTATACGGCGCTCGCCGGGCGCCCGCTCGACCCAAAGCGCATTTCAGTTCTGAGCGCGGAAGGCGCGGTGGAGACCACCGCGAATGGACGCTTGCGCGTGACGCAATCCGGTTTCCCGGTGCTCGACGCCGTCGTCGCCGATCTCGCGGC
Source organism: Rhizobium sp. Q54 (assembly GCA_945907045.1). GTDB lineage: Bacteria > Pseudomonadota > Alphaproteobacteria > Rhizobiales > Xanthobacteraceae > Pseudolabrys. The sequence continues at coordinate 881 of CAMDSH010000053.1, read as the reverse complement.
CTAAGAGTTTTTCTCCCGCTCATTCCCGCGCAAGCGGGAATCCAGCGCAATAAGTCTGGGTCCCCCGCTTTCGCGGGGACGAGCGGAAACAATCAAATCTTTAAGTGCCCGAAGGCGAAAACGCGCGCGGAGCGGGACCGATCACCTGCCCGCCTTGCGGCGTCACGCGCATGACCGAAAGGCCGCGTTCGCTGGTGCCGTCGTTACGAAAGCGAAACACGCCGTCGATGCCGGCAAAACCGGACGGATTGGTCAGCACTTCTTCGGAGAAGCGCCGCTCGCCTTGCGTCTTCACTAATGCGGCAACCAGCGCGACCGCGTCATATGCCAGCGTCGCGGTGCGTACCGGGTCCTGGCCATACTTGGTGCGATAACGCGTCGCGAAATTGCGATAGCCGTTGCCATCCGGCGCGGCGAACCACCCGCCTTGCAGCAGAATGTTGGAGAAGATGCGCGGGTCGTCCCACAATCCGGTACCGAGCAATTGCACTTTCTTCAGGTTCACGCCGCTACTCACCAGCGTCTGCACAATCTGCGGTACCGCATCCGCGCCATCGGCGATGAAAATCGCGTCGACGCGGTTGCCCGACAGCGCGACACGCCGCGCGGGCTCCAGCATCTTGGCCGGATCGAGCGGATAGCGCTCAAGCGCAATGACACGCCCGCCCTTGCGCGCCACCGCCTGCTGGAACGCTGCTTCCATCACGGCGCCATAGGCATTGTCGGGAACCAATGCCGCGAACGAACGCTTGCCGTTGGCAACCGCGTAATCGACGATCCGGCTCACGTCGGATTCGGGCAGAAAACTCAAAAGATAAATGCCGCGCGACGCCACGTTGACGTCGGTCGAGAACGCAATAATCGGAACGCCGACATTGCGC
>CAMDSH010000052.1 GCA_945907045.1 Rhizobium sp. Q54 | reverse complement strand
AGCGTAGAAAATTCGCGAGGCGAAAGCGGAGCGTGCGATTGGTCGCGCGCTGCTTGAAGCTCACGTCCGACATCACCGCCGCGCGGTCGCCGTCGGCGAGCAATATCTCCCGCTTGTAGCGCTCAAGCGTGTATTGCTCGGCGATCTTGCCGAGCGCTTCCAGCACGGCGACGCGCCCCTGCCGTGCACCCGCGAAGGGGAAGATTTCCACCGGGCCATAAATTACCCAGTCGATGTCATCGTGAATGAGCGAAGCCACGCGGTCGAAATCTCGGCGCTCATAGGCGTCGTAGAGTTCGTTGACGATTGCTCTCGTCGCGTCGCTCGACACTGCAGCTCCCCCCGGGCCGGTATCAGAGTATGCAGAGTCGGTGTGGCCGGAAAATCACATTCGCTTCATTGAATTTCCGGGCGCGGCCTTTTTCTCGTCGCAATAGATTGGAATCTGGCTATTTGCGAATGGTGCAGTGCAGGAACCAACGGCAAAGACCCTGCGTTGTCACCGAAGAGCGGAGCATTCCATGACTGACAAGAACCACGGCACCTTCGGTCTCCTTGTCGGCGGCATCGTCGCGATCGCGGCCGTCGTTTTCATCCTCAGCGGCGGCGAACTTGGCGGCAAGAAAGTGATTTCCGGCGACGACGATCTGCCGCCGATCGCGTCGGAAACCGCGCCGTCGTCGAACTAGAATTTCAAATTGGCGGATTAGTTTTCAAAAACTCGCGCCGCCCGGCGCACGCTGCAAACCTGTCAGCACTCCAGAGCCTGGATGTATCCCTGGTTGGCGTAGTCGAGCAGGCTGCGCTCGCGCGTGACCAGGACGTAACCGTATTCGCGCGCCGTCGCCGCCATGATGCGGTCGGTGGAATCGCGCGGCGGCGTGCCGGGCAGAAACGACGCCGAGAACAGAATCTCCGGCGGCATCCCGGCGATGCGGAAATTCAGCACCTCGACCAGACGCTGCAGCCAGAGCTCCGGCTTGATCAGCAGCCGCAGACGTCCGCGCGTCACCAGCCGGCCGATTTCCCACGCGGTGATCGGCGAGACGTAAACCGGCGTCGCCTTCTCGTACACGGTGTCGAAAATTTGTGTCGCCTCGGGCGAAAGCGTCTCGCCTTCCGCCAGCCAGATCGCGGCGCAGGTGTCGAGCAGCAGCGGCGATGATGAGACTGTCGGCATGTTCAGAGCCTCTCGCCCCATTCGGGATCGGCCGGTTGCACGAGTTCGGCGCCGGGCGTGACGCGGATGAGACCCTTGAGCGCGCCGAACTGCGGATGCCGCGCCGAGATGGCCGCAGCCTTTCCGGTTTCAGCCGATATCGCAGGTATTGCGGCCGCCACAACCTTGGGTTCAGGGGCCGAAGGTGCAAAACCTGCGATCTTGGCCGTTTCACGTAAAACAGCCATCCGGGAAGCCAAGGCCCCCATCGGCGGAGCCGATACCCCCGAATGGGACCTAAGCTGCAGTTCTGGAGGGGGTTCTGGCGAGGCCGGGACCAAACTGGCGGCTTCGTCCCCGAAGTCGTCGGGAACGGCCTCCAGCGGCGCCTGAGCGGCGGCAAAGGCCCTGCTGGGCCGGGAAATGGGCTGCAAAACCTCGGAAGGCGCCGCCGGGGGCGGTAAACGGCGAAAAACCAGCTTTCGGCCCGGCAAATCGACCTGTTCGCTGCGGAATCCGGCGTCCCGCCAGACCTTGGTCATGACGCTGTTGGTGGCGTTGTTGCTCCACCAGGCTCGATATCGATGGGAGGGGGGGAGCGGTCCGACCAAGCCTTCGATCTGCTCGAAGGTCATCGCAACAGGATTATCCACCTGAGTGCGAAGAAAGTAACCTAACTCCTTGTATTTACTAGCCATACAACGCTCACGCCATCACGCATTACGTTGTACATATATATATCACATGTACTAAATATCCGCAACTATGTACTTTTATGTACTATAAATATATCAATAATATCAATAACTTAGTGTATGTACCGCTACCACCATTTCGGAGCCGAAAACCGGCCTGCTGCCTTCTCAATTATTTCACCTAATGAAAATATGGCCTCTTCATCGAAAGGCCGGCCTATCAGCTGCAGTCCGAGCGGCAGTCCCTGCCCGTCCAGCCCCGCCGGAACCACGATCCCCGGCAATCCGGCCATGTTCACCGTCACAGTGAACACGTCGTTGAGGTACATTTCGACCGGATCGGCCTTGCCCTTCTCGCCGATGCCGAAAGCCGCCGACGGCGTCGCCGGGGTCAGCATCGCGTGGACCCCCGCTTTGAAGCAGTCCTCGAAATCCTTCTTGATGAGGGTGCGTACCTTCTGCGCGCGCAGGTAGTAAGCGTCATAATATCCCGCCGAAAGAACATAAGTGCCGATCATCACCCTGCGGCGCACCTCCGGGCCGAAGCCCTCGGCGCGGGTTTTTTCGTACATCTCGATCACGTCGCGGCCCGGAACGCGCAGGCCATAACGCACGCCGTCATAGCGCGCGAGATTGGACGAAGCCTCTGCCGGGTTGACGATGTAATACGCCGGCAGCGCGTATTTCGTGTGCGGCAGCGACACCTCGACGATCTCGGCGCCGGCGGCCTTGAGCCAACTCGCGCCCTGCTCCCACATCTTTTCGATCTCGGGCGGCATGCCATCGACGCGGTATTCCTTGGGAATTCCGATCTTCATGCCCTTGACGGATTTGCCGACCGCCGCTTCGTAATCCGGCACCGCGCGATCCACCGAAGTGGTGTCCTTCGGATCGTGGCCGGCCATCGAGCGCAACAAGATCGCTGCGTCGCGCGTGGTCTTGGCGAACGGTCCGGCCTGATCGAGCGAAGACGCGAACGCGACGATGCCCCAGCGCGAACAGCGCCCGTAAGTCGGCTTAATGCCGACAGTGCCGGTGAACGCCGCCGGCTGACGGATGGAACCACCCGTGTCGGTGCCGGTCGCGCCCAGCGCGAGGTTCGCCGCCACCGCCGCCGCCGAGCCGCCGGATGAGCCGCCCGGCACCAGTTTCGTGTTGGCGCCCTTGCGCCGCCAGGGCGATGTCACGGGCCCGAAATAGGACGTCTCGTTCGACGAACCCATTGCAAATTCATCGTTATTTGTCTTTCCCAGCAGCACCGCGCCGTCGCGCCAGAGCTGCGCGCTGACCGTGGATTCATAGGTCGGGACGAAGTTCTCCAGGATCCGGCTGCTCGCCGTGGTGCGCACACCCTCGGTGCAGAACATGTCCTTGATGGCGAGCGGAATGCCTTCGAGCGCACCGGCTTTGCCCGTGGCGATGCGCGCGTCGGAAGCTTTCGCCATCGCATGTGCGCGCTCCGGCGTCTCCTGCACATAGGCATTGAGCGCGCGCGCCTTCTCCATCGCAGCAAGATGCGCATCGGCAAGCTCCGCCGCGCTGAAGGATTTTTTCTTCAGCCCGTCGCGAGCTTCGGCAATGGTGAGTGCGGTGAGTTCGGCCATCGCCTACTCGACCACCTTGGGAACTGCGAAGAAGTGATCCTCCGCCGCCGGTGCATTTTTTAGGACGGCGTCCGCATTGGCCCCGTCGGTGACCACATCGGGCCGCTTCTTCATGGCCATTGGCGTCACCGAGGTCATCGGCTCGATGCCATCGACGTTCACTTCCGAGAGCTGTTCGACGAAAGCGAGAATGGCATTGATCTCGCCGCGCAAGTGCTCGACTTCACCGTCGGCGACAGCAATGCGCGCAAGGTGCGCGATGCGGCGGACAGTGTCGGCATCGACGGACATGAAGGGCCTCGCGGGAAGCGGCGTGCCAGCGGCGTATAGCAGAGCGGCGAATTGCCCGGCAACATTGCCGCGCAAATTGGCCGCAAAACGCGCTATTTCATCGCAAACGCTACTTCATTGTTTGGCCCATGCCGCGGATGCGCCTCGCCAGCACGCCCATGATGTAGCTGGCGAAATTCGGCACCTCGTCGACCATGAAACGGAAGGTGCGCGCATCGATCTGGGAAAGCTCGCAGGCTTCCTTGGCGCGCGCGGTGGAGGAGCGCGGCTGATCGTCGATCATCGACATAAAGCCGATGGCCTCGTTGGGCCCCACGGTCTCGATCACCTTGTCGCCGATCAGCATCTCGACGCTGCCGGATTGCACGATGAACATGCACGGGCCGGTGTCGCCCCGGTTGAAGATGATGTCGCCTGCCGGCACCTTGACCGTCGCCCCGGCCTTCTTGGCGAACGCGCGCATGTCGATGTCGGCTTTGACCCGTTTGACGCTGCTCACGCTCATCATCGCTTCCCCGCCCAAATCCTTGCCTATGTGAATTCCAATTCTGCCCGGATGCAAGCGGCATCAAGCGGATGGCGCACAGAAGTTCACGGCCAAATTCCCGGCATTGGCCGGTTGCTCCGCGCATGCTACGGCTCGCCGATGGGTGTGATCCTGCCCCTGATTGAAGCTGCCGAACATCTGCCCGCGCGCGGGGGCCTGATCGGCCTCGATCTCGGCACCAAGACCATCGGGGTGGCGGCGTCCGATCCCGACCGTAAATTGGCAACCGGCGTCGAGACTATCGCGCGCAAGAATTTCAAATCCGACGCAGCCAGGTTGCTGGCGCTGGCGGCCGAGCGCGGCACCACGGGATTTGTGCTTGGGCTGCCGATCAACATGGACGGTTCGGAAGGCCCGCGCGCGCAGGCGACCCGCGCCTTCGCGCGCAACTTTGCAAAGCTGACCGAATTGCCGATCGCGCTGTGGGACGAACGGCTCTCCACCGCCGCTGTCGAGCGCGAGCTGATTGCCGCCGATGTCAGCCGCAAGAAACGCGCGGCGGTGATCGATGAACACGCCGCGGTTTACATTTTGCAAGGCGCGCTCGACCGGCTGTCGAGGCTGACCACTTAAGCCAAAAAGAAAAGGGCGGACCCGAAGGCCCGCCCTTGATGTTCGTTATACAGGTTGAGGATTACTTGACGGCGCGCGCGCCCGGGGCACGGCAAGAGCCGTAGTACCCGACGCCCTTGCTATCGTCAGTCGGAACCCAGCAACCGCGCCGGCCGTAACCCGGATCGGCGTAATAGACCGGAGCGGGTTCGACATAGACCCGGTCCTCAGCGTAAGGCCCCGGACCGTAATAGGCCGGGCCGTAATAACCCGAATTGTAATAACCCGGGCCGTAGTAATAGCCGTTGTTGGCATTGGCCGCCGCCGCGCCGATCAGCACGCCGGCCCCAAGACCAATCGCCGCCGCCGTGTTGCGCCCGTTACGGGCTTCACCCGGAGTGATGGCGGAAGCAGCCAGTGCACCTGCGAGGGCGACAGCCACCGAATATTTCACGATCGTTTTCATGGACGCTCTCCTTGTTGCCCTTGAGTAATCGTCGCAGGGCGTTGTTCCGATTGCTGCTCGCTGATTGCGAGCGCACCCGCGGTGGCGGGGCCACCGGGAGTTCATCCAGACAACACAGAAGGGCCTTATTGGTTCCAGTGCCTTCAGCTTGGCAGCGCGCGATCGAGCAGCGCCGCGGTTTCGCGGCTATCGATCAATGCAGCGCCGAAGGTGGCGCCGCGCGGACCCGCAAGCCGCGTTCGCGCGTAAGCTTCAACGGCGAGCGGCGGCGCGCTATTGCGCAGCGCCGCCACAGCGGCGAGGTGAGCCAGTTTTTCCACCGCCAAACGCGCGTGGTTTTCCGCCTGCGCGCCGGTGAGCAGATCGCGAATGGAAATTGCAGTCTCGGCAATACCCGGCAAGCCGTCCGCTTCGCTGACAAGCTGTGCGATCGCCGCCCGCGCCACCTCGCCATCGCGCGCCAGCACGCGCAGCACGTCGAGGCACATCACATTGCCGGAGCCTTCCCAGATCGCGTTGACCGGCGCCTCGCGGTACAGCCGCGGCAGGCGGCTGTCCTCGACGTAGCCATTGCCGCCGAGGCACTCCATCGCCTCGTAGACGAACGGCGGCGCACGCTTGCACACCCAGTATTTGATGACGGACGTGAACAACCGCGCGTAGGCCGCTTCTGCCGGGTCGTTCGCTGCCCGGTCGAAAGCACGTGCGAGCCGCATCACCAGCGCGAGCGCGCCCTCGACTTCGAGCGCCATGTCGGCAAGCACGCTGCCCATCATCGGCTGATCGGCAAGCTTCTTCTGAAACACCGTGCGATGGCGCGCATGGTGTACGGCTTGTGCCAGCGCCATCCGCATCATACCGGCGGACGAGATGGCGCAATCGAGCCGCGTGAGCTGCACCATCTCGACGATGGTGCGGATGCCTTTGCCCTCTTCGCCGACGCGCAAGGCAAATGCATTCTCGAACTCCACTTCGGAAGAAGCGTTCGAACGGTTTCCCAACTTGTCCTTGAGCTTTTGGAAATTCAGCCCGTTGACGCGCCCGTCGGGGTCAAAGCGCGGCATGAAGAAACAGGTGAGCCCGGCAAATCTTGATTCACCTTGCGCCTGCGCGAGCACCAGAAACGCATCGCACATCGGCGCCGACATGAACCATTTGTGGCCGGTGATGCGGTAGCCCTCACCCGCCGGTTCCGCGCGCGTCGTGTTGGCGCGCACATCGGTGCCGCCCTGCTTCTCGGTCATGCCCATGCCGAGCGTCATGCCGGATTTCTCGCTCCACGGCTTGAAGCCTGGGTCATAGGCGCGAGAACCGATTTTCGGCATCAGCGTTGCGAGCAGCTTGGGCTCGGCGGCGAGCGCAGCGACGGCGGCGCGCGTCATGGTGATCGGGCACATGTGCCCGTTTTCGACCTGCGCGACCATGTAATAGCGCGCGGCGCGCTCAACCTCGGAAGGCGGCGCGGCGCGTGAGCCGTCGGCCTTCCAGGTCATATTGTGAAGACCGGCGGAAACGCTCTCCGCCATGAAGGCGTGATAGGCGGGATTGAACTCCACCACGTCGAGACGGCCATTGACGGTCGTGAGCCTCGGCGGATCGTCGTTGGCGGCTCTTGCCTGCGCGAACATCGCCGCCGTGCCCCAGTGCCGGCCGAAGTTCGCGAGCGCCTTTGCGTCCGCCCCACCGCCATTCGCCTTCACCGCCTCGGCCAGTGGCACGTCGCTTGAGAACAGATCGACATCCTCATAGGGCGGCGGCTGGTTGGTGACTTCGGTGCTGCTGGAACGTTGGCTCGTCATGGGGACTTGAACCCTCGCCGACTCAAAGCCGCGTTAACCACAAGACTACCACGCTGCGCCCTTGCCCGGACCCGCACTTGCGCCTATAGACATTTCTTTAATGAACATCGCGCCTAAATCCTCGTTCGTCCTCAACCGGCCGCACCTGTTGGGGATCGAAGGTTTATCGCGCGAGGAAATCACCGGCCTCCTCGACCTCTCCGAAGAATTCGTCACGCTCAACCGGCAGGTCGAGAAAAAGCGCACGTCGCTGCGCGGCCGCACCCAGATCAACCTCTTCTTCGAAGCTTCCACGCGCACGCAGTCATCGTTTGAGCTGGCGGGCAAGCGGCTCGGCGCCGACGTGATGAACATGTCGGTCGGCGCGTCCGCCATGCGCAAGGGCGAGACGCTGGTCGATACCGCGATCACGCTCAACGCCATGCACCCGGATATTCTGGTCGTGCGACACCACGCGTCCGGCGCGGTCGAACTGCTCGCGAACAAGGTCGATTGCTCGGTGATCAACGCCGGCGACGGCGCGCACGAACACCCGACGCAGGCGCTGCTCGACGCCCTCACCATCCGCCGCAACAAGGGCCGCATCGAAGGGCTCACGGTCGCGATCTGCGGCGACATCATGCATTCGCGCGTCGCGCGCTCGAACTTCATCCTGCTCAATGCGCTCGGCGCGCGCGTGCGCGTGGTCGCTCCCTCGACGCTGTTGCCCGCAGGCATCGAACGCTTCGGCGTCGAGGTCGCGCGCGACATGCGCGCAGGCCTCGCCGGCGCCGACATCGTGATGATGCTGCGCCTGCAACGCGAGCGCATGAACGGCTCCTACGTGCCGTCGGTGTCGGAATATTTCCACTACTTCGGGCTGGACGAGAAGAAACTCGCTTACGCCAAGCCTGACGCGCTGGTGATGCATCCGGGTCCGATGAACCGCGGTGTCGAGATCGACACCATCGTCGCCGACGGCGCGCAGTCGCTGATCCGCGAACAGGTGGAAATGGGCGTCGCCGTGCGCATGGCGGTGCTCGAAGCGCTTTCCCGCAACTTGCCGAACGCGTAACGCATGATGTTGTCCGACCGCCGCCCGATCCTGCTCGCCAACTCCCGCATCATCGATCCGTCGCGCGATCTGGATTTTCCCGGCGACCTGCTGATTGCCGACGGCACCATCCGCGAAGCCAAACGCGGCATCGGCGCGGCCGGTGTGCCGGAAGGCACCGAGGTCGTCGATTGCCGCGGCAAGCTGGTCGCGCCCGGCCTCATGGACATGCGTGCCTTTATCGGCGAGCCCGGCGCCGGGCACCGCGAGACGCTCGCCTCCGCGAGCCAGGCTGCGGCGGCAGGCGGCGTCACCACCATCATCTGCCAGCCCGACACCTCGCCCACCATCGACGATCCGGCGACGGTGGATTTCGTGCTCCGCCGCGCGCGCGACACCGCCATCGTGCACGTGCATCCGATGGCAGCACTGACCAAAGGCCTCGAAGGCGCGGAGATGACCGAGATCGGCCTGCTCAAGGCCGCTGGCGCTGTCGCCTTCACTGACGGCGAGAAGAGCGTCACCAACGCGCAGGTGATGCGCCGCGCGCTCACATACGCACGCGACTTCGACGCACTGATCGTGCACCACACCGAAGATCCCAATCTCGTCGGCGATGGCGTGATGAACGAAGGCGAGTTCGCCGCCCGCCTCGGCCTGCTCGGTATTCCGAAAGCCGCCGAGACGGTGATGCTGGAGCGCGACCTGCGGCTCGTCGCGCTCACCGGCGGGCGCTATCACGCCGCTTCCATCACCTGCGCGGAATCTATCGAGGTGCTGCGCCGCGCCAAGGACGCCGGATATAACGTCACCGCGTCCGCCTCGATCAACCACGCGACATTGAACGAAATCGACATCGGGCCTTACCGCACCTTCTTGAAGGTCGCGCCGCCTTTACGAGCCGAAGATGATCGCAAGGCGTTGGTCGCCGCACTCGGTGAAGGTCTGGTCGATGTCATTATGTCCGATCACAACCCGCAGGACGTCGAAACCAAACGGCTGCCGTTCGCCGAAGCCGCGCCCGGTGCAATCGGGCTCGAGACCATGCTCACCGCCGGCTTACGCCTCGTCCACAGCGGCGAACTCGATCTCATCAAGCTTTTGCGCGCGATGTCGACGCGGCCCGCCGAATTGCTTGGCCTGCCCGGCGGCTCGCTCAAAAGCGGCGCGCAGGCCGACGTGATCGTGATCGACACCGACATGCCGTGGGTGCTCGATCCCGCCGAACTCAAATCGAAGTGCAAGAACACGCCGTTCGACGAAGCGAAAATGATGGGCCGCGTTGTGCGCACCATCGTCGCCGGGCGCACGGTGTACGAGTTCGTATGAGCTACGCGATCTCATTCGTGATCGGCTATCTGCTCGGCTCGATTCCGTTCGGGCTCGTGCTCACGCGGCTTTCCGGCGGCCCCGACATCCGCAACATCGGCTCCGGCAATATCGGCGCGACCAATGTGCTGCGCACCGGCAACAAGGCGCTCGCCGCCGCGACGCTTGCCGGCGACATGCTCAAGGGCACCGCCGCCGTTCTGATCGTCAATTATCTTTATGGCCGCGATCTTGCCGCGCTCGCGGGGCTTGGCGCGTTTCTCGGCCACCTGTTTCCTATCTGGCTGAAATTCAAAGGCGGCAAGGGCGTCGCCACCTATATCGGCGTGCTGCTCGGCCTGGCGTGGCCGATGGCGCTTGCCTTCGGCGCGATCTGGCTCGCCACCGCCGCCCTGTTCCGCTACTCGTCGCTCTCGGCGCTCATTGCCAGCGCCGCGATGCCGGTGATCCTGCTGGCCGCAGGCGATCATCCGGTGGCCGCGCTGTTTCTGCTTCTCACGGCGCTGCTGTGGATCATGCATCGCGCCAACATCGCGCGGCTGATGGCGGGAACCGAAGGCAAGATCGGCGCTAAATCCTAAAGCTGCATGCTGTTGTGAACCGCCGCGCTCTGGGCGATGCTCGCCCTTTGCCGGGGGACGACGTGAACGGCGAAAGCAACGGCGTTCGGCTAACCGACGAGCAGCGGCTGGATTGGCTGCGTCTCATCCGCACCGAGAACGTCGGCCCGCGCGGTATTAGGGCGCAAACGCCACAAATTGAGGTTCGCTCAGCGCGAGCATTGTACCCCGTATCATCTTCATTTGATACACCCTAGAGTAGTATTTGGTTGCGCCCGTTATGTGTGTAACTTTGGGGGCTGTTTCATGTCGAAAATTAAAATTGGAATGCTGCTTATCCCACTTATTTTGGCTTTGGGATCGACGGCGCACGCGGCTGCTGTGAAAATCAATAAGGATCAGTGGGACGCTGTCTCTCCCGCTGACAAACAAAAAATCACCGCCGGATTGCGGCGTTCTGGGATACTAAAACGGAACGATTATATTATTGGTAGCCCTAATGTGGGGGTCTACAGCAGATCAATATTTATGCCTCTTGGGGACTTGGAGCCGCTCGCCGGTGTATTTAGCGGCGCATGCAGAATTGGGTGTGACGGCATAGCTGCTGGCGCTCTAGTGTGGTGCGGAGCGAATACCGCTGGTGCCGGACTAATTGCATGTATAGCCGGGGCAGAGGCGGGAAGAGAACTTTGTAAAAGTCAGTGCTGATCGAGCGCGAGAAAATGCAGATAACCTTTGGGCATTTTCCTTAGGCCAGATTCCACCGCATTGGCTTCCCTTCACCAACGACAGCGCCGCCCTTGTGACTCGACAAGGAACCGCTAACGGCGCCTTCGACAGTACGCCGCTCGTAAGGCGTCGGCTGTAAGACGCCCTTGGCCGTCAACATGCGTCTGGCAATCTCGTTTGTGGTGAGTGGGCTGTTCGCCTTCCTCAGCACGTCCAGCGCAGACCGCCAGACCGTCCCGCGCTTAAAATACGGATTGGGCTTCCGCCGCCGGACGGCGATAGAGCGAACATCATAGTTCGGCACGAGCATCTTGAGCACGGCCTCGACGTGCAGCATGGCTGTGGTTAGCCGTTTGGCTTCAGCTTTGTTGTCGAGGATTTTTCCGCCCAATTCGGCGTGAAGCTTCTCTAGGGTGAACTTGGCTTGTTTTGTGGCTATCTCAGCGCGCGGCATTTTCAACCTCGTGACGTTGCCAGTATCCGGTGAACTCGTTGGACTTGCCGCGCTTCAATGCGTGGCCAGCAACGCGTTGGGCCTGATCGCCGTTCGAGACGCGGCGGTTATCCTCGCGCCATGACGCCTCTTGCGCGTAGCGCAGCAGATACGCTCCCGCGATGTGGTGATGGTGACCAAGCTCTGCGCGGCGCATGCGGCTGAAAAATTCTTCCGCCATGTTCGTGCAGGCACCATCGAGCGAATACGCTTCCTGATGGTTGATACGCTTCATTTCAAAGCGGCTATGCAGCGCGTCCCATGACGACGCTTCGTCCGCATTGAGTTTCGTTCCCTTCGCAACGTGCGACTGAATAAACGAAACCGCCTGCGCTTCCGATTTGAAAACCGCCGGGAGTGAATTGCCGTTGCGCTCGCGGACGACAACAACCACCTGGCGCTTGCCAGTCTGATTTTCTGCAAAGCGCCGGTCGCGACGATTGATTTTCAAGTTCGCCGGTTTGGAATAGCCGCCGAAATATCCGCCATCAACCTCAGCGATTTTTCCTTTGCCGCCGATGACGCGGCCCTTCAATTCCTCCGCCATCGCCTCGCGCAGTTTGTGCAGCAAGACGAACGCGCACTTGTAGGAGACGTTCAAATCGCGGGAGAGTGCGAGAGCGGATTTGCCTTTGACCTCGTTGCAGAAGATTGCGATGGCGGCGAGATAGCAGCGCAGCGGGAGCTTGTGGCTGGAGAACAGTGTTCCAGAAGTGATGGTAAAATCCTTGCCACA
>CAMDSH010000051.1 GCA_945907045.1 Rhizobium sp. Q54 | reverse complement strand
GTCGCCTTGATGGCCACGCACTCTTGCCAAAACTTATCCTGGGGGTAAAGTTCACTAACGGGTTGGAGGTCATCGCCAAGGCGAGCGACCTTCAGGACGAAACCGCCGCCTAAAAGATCAGGCCGTCACCAACTTTAGGCGATAGCTCTTGACCCTGCCCCTTTTCGGTTCGATCGGACTTTACAGCCGATACTTTGCGCCCGTCACCATGCGTACTAATCATCCGGCTGCGATCGACCCGTACGCCACAGGACGCGCGTTAAGGTCGAATTTACACCTGTGACGAAGCCCCGCAGCAAGGCGAAAACGATGGCAAATGCTGCCTTTTTAGGCGATTCAGGGAGTCATCGACAGAAAGAGTTGTGCTGTTGCAGGCAAGCCACAGATGACGGGTTGAAAATTCCCTTTTTTGACGATTCAGGCCCTCGCAACCCCCATCTCTGTGGATAAATCTGGCCCTCCAGGACTCCCGCAACGGGCAATGGCGCCTGAAATAGCGAGCCATCGCACAGAATCGGGGGGCCGGGAGCACAGCCGGAGACCGTTCCGGCCGTCAGGACGCGGTCTTTAGGACGCCTTTTTGGCCGCCGCTGCGCGATTGGCCTCAAGTCGGGCATCGACCAGCGCCACCTGGGCGTCGATCGCCGGATGGCTCAGGCCCTTCTGCTTGGCGATGAGCTGAACCAGCTTATCGGCCCGCTCGATGTTCGGCGCGCCGTTTTGCAGCGCGCGGGCGGCGGAAGCCGGGCGCGACAGGCTCTGCGCCGCAGCGGCGTATTTCTCGAACGGCACCAGGTCGGACGGTGAAGCTCCGAGCTTTACGCACAGATCGAAGACGAAGTTGTAGACCGACTTCGACTCCTCAAGGTTGGAATGCACCGCCTCTTGCGCGGTCCGCATGCCGTCCTTGGTGATGCAGCGGTAATTGCCGGCAAGCAGCATCGACCACTTGGCGAGTGGCACGAAGATGGAATCGTGGACGCGCAGCTTCACCGGAAGCTCGATCTTGGTGCCGTCGCCCGGATCGAAGCGTATCGCATCGATCTCCTTCTCAAGCTGGCGCAAAATAGCCGTGCCCTTGTCGTTGTCGAACTTCGCCACCTTGAAGTTGGTCGGGAGCGTGACTTGCAAGAAATTGACCTTCTCGTCCGGCGGGCGGATCGCCTGCGGATCGGGGCTGCACAGCGTGAGGCAGCTGGGGTCGAAATTGTCCCACACGCTCGGATCGGTGTAGGCAGGCTTGAGCGCTTCGTAGTTCAAGCCGGGAATGCGTTTCACGTAAGGCAACGGCGGCATGTTCATGATCGACATGCAGGGCACGCGCGACTTCGCTACGGCATCGAGCAGTTCGCGCACGCCGGGCGAGCGGTACTGCGGCTCCTGCATCGCGAGGCCGATGAGGTCGTAGTCGGCAGGGTTGACGCCCTGCGCGCCGCCCGCGGTCACCTTGCCAGGAAGCTTGGTGGACTCGAGCAATACCGGATCCTTGCGGCCCTTCACCGGCAGGCGTACGCGGAACCCTTCGGCGTTGATCAGGTCGGCTTCGGCAGGCAGGCAGATGTGATGAATCTTGTGGCCGCCGAACAACATCTTGGAAGCCAGCAGCGAGCCGTAGGCCGCGCCCATAATCATGATTTTGTACGCCATAACCTAACCTGCTCCGTATTGATGAGATGAAGAAGGAGAGAGGGCCGCCTGCGGCCATCCTTCTGCGATTGCCGATGGTATTCGCCCCGTCATGGCGATGCAATCCGGGTCGCGGCGGAACTCAAATGATCGCTTCGCTGATGCGAAAAGAAGTGGGCGAGTGCAATGGCGCGTCTATCTTCCTTCGCCACTCACCGCGGGAGCGGCGGCTAATTTCGGAGGACGCCGCGAAATCGTTCCGGCTACGGCCTTGAAAGCTCGCCCCATCGGCGAGAGGAACTCGCCGGTGATGGTGTGCGCGTCCGCGTAAGCCGGCTCGACGCCGAAAGTCAGTTTTTCCGGTTGTTTGCTGGGCACGTGCAGCGTGCCGAACAGCCAATCCCAGATCGCCAGGCAGCTTCCGAGATTCTTGTTGAAGTGAATCGGGTTGGTCGAGTGATGAACCTGATGATGTGCCGGGCTGATGAAGATGCGCCCGAGCACGCCGCGGAACGCGATCCACATGTGGCTGTGTTGCAGATGGACGTAAATGTGGATGAACGCGACGAGGATGATGTTGTTGCCCGACAGCGCATATTGATACGTCGTGTCGCCGAACATGTAGCTGGCGATGCCGTTGGTGAGTGCCGCCGTCACCGCCAGGATATTGCCGAAGATGAACGTGTCGAGCGGATGCATGCGGAACGTCGTGAGCGGGCTGAGCACCTCGGCGGTGTGATGCACCTTGTGCAGCTCCCACAACGCCGGAATGCGGTGCTTGAGATAGTGGTCGAACCAGTAGCCGAACTCGTAGGCGAGAAACAGCATCGTCGTGATGATCGAGCGCGAGGCGTATTCGGGTAACGCCGGGGGCGTTGGCTGGCCGAACGCGAACACCATGCCGCCGATCACGGCGTTGGTGAGGAACTGATACGAGACCGCCGCCATGCCGAAGATGCCGGCATAGACGAAGGTGTTGAACAGGAAATAGCCGGCGTCGGCGACGGTGGACGGGCTGCGCACGATGCGGCGGGGAAACAGCGCGCGGACCAGCACTCGCACGCGGATGCTGCGGCCTTTGCGCCTGCGCCGGTAGATCAGAACAGCGGCCGCGATCACGAGAGCGCAGCCGAGCGAGGTCAGCGAGAATTGCGAGCCGGCCGAGAACAGCACGTCATAAAGATGGTCGAAATTTCTGCGAAGGCCGTTGAGAATGGTGTCCATGCGCGCCTGCCGGGTCGAACAGGCGCGATAGTAGCGGGCTCAAGGTAATCAATTGCTTTATGCCGGCGCGGAGGGTTGTTCGTTAAGCGCAGGTTAATGCCGGCGCGCGAGGCGGTTCAGGCAATCAGTTTATAGGCCGGAATCGTGAGGAAGTCGGCGAACTCCTTGCCGAGAGAAAGGTCACTGAACAATTTGATCGCTTCCGGGAACCGGCCTTTCGCATAGTTGCCCGCGCCGATTTCCTTTTTCACGGCATTCATTTCTTCCTTGAGCGCGCGCTCGAAGAAGGCCGGCGTCACCTTCACGCCGTTTTCCAGCACGGCGCCGTATTTGAGCCATTGCCAGATTTGCGCGCGCGAGATTTCCGCCGTCGCCGCGTCTTCCATCAGATTGTAAATGGGAACCGCGCCGCGGCCGCGCAGCCAAGCCTCGATGTATTGCACGCCGACGCGGATGTTCAGGCGGAAGCCTTCCTCGGTTTTGCTTCCCGCGTGGATTTTCAAAAGCTCGTCGCGCAGCACGCGCACATGCAGGCGCACGCGGTCGAGCTGGTTCGGCTTCGGCATCATGCGGTCGAACACTTCCTTGGCGACCGGCACCAGATCGGGATGCGCCACCCAGGTGCCGTCATAGCCGTCGCGCACCTCGCGCTCCTTGTCGAGCTTCACCTTGGCGAAAGCAGCGGCGTTGGCTTGCGGATCGTTCTTGATCGGGATTTGCGCAGCCATGCCGCCCATCGCGAAAGCGCCGCGATGGTGGCAGGTGCGCACTAGCAGCGCCGCGTAGGCGCCGAGGAACGCTTCGCCCATCACCACCTGGCTGCGGTCGGGCAGCACGTAGTTCGGGTTCTTGGCGAATTTTTTGATGAAGGAGAAAATGAAATCCCAGCGCCCGGCGTTGAGCCCGGTGATGTGGTCGCGCATCTCGTAGAGGATTTCCTCCATCTCGAAGGCCGCCGGCAGCGTCTCGATCAATACCGTCGCCTTGATGGTGCCGCGCGCGAGGCCGAGCTTGTTCTGCGCGAAGACGAATACGTCGTTCCACAGCCGCGCTTCTAGATGCGCCTCGAGCTTGGGCAAATAGAAATAGGGCCCGGTGCCTTGCGCGATCTGCGCCTTGGCATTGTGGAAGAAATACAGGCCGAAATCGAACAGCGCGCCGGAGACCGGCTTGCCGTCGACGGTCATGTGCGCCTCGTCGAGATGCCAGCCGCGCGGGCGCACGATCATCACCGCCGGTTTGGGACCGATCCTGTAGCGCTTCTTCGTGCGCGGATCGGTGAAGTCGATCTTGCCGGCCCAGCGGTCTTTGAGATTAATCTGGCCTTCGATGTTGTTCGCCCAGGTCGGCGAATTAGCGTCCTCGAAATCGGCCATGTAGTCGGTCGCGCCGGAATTAAGCGCGTTGACGACCATCTTGCGGTCGACCGGCCCGGTGATCTCGACGCGGCGGTCGAGCAGGTCTTTCGGGATCGGCGCAACCTTCCAGCTCTCGTCATCGCGGATCTGTTTCGTCTCAGCGGGAAAATCCGGCAACGCGCCGGCGTCGTAATTCTTCTGCTGTACGACGCGGGCGGCGAGCAGGTCCTGGCGCTGGCGGTCGAATTTGCGATGAAGTTCGGCGAGAAACGAGAGCGCCGCGGGGGTGAGAACTTCCGCGTAGCGCGGACCCATCTTGCCCGTGATAACGACGCCCGGCACCGCTGACGCGAGTTTGCCCGGCTTGCTGCTTGGTTTGCGGCGCGGCGCTGAACGCTTCGCGCTGACTTTTCGCTTGGTCTTGCCGGAAATATTACGGGCGGCCGCTTTCTTCACGGCCGCCCGCTTGCGCTTGGCTTTAATGATTGTTGTCCCCGTCCGGCTTGCTTCCGGGCGGCGTGTACGGACGATAACCGCCCGGCGCCGGATTGCTGCTTGGCGTCGATGACGGCGGGGTCGCCGGACGCGGCGGCATCGGCGGCGTTGCAGGCCGCGGCGGCATCGAGCCGAAATTGCTCGACGGCATCGGGGCCGGCGTCGGACGCGGCGGCGGGCTCATCGGAGCTGCCGGACGCGGCGGCGGCGCAGCGGGACGCGGCATCATCGGCGCCATCGCCGGCTTCGGAGCGGGCTTTGCCGCAGCCTTTGCCGCCGGCTTCTTCGCCTTGGCTTTCTTCTTCGCAGGCTTTTTCTTCGCCGACGTTTTCAGCTTTTTCTTGCTCGCCGGTTTTGCCTTCTTGGTCTTCTTTTTCGACTTCGACTTCTTCTTCGATTTCTTCGCCATGATCGTCCTCCGATCGGTTCGCACCTTTTATCAGACCGCCGGCTCGGTCAATTTAGCCGGCGCAACCTTCAACCCCTTAAGGTTCTCCGGCATCGGGCCACCGGTCGCCCAGTCGATTAATTCGACCGTATGGACAACCGGAATGGCCGTGCCGGCGGCAATTTGCGTGATGCAACCGATATTTCCGGCCGCGATCACATCAGGCATAACCTTCTGGATGTTAGCGACTTTCCGTTCTCTCAGTCTCCCAGCCAGTTGCGGCTCGAGGATGTTGTAGGTCCCCGCCGAACCACAGCACAAATGTCCTTCCGGCACATCTTTGACTACGAAGCCCATCTTGGAAAGTAGTTCTTTCGGCTCCCGCGCTACTTTTTGGCCATGCTGCAGCGAGCAGGCGGAATGGTAGGCGACGCGAAGCCCGGTGGGCCGCTCCGGCGGCGCTAATTCCAGCTTGGCCAGATACTCGGTTACGTCCACGGCCAGGGCGGAAACCTGTGCAGCCTTCTGTGCATAAACCGGGTCGCCGCGCAGCATGAAGCCGTAATCCTTGATCGTGGTGCCGCAACCGGAGACCGTGACCAGGATGGCGTCCAGCCCCTCGCCTTCCATCTCGCGCGTCCATGCGTCGATATCGGCACGCGCATAAGCCAAAGCCTCGTCCTCGCGGCCCATGTGATGAACCAGCGAGCCGCAGCAGCCTTCGCCAGCCGCTATCACCACCTCGCAGCCATGGCGGTTGAGCAGCCGGATCGCCGCCGCGTTGGTCGAGGGGGCGAGAACCGGGTTGATGCAGCCAGCCAGCAGCGCAACGCGGCCACGCCGGCTGCCTTGCGCAGGAAAAACGTGCTGGGCCGGGTTTAGTTCCGGCTTCGGGAGCCGCCCCGGTGTCATCCGCGCCAGAGCGGCGAGGCGTTTGAGCCCAACGGCAGCAAAGATTGCGGCAAAAGGCTTCGCGATCCGCCCCGCCGATGCCGCAAGGCGAAACAATTTTGCGTCCGTGAGCACCTTGGCGAGCACGAAACGCAACAGTTGGTCGTGCAGCTGTCGCCGGTAAGTCTCCTCGATGTGATCGCGCGCGTGATCGACGAGATGCATGTAGTGCACGCCGGACGGGCACGTCGTCATGCAGGCGAGGCACGAGAGGCAACGGTCGATGTGCTTGACCACTTCGCGCGTCGCCGGACGGCCATGCTCCAGCATTTCCTTGATAAGATAAATGCGCCCGCGCGGGGAATCGAGTTCATCGCCGAGCAGCACGTAAGTCGGGCAGGTCGCGGTGCAGAATCCGCAATGCACGCAGGCGCGCAAAATCTTGTCGGCTTCCGCGATGTTGGGATCGGCGAGCTGCGCAAGGGTGAACGTGGTCTGCATGTCAGATACCCGCCCACATGCGTCCAGGGTTCAGCACGCCTTTGGGATCGAAGCTGTCCTTCACGCGCTTGTTCAAGGCAGCCAGGCCCGAATCCTGCGGCGGGAAAACGTCTCCTGCAGCACGTACCGCGGCGGGCGCGCGCACCAGCGTGGCATGGCCGCCCATTGCCGCGACCGCCTTGCGGATGGTTCCGGCGCCCGGCTCCTGCTCGCCCGGCATCGCGATCCAGATCAGCCCGCCGCCCCAGTCGTAAAACATCTGCGCGGCAGGCGAAATTTGGCTCGCGATCTCATGGCCCCGGGTGGGCGCAACCGATACGCGCCAGAGCGGGCGATTCAATGCCTCGCCGGAGGTGAATGGCTTGGCGTCCCGCACGCTGCGCCAGAGCGCGCGCGAATTTTGCTCGTCCAGAATGGCAACCGGCCCAAAAGGCTTTAGCAATGCAGCCAGCGTTTCTTTCCGGTGCGCGACCGACGGCGCGAAGCCTTCGACACGAAAACAGGTCGCCGCGCCGCGTGTGTTCATTCCATCGAAGCGCGCGGCGACGTGGCCGGGCAGATGCGCCGCGCCGGAGACATCGCAAGACGATCCCATCGCGGCGGCCATCGCTTGCGAAGCCTTCGCATCATCAAGCCCGGCAATGACGACGCTCGCTTCCGTCTCGGCGCGCGGCAGGGTCTTGAGCGTTACGTCGGTCATGGCAACAAGCGTACCCCATGAACCGGCGATCAGCTTGCACAGGTCGTAGCCAGTGACGTTTTTCACCACGCGTCCGCCGCTCTTGATGGTCTCGCCGCGTCCTGTGACGGCGCTCACGCCCAGAAAATGGTCGCGCGCCGCGCCCGCCTTGATCCGCCTCGGGCCGGATAAGTTGGAAGCGAGCGCGCCGCCGATGGTGCCGGCGCCGGCCTTCCCGCCGAAGAGCGGGCCGTAATCCATCGGCTCGAAGGCCAACTCCTGGCCGTTCTTTTCCACCAGCGCCTCGATCTCGGCGAGCGGCGTGCCCGCGCGGGCGGAGAGCACAAGCTCTTCCGGCTCGTACAGCGTGACGCCGGTGAGCCCGGATAAATCAAGCGTCAGATCGGTCTGGCTCGGACGGC
Source organism: Rhizobium sp. Q54 (assembly GCA_945907045.1). Lineage (GTDB taxonomy): Bacteria > Pseudomonadota > Alphaproteobacteria > Rhizobiales > Xanthobacteraceae > Pseudolabrys. The sequence continues at coordinate 4,499 of CAMDSH010000051.1, read as the reverse complement.
CAATGGCGCGCTTGGTCCCCGCCCCCACGATTTCCAGCGCCTTGCCGTCCGACAGCGCGAAGCGGACGGCATCCTCGACGTCCTTGCCGTCGCGGGGTTTGAGCGTGTCGGTCATTAAAATTAAAACCGCGGAATATCAGGGAACGGCAACTTGCCGCCAGAGATGTGAATGCGGCCCAGTTCCGCGCAGCGGTGCAGCTTGGGAAACACCTTGCCGGGATTGAGCAGGCCCTTGTCGTCGAAGGCGCATTTGAGCCGCTGCTGCTGGTCGAGATCGATCTCGGAAAACATCACCGGCATCAGGTCGCGCTTCTCGACGCCGACGCCATGCTCGCCGGTGAGCACGCCGCCTACTTCGACACAGAGCCTTAGGATATCGGCGCCGAATTGTTCCGTGCGCTCAAGCTCGCCCGGTTTGTTGGCGTCGTAGAGAATGAGCGGATGCAGATTCCCATCGCCGGCATGGAATACGTTGGCGACGCGCAGGCCGTATTTTTCCGACAATTCGCGCGTGCGCTTGAGCACCAGCGGCAGCTTGGCGCGCGGGATGGTGCCGTCCATGCAGTAATAATCCGGCGAGATGCGCCCGACCGCCGGGAACGCCGCCTTGCGCCCGGCCCAGAACAGCAGCCGCTCTTCCTCGGTCTTAGACACGCGCACCACGCTGGCGCGGCAGCCGCGCGCGATTTTCTCCACGCGCTCGATGAGATGATCGACTTCCGCCTGCGGGCCGTCGAGCTCGACGATAAGCAGCGCCTCGACATCGAGCGGATAGCCTGCGTGTACGAATTCCTCGACCGCGTGGATCGCGGGCTTGTCCATCATCTCCATGCCGCCGGGGATGATGCCGTCACCGATAATCTTGCCGACGCATTCGCCAGCATCTTCGGACGATGGAAAGCCGACGAGAACAGCGCGCGCGGTTTCAGGTTTCTTTAGCAGCCGCACAGTGACTTCTGTGACGACGCCGAGCAGCCCTTCGGAGCCAGTGACAATACCGAGCAGATCGTAACCGCCGGCATCGAGATGCTTGCCACCGAGCCGGATGATCTCGCCGGTGATCAGCACCATCTCGCAGCCGAGCACGTTGTTGGTGGTCATGCCGTATTTCAGGCAGTGCACACCGCCGGAATTTTCCGCGACGTTGCCGCCGATGGTGCAGGCAATCTGCGAGGACGGATCGGGCGCGTAATAAAAGCCCGCGTGCGCGACCGCGTTCGAGACCGCGAGATTGGTCACGCCCGGCTCGACCACCGCGACGCGATTGTCGAAATCGATGTCCTTGATGCGGTTGAACTTGGCCATGCCGAGCAGCACGCCATCGGCCAGCGGGAGGGCACCACCGGATAGCGAGGTGCCAGCCCCGCGCGGCACCACGCGGATTCCCTCGGCATGGCAATAGGCCAGAATTTGCGAGACCTGCGCCGTCGTCTCCGGCAGCACCACAACCATGGGGAGTTGCTTGTAGGCCGTGAGCCCATCCGACTCGAACGGGCGCATTTCGCGTTCCCCGGCGATCACGCCCTCCCCCGGCACGATGCGGCGCAACGCCGCAACGATTTGCTCGCGGCGGCCAAGAACCGCCCGATCGAGGGCAGGCATTTGAACGGACATGGAAGCTCCGGCTATATGCAAAGACGATTGTACAAGCCCCTTATCCATGCAGAAAATGGCGTCAGGAGCCAATAGGAGCAAGACGAATGAAAGCGTTGATTATACCCGCAGTCGTAGCCGGCTTTTCGGTGGGATCGGCGTGGGCACAGGATAGCTCGGCGGGTGAGGCCACCTTCAAAAAATGGTGTCAGGCCTGCCATGCCGCCGGTGAGGGCGCGAAAAACAAGGTCGGCCCGCTGCTCAATGGCCTCGATGGCCGGAAATCCGGCACGGTTGAGGATTTCAAATACACCGACGCCAACAAGGACTCCGGCATCACCTGGAACGAGGCGGCCTTCCTCGAATACATCAAGGATCCGCGCGCAAAAATTCCCGGCACCAAGATGGTGTTCTCCGGCTTGAAGAACGAACAGGAAGCCAAGGGCCTCTGGGGCTACTTGGCGCAGTTCGCCGCTGACGGGAAGAAAAAATAGACTTCAGGCAGCGCCTTCTTCCGGCGGCATCGCGGTCTGCGCGATGAGACCGCGCGCGCGCGCATCGACGACGCCGAGGCCGCGCAAGGACAACAAAGTGAGGCTCTGCACCGCCTGACGCGCGAGCGCAGGATCGCCGCCGTCATCCGGCGCCAGCGGGCCGATCGATCCTTCCAGCAGCGCGCCGACGATGGCCGGCGCCGCCACGTTCGTGTCCTGCTCAGGCAAATGCCCGCCCTCAATGGCCGCGCGAATGCGCGTCTCGATCTCGGTGGCGAGCGCTTGACGATAATCGAGCCGCACAGCATCGACCTGCGCATCGACCGGCTCGGCCAGCACCGCCCAGGTCAGCCGCCGCTCGCGCAACGCGCGCGTGGCGAAGGTCGCTATGCTCGCGGCAAGCGCCGAGAGCGGCCCCGGCGCCGCATCGGCCGCGGCACGCATGGCGCCAACCTCGCGTTCGGAAATCGCAGCGACGAGTTCGGCGACGAGATCGGTCTTGGACGGAAAATAACGATAGACCGTGCCGGCCGCGATACCGGCACGCTCGGCGACCGGCGCGATTTGAACCGCGGCCATGCCGCCTTCCGCCGCCGCCGCGCTCGCCGCGGCCAGGATTGCTTCCTCGCGGGCGGCAAGCCGGCGCACGACATTCTCGGTGCGGCGATAGGGCATGAAATGAGTGAACGATGATTCATGATTCGGCGCAAGGGAAACAACAAGGAAGAAACGAGCCGCCCGCTTACGCCGTCAGTTTTGATGCGTGCCGCTGGAGCCGCCGCCTTCGGCCAGCGCTTTCTTGCGGATGGCGTCGAGCGTGGTGGTCGGCGTGATGCCCTGCGGATCGATCTTGAGGTGGATGATCGCGGGCTTGCCGGACGCTTGCGCGGCGGCAAAGGCAGCGGGGAAATCGGCGGTCTTTTCCACCACCGCGCCATAACCGCCGAACGCCAGCGCATAAGCCGCAAAATCCGGATTCTTCAATTCGGTGGCGACAATGCGGCCGGGATAATCGCGCTCCTGATGCATGCGGATGGTGCCGTACATGCCGTTGTCGGCAACGACAATGATGATGGGCAATCCGTATTGCATAGCAGTCGCTAATTCCTGCCCGCTCATCAGAAAATCGCCGTCGCCTGCGATGCAAACGACCTGACGATCCGGATAGAGACGTTTCATCGCGACCGCGGCGGGAACACCGTAACCCATCGAGCCGGAGGTTGGCGCAACTTGCGTGCCATAACGGCGAAAACGATAGAACCGGTGAATCCAGGTGGCAAAATTTCCCGCACCGTTGGTGATGAAAGAATCCGGCGGCAGGCTTTCGCGCAGCCACACCATGATCTGCCCAAGATTGACCGGCCCCGGCACCTCCGTTGCCTTCTCGGTCCACGCGAGATAGTCCGCGTGCGCCGTTTTGGTCTCTTCGCGCCAGCGGATGTCGTTGGGAGGCTGCAAGCCTTCGAGCGCGGCGCAGAACGCGGTCGGCGCTGCGTGGATGGCGAGATGCGGGCGATAAACGCGGCCAAGCTCCTCGGCGCCGGGATGCACGTGCACGAGCTTGGTCTGCACGCCGGGAATGTCCCACAGCGTGTAACTCTGCGACGACATCTCGCTCATGCGGTCGCCGATCAGCAGCACGAGGTCCGCGGCTTTCACGCGCGCGAGCAGTTTCGGATTAGGGCCGATGCCGAAATCGCCCGCGTAGCAGGGATGCATTGCGTCGAATAAATGCGCGCGACGGAAGGTATTGCACACCGGCAGCGCGAAGCGTTCGGCAAAACGCGCAAGCGCGGCGCAAGCCGCTTCCGACCAGCGGCTGCCGCCGACAATCGTGATTGGCTTTTCCGCCGCCCATAGCAGCTTTTGCAGGCGGCTCATGTCCGTGAGGCCGGGCCAGGTTTCAACCGGCTCGAAGGCGGGAGCATCCGCGACCGCGACGCGCTCGGTCAACATGTCTTCGGGCAACGCGATCACCACCGGGCCGGGCCGTCCGTTAGTGGCGGTGAAGAAGGCGCGCGAGATCAATTCCGGTATCCGCTCCGGCTCATCAATCTCGGTCACCCATTTGGCAATGGAGCCGAACACCGCGCGGTAATCGAGTTCCTGAAACGCCTCGCGCTCGCGCATCTCGCGAGCCACCTGGCCGACGAACACGATCATCGGCGTCGAGTCCTGACGAGCGATGTGGATGCCCGCCGACGCATTGGTGGCGCCCGGCCCGCGCGTGACGAAGCAGATGCCGGGACGGCCTGTGATCTTGCCGGCAGCTTCCGCCATGATCGCCGCGCCGCCTTCGTGGCGGCAGACGGTGAGCGCGATGTCGCGGTCGTGGAACGCATCGAGCGCGGCGAGATAGCTCTCGCCCGGCACGCAGAACGCGTGGTGTACGCCGTGGACGACAAGCTGGTC
>CAMDSH010000050.1 GCA_945907045.1 Rhizobium sp. Q54 | reverse complement strand
CAAATCATCGGCGTCAACATCATCCTCTCCGGCGACAACGCGGTCGTGATCGCGATGGCGTGCATGACGCTGCCGCCGCGGCAGCGGATGTGGGGCATGATTTTGGGCGCTGGCGTGGCGGTGTTGCTGCGCGTCGTCTTCACGCTGGTGATCGCGCAGGCGATGACCTACCCCTATCTCAAGCTTGTCGGCGGCCTGCTGCTGTTCTGGGTGGCTGTGAAGCTGGTCACCGAAGATGCCGACGGCGAAGGCGGCGTCGAAGGCGGAGAGACACTCTGGCGCGCGGTGCGCATCGTCGCCATCGCGGACATCGTGATGAGCCTCGACAACGTCATCGCCATCGCGGCGTCGGCCGAAATGGCGGCGGCGCGGGTCGATATCGCCCATGCCGACGCCATCAAGGCGACGCTCATCATCTTCGGCCTCGCGACCAGCGTGCCGCTGATCGTCGCCGGCAGCGCGATCCTGATGGCGCTGCTCGAGCGCTTCCGCGTGCTGATATGGGCGGGCGGCGCGCTGCTGGGCTGGGTGGCGGGCGACATCATGAGCACCGATCCCGCGGTTGCCGGCTGGGCTGGGCCGGCGGTTCTGCACCAACTGCACGATTGGGGCGGCCGCATCGGCGCTCTGCTCGTGGTGGGCTTGGGTTATATGATGGTGCGCAAGCACCGCGCCTTAAAGCTGGATGAAATCCTTGCCGGTGTCGGCTTGGTGATCTGGATCGCCGCCGACATCTTCATCGACAACATGTTCGGTGGCGCAACGCCCGATCTCGTCAAGTTGTGGTCCTCGCGCGGCGTGGTCTTCGTCGCGCTGCTGATCGGCTACATGATGGTGCGCGGTAAATCGGCCAAAAGGGCTTAAACCGGGTCCAAAGGACAAAACCATGGCGCGGGGATATGCTCCCGGGCGTCATGAATCAGACCGTCCGGCCGATTCCCAAACGAACGAGGATCGCGGCTTCCGCCTGTCCTCACGATTGCCCATCGACCTGCGCGCTTGAAGTCGAGGTCATCGACGAGCGCACCATCGGGCGCGTGCATGGCGCCAAGGACAATGCCTACACGGCGGGTGTGATCTGCGCCAAGGTCGCGCGTTACGCCGAGCGCATCCACCATCCCGGCCGCTTGCTCACGCCCATGCGCCGCAAGGGCGCAAAGGGCTCCGGCGAGTTCGCACCGATTGCATGGGACGACGCACTTGATCTTGTGGCCGAGGAATTTCTTAAAGCCGAGCAGCGTCACGGCGCGGCGGCTGTCTGGCCGTATTACTATGCGGGGACGATGGGCCTTGTGATGCGCGACGGCATCCACCGCCTGCGCCACGCCAAGAAATATTCCGGCTTCCACTCCACCATCTGCGTCAACGCCTCCTACACCGGCTTTGCGGCGGGGACAGGCAAGATTGCCGGCCCCGATCCGCGCGAGATGGCGAAATCCGATCTCGTCGTGATCTGGGGCACCAACCCGGTGAACACGCAGGTCAACGTGATGACGCACGCGGTGCATGCGCGCAAAGAGCGCGGCGCCAAGATCGTCGCGGTCGATATCTACATGAATGGCACGATGGAGCAGGCGGACCTCGCCGTGCTGGTGAAGCCGGGGACCGACGCCGCGCTTGCCTGCGCGGTGATGCATTGCCTGTTTCGCGACGGCAAGGCGGACTGGGATTATCTGGAAAAATACACCGACGCGCCGCGCGAGATGGAAGCACACGTGCGTAAGCGCGGCCCGAAATGGGCGGAAGCGATTACGGGATGCCCGGCAGAGACGATTGAGGAGTTTGCAAAGCTCGTAGGCGCGACCAAACGCGCCTATTTCCGGCTCGGCTACGGTTTCGCGCGCTCGCGCAACGGGCCGGTGAGCATGCACGCGGCAAGTTGTATCCCCGCCATCACCGGCGCGTGGCTGCATGAGGGTGGCGGCGCGTTCCACAACAACGCGGCCATCTACCATTGGGACAAGTCGATGATCGAAGGTCTCGACGTGCGCGATCAAAGCGTGCGTATGCTCGACCAGTCGCGCATCGGTACGATTTTGTGCGGCGATAAAGCTGCGCTGGCGAACGGCCCGCCAGTGACGGCGCTTTTAATTCAGAACACCAATCCGGTTTCGGTATGCCCGGATCAGGAATTGGTCAAACGCGGTTTCGCGCGCGAAGACTTGTTCACCTGCGTGCACGAGCAGTTCATGACCGAGACGGCGAAAATGGCCGACGTGGTGCTGCCCGCGACCATGTTCATGGAGCACGACGACGTCTATCAGGCGGGTGGCAGCCAATACATTCTGCTCGGACCCAAGCTGGTCGAGCCGCCGGGCGAATGCCGCTCCAACCATGAGGTTATTTGCGGATTGGCGAAGCGGCTGGGCGCGCGGCATCCGGGCTTTGAGATGACCCCGCGCGAGCTGATCGACTGGACATTGCAGAAGTCGGGCTGGGGAACGCTGGAGCGGCTGGAGCGCGAGAAATGGATCGATTGCCAGCCGGACTTCGAGACCGCGCATTACATCAACGGCTTCAACTGGCCGGACAAGAAATTTCGCTTCAAACCAGATTGGAAAAATGTGCCGTTTCGCTCGCCGTGGCATGCCGGGCCGGTCGAGCAAATGCCGAAACTGCCGGATTACTGGCCCATCATCGAACTGGCGGACGAAGCGCATCCGTTCCGGCTGGCGACCTCGCCCTCGCGCGGCTTTCTCAACTCAACATTCAACGAAACGCCGACATCGCTGGCGCAGGAAAAGCGCCCGGAGGTGATGATGCATCCCGAGGATGCGATGTCATTGAGCATCGCGGACGGCGATAAGGTTATCCTCGGCAACACGCGCGGGCAGGTTCGGCTACACGTGCGCCTGTTCGAGGGCGTGCGGCGCGGCGTGCTCATTGCCGAGTCGATCTGGCCGAACGATGCTTATGAGGATGGCCGCGGCATCAACACGCTCACCGGCGCCGATGCGATTGCGCCTTACGGCGGCGCTGCGTTCCACGACAACAAGATCTGGATACGAAAAGCGCGGGCTTGAGGGCCCGCGCTCTCCGCAATTACCTAACAGCAGCTTAGAGTTCTTTGCCGATCTGCCGGTCGACCGAGTAAGGCCCGCCGCCGCGAAGCGCGATGGCGAACAGCACAAAGCCAAGCAGTGCGACGAATTCGTAGCCGCCCTGGCTGGCCATGAAGCCTTTGGCCCAGTGAGCCGCGAACATCGCAATCAGCATTTCGACCGCGAGCGCGGCCGCGAAGAAGCGCGTGAACAGACCGAGGATCAGGGCAGCGCCGCCGACAGCTTCGAGGAAAATGGCGCCGTAGGCGAAGAAGATCGCGGGCTCGAGGCCGTAGTTCTTCGAAAAGGCTCCCGCGACCGCAGCAGGGCCGTTATTGAGCTTCGGCATGACGTGCATGATCATGATGATGCCGACGAACACGCGCACGAGCGTGTAGGCAATCGGACTCCAAGTTTTGTAAAAATTGGCAAGTCCGGGATACATAAGTTTTGCTTCGCCCTTGGCCATCACGTTCTCCCTTGTGATTATTGGATGCGCCACTCGATCCGGTGGCGTCCTTGGATTGCGACCAAAGTCGATAACACCGGGGATTGGCTTCTAGTTCAAGTGGGTCGGGACCAGTTGCGCCGCGTCGGGCACCGGGACGCCGTCGATCAGGCAGCGGCCATCGGCCACGCGCACGCGGCCTTCCGCGACCAATTTGAGCGCGAGCGGATAGAGTTTGTGTTCGATCTTGATGACACGCGCAGCCAGCGTGTCAGTGGTATCTCCATTTTGCACTGCAACCGCGCCCTGCGCGACGATTGGCCCCGCATCCAGTTCCGGCGTGACGAAGTGCACGGTGGCGCCGTGGGTCTTTACGCCCGCCTCTAACGCGCGCGCATGCGTATCGAGACCCTTGAACGCTGGCAGCAGCGCTGGATGGATGTTGAGCATGCGCTCCGGCCAGCGCGACACCAGCCAGGGCGTGAGCAGCCGCATGAAGCCGGCAAGGCAAACGATTTCGATTTTGTGCTTTTCGAGTTCGGCTTGCAGCGCGAGCTCGAACGCTTCGCGATCTTTGCCGAATTTGCCGTGATCGACGACGCCGGTGGCGATGCCTTCCGCTTGCGCGGTTTTCAACCCGCCCGCGTCGGGGCGGTTGGAAAGAACGAGAGCGATTTCGGCAGGATAGTTTTTGTCTTTCGCGGCTTCAATCAGCGCCGCCATGTTGGAGCCGCGCCCGGAAATGAGAACGCCAACGCGTTTCTTCGCCATCAGGTCAGATCCAGATGCCCGTTATACGTAACCTGCGCGCCGCTGCCAGCCGCGGTGAGTTCGCCGATGACTACGGCATACTCGCCTTCGCGTTTGAGCACGGAGATGACGGCGTTTGCGTCCTTCGCCGGGACAACGGCCACCATGCCGATGCCGCAGTTGAAGGTACGCAGCATTTCCGCCTCGGCGATGCCGCCTTGCGCCGCCAGCCACTTGAACACCGGTAATACCGGCACGTGCGCGAGGTCGAGCCGCACGCCCAGATTCTCCGGCAAAACGCGCGGGATGTTGTCGGGAAATCCACCGCCGGTGATATGAGCCAGCGCCTTCACCGCCTTGGTCTCGCGGATCGCGGCGAGGCAGGATTTTACGTAGATGCGGGTGGGCGTGAGCACGGCTTTGCCCAGCGTTTCTTTCGGCGAGAAGGGTGCTGGCGCGCTCCATTTGATCCCGCTCTCGGAAACGACGCGGCGGACCAGCGAATAACCATTGGAATGAACGCCCGATGACGCGATCCCGATGAGCACGTCGCCCGCCGCGATGTCTTCGCGCGGCAGCAGCGTGCCCCGTTCGGCCGCGCCGACCGCGAAGCCCGCGAGGTCGTAATCGGCGCCGTGATAGACGCCCGGCATTTCCGCGGTCTCACCGCCAATCAGCGCGCAGCCGGACTGCTTGCAGCCTTCGCTGATGCCGGCGACGACGGAAGCCGCCATCTCGGGATCGAGTTTGCCGCAGGCGAAATAGTCGAGGAAGAAAAGCGGTTCGGCGCCCTGAACCACGAGGTCGTTCACCGACATGGCGACGAGATCGATGCCGATGGTGCCGTGCGCGCCGGTTTCGATCGCGACCTTGACCTTGGTGCCGACGCCATCCGTGGCGGCGACCAGAACCGGGTCGGTGAACCCGGCGCGCTTGAGATCGAACAACCCGCCGAAGCCGCCGATTTCGGCGTCCGCGCCGCGCCGCGCGGTGGCGCGCACCAGCGGCTTGATCAGCTCCACCATGCGGTTGCCGGCGTCGATATCGACGCCCGCCTCGGCATAAGTGAGGCCGCGGCCCGATCCGGGCTTCTTGTCAGCCATGTTTGCCCTCTTTCGCGGGGGTCGTAAGGCTAAATCGCATTGTGTGCAATGGCGCGCGGCCCGATATACTCTGCCTGTTCACTCGGGCGCGCCGGGAGGGACAAGTAAGGCGCGCTCAAGAGCCGGGGCTTCTGTCTTGACGATTCCGAACCTCATCACGCTGGGGCGCATCCTGCTGGTGCCGGTGGTGGTCTGGGCCATCGCATCCGGCGCGATGCTGGTGGCGTTCGTCCTGTTCCTCGCCGCCGGGGTGAGCGATGCCGTGGACGGCTATCTCGCCAAGAAGTTCGGGCAGACCAGCGAGCTTGGCGCCTATCTCGACCCGCTGGCCGACAAGGTGCTCATCGTCTCGATCTATATTTCGCTCGGACTTGCCGGCGCCATCCCGCGCTGGCTGGTCATTCTGGTCGTATCTCGCGACCTGATGATCGTGGGTGCGGTGATGCTCTCCTGGCTGGTGGGGAGCCCGGTGACGGTCAAGCCGCTGCTGGTTTCCAAGCTCAATACCGTCGCGCAGATCGTCTTCGCCAGCCTCGTGCTTGCCTCCCTCGGGTTCCAGTTCAGCGCCGAGCCTCTGAGGATAGCGCTCATGACTCTGGTTGCCGTCTTGACCTTGCTCTCGGTCGGCTTCTATCTCGCCGAGTGGGTGCGCCACATGAATTCGGCTGCGGCGGGTTGAGCGATCCGCCGTAACGGCGTTTCGAATGGTCAGAGCGTTATTATGAGCCTTGAGCGACAAGTAACGTTCTGGGTTGCGGCCCTCGCCGTTCTGGTGGCGATGCTGTGGCTGCTCTCCGGCATCCTGCTGCCCTTCGTCGCAGGCCTCGTCCTTGCCTACCTGCTCACCCCGCTCGCCGACCGGCTGGAGCGGATGGGCCTTAACCGCCTGATCGCCGCGCTGCTGATCGTAGCATTGGTGGTGTGCGTCTTCGTGCTGATCGTGCTGCTCGCGGCGCCGCTGCTCGGCAACCAGCTCGCTTCCTTCATCCAGAAATTTCCCGATTACGTCGCCAAGCTGCAATCGCTGCTCGCCGATCCACCCTGGCCGTGGCTGAAAAAACTCGTCGGCGTGAGCGAAGGCATCCGCAACGAGAAAACTTTCGGCGATCTGGTTAGCCAGGGCACCGGCTGGCTTACGGCGTTCCTGCGTTCGCTCTGGTCGGGCGGGCAGACGCTGGTGTCGGTGTTTTCGCTCATCGTCATCACGCCGGTCGTCGTGTTTTATCTGGTCTACGACTGGCACCGCATGATCCATGCCGCCGGCAACTGGGTGCCGGTGCATCATCGCGCGACCGTGCGCAAGCTTGCGCTCGAAATCGACGCGGCCATCGCCGGCTTCGTGCGCGGGCAGACGGCGGTATGCCTGCTGCTCGGCTCGTTCTACGCCATTGCATTGTCACTCACGGGGCTGAATTTCGGCTTGCTGATCGGGCTCGGCTCCGGGTTGCTGACCTTCATTCCGTATGTCGGTTCGATGACGGGGCTGGTATTGGCGACCGGCGTCGCGATCGCGCAATTCGCGCCGGCGATTGCCCCTATCGTCACCGTCGCCGGCATCTTCATGGCCGGGCAATTCATCGAGGGCAATCTGCTCTCGCCCAAGCTGGTCGGCGAAAGCGTCGGCCTGCATCCGGTCTGGCTGATCTTCGCGCTGTTGGCGTTTGGCTATCTGTTCGGCTTCGTCGGCCTGCTGATGGCAGTGCCGCTCGCGGCCACCATTGGCGTACTGGTGCGCTTCGCGTTCGCGCGTTACCGCGAAAGCTCGATCTATACCGGCAAAACGCGCCGGCGCTCTCGATGAGCATTCCGTTGAGCCCGCGCCAGCTCGCGTTCTCGCTCGGGCATGCGGTGAGTTTCGCGCGCGAGGATTTCCTCTCCGGTCCGTCGAATGCCGCAGCGCTCAAATTAATCGAACGCTGGCCGGACTGGCCGGATAAAGTGATCGTGCTGGTCGGGCCGGAAGGCTCCGGCAAAAGTCATCTGGCGGCGATTTGGGCCGAGATGAGCGGTGCGCGTTTTCTCGCCGCCCGCGCCCTGACGGACGCCGATCCGCTGCGCGTTCTCGCCACCGGGGCGCTGGTGGTCGAGGACCTTGCGCCGGAAAATCTCGACGAGCGCGCGCTGTTTCATCTGCTTAATCTCGCGCGCGAAGAGGGCGCCTTCATGCTGGTCACCGCGCGCTCGACACCGGCGGGCTGGCCGGCAGCGATCCGCGATCTCACTTCGCGCCTGCGCGCGCTGTTGGCGGTCAAGCTGGATGCGCCGGACGATGCGCTGTTGCGGGCGCTCATCGTCAAGCTCGCCGCCGACCGGCAACTGACCATCGACGAGACATTGCTCAATTATCTCGTCACCCGCATCGAGCGCTCGTTCGCGGCGGCGCGCGTGGCGGTGGCCGAACTCGACGCCGAGGCGATGCGGCAGAAGCGCCCCATCACCCGCGCGCTCGCGTCCGAGCTTTGGCGTGAAGGGCGGGCCTGAAAATCGGGCTTAACGACGGTTCGAAGGCGGCCTTGACGGGGCCTGTGGACAAGCCGAACTGTCATTCACCCGTCATGGACGGCGGCTATAGTGCCATTCCTCAAGCCCCCTTTGTGCGATGGTCGATCGCGGTCAAGTCATTGCTTTTTCACTGGAAAACGTCCCGGTGGCGGTGCCGGAGGCCCTCGCTCGCGTGGACGAACCGGCGCCCCTTGGCGATCTGACCAAGAGCCCCGACCGCTTCACCAACCGTGAGTTGTCGTGGCTGCATTTCAACCGACGCGTGCTGGAAGAGGCCGGCAACGAAAGCCATCCGCTGCTTGAGCGTGTGCGCTTTCTTTCGATTTCGGCCAACAACCTCGACGAATTTTTCATGGTGCGCGTCGCCGGCCTCAAGGGACAGGTGCGCGCCGGTATCATCGAACAAAGCCCTGATGGCTTGACGCCCGCCGAGCAGCTTGCGCGCATCGGCGAGGCGGTTTCGCTGCTGGCGAGCGATCAGCAAAAGCGCTGGAGCGAATTGCGCCCGGTGCTGGCAGAACATGGCGTGGTGCTGGCCGATGGCGGCGATCTGAAGAAACAAGACAAGACCTGGCTGGAGGAACATTTTCTCACGCATGTTTTTCCGCTGCTCACGCCGCTGGCCATCGATCCCGCGCATCCGTTTCCGTTCATTCCCAATCTCGGATTTTCGATAGCGCTGACGCTCACGCGTGCGCGCGATGGGCGCGCCATGAACGCGCTCATACGCATGCCGCAGAAAATCGAGCGCTTCATCCGGCTCCCCAGTTCCGAACAGGGCATCGCGCGCGTGGTGACGCTGGAGCAGGCGACAGCGCTATTCATCGGACGGCTGTTCCCCGGATATACGGTGAAGGGACAGGGCGTGTTCCGCGTCATCCGCGACTCCGACATGGAAGTCGAAGAAGAAGCCGAAGACTTGGTGCGTCTGTTCGAGACCGCGCTCAAGCGCCGCCGCCGCGGCTCCGTCATCCGGCTTGAGATCGACGCGGCGATGCCGGCTGAATTGCGCCGTTTCGTGCAGCGCGCACTTGCCGTTGCCGACGACGAAATGTTCATGGTTGAAGGCGTGCTGGCGCTTAACGATCTTTCCCAGCTCACGAGTCTGGACCGGCCCGATCTCGAATTCGTGCCGTACAATCCTCGTTTTCCGGAGCGCATCCGCGAGCAGGGCGGCGATTGTTTCGCGGCCATCCGGCAGAAGGACATCATCGTCCATCATCCTTATGAATCGTTCGACGTGGTCGTGCAATTTTTGCAGGAAGCGGCGCGCGATCCCAACGTCGTCGCCATCAAACAGACGCTCTATCGCACGTCGGCGGAATCGCCGATCGTCAAGGCGCTGATCGAGGCGGCGGAAGCCGGCAAATCCGTCACTGCGCTGGTTGAGTTGAAAGCGCGCTTCGACGAGGAAGCCAACATTCGCTGGGCGCGCGATCTGGAGCGCGCTGGCGTGCAGGTGGTGTTCGGCTTCATCGAACTCAAGACACACGCCAAATTATCGCTCGTTGTGCGCCGCGAGGGCGGCTCGCCCAAAAGTTACGTCCATATCGGTTCGGGAAATTATCACCCGGTGACGGCGAAGGTTTACACCGACTTGTCGTTCTTCTCCGCCGATCCGGTAATGGCGCGCGACGTGGCGCGCGTGTTCAATTACATCACCGGCTACGCGGAGCCGGCTGAACTCGAAAAAATGGCGGTGTCGCCGCTCAATCTGCGCAGCCGCATCCGCGATCACATCGCGCAGGAAGCAGCCAACGCCAAGGCGGGGCGCCCGGCGGCGATCTGGATGAAGATGAATTCGCTGGTCGATCCCGAAATCATCGACGCGCTGTATGAGGCTTCGCGCGCGGGCGTGCCCATCGACCTCGTCGTGCGCGGCATCTGCTGCCTGCGTCCCGGCGTTCCCGGCCTTTCGGACAACATCCGCGTCAAATCCATCGTTGGGCGCTTCCTCGAGCACGGCCGCATCTATTGCTTCGGTTCAGCGCATGCGCTGCCGCACGCCAAGGCCGCGATCTATATTTCGTCCGCCGATTTGATGCCGCGCAATCTCGACCGCCGCGTCGAGGTGCTGTGCCCGATCCTCAATCCGACCGTGCACGAGCAGGTGCTGGGCCAGATCATGGCGGCCAATTTCAAGGACAACGAACAGAGCTGGACGCTCTTGCCCGACGGCACCTCAGTGCGCATAAAGCCCTTGCCAGGCGAAGAATCCTTCAACGCTCAAAAATATTTCATGACCAATCCGAGTCTTTCGGGCCGCGGCAAGTCGCTCAAAGATTCTTCCCCTCGCAGCCTCGTTCGCCGTCTTGAAGGCGCGTAAACGCATCGCGACGAAATTCGCGCAAGGGCGGCTCGATCACGGGCCGCCGATCGCCGTCATCGACATCGGCTCGAACTCGGTACGCCTCGTGATCTACGAAGGCCTCACCGTCAGTCCGACGCCTATCTTCAACGAGAAGGTGCTGGCGGGTTTGGGCCGCGAGGTGCAGTCGACCGGACTGATCGCGCAAGATGCCATCGAGAAAGCGCTCACGGCGCTCAAACGCTTCCGCGCGTTGTGTGACACGTTGCACGTCCGGAAAATCTGGGCGATCGCGACCGCTGCCTGCCGCGACGCCAGCAACGGCCCGGCTTTCATTGCTGCGGCGGAGCGAATCTGCAAAGTCCGCATCGATGTTTTGTCGGGAAAGCGCGAGGCGCAACTCACCGCGCTCGGCGTCATCTCCGGCATCTACCGGCCCAATGGCATTGTCGGCGATCTTGGCGGCGGCTCGCTCGAACTCGTCGATGTGCACGGCACGCAAGTGAAGTCCGGCCTCACGCTGCCGCTCGGCGGACTCGCGCTGCAGGATGTCTCGGCGAAATCGATCAAAAAGGCCGAGCAGATCGTCGAGAATAAACTTGGCGGCATTAGCATGCTCAAAGCGGGCGAGGGGCGCAGCTTCTATGCCGTCGGCGGCACCTGGCGCGCGCTGGCACGGCTGCACATGTGGCAGACCGGCTACCCGTTTCACGTCATGCACAATTACCGCATCTCCGCGCGCGAGGCGCTGGAATTTTCCCAACTGGTGCATCGTGTCGATGCCGAAACGCTCTCGCAGATCGAAGTCGTCAACGCCGCGCGCCGTCCACTGCTCGCCTATGCGGCACTGGTGCTCGAACATCTGGTGCGCGCGATCAAGCCGAAGGATGTCATCATCTCCGTGCTCGGCGTGCGCGAGGGACTGCTGCATTCACTGCTCAACGCGAAAGAGCGCCAGCGCGATCCGCTGATCGCCGCCGCCGCCGATCTCAATCTGTTGCGCTCGCGCTCGCCGCGTCACGGCGAGGAACTGATCGCATGGACCGACCGCTTCATGGCGTCGTCGGGCCTTGACGAGACGCCGGAGGAGCGCCGCCTGCGCCACGCCGCATGTTTGCTCGGCGACATCGGCTGGCGCGCACATCCGGATTATCGCGGCGAGCAGTCTATGAATATTATCGCGCATGGCGCATTCATGGCCATCGATCATCCGGGCCGGGCGTTTCTTGCGCTCTCAGTATTTTTCCGTCACGCCGGTTTGAGCGAGGACGAGCTCTCGCCGCGCCTGCGCGAACTCGCCACCACGCGCATTCTCGATCGCGCGCGCGTGCTAGGCGCTGCCATGCGTGTGGCCTACATGGTGACCGCGGGACAGGGCGGGGTGTTGTCGAAGACGCCGATGAAGGTGGAGCGCGGGCGGCTCACCTTGCAGTTGAAAGGCAAGTACGCAGCTCTTGCGGGCGACCGCGTGTTCAACCGGCTCAAGCAGCTTGCGCGTCTCGTTGGCCGCGAGCCGGTCATCGTCACGGCTTGATGATGCATAAATTCCGCAGGGCCGGAACGCGGTTTTCCGCACCGCAAATATGCTATCGTCCGCGCCTGACATAAAAGCGCGTGGGAATTGTCGTGGGCGTAGTGCGGGGTCGAACGGCGTGCAGGGTGGCCATCAGGTTGCTGCTGGCCGGATTATTGGCCGCCAGTGCTTATGTTCAGGCGGCCCGCGCGCAGGCGCCGCCGCCGCCGTCGAATTCCGGGTCATCGGAAACGCGGTCGGCGCTGGGCGCTTACATCGTCGGCGGCGTGATCGTCGGCATTGTCGGCTGGGCGCTCGCGGACAAATTCCTGACCAAGCGGGATCCGATTATTCCGCCGGCGGAGCCGTTGCCGCCTTCGGGGCCCTCGTTCTCCCAGCTTTCGAATAATCCTCCGCCGCCACGGACCGTCCGGCCCGGCCGTGCGCCCACGCAATCCTTGCGCAGCGGATTCCGGCCCCCGCCAATCGGCGAAACGCGCTTCGTGCCAAACGAAGTGATCGTCGATATTCCCGCCAGCGCATCGGCGCAAACGCTCGACGCCGTCGCTACGCGTTTCGCGATGACGCGCCTTGAAGCAACGCGCATTGCGCTTACGGGCCGCACGCTCCACCGGTGGCGGCTTAACACCGGCGGCTCGATCCGCGACGTCA
>CAMDSH010000049.1 GCA_945907045.1 Rhizobium sp. Q54 | reverse complement strand
AATTCGGTAACCTCCACGGGCGAAGCATCGCCTTCAACGACGCGGCCGCTCGCGCGCTCGACCGTCTGATCGACCAGCGAGAAACGCATCGCCACGGTCGCGTATTCGGTCGCGCCTTCACTCCAGGCTTCGGACATATCGCCCTGCAGCAGCTTCACGTCGGAAATCTTGTTCACGACGCCGCGGCTGGCGTTTTGGGCAAGATCCTCGGAGAAGTAAGACAGCATTTCCGGCGTCACGCGCGAGCGCAG
Organism: Rhizobium sp. Q54; assembly: GCA_945907045.1. Lineage (GTDB taxonomy): Bacteria > Pseudomonadota > Alphaproteobacteria > Rhizobiales > Xanthobacteraceae > Pseudolabrys. Next base: position 12,683 of record CAMDSH010000049.1, on the reverse strand, counting down.
CGCGGCAAGGTCTTCCGCGCCGTACGCGGTCTGGATTTCGCCGAGCAGATTTTCGAATGCATCGTAATCGGGCTTGGCGATCTCGATATTATCGCTGACCGGAGCAGCCGCGCTGCCCATCTCCGCCGAGCCTAAACCGGAGCGCGGATCGCCGTACTCGTTCATCTGCCGCGGCACTGCACCGGCGAAGGCCGGCTGGTTGCGCCGCTGCCACCACGCCCAGGCAAGGCGCGCAACGATCACGATCAAGCCGACTTGCAGAATGAGGCCGAGGATGGATGCAAGTCCGCCCATGTTGCTGAACATGCCATGGCCGAACAGCATTCCGAACAATCCGGCGCCGATGAATCCGGCGGCCAGTCCGCCGAGCAGACCCGGACGATTGAAGAAGCCGCTGCCGGCGGGAGCGGCTTGCCCGGCCACGGAAGGTTTGCCCGGCTGCGTCATGGTGCGCTCGATCGGAGCAGCGCTGCGCGGTGCGGTGTTGGTGGTGGCCGGCGCCGAGAAGGTGCGCGAGCCGCGGCTGCCGCCGCTCGAAGGGCGCGCGTCGGCGTGAGCGGCGAGCATGACAAGCGCCGTGACAACGGCGAGCAAGGCAAGCAACGGGCGGAAACGGCGGATCATAATGTATCCCCTTCAATGAGCCCGGCTGGGGGCTGCCGAACCATATGGGGTATCGCAGCCCTTTAGTAAGAGGCGCTGGAGTCGCAGGCCTTTTACGCGCGCTTTATAGACGGAACCGCTGCCCGATAATGGTCGCAACCTTGCCCCAGCATTGCCTTGTGCAGTGCGGAACGAACGAACGCCGTAGCCCATTGGTCTCCTGTATCCATCCGAAACCGGAGGTCACAATGAAGATGACGATGAAGAAGACACTGACCGCGGGCATCGCGGCGGCTGCCGTTGCAGGCACCGCGATCACCGCACCGACGCAGGCGAACGCCTATCCGGTGTGGGTCATTCCGGCGATCATCGGCGGTACCGTCGGCGGCCTTGCCGTCGGCGCGGCGGCCGCAACGCCGAAGGCCTATGCCTATGAGCCGGCACCGGGCGGCGCGGTTTATGTGCAGCCGTCCGCGGAATGCCGCCTCGTGCGCCAGCAGTCGCCGAGCGGCGCCTGGCGTAGCGTCCGCGTTTGCGACTAGCGATTAGTCGCATCACATCTTAATCGGGCTGCGGTCGTCCCCCGCGGCTCGATTAGGTGTGCATTCACGACGCCATCGTTTCCTTCACGGCAGCGACGAGTTGCTTGAGCGTGAAAGGCTTGGGAAGGAATGCGTATTGGCCGGGTTCGGGTAGATTTTTCTGGAACGCATCCTCGGCGTAACCTGAAACGAAAATGATCTTCAGGTCGGGATCGCGCTTGCGAAGTTCCTTGAGCAGTGTCGGCCCGTCCATCTCCGGCATCACCACGTCAGAAACGACGAGATCGACACCGCTGCCGCGTTTCTCCAGAACCTCAATGGCTTCGACGCCGTTGCCGGCTTCCAGCACCGTGTAGCCGCGCGAGGCAAGCCCGCGTGCGTTGAGTGCGCGCAATCCCTCTTCGTCCTCGACCAGCAAAATAGTTCCGACGCCGGTGAGATCGGTGGTGGCCGCGCGCACCACATCGTCGGCGGCGGCGATAGCTCCGGCAATCGCGGGCGCATCGCTAACCTGCGGCGTCGCGGCGTCCTCGGCGCCCGGCATGTGGCGCGGCAGGAAGATACGGAACACCGTCGGCCCGCCCGGCGCGGAATCCACATAGACGAAGCCGCCGGTCTGCTTGACGATGCCGTAGACGGTGGAGAGGCCAAGGCCGGTGCCCTTGCCGACTTCCTTGGTCGAGAAGAACGGCTCGAAAATTTTCTCGATGAGGCTGGGCGGAATGCCGTGGCCGGTATCGGCGACCTCGACCAGCACATAGTCCGACGCCGGCATGCCCTTGTAGGCGAACTTGCCGCACTCATCCGCCGCGACATTCGCGGTGCGCACCGTGAGCTTGCCGCCGTCCGGCATGGCGTCGCGCGCGTTGACCGCGAGGTTCACCACCACCTGCTCGAACTGCGAAATGTCCACCTTCACCGGCCACAGATCGCGCCCGTGCACCACGTCGAGCACGACCTTCTCGCCGATCAGCCGCTTGAGAAGAATGCCGAGGTCGGACAGCGTCTCGCCAAGATCGAGCACTTGCGGGCGCAGCGTCTGTTTGCGCGAGAACGCCAGCAGTTGCCGCACCAGCGCCGCCGCGCGGTTGGCGTTCTGCTTGATCTGGATAATGTCCTGGAACGACGGATCGGTCGGCTTGTGCGCGTTGAGCAAAAAGTCGGTCGCCATCATGATAGCGGAGAGCACGTTGTTGAAATCGTGCGCGATGCCGCCGGCAAGCTGGCCGACGGATTCCATCTTCTGCTGCTGGTTGACGCGGTTCTCCAGCGAACGTTGCGTCGTGGTCTCCAGCGCATAGACGATTGCGGCTTCGGCGTCGCCTTCTTCCTCCACCGCAGAAACGAAGAAGCTCGCCCAGCGCTCGGCCGCACCCGCAAGCGCGGCATCGACGGGAAGAATGTCGCCCTGCCCCTCGGCGGCGCGGCGGATCATCGCCTCGAGCGCGGGGCGCTCGCGCTCCGTCACCACCGAGAGGATCGAGCGGTCTTCGCCCTTGAGCGCGCCGTGGAACAGCCGCGCGAACAGCGCGTTGCTGCGCGCGATCTTTCCCGATTTGTCGACGGTGGCAATCGCCATCGGCGTGTTCTGGAAGAAGCGCATGAAGCGCACTTCCGCCGCGCGTTGCGGATCGGTGCCGTCATCCACCGCGCGGTTGAGCACCAGCGTGCGCGAAGCGCCCACCGTTCCGTCTGCGCCGAAGGCCACTTTATGAAACAACCGCACCGGCACGGGGCGTCCGCCGCGCGTCTTGAAATCGAGATCGAGCACTTCGGTTTTGACTTCGCCGGGCGCTCCGCCAAGCGTCGTGAGCAGCGCCGCGCCCTCGCCCGCCACGATGTCGGTGAGCTTGAGCGAACCGACGCCGACTTGAGCCAGATCGTGATCGAGCCAGCTCGCCAGCGTTGCGTTGAGATAAATCAGCGCGCCTTCCGCATCGACGGAGAAGAAACCGGCGGGCGCATGGTCGAGATAGTCGATGGCGTGCTGCAATTCCTGGAAGACGTTTTCCTGCCGCTGGCGGTCGCGCGTCACGTCCGCGGTCGACCACACCGTGAGCTTGGAGTCGTGCTTGCCTATCCCGAGCGGGCGCACGCGCAGGCGCAGCCAGCGCGCCGGCTCGCCCTCGCCGCTGGTGATGCGAACCTCCTCGACTAGGCGGCGGCCTTCGCGCCCGGCTTTGAGCAAACGGTAAATCGATTCCGATACATCCGGATCGCCGGTGAAGACTCGCTCGATCGGGCGCACATCCTCGGGCGCGGCGGCGTTGATCAGATCGAGATAGGCGGCGTTGGCGTAGAACACACGCCCGCTCTGGTCGGTGACGACGACGCCGTCGAACGCGCCATCCACCAGCACCTTGGAAAAAGGATGGGCACCCGACTTGCCTGAAAACCGCAATATGCCGGACGCCATCGCGAACAGGCAGAACACGCCGATAGTCGCGAGCACGGCCAGCAGTGCAAGGATGTAAGGCTCGGCGTTGCTGCGGCCGACATAAATAAGTCCCGCCGCCGCCCCCACCAGCCCCAAGGCCACCAGCAGGACGAGACCGATGCTGCCGCTGCGCGGAGCGCTCTGGCTGCGGTCGAACGATTCCCGCGCGATCTCCCGGCCTGGTTCCTCTTTCGGGTCCTGCGCGGTCATTAAAGGATCAAGCCTTCCGTTCGGGCATCAGCGAAGCAGCGCCCGATTCCCTGAGTGCCTCAGGGCGGGCTGTCAGCGCAAGCCCTTCCCGCAACCGGCGGCGCAACATGGCGTCTTATTGCTTAAAGGCGCGGCGCAAACGCATCACATAGCCGATCACCTCGGCCACTGCCTTATAATGTTCGGGGGGGATCGCCTCGTCGACCTCGACCGCGGCGTGCAGCGCGCGCGCCAGCGGCGGGTTCTCGACGATCGGAATCGAATGCTGACCCGCCACTTCCCTGATTTTGAGCGCGACCGCATCGACGCCCTTGGCGAGGCAGACCGGCGCGTCCATGCCGCGCTCGTATTGCAGCGCGATGGCGTAGTGGGTCGGGTTGGTGATGATGACGGAGGCCTTCGGCACGGCGGCGATCATGCGCTTGCGCATACGCTCCTGCCGCACCTGGCGGATTTTGCTGCGGATCGCCGGGTCGCCTTCGCTTTGTTTGAATTCTTCCTTCAATTCCTGGAAAGACATTTTCTGCCGCTCGAACCACTGCCGGTACTGGAAAAAATAATCGGCGGCGGCGATCAGCGCGAGCATGGCAACGACGGCGCCGAGCACCTTGAGCGACAAGGTCACGACGAACGGCATGATCATCGCGGGATCGGTCCACAACAGGCCTTCAAGGCGTTGCTGCTCCGGCCACATCATCATCGTCAGCACGGTGCCGACGAGCGCGAGCTTGATCAGTCCCTTGGCGAAATTGGCAATCGCCTGCTTGGAGAACAGCCGCTTGAATCCCGCCATCGGCGAAATCTTCGACAGCTTGGGCATGATGGTCTCGGTGGTCCACACCAGCCGGTGCTGGATGAGATTGCCGCCGAGCGCCGCCAGCGCGAGCAGCAAGAAGGGCAGCGCGACCGCCGCGATCACTTCATAGCCGAGCTTTGCGGTCAGCCCGAGCAGGCCGTTGCCATCCATGCGGACGTTATGCGCGTTCGCCAGCAGCCCGCGGAATGTCGTGTTCAGACCCGAGCCCATGCCGTTGGCAAAGGCAATAAGCACCAGCGTCGCGCCGGAGATGACGAACCAGGTGTTGACCTCCTGGCTTTTGACGACATCGCCGCGCTTATGCGCCTCGTCCAACTTCTTTTGAGTTGGGTCTTCTGTCCGCTCGGTGTCGTCCTTGTCATCGGCCATGCGCCAGCGCCCCTATCCGGTCAGCCGGGCACGAGCAGAGTGAGGACGCCCTCAAGATAATTCAGGAACGTCGTCATCATTGCGCCGGCGACGAGGAGTAGCAGCATGAAACCGAGCAGGATCGAGAGCGGCATGCCGACGAAGAACACTTGCATCTGCGGCATCAGCCGCGAAAGCAGACCGAGGCCCAGATTGAACAGCAGTCCGAACACGAGGAACGGCGCCGACAATTGAATGCCGATGCGAAACGCGGTCGAAATCGTGCGCGTGATCAGATCCGCCATGTCGCCGGTGGCGGGAATTTCACCCGGCTGGAATATCTTGTAGCTGTCGTTGAGCGCGGCAATGACGAGGTGATGCAGGTCGGTCGCGAATATCAGCGTGATGCCGAGCACGGTGAGAAAGTTGCCGACGATCGCGGCCTGCTGTCCCTGCGTCGGGTCGACGGCAGTGACGAAACCCAGCCCAAGCTGCTGCGCGACCACCGAACCCGCGATCTGAAGCGCCGAAATCGCCAGCCGCGCGGTGAGCCCGAGCACCGCGCCGATCAGCAGTTCCTGCCCCATCATCAGCAGAACAGGCCCGATGGCGGTGAGATCGACAACGTAGGCGCTGCGGTGCAGCGGCAAGATGATCGCGCTCAAAACCAGCGCCAGCGTCAATCTTATCCGCGCCGGAACGCTAATCTCGCCGATGCCCGGCAGCAGCATCACCATCGTGCCAATGCGCGCGAACACCAGCATGAAGGCCGCCGCAAGCGATGGCAAAAACGAGATGTCGATCCGCATGGAGGCTCAGCCGCCGCTGGCGATGCGCGCGGCGATGCGGAGCATTTGGCCCTGCATCGTCGCCGCCATGAACGGCAGCGCGACCAGCATGGCGACGAAGATGGCGAGAATCTTCGGCACGAAGACGAGCGTCATTTCCTGAATTTGCGTGAGCGCCTGAAACAGCGAAATGCCGACACCGACAGCAAGCCCCACCAGCATGATCGGGCTCGACACCAGAATGAGTGTCGTGATCGCATCGCGCGCAACGTCCATTACTTCCGGTCCGGTCATCGAAATTCCTTTTCTCTCTCCCCGTCTGCGCGTTGCGCGTCAGATCGGCATCTTCATGATTTCTTCGTAGGCCTGGATCACGCGGTCGCGCACCGCCACCACCGAGTCGATGGCGACGTCGGTTTCGGCCACCGCCGTCACCACGTCGACGATGTTGGCCTTGCCGGCGGCCATCGCCTGCGTCTGCGTATCGGATTTTTTCCCAACCTCGGCGACGGCGCCGAGCGCCTCTTTCAGCACCGAAGTGAAATTGCCTCCATCCGTGCCCGCGCCCTTGGCAAGCGCCGCGGAGGGTTCGGTCAGGCGCGAGAGCGCGGCATAGGCGTTAGCGGCTGCGATCGGTGACGGCATGGTTTGTCCTTTGAGTCGGCTTTATTAAGCCTTGAGGATGTCGATGGTGCGCTGGATCATGCGGCGCGTCGCGCCGATCACGTTGATGTTGGCTTCGTAGGAACGCTGCGCTTCGCGCATGTCGGTCATTTCGACCAGCGGATTGACGTTGGGATATTTCACGTTGCCGTTGGCGTCGGCGGCCGGATGACCGGGCTCGTATTTCATGCGGAAATCCGCGGTGTCGGTTTTCACCCGGCCAAGACTGACGATGCGGGCATCGAGCGCGCGATCGATTTCCGAGCTGAAACTTAAAAGCTTGCGCCGGTACGGCTCGCTATCCGGTTTCGACGCGGTCGAATCCGCGTTGGCGATATTTTCGGAAATGATCCGCATGCGGCTGGCCTGGACGCGCAGGCCGGAAGCGGCGATGGCCATGCTCTTGAGAAAATCCAAGATCGTCTCCTTAAATGTTTGCGGCGCGCATCAGCGCTTGCCGAGCGCGGTCTTGATGAGGCCGAGGCTGCGCGTGTAGAGCGCCGTCGCGGCCTGGAAATCCATCTGGTTGGAAGCGACCTTCATCATCTCGTCTTCAAGATTCACGGCGTTGCCGCTGGGCCGTATTTCGTACTTGCCGGCGCTCTCGGTGCGGAACGGCGAGGAAGAAGAAGAAAGGCCGATGCCGGCGATATGGCCCGGTTCGGTGCGCGAAAGCCCGACAAGAGTCGCCGAGGAGCTGGCGGCGATTCTGGTCTGCTCGTCGAATTTCGGTGGCGCGAGATCGCGCGGGCGGAAGCCGCCGGTGTCGGAATTGGACACGTTTTCCGCCAGCAGGCGCTGGCGTTCCTGGTGCCATTGCAGCCGCGTGCGCAACATGGACAGAATCGGTATGTCGGTAATGGCCATGCGCCCCTCCTGTCCCTGCGCGGCATTGGCCGCAGCTAGGCAGAGTTTGCCGGGCTTATGGTTAATGGTGAGTTAAATGCGTGGTTGGCGAGCTCTTGCCGTTAAGTTGCCGTATACCTAGGGAATTGTTTTGATTGCTGGTCTAGGCAAGCGGAACGCGTCTCTTTATTAAGTGTTTGTTAGGAACCGGGGCGGCAAATGTTGCCCAGCACGTTAACCAATCGGGCGATTCACGCCCGCGCAGGCGATAGCCTGCGGCGCGGAGACCTTTGATGTTCGACAGCCTGTTTGGCTCAGGGATGCCGCTCCCTGCAAAATTCTTTATCGCCTTCCTGGTCGTGCTCGGCTTGATCGGGCTGACCGCGTGGCTGGTGCGCCGTTTTGGCGCCGGCCAGCTTGGCACCGGCGCGGCGCGCGGACGTCAGCCGCGCCTTGCCGTGATCGATGCCGCGGCCGTGGACGGGCGCCGGCGGCTTGTGCTGATCCGGCGCGACAATACCGAACATCTGCTGATGATCGGCGGACCGACCGATGTGGTCGTTGAACAGAATATCGTGCGCGGCCTGAGCCTGCGCGAAAGCACGCGGGAGACGACGCGCGCGGCGGCCACCACTTCCGTCGATACGCCCACTCGCACGTCCGAGAGCGGCGCATGGCCGCTGCAGCCGGCCGAGCCTGCATCCGCGACCGCCTCTTCGACATCGCGTCCCTATCGCTCGACGCTCGCCGACGAGCCGTGGCTCTCGCAGAATGACGCAGGCACGCGCTCGCGTCTGCCGCCCGATCAGCTCTCGGGACTCGCGGCCGAACTCTCCGCCCGCATCAATCCGCAGCCCGAACTCGGCATGCCGATCGGGCGCGCATCTTCTTCCGATGCTACGGCTCCGGCCGGACAGGATGGAAACCTCGCCGAGATGGCGCAGCGGCTGGAAGCTGCCTTGCGCCGTCCGCCGCAGAACGAAGGACGCCCGCCGGTCACGGATCCTTTGGCGATGACGCCGGAGCCGGCGTCCACGCGCGCGAAACACACCAACGGCTCGCGCACAAACGCCGCCGAGCCGAAGCCGGCCACGGACAAAGCCGCGGCGAAGCGCCTTTACGATAACCTCGAACAGGAGATGGCGAGTTTGCTGGGCCGTCCCACAAACAGACCTTGAACCATCCACATCGCGGCCGCCGCGTCCGTCTGGTGACGGTGGCAGCTGCGTATGTGTTGATGATGACGCTGCCTGCCGGCGCGCAGGACATCAGCGTTAATTTCGGACAAGGCAGCGGGCTGACCGAACGCGTGATCCAGATGATCGCGCTGCTCACGGTGCTTTCGCTCGCGCCGTCGATCATCGTGATGATGACGTCGTTCACCCGCATCGTGGTCGTGCTCTCGTTGTTGCGCACCGCGCTCGGCACCGCCACGACGCCGCCCAACGCCGTGATCGTCTCGCTCGCGCTATTTCTGACCGCGTTCGTGATGGGGCCCGCGCTGCAGCGCGGCTACGACACCGGCATCAAGCCGCTGATCAATAACGAAATCACCCTCGAACAATCGTTCGAGCGCACGACCGATCCGCTGCGCTCTTTCATGCAGAAAAACGTGCGCGAGAAGGACCTCAAGCTGTTCGTCGATATGTCGAACGAAGCGCCCCCGGCCAGCCCGGAGCAGATGTCGCTGCGCGTGCTGGTGCCGGCGTTCATGATTTCCGAACTCAAGCGCGCCTTCGAGATCGGCTTCCTGCTGTTCTTGCCGTTTCTCATCATCGACCTGGTGGTGGCATCGGTGCTGATGTCGATGGGCATGATGATGCTTCCGCCGGTGGTGGTATCGCTCCCGTTCAAATTGATTTTCTTCGTGCTGGTGGACGGCTGGAGCCTGGTCGCGGGCTCGCTGATCCAGAGCTACGGGACTTAAAGCTTCTGAACTTCTGAAAATCAGCGCGGGCCGCGGATGGCCTTCGGCAGCCTTGGCGTAATGCTGCCGGTGGCAATCGTATCGTCCTGCGGAGCGCGCAGCCGCGCGCCGCGTTGCGGCTTTGCCGGCAATGGCGAGGTGGAAGCCTTCGGTTCCGGCGCGCCGGGCGTCTGCGGCGAGACCGCGCCGGTGTCCGGATAACGCGCGCGCAGTTCGCGCAGGAAGCCGTCGAGCGTATCGACCGCGGCCACCATCTTGGCAATATCGCGGAATTCCGCGCCGGACGTGCCGAGCGGCGCGCTGACGATATCGAAGGCGCGGCGGTCGGCGCCGTCCGCCATCTTCGGCGAATATTTCTCGCGGAAACGCGCCAGTCCAAGAGCGTCTTCGCCCAGCGAGTACCCGATCCCCGCGCGCATGATGTCGGGACGTTCAAGATTGGTAAGCGGCTCGAAATCCTTCCAGCGCGTGCCGTAGAGCAGTTCGATCTGCTCGGCTGAATCGCGCCAGCGCTTCGCCGCCCACAGGATGTCGGAGCGCAGGCGAATGGCCTCGCGCCCTTCCATGGTGGCGATGACTTCCAGCGCCAGTTCGTGCCGGCCGATATCCGAGAGCGAGCGAGCTTCGATCAGCAAACGCTGCGTTCGCAATTCGTTGGAAAGCTCCGCCGTGCGCGTTGCGCGCAACGTCGCCATCGCTTTGTCCGGCTTGCGGTTCATCAGGTAAATCACCGCGAGGCGGGTCGCGACCTGCGCGCGCGCCGCGCCCTGCAGGCGATGATCGACCTGGTGCTGCAGCAGCTCCGCCGCCTGGTCGAGCAGATCAACCGACACAAGCCGGTCAGCCAGCCGCCGGATCATCTCGTCGCCGCGCCGCCCGATCGGGGTGAGTTCGCGGAAATCGTAAAACAGGCCAAGCGCGTCGATCGGCGGCAGCGCATCGCCCTTGCCGGCGAGGAACAGGCTCTCGAAACTCGCCGCCGCTTCGTCCTGGATGCGGCGCGTCATGTCTGAGTTCGGATGCGCCAGCAACGCAATTCTCATGACGCGGAACGCATCGCGATAGCGGTTTTCCTCTGTGTAGAGCCGCGCCAGCAGCTGCAAGCCTTCGATTTCGGTCTCGTCGCCGCGCCACACCGTCGTGAGCAGCTCAAGCTCGGTAATGGCTTCGACGCGCTTGATCTCGCCGCCCGCATGCCGGAGCACGATTTCACGCAAGCGCCCCTGCGCCGCGGCGCGGCGGTCGGGCGCATCGGCGGCGACGCGATAGGCGGCGAGCGCCTCATCGGTGCGTCCAAAGCCCTCGGCGAGTCGTCCCGCAAGCAGCGCGATCTGCGGCTCAAGTTCGCGCGGCACGCCGACCGTCTCGAATTCCTGCAATTGTTTGCTGGCGCCGGCGAAATCCCGCACTTCGATCGAGGAGCGCACGGCATCCTGCAACGCCAGCCGCTGCAGCTCGATGGGAAGCGCGCCAAGCGCGACCTCGACGTTACGGAAGCCCTCGCGCGTCTCCGACCATTTGCCTTGCCGCGCATAAGCCAGCGCCCGCCAGATCGGCGCGTCGTACTGATTGCCGATCGACGGATTGGCGAGATCCTTCAGCGCATCCTCCGGCCGGTCGAGCATCACGTTGGCCACCGACTTGAGCACCAGCCCGGTAATATCGTCGCCGCCCGCCTTTTCATCGGCGAGCGTGACTTCGAGTACCGCCTTGGCCTCGGCGGACATGTCGCGCGCGAGATAAAACCGCGCGAGATCGAGCCGCGCGGCGGTGCGCTTGCCGAGCGGGGAACCCGCGGCCTTCTGAATCAGTTCGGATTGACGCTGGCTGAAATCGGCCTGCCGGTCGAAGCCCCACAATTGCGAGTCGAACATCAGCGTGCGGAAATTGCCCGCCTGCCGTCCGGGGCTCGCCGCCGACAGAATGAGCCCGCCGGGGCGGCTGATCACGATCTTGTCCGCCGCCAATTCCGCGTTGATGTCGTCCGCCAGTGGCTGCACCACGACGCCGTGCGTCGAGGCGAGCGCGTGCAGCTCGACGAAATTCTGCGACTTGAGGAAGCCGCGCGCCGGGCCCATCGCGGTCACCACCAGCAGCGTATCGCCGATTTCGGGATCGAGAATCTTGTGCAGCGTGCGCGGCTCGTCGAATGGAATGGTGATGCTGGCGCGGTTCGGCCCGACGATGTTGCGGGCAATGCCGAGCGGGCGCGTCGGCTCCATCGCCGTGTCGCCGATGGTGACGGCCCAGCCCGGCCCTTCCGATGAGATGCTGGCAAGCCGCGGGCGCTCGAGTTTGATGCGAACGACCGCCTCGCCTTCCTGCGGATGTACCACCGCCGCGCTGCGAATGGCGCGGCTCGGTTCGGAATCGAGCGCGGTGAGATCGATCTTGGCGTCGGTGTCGAAGACCAGCCAGAGCGTGTCGGCCCGGCGAAACACCGCGGCCGGTGTCTGCGCGCCGAACGGAAAAACAAGACTGAGATTATCGCCCAACCGGCGTAGTTCGACCCTGACCGGCGCATTGCCCGCGCGCTGCGCGCCGGCTGCGGACGGGACTTTCTCCACGACGGGCGCGGAAGCAGGCGCTTGCGTCGGCGCAGGCGCAGCCGTTTCCGGCGCCGCGATGACAGGAGGCGTCGCAGCAGGCGCCGGTGCGGCGGCGGGTTTCGGCGGCTCGTTGGCGGCAATAACGGGCGCGGGCGCAGCCGCAAGTGCGGGCGTTTCTTTTTTGACTTCCTTCACCTCGGGCGCAGCCGTAGCAGGTGGTGGCGGCGAAACTTTGGCCTCGGACGCCGCCGGCTTTGTTTCCGCTGCCGCAGGCTTTGTAGCCGCTGCCGCAGGCTTGGCAGGAATGGTTTCCGGCGCTTCGATGTTGGGAAGTTTTTCCGGCCTCGCCTCGGCGTTTTCATCCGGCGCCGCTTCGGCCTGGCTCGCGTCCTTTTCACGGGCGCCCTTGTTGCTCACGTCCACGACGTAGTTTTTTTCTTCGCGGAACGTACGCGCCTCGATCTTGCCGTTGAAGGCAAAAATCACCGCGGTGAAATCGTGGTCGATCTCGGCATCGACCGATTCAATCGTGTTGGGAAGATCGGCCTTGGCGTCGGCCAGATCGAATTTGATCGGCTGATTGAAATTGAGCGTCAGCTTCTCGTCCTTGCGGTCGGTGGTGATACCGACCGAGTCGGGAAGCTCGAACATATAGCGGGTGAAAGTCGGTTGAACGCCGACCCGCACGCGGATGGTGGGCTGCGCGCGTTTGACGATCAGGCGTTGCTGACGCAACTGCTTTTCCGCCTCGCGCGTGCGGCGTGCGAGTTCCTCGACCACCTCTTCCGGCAAACCAGGCATCACGCCGGTCCAGTTTTCCGGCAGCAGATCGACGAACAGCCGCTCGGCGGCGGCGATGGAATTGACCTTCACCCGGCGCGCCAGCGCGAGCCTGATCGCCTTGCCGTCCGGGTCGCGCCGCGCTGCGCTGATATATTCGGGCGCGCTGGCGT
>CAMDSH010000048.1 GCA_945907045.1 Rhizobium sp. Q54 | reverse complement strand
GGGAAATCGCCGCGAAGGTGCCGGGCCGGTCGAGCGCGTTGAGGCGGATGTAGTAGCCGCCCTCGTGGCGCTGCATCGGTGCTTTCTTGCTGGTCATCAACCGCGCGGTTGGACGCCCGAACGGCGGAATTTTCACCCCGCGCGCGATGTCGCCCAAATCAGCCGCCACCGACGAGGCGGTCGCCATGCCGCCGGCGCCGGGGCCAACGAGCGTGATCGGCGCAATGCCGTCGGCATCGATGGTGACAGCGTTGGTGACGCCCATCACGCCCGCAATGGCGGAATTTTTCCGCACCATCGTCGGGTGAACGCGCTGCTCGATGCCCTTGGCGGTTTTCTCCGCAACGCCCAGCAACTTCACGCGGTAGCCAAGTTCATCGGCGGCGGCCAGATCGGCCGGTGTGATGGAGGAAATGCCTTCCACGTAGATCGCGCTTTGATCGGCCTTAATGCCGAAGGCAAGGCTCGCAAGGATCGCGAGCTTCTGCGCGGTGTCGTGGCCTTCGATGTCGAAGGCCGGATTGGCTTCCGCATAGCCGAGCCGCTGCGCGTCTTTCAGACACGCGGCGAAGGACAAATTCTCCTGCTCCATGCGGGTGAGGATGTAATTACAGGTGCCATTGAGGATGCCGTAGAGGCGAACGATCGCGCTGCCCGACAATCCCTCGCGCAAAGTCTTCACGACGGGAATGGCTGCGCAGACTGACGCTTCGAAATTAAGCGCAACGCGATGCTTCTCCGCGCGGGCGGCGAGCGCAACACCGTGACGCGCCAGCAGCGCCTTGTTGGCGGTGACGACCGATTTGCCCGATGAGAGCGCGGCCTCAACCGCGGCTTTCGCCGGGTTGCCCGAGCCGCCCATCAATTCCACGAACACGTCGATGGAAGGATCGCGCGCGAGCTTTACCGGATCGGAAAACCATTTGAGTTTTTTCAGATTGACGCCGCGGTCTTTGCTTTTGGAGCGCGCGCACACCGCAACGATCTCGATAGGCCGCCCGCAACGCGCTGTGAGAGCCGCGCGCTGACGCTCGACCAGGGCAACTAAAGCTGCGCCGACCGTACCCAGTCCGGCGACGCCCACTTTCAGCGGTGCGGTCATGAAACGTCCGCCTACATAAAATTAAGCGGCTTTTAGCGCCGCGTAGCGAGGGGGACGACGTTGTGCAACTTTTCCGGCCCGGTTTCAAGGAAACGGCGGACGTTGCGCGCGGCCTGGCGGATGCGCTGCTCGTTTTCCACCAGCGCGATGCGAACAAAGCCCTCGCCGTGCTCGCCAAAGCCAATGCCGGGCGATACCGCGAGTTCGGCTTTCTCCACCAGCAGCGTCGCGAATTCGATGCTGCCGAGCGTGCGGAACGGCTCCGGGATCGGCGCCCAGGCGAACATCGACGCCGCCGGCGGCGGAATGTCCCATCCGGCGCGGCCGAAGCTGTCCACCAGCGCGTCGCGGCGGCGTTTGTACGTTTCGCGCATCTCGCGGATGCAGTCGTCCGGCCCGTTGAGCGCGGCGGACGCCGCCACCTGGATCGGCGTGAAGGCGCCGTAGTCGAGATATGATTTCACGCGGCCGAGCGCGGCGATGATGCGGTCATTGCCGACGGCAAAGCCGATGCGCCAGCCCGGCATCGAATATGTCTTCGACAACGACGTGAACTCCACCGTCACGTCGATCGCGCCCGGCACTTGCAGCACCGAGGGCGGCGGGTTGTCGTCGAAATAAACTTCCGAGTAGGCGAGGTCAGAAAGAATGAAGATGCCGTGCTTCTTCGCGAAGGCGACGAGGTCTTTGTAGAAGTCGAGGCTCGCGACATACGCAGTCGGATTCGCCGGATAGCAGACCACCACCGCGATCGGCTTCGGGATCGAATGTTGAATCGCGTGCTCGAGCGCGCTGAAAAATCCCGGCACCGGCTCCGACGGAACAGCGCGGATGGTGCCGCCAGCCATCAGGAAGCCGAAGGCGTGGATCGGGTAGCTCGGGTTCGGCACCAGCACGACGTCGCCCGGCGCGGTGATCGCCTGCGCGACGTTGGCGAAGCCTTCCTTCGAGCCGAGCGTGGTCACCACCTGCGTGTCGGGATTGAGCTTCACCCCGAAGCGGCGCTCGTAATAAGCGGCCTGCGCGCGGCGCAAGCCGGGAATGCCGCGCGACGCCGAATAGCGGTCGGTGCGCGACTTGCCCAGCGTCTCTTTCATCTTCTCGATGACGTGCGCGGGCGCCGGTAAATCCGGATTGCCCATGCCGAGATCGATGATGTCCGCGCCCGCGTTGCGCGCCACTGCCTTGGCGCGATTGACCTGCTCGAACACGTAAGGCGGCAGGCGGCGGACGCGGTAAAATTCTTCCATGGCTCCAGGCTTTCAAGGTGGCCAATGTGGCCGGGCAACGCTTTAGCGGGCAGCTTTTATCACGGGTTCCGGCTGACGCCAGCAGGCTCAATGGCTAAGAAAGGCTATTGGCGGGTGGCCGGTGCCGGCTTCTTTTTCGGCGCCAATGGCGGGTTACGCCCTTCCTGGCCGTCACGGGCCGCCATCAAGTCTCGCTCCAGCCGCTCCTGCTCGTCTTCGCTCAGGGTGCTCTCGTTACGGGGCCGCGGCATGTCGTGAACGGCGGGAAATTGCGGCGTCATTGCAGGCCGTGCCGGGGCACCCGCCGGCAGCCCATCGAACGGCATGCTTTCGACCATGCTTGCCGCCGAGCAGCCGCCCAGCGCCGCCGCCAGGCCGAGAACCGGCAACAGGCCCGCGGCTGAGTGATTTTTTCGTCGCACCGTCATACCCGGAAGCACCCTTGGCGGCGAAACCAATGCAGACTCAAGATTGTAACATAGGCGCGATACCGGGCTAATATGTCCAAAGCAAGAAAACACATGTTAATGGGCCGCAGCATTAACGGGCGAAACGGTGCGCTGGAACGCCGCTTGCAAGATCGATACGCCCAAGCCACCTCTGCCGAAGTAGCGTCTGCCACGGGAACCGGCCGTAAAGCGTATGGATAAGCCTCCGTCCGAACCGCTCAAGATCGGCGCCGTCGACATCGAGACGTTCGCGTCAAATCTCGCGCGCATGGTCGAGGAAGGCGGCAAGGCGCTCGCCGCCTACATCAAGCCGCGCGAGGAAGGCCAGATCAAAGGCGGCGTCGCCGACGAAGTCACCGACGTCGTGAAAACGCTCGGCCAAGTGGCGGACTATTGGCTCTCCGACCCCAAGCGCGCACTCGAACTGCAATCGAGCCTGGGGCGCGCCTATCTCGATCTGTGGGGCGGCGCGGTCAAACGCATGTCGGGCGAAGCCATCGCCCCTGTCGCCATTCCCGATGCCAAAGACAAACGCTTTACCGATCCGGAATGGTCGACGAACCAGTTCTTCGATTTCCTCAAGCAGGCTTATCTCGTCACCGCGCAGTGGGCCGACCATCTGGTGAAGAACGCCGACAATCTCGATCCGCACACGCGGCAGAAGGCGGACTTTTATGTGCGGCAGATTGCGAACGCGATCTCGCCGTCGAATTTCGTTTTCACCAATCCGGAGCTGTGGCGGGAAACCTTCGCCTCCAATGCCGACAATCTCGTGCGCGGCATGCAGAACCTGACCGAGGATATCCGGGCCGGCCACGGCGATTTGAAAATCCGCCAGTCGGACCCCTCGCAATTCGCGGTCGGGCGCAACCTCGCGCTCTCCCCCGGCAAGGTGGTGTTCCAGAACGACCTGATGCAACTCATCCAGTATTCGCCAACGACGGAAAGCGTGCTGAAGGTTCCGCTCCTGATCGTGCCGCCATGGATCAACAAGTTCTACATCCTCGATCTCACGCCGGAAAAATCCTTCATCAAATGGTGCGTCGATCGCGGGCTGACCGTGTTCGTGATTTCGTGGGTCAATCCTGACGCGCAACTCGCCACAAAAAGCTTTGCCGATTACATGCACGAAGGCCCGCTCGCCGCGCTTGATGCGATCGAGGCGGCTACAGGTGAATCCAAGGTCCACGCCATCGGCTATTGCGTCGGCGGCACATTGCTCACCGTCTCGCTCGCGCATATGGCGGCGAAACGTCAGGACCGTGTGCTCTCGGCGACCTTGTTCGCGGCGCAGGTGGATTTCACGCATGCCGGCGACCTGATGGTCTTCGTCGACGAGGAGAAAGTCTCCGCGGTCGAGCGGCAGATGCAGGAGCAGGGTTATCTCGCGGGCACCAAGATGGCGACCGCATTCAATTTGCTGCGCTCGAACGATCTGATCTGGCCCTACGTCATCAACAATTATCTCAAGGGCAAGACGCCGTTCCCGTTCGATCTGCTGTACTGGAATTCCGACGCCACGCGCATGCCGGCGGCGAACCATTCGTTTTATTTGCGCAATTGCTATCTGGAAAACCGCCTGACCAAAGGCGAGATGGAAATCGACGGCGCCGTTCTCGACGTCAAAAAAATAAAAGTTCCGGTCTACAACCTCGCCGCGCGCGAGGATCACATCGCGCCGGCAAAATCCGTGCTCCTCGGTTCGCAATTTTTCGGCGGGCCGGTGAAGTTCGTGCTCGCGGGTTCCGGCCACATCGCCGGTGTGGTCAATCCGCCGGACAAGAAGAAGTACCAATACTGGACCGAGGCGAAAGCGTCCGGCGGCAAACCGTCCACCGGCGATCTCGACACGTGGTTGATTGCCGCCAAGGAACATGCCGGCTCGTGGTGGCCGGACTGGTTCGAATGGCTTAAAAAGCGGGACAGCGAGAGCGTGCCGGCGCGCGAGCCCGGCGGCGGCAAGTTAAAGGCGATCGAAGACGCACCCGGCTCTTACGTGCGCGTGCGGGATTAGGTATCGTCGGGAAATTAAAAGGGAGCATTCAATGACGAGAGAACTGTTCTGGCTGACACTGACGGTCGCGATGACCGGCCTGATGTGGATCCCCTACATCATCGACCGCATCATGGTGCGCGGCGCCAAGGGCGCGATGGCCAATCCGACCGCGAAGATGAAGCCGCAATCGGCCTGGGCGCAGCGGCTTTATTTCGCGCACACCAATGCGGTGGAAAATCTCGTCATATTCGCGGCGCTGGTGCTGATCCTCGACAACATGGGAATTGCGAACGAGAACACCGCCCTCGCCTGCGCGGTGTATTTCTGGGCGCGCGCCGCGCACGCCTTCATCTACACGGTCGGCGCGACGGTGCTGCGCACGTTCGCCTTCACGGTCGGATTCCTGGCGCAAGCCGCATTGGTGCTGGCGATTTTCGGGAAGCTGTAAGCTGGTCTTCATCCCGAGGAGCCGCGCAAGCGGCGTCATCAGGCGATGAGACCTCGGCTGTGCGCTTATCGTTTTCTCTTCGCCAGAGACTTCGCGACTTCGTGCGCGCAGGTTATGAAAAGTTGTGCGACGGGGCTCAGTGTGCGGCTCTGGAGGGTGACGATTCCGTTTGCCACGCGGGCCATCGGCAATTTAACCGGCAATGCCTTGATCTCCGGGCGCGCAGTAGAAATTTTCAATACGTCATCGTGAAATATTGTGAGAAAGCGCCCAGTCGCCAGGAGGCTGATCCGCACCTCAGATGACATGGTAACCACGGTCGTTCGGGGATAATCGAGTCCGCTGGCGCAAAATGCTTCCAGATAAATCGGCCCGAGCGCGTGTTCCTGTGGCGGTAGCACCCACAATTCATTCATCAACTCGGCAAGCTCGATCCTGCGCCGCCTAACCCACGGATTTTGCGCGCCCGCCACGACGACGTATGAAGTGTCATAGAGAATTTCGAAGCCGAATTGGTCATCCGTAAAGAGGTTCAATCTGGGGGCGATAAGGAGGTCGAGGTTACGCTCACATAATTCACGGTGCAGTGTCTCAACCTGGGCAGCGACGACATGAAACACCACGCGCGGATAGCGCCGGGATAGCCGGTCGATGACGGCTGGAACGAAGCTCGCGGCGAGAGGAGTGATGCTTCCGATCCGCACTTCCCCCGCTGTAGGGTCGGCGAGAAACTCAATGTTCTTCACCGTTTGGTGCAGCTCATCGAACACGGCCGCGCCACCGTCGAGGAGGGCGCGGCCGTACGCGGTCGGCTCGACGCCCTGAGGATTGCGATCGAGCAGACGCACGCCAATGGCATCTTCCAATTCCGCGATTGATCTTGAAATGGCGGGCTGAGTTGTGTTGAGGAGCGAAGCCGCCTTCCTCATGCTGCCGGCTTGCACGACGGTCATCAGGACGTGGAGGTCCTGCAGCTTCATCCGGCGTCCGATACGATCGCTCAACTGCATCCCGGACCCCGATCGCAATACTGATATAGCCCTATCAAGAATTAGCATTATCCTTGCATCACGGCATTCACTATTTTCGCCGTTGACGCTCGCCGGAAAACCGGCGGCCCCAAGACCGTGCATCCCGCAACTTTGCAGCCACTGGAGGACACCATGAACGTTCCGCGCCGCCGATTTCTGCAGCTGGCAGCGGGCGCCGCTGCTCTCCCGGCTGTATCGCGCTTCGCTTGGGCGCAATCCTATCCGGCGCGGCCCGTGCGTTTGATCGTCGGCTTTGGCGCGGGTAACACGACTGACATCCTCGCGCGCCTGATCGGTCAACGGCTATCGGAGCAACTCGGCCAGCCATTCGTCATCGAGAACCGGCCAGGCGCCGGCAGCAATATGGGTGTCCAGGCCGTCGTGCATGCACCCGCCGACGGCTACACGCTCCTCGTGGTTACTTCAACGAACGCGATCAGCGCAACGCTCTACGATAAGCTCGATTTCAATCTCACCCGTGACATAGCGCCGATCGCGAGCATTAACCGCGTGCCGACTGTCATGGTGGTGAACCCATCGATTCCAGCAAAGACCGTTCCGGAGTTCATCGCCTATGCCAAGGCTAATCCGGGCAAGCTCAACATGGCATCGACTGGAACGGGAAATTTAAGCCATGTGTCCGGCGAACTGTTCAAGATGATGGCCGGCGTCGACATGGTGCACGTGCCTTATCGCGGCGCGGCACCCGCGCTCACTGACCTGCTCGGCGGGCAGGTGCAGATCATGTTCGACACGATGCCTGCGTTGATCGAACACATCCGGTCCGGAAAACTGCGGGCATTGGCTGTGAACACCGCCACGCGCTCGCCAGCGTTACCGGACCTGCCAACCATGAGCGATTTTGTGACGGGCTACGAGGCGAGCGGCTGGCAGGGCTTTGGCGCACCCAAGAACACGCCCGCTGAGATCATCAGTAAACTCAACAAGGAGATCAACACGGCACTCGCCGACCCCAAGATAAAGACGCGGCTCGCCGACCTGGGTGCAACGGAGCTTGCGGGTTCGCCCGCCGACTTCGGCAAGCTCATCGCCGGAGAAACCGAGAAGTGGGGCAAGGTGATCCATGCGGCCAATATCAAGGCGGAGTAAGCCTTGTCTTCGCAATTTGTCAGGTCAACTGGCGCTGGCGGTGTTCGGAAAACTTTAAGTTCGTCCTCATCCTGAGGAACCGCCGAAAGGCGCCTCGAAGGATGAATACAAAATGAGCCTCACCCTTCGAGACGCGCTCGTTGAGCGCTCCTCAGGGTGAGGTTTTTTACGGAAACAGCGCGACCTGCTCGAGCCCCATCGTCTCGGGGTAGCCGAGCATCAGATTCATGTTTTGCACGGCCTGACCGGAAGCACCCTTCACCAGATTGTCGAGCGCGGCGACCACGATGGCGCGGCCGGGGATGCGGTCGTTGGCGACGCCGATCATGGTCATGTTGGAGCCGCGCACATGCCGCGTCTGCGGCGTCTCGCCGAAGGGCAGAACGTGCACGAAGGGCTCCTTCATGTAAGTTTTTAAAAGTATCACATGAAGGTCGGACGGCGTGCGGCCGCGCTTTCCCCGCACATAGATGGTGGAGAGAATGCCCCGGTTCATCGGCACCAGATGCGGGGTGAAAGTGACGACCACCTCCCGCCCGGCGGCCTTGCTGAACTCCTGATCGAGCTCGGCCATGTGCCGGTGCCCGCCGACGCCATAGGCGTGGAAGCCTTCCGACACTTCCGAAAACAGCATCGCCTCCTTCGCCGAGCGCCCCGCGCCGGTCATGCCGGACTTGGCGTCGATGACGATTTCATCGGTGTCGATCGCCTTCGCCTTGATGAGCGGCAACAGCGGAAGCTGCGCGCAACTGGTGTAGCAGCCGGGATTGGCGACGAGCTGCGCCTTTTTCACCTCGCGCCGGTAAACTTCGGTGAGGCCGTACACCGCCTGTTTCTGCAGTTCGGGCGCGTAATGCTCGTGGCCGTACCATTTCGCGTAGGCCGCTGTGTCGCTCAACCGGAAGTCGGCGGAGAGATCGACCACCTTCGCAGCCGGATTGGCAGCGAAGATTCCCTTGATCACCTTCTGCGTCGTAGCGTGCGGCAGCGCGCAGAAAATCAGATCGAGCCCGGCGTTTTTCCAGTCGAGCCCCTCGATGGAGACGAGTTTTGGCAAATCAAACGGGGCGAATTGCGGAAACACCTCGCGCATCTCCTGCCCCGCACGCCGGTCGGCGGTGACGAGCGCGATTTCCGCGCGCGGATGCCGCAGCAGAAGCCGCACGAGTTCGGAGCCGGTGTAGCCGGAGGCGCCAAGGACGCCGATCTTTGCTTTGGTGGCCATGAAAGCCCTCTCAGTTTCCTATCATAAGCAGCAACATCACGGACGGCGATGTGCCGGATGTGGAAACCGCGGGATGTTCAGAAAAAAGCGCCGCGGACCCAGATCCGGCGGCACAGGGACGATTCACGCGCGAACGCGCACCCGTGCCGCGAAACTACGGCGGCGGAGGCGCAAAACCTGTGCGGTGTTCATCGTCATGCCGCGCGATATAGGCTTGCTTGCCGTGCCGGTCAAGAACGCCCGCACTACAGCCTTAAAAAGCAGAAAGGCCGCCCATCACAAGTCGGCTGTTGCCGACTTGTGCACGCAACGTGACCGATCTCGGGTAAACCCGAGATCGGTTGACGGCCTTCCTTAACAAGCATTTCCGGACGCGGATCAGATGGTGGGATTCCACGCCGCCGGGATCAGCCGGTAGCCGGTGCCCGCCTTCTCGACGTAACCGATCGAGGGGAAGGCGAAATGGAAGCCGACGATCATCGCCTTCTCCGCCGCCGCCATGTCGTAGAACTTGCGGCGCGTCTCCACGGCTTTGACCGGATCGATGTCGAACGCCACGTGCCAATCCGGATTACGCAGGAACAGCTCCGGAATGTTCGTGACATCCGATTGCACCAGCACCTTGGAAGAGCCGGAGGCGACCACGAACGAGGTGTGGCCCGGCGTGTGGCCGTTGGTATCGACCGACGTGATGCCGGGCGCTACTTCCTTGCCCCAGTCGTATTTCGTCACTTTGTTTTCCAACCCAGTGAACACCTTGCGCACGTTGCTGAAGTAATTCTTCATCATGTCGTTCGGCGCTTTCGCGGCGTTCTCTTCGCTCATCCAGAACGCCCAGTCCTTCGCCGGCGCCATGATTTCGGCATTCGGGAAGGCAAGCGAGCCATCGGCGAGCTTGATGCCGTTGGCATGGTCGGGATGCAGATGCGAGAGGATGACGATATCGACCGTCTTCGGGTCGATGCCCGCGGCGGCCAGGTTCGGCAGCAGCTTGCCGACCGGCGCGTTCGGCACCTGCCCGTTGCCGGTGTCGATCAGCACCAGCTTCGAACCGGTGTTGATGACCTGCGGATTGAACGGCACCGTCACCATGCCCTTCGGCATGTAGGCGGCTTCCGCGGCGGCGAGAGCCTGATCCTTCGGCACGTTCTTCACGAACGTATCCGGCATCGGAAAGGTGCGCGCGCCGTCGGCGACGGAGGTGCACTCGTAAGCGCCTACCTTGTAGCGGTAGAAGCTCGGCGTCTGCGCCCCGGCGAGCGGTGCGCTGGCGCGTGCCGGCGCAAAACCCGCAAACGGCTCAAACGCGGTCGCGGCGCCCGCCGCGGCAACGCCCGCGAGCAGCGTGCGGCGTGAAAGTTCAGTCATGACGTTTCTCCCTGATTTTAAGTCTTATTGAAAACCGGAAGCTCTAGATCGATGGATTCCAGCTGGCTATCACTTCACGATAGTTCATGCCGTTCTTCTCGACATAAGCGCGCGAGGGGAACGGGAAGTGGAAGCCCTGCACCATCATCCGCTCGTTGGCGACCATGTCGAGCACCTTGCGGCGCGTCGCTTCCGCCGCCAGCGGGTCCTGATCGTAGAACGCATGCCAGCCGGGATTACGCACGAACAGGAACGGCACGTGTGTGACGTCCGACTGCACGTAGACCTTGTCAGCGCCCGACGCGACGATGAACGACGTATGTCCGGTCGAGTGGCCGGGCGTGCCGACCGCGGTGACGCCGGGGATGACATCTTTGTTCCATTCGTAAGTGCGAACCCGCTTCATCACATCTGCGTTGAACACGCGGCGGACGTTCTTGAAGTTGGTTTCCATGCGGCCCTTCGGCGCGCGGCTCATTTCTCCGTCGTTCATCCAGAAATTATGCTCGACCGCCGGCACCAGAATTTCCGCGTTCGGGAACGCGATCGAAGCATCGGCCTTGATCAGGCCGTTGATGTGGTCGCCGTGATAGTGCGAGACGATGATGGCATCGAACGCTTTCGGATCGAAGCCGGCAGCCAGCAGGTTCGTCTGGTTCTGGCCGATCTTGCCCTTGCTCGATATGAAAGCGGTTTCGCCGACGCCGGTGTCGACGAGGACGAGCTTGCTGCCCGTGTTGATGACGATCGGGTTGTACGGATTGAAGAAGATTTCCTTGTCCATGTAGGCGGCGGCAAGCCCGGCCTGCACGTCTTCCTTCTTCATGTTGGAGACGAAGTCAGCGGGCAGCGGGAATTGATTGAGGCCGTCGGTGACGACCGTGATCTCGATGCTGCCGACCTTGTAGCGATACCAGCTCGCGGCCTGCGTCCCGGTGACGGGAGCGGCGGCGCCCGCCGGCATCATCGATGCGAATGGGGTGAATGCGGCGGCGGCGGCGGCGGAGCCCGCAAGCATCGTGCGGCGCGTAAGAGCGGTCATGTAGTCCTCCCTAAATTCCCTTCAAGCGAGGGATTGCGCCGATGTTACCGCCCGCCGGAAACCGCCGCCACAAAAACAAAGGCCGCCCGGTAAGGCGGCCTTTGCGTATTTGCGAATCGATTGCAATTAGATGACTGGATTCCAGGCCACCGGAATTTCGCGATAACCGTTTCCGCTCTTCTCGACATAGGCCATCGCAGGGAACGGATAGTGGAAGCCCTGCACCATCATCTTCTCGGCGACCAGCATGTCGTAGACCTTGCGCCGTGTTTCCTCCGCCATGTTGGCGTCCTGATCGAAGAAGGCTTTCCAGCCCGGATTACGCACGAACAGCGCCGGATGATTGGTGACGTCCGCCTGCACGTAGACCTTGCTCGAACCCGACACGACGATGTGCGACATGTGGCCCGGCGTATGGCCGTAGGTCGCGACCGACGTGATGCCCGGGGCGATTTCCTTGCCGGCATCGTACGGCGTCACCTTGCGGCCGAGCGCGTCGAATACGCGGCGCGCGTTGGCGAACACGCCTTTCATGCGGTCGCTGGTCTGCTTGCCCATCTCGGCGTCGTCCATGAAGTACTTCCACTCCGGCGCCGGAACCATGATTTCGGCGTTGGCGAAAGACGGCTTGTTGTCGGCGGTGAGCAGGCCGTTGATGTGATCGCCGTGGAAGTGCGAAATGATCACGACATCGACCGCGTTGCGATCGAGGCCCGAAGCTTTCAGGTTGCCGTGGAACTGGCCGCCCGAACCCTTGCTGTTGACGAAGTTCGCCTCGCCGGTGCCGGTGTCGATGACGATGAGCTTCGAGCCGGTGTTCACCGCAATCGGCGAATACGGAATCGTCATCATGTCCTTTTCCATGTAGGCGGCGGCGAGCGCCTCGTTCACGGTGTCCTTCGGGACGTTGGTGACGAACGTATCCGGCAGCTTGAAGGTGTTCTTGCCGTCCGTGGCGACGGTGATTTCGTAAGTGCCGACCTTGTAGCGATACCAGCCCGGCGCTTGTGTATTTGCAGGCGGCGCGGCGGCGAAAGCGGGCGTCGTTATTGCCGGCATCGCGGAAGCCACGGCGGCCCCTGCGGCACCTGCGAATAGATCGCGACGTGTCAGTTTTGTCATTACATCCTCCCTTTTGAATGCATCCGGTCGATATTATTTTTCTCTTCCATCCGCAATAACCCCCTCTGGCCCGTCATATTCCGTGCCCGTCAACGCGCGTGTTGCGGAGCAATATTGAGGCGGTGCCGCAACGGCCCTATAACTACCGCAGCCGACAACGACCGGTGAACCACCCTTGGGAGGAATAAATGCGGTTTTCTTTGATGGCCGGCGCGATTTGCGCCGCCGTGATGAGCGCTACCGGTGCTTATGCGCAAGCGCCCGCGCCGGCAACACCGGCGCCGATTCCCGACATGATGCCTTTCGATGTTCCCTACGGCACCCCGATCACCGCCGATCGCGCCGCTGAAGTCGTGAAAGCGGCTGTCGCCGAGGCGAAGAAGTCGCCTCGCAACTGGAAGCTCGCGATCTCCGTCGTCGATACCAACGGCGATCTCGTTTATTTCTACAAAATGGATCAGACGGCGATCGCCTCGGTCGGCATCTCACAAGGCAAGGCGCGCACCGCGGCTCGTTTCCGCCGTCCGTCCAGCGTCTTCTTCAATGTGATGCAGACTCCGGCCGGCGCGTTCGCCGCCACTCTCGATCCGACGCTCGTCGCCTCGCCCGGCGGCTTCCCGCTGATCGAAGGCGGCAAGGTCATCGGCGCGATCGGTTGCAGCGGCGCCACCGGCGATCAGGATGGCGTGGCCTGCAAGGCCGGCGCCGACACGATCAAGTAATATCTTCGCTGAAGTGACTTCAGGCTCTGCCGGATAAAACCGGCAGAGCCTTTTTATTTCGTCACGGCCAAATCCAGTTGAAGATTTTCGTCCCCACGTCGCCGATGGTGAGCAGCATCGCACACCACACGAACGCAGACGTGAAATTCGCCAATTGAAACCGCCAGAACGGCATGGCGAAAATTCCGGCAACT
>CAMDSH010000047.1 GCA_945907045.1 Rhizobium sp. Q54 | reverse complement strand
AGGCGGTTTCCAACGGCGATCAGTATGCGCCCGACAAGCTCAACGTACCCGCCGCGCATCGCTTTGCGACAGGCAACAGGGTTCTCGTCGCTGTAATCGATTCCGCGGTCGACGCGTCGCACCCGGATCTTGCCGGCGCCATCGCCGCGAATTTCGAGACCTCGGCGGATGACGCCACGCCGCATATGCACGGCACCGGCATGGCCGGCGCCATCGCAGCGCGCCGCACGGTGTTGAGCATGGCCCCGCGCGCGGCGTTGCTCACGGTGCGCGCGTTCAGTCCTTCGTCGAACAGCGCGCAGGGCACCACATACAACATCATCAAGGGGCTCGATTGGGCGGCGGGGCAGGGCGCCCGCGTCGTGAACATGAGCTTTGCAGGTCCGCCCGATCCCGGTCTGAGCGACATCATGTTGCGGGCTTACCGCAGGGGCATTGTGCTGATCGCAGCGGCCGGCAATGCAGGGCCAAATTCGCCGCCGCTTTATCCGGCGGCGGACGCAACCGTAATCGCCGTCACCGCGACGGACATCAACGACAGTCTGTTCTCCGGCGCCAATCGCGGAGGCCACGTCGCGGTCGCTGCGCCCGGCGTGAACATTCTGGCCCCGGCTCCGGGCGGCGGATATCAGTTCACCACCGGAACCTCGATTGCCGCTGCGGAAGTGAGCGGCGTCGTCGCTTTGTTGATCGAGCGCAACCCCGCGCTTACGCCCAGCGACATTCGCGAACTTCTCATGCGCACTGCGAAGGACCTCGGTCCGGCGGGCCGCGATCCGGAATTCGGCGCGGGTCTCGTCAATGCGCTGCGTGCCGTTTCGGCAGCGGCGCCGAGATAGCCGGTTGTCCTACTGGGACTTGATGTTCGCCGCCTTGACGATCGGCCACCACTTATCGATCTCGGCCTTGTGGAATGCGCCAAGCGCTTCGGGCGTGAGCTGATCGCGCGGCGGCATGTCGAGACCCTGCTCGACCAGACGCTTGCTGACGGCCGGATCGCTCAGCGCTTCGACCACGGCGGCATTGAGCTTGACGACGACATCTTTGGGCGTGCCCTTCGGCGCCCACAGGCCGTACCAGGTCGTCGTATAGAATCCCGGCAAACCGGCTTCATCCACCGTTGGAATCTCAGGCGCCGAAGGCAGCCGTGTTTTGGATGTGACGGCATAAGCCTTGATCGTGCCGCCGCGCACCTGCTCCAGTGAATTCGATGCCTGATCGAACATAATGTCGATCTGTCCTGCGATCAGATCAGACATCGCCGGTCCGGTGCCGCGATACGGCACGAACTGAAATCGGGTGTCCGTGCGGTTCTGGAAATAAACACCGTTGATGTGCGATCCGCCGCCGGCACCGGAAGTCCCGGCAGTCGCCTTGTCCGGATTGGCCTTCAGCCAGGCGATCAGTTCCTTGAGATCGTTGGCGGGAAAAGACTTCCGAGAGACGATGAGCAAGGAATTGCTCGGCAACAATGCGATGGGCTCGAAGTCCTTCAACAGATCGAACGGCAACGGAAAGATAGCACCGTTCACGACATGCGAGCCGACGTGGCCGAGGCTCAACGTGTAACCATCGGGCGGCGAGCGCACTGCACGGCCAACACCTATGGTGCCCGATGCGCCGGTGACGTTCTCAATGACGATCGTTTGGCCGAGCGTGGCCCGCATGCGCTCGCCAAGAGTGCGCGCGAGCGCGTCCGCCGGCCCGCCAGCGGCGTATGGCACGATCACCGTGATGGGACGCGCGGGATAGGCTTGCGCGCCGGCAATGCGCGATGCGGCCGGCAGAGCGGCAGCGCCCGCTGCCAATTGTAGAAATCGACGGCGCCGGAGCTTCATGATGTTCCCTCTCGGAGATGCTGCCGGTAAGGCCGGAGTAGCGCGCCGTTAATAGCAGCTTTTAATGCCGTCAATCGGGATACGGCCGACCCAGCCCCCGGCTGTCTGGCCGAGCAGGCCCACGACGACCAGAACAACGCCGATTTTATAAATATGCAGCCGTCCTTTTTTGCGCCCGCGGCCAAACACATGGCGCAACTCGGAAGCGATAAAAAGAAACCCGGCCAATACGAGAAGATGTCCGGCCACCGATAGCCACTGCTGGCACATAACTTATTTCTCCGTAATGTAATTCGTCTGATGAACGCCGCGCCAGGAAGCTACCCGATAATTAAGCCGAAGTCCTGACGCGCGCGGCTCAAGCGCGCTTCTTTTTCGATACCATTTTCTTGCGTTGAGCGGTCTTCTTAGGTTTGACGGGCTTCTTTTTCCCCGTGCTGTTCTTGCTGCCTTTCGCGCTGGACTTGACGGCGCTTTTGACAAGCACCTCGGCCGCCGCCAATGCAGCTGCCGTTGCCGCCGCCTTGGCGGCGCGGAAAACATGAACCCGTGCTTTGCTTGCGAACCGTTTTCTCTTCGCCATTGCTTTGCCCTTTCATTTCGCCGATCACAGTGACGGCTCGATGGGCAACGTTTTTTCGGAGAAACGGTTCCTGCCGTAATTGCGCCGTTAGCTCCGCTCGACCGGAACCACGCGGCCTTTTTCAACCGCCAATGCAAGTTGCCCGCGCTTGAGCGCCAGCGCCTTCTCGCCGAACAATTCGCGCCGCCAGCCTTTGAGTGCGGGTACGTCGGCTTCATCATCGGCGGCGATGCGGTCGAGATCGTCCACGGTCGCGATCACCTTGGCGGCTACGCCGTGGCTCTCTGCGGTCATGCGCAGCAGCACCTTGAGCAGTTCCACGGTCGCCGCGCCGTTTTGGGCGGGTCGAAACCGATCGAGCCGCGGCAATGTTTTCGGATCGCGCTCCAAACCGCGTTTGACCGCTTCGAGGATCGCTTCGCCCCAGCGTGAGCGCTCAAAACCCTTGGGCAGCGAACGAAGACCGGCGAGCCGTTCCATCGTGGTTGGCGCCTGCACGGCGATATCGCCGATCACGTCATCCTTCAGCACGCGCCCGCGCGGCACATCGCGCGTTTGCGCCTCGCGCTCGCGCCAGGCCGCGACTTCGATCAGGATGGCCAGTTCCTTCGGCTTGCGAACCCGCGTTTTGAGCCGCTCCCAGGCGTTATCCGGGTCCATGCGATAGGTCTCGGGCGAGGTGAGAATTGCCATCTCCGCCTCAACCCATTCGGTGCGGCCGCGCTTTTTCAAATCATCCGAGAGCGCGAGATAAACGTCGCGCAAGTGAGTCACGTCCGAGATCGCGTAAGTGAGCTGCGCCTCGGTGAGCGGGCGGCGCGTCCAGTCGGTAAAACGGTTGGATTTATCCAGCGTATCGCCGGTGATGCGCTGCACGAGCTGGTCGTAGGAAATCGAGTCGCCATAGCCGAGCACCATGGCGGCGACTTGGCTGTCGAAGATCGGGTGCGGGATCACGCCCGCCATGTTCCAGACGATTTCCAGATCCTGCCGCGCGGCGTGAAATACCTTCACGACTTTCTCGTTCGTCATCAGCGCGAAAAACGGCGCAAGGTCGATGCCTTCCGCCAGTGCGTCCACCACCACCGCTTCGTCCGTGCTTGCCATCTGGGCGACGCACAGCAGCGGATAATAAGTGGTCTCGCGCAGGAACTCGGTGTCGATGGTGACAAAGGGATGCCGCGCCAGGCGGGCGCAGGTGTCGGCGAGTTCTTTGCTGGTGGTGATCGGCTGCATTTCGGTCTGTGGCATTGCGCGGGCAGGGTGCCTAAACACCGGGCATACGGCAACAGACATTACTTCCCGCGCACCTTCGGCATGTGGATGAATTCCCAAGGGGAAGGCATCGCGCCGACCGGCACCTCGATAACGGTCGGCTCGCGGCGGGCAAAGGCCAGCCGCAGCGCCGCGCCAAGCTCATCCGGCGTGCGGGCACGCCGGCCGGCGGCCCCGAAGCTCTCCGCGTATTTGACGAAGTCGGGGTTGGCAAGGTCGCAGGCGATCAGCCGGTTGCCGTAATGCTCTTCCTGGATGCGGCGCACGTTGCCGAAGGCGCCGTCGGCGAAGACGATGGAGACGAGCGGGATGCGGTGACGAATCGCGGTCGCGAGTTCATTCGCCGTGTACATGAAGCCGCCGTCGCCGTTGATCGAGAGCACCGGCGTGTCGCGCCGCGCGTCTTGCGCGCCCAGCGCTGTCGCGAAACCCCAGCCGAGATTGTCCTGATAACCGGGCGAGAGAAAAGTGCGGGGGCGATAGACCGGCAACGCCAGCCGCGCGGCGAAGCCGAGTTGCGTTACCTCGTCGACGTAAATGCCTTCCTCCGGCAATTCCGTGCGGATGATGTCGAGGAAGGCCATCTGCGGTGCGAGTTTCGCGAGCCGCTCACGTAATTTGGCCTGCCGCTCGCGCATTTCATCCTTGCGCGAAGGGCGGCTGAGATTGTGTTTCGGCAGCACATCGAGCAACCGCCGCAAAATCGGCGCGGCATCGCCTATCAGCGCGACTTTTGGTTTTTTGAAACGCGCGGGTTCGTCTTCATTCGAATCGATCCGCACGATCTGTAGCTTGTCATCGACGCCCCATTCGCGCTGCGGCAACAGCAACCGCGTGCCGATGCCGACCACCGCGTCAGCCTCGCGCCACAGTTCATGACCGAGGGGGAGCGTTACGCTGAGCGGATCGCGGCTGTCGAGCACCCCACGCCCGCGACGATAGGCGAGCACAGGCGCCTGCAGCATCGCCGAGAGATGCGTCACTTCCGCAGATGCGTCCAACGCACCGCCACCCACGACAATGAGAACGCGCTTGGCGTTGCCCAACAGTTTGGCAGCGGCACGTAATTTGTCCTCGTCGATCTTCGGCTCGCGCAGCGGCAGCGGCTTGCCGATGTCGCCGACGGGGCCTTTCACTCCCCAGATGTCGATGGCGCATTCGAGCGCCGCCGGCCCGCGCCGTCCGCTTGCCATAGCGTGCACAGCCTTCGCCACCAATCCCGGCGCTTGCCCTGGCGTGTCGATGCGCGCGGAGTAATCCACCAGCCGGGAGATAATTCCGGCCTGATCGGTAATCTCATGCAGATGACCGAAGCTGCGCCCGATGGCGGCTTGCGGAATTTGACCGATCAGCGCCAGTACCGGTGCGTTCATGCCATAGGCGGTGAGCAGCGCTGCGCCCGAATTGAGCAGGCCCGGTCCCGGCACCACGGCGTAGGTTTGCGGCTTGCCCGTCGCGAGCGCCGCGCCCAGCGCCATATAGGCCGCGCCCTGCTCGTGGCGCGTGTGGACGGTGCGCATCGCCGGGCCTGCGCGCTGCACGGCGTCGAAGAAATGATCGTTGTGTATGCCGGGCAGGGCATAGAGCGTGTTTATGCCGTGCGCG
Source organism: Rhizobium sp. Q54 (assembly GCA_945907045.1). GTDB lineage: Bacteria > Pseudomonadota > Alphaproteobacteria > Rhizobiales > Xanthobacteraceae > Pseudolabrys. Next base: position 11,092 of record CAMDSH010000047.1, on the reverse strand, counting down.
AGGAGAGCCGCGACAGCCGCCTCGCCCGTTGTCATCGGTGTCCCGGCCGGAGCCGCTTTCATCTTCCTGAGCTTTTTTGATTTGGTCATGAGCGGGCTTGAGTGTGCAGATCGCGCGGGCGCTGTCGAGGCCGCGGGTTCGCTTGACAAAGCCCACCCCCCATGCGTTTTTCGCCCGCCTTCCTCAATCCGCAGAATCGAATCATGCATCGCTACCGTTCCCACAAATGCGGCGAGCTTCGCGAGAGCGATATCGGCAAGGACGTGCGCGTCTCCGGCTGGTGCCATCGCATCCGCGATCACGGCGGCCTGCTGTTCATTGACCTGCGCGATCACTACGGCATCACGCAATGCGTTGCCGATCCCGACAGCCCGGCGTTCAGCCAAGCCGAAAAGCTGCGCTCGGAATGGGTGGTGAAGATCGACGGCAAGGTGCGCAAGCGCCCCGCGGGAACGGAAAATCCGGAACTGCCGACCGGCCTCGTCGAGGTGTTCATTTCCGAAATCGAGGTGCTGGGACCGGCGGGCGAATTGCCGGTGCCGGTATTCGGCGATCAGGAATATCCGGAAGAAACGCGGCTGAAATATCGCTTCCTCGATCTTCGTCGTGACCGCCTGCACGCCAACGTGATGAAGCGCGGCGCGATCATCGACTCCATCCGCTGGCGCATGAAGGAAGGCGGCTTCTTCGAATTTCAGACACCGATTTTGACTGCGTCCTCGCCTGAAGGCGCGCGCGATTATCTCGTCCCCTCGCGCATCCATCCGGGGAAATTCTATGCGCTCCCGCAGGCGCCGCAGCAGTTCAAGCAGCTCATCATGGTCGCGGGCTTCGACCGCTATTTCCAGATTGCGCCGTGCTTCCGCGACGAGGACGCGCGCGCCGATCGCTCGCCCGGCGAGTTCTATCAACTCGATATCGAGATGAGCTTCGTCACCCAACAGGACGTGTTCGATGCGGTCGAGCCGGTGATGCGCGGCGTGTTCGAGGAATTCGCTGACGGCAAACCGGTGACCAAGAAATTCCCGCTGATCGCTTACGCCGATGCGCTGCGCGATTACGGGACCGACAAGCCGGATTTGCGCAACCCGATCAAGATGCAGAACGTGACGGAAGCATTCAAAGGCTCCGGCTTCAAGATTTTCGCCGGCATGATCGCCGCCGATCCTAAAGTTGAAGTGTGGGCGATTCCCGCGCCGAAGGGTGGCAACCGCGCGTTTTGCGACCGGATGAATTCATGGGCGCAGGGCGAAGGCCAGCCGGGACTCGGTTACATTTTCTGGCGCGAAGGCGAGGAAGGCGGCGCTGGCCCGCTCGCCAAGAACATTGGGCCGGAGCGCACCAAGCAAATCGCCGATCAGCTCAAGCTCACGATTGGAGACGCTTGCTTCTTCGTCGCCGGCAAGCCGAAAGATTTCGTCAAGTTCGCAGGTGTCGCGCGCACGATGGTCGGCACTGAGTTGAAACTTATCGCCAAGGATCGTTTCGATTTTTGCTGGATCGTCGACTTCCCGATGTTCGAATGGAACGAAGAAGACAAAAAAATCGACTTCTCGCACAACCCGTTTTCGATGCCGAACGTGGCGGCGGAGGAATTCCTCGCGCTCGACGCCAAGGACCAGGAAAAGATCCTCGGCCTGAAAGCGATCCAGTACGACATCGTCTGCAACGGCGTTGAATTATCGTCCGGCGCGATCCGGAACCATCGCCCCGATGTGATGAAGAAGGCCTTTGCGATTGCCGGTTACGGCGAGGACGTTTTGGAAGCGAAATTCGGCGGGATGTTGCGCGCGCTGCAATACGGCGCGCCGCCGCACGGCGGCATCGCGCCCGGCATCGACCGCATCGTCATGCTGCTGTGCGGCGAGGAAAATCTGCGCGAGGTGGTGCCGTTCCCGATGAACCAGCGCGCGGAGGATTTGCTGATGGGCGCGCCGTCGGAAGCAACGCCGAAGCAGCTCAAGGAATTACACATCCGGCTCAATTTGCCAGAGAAGAAGTGATCCAAGAGGATCATTTATCCGGCAGCGGAATGAATTCGATCTCGTCGCCCGGCACCTTGTTGAAGTGCCCCGCCTTCCAGTCCGCCTTTGCCTGTTCGATGCGCTCCTTGCGTGACGAGACGAAATTCCACCAGATGTGACGCGGACCATCCATTGCCGCGCCGCCGACAATGGCGAAATGCGCGTCGGTGACGGCGGTCACAGTGATGCGGTCGCCGGGGCGGAATACCAGCAAACGTCCGGGCTCGAAGCGGTCGCCGGAAATGTCGATCTCGCCGTCGATCAGATAAATCGCGCGCTCCTCATGATCGGCGTCGAGCGGCAGCGTCATGCCGGCCTTCAAAACCACATCGGCGAAAATCGTGTCGGACGTAGTGGCAACGGGCGAGTGCGCGCCGTAAAGTTTTCCAACCACGATACGCACGGTCTTGCTGTTGTCCTGCACCAGTGGAAATTCTTCCGTGGCGTGATGCGCAAAACCGGGCGCCATTTCTTCGCTCGCGGCCGGCAACGCCACCCACATTTGCAAACCATGCAGATGATCGCCGATAACGCGGCGCTCGGCGCCGGTGCGCTCGGAATGCACGATGCCTCGCCCCGCCGTCATCCAGTTTACCTCGCCGGGGCGGATCGGCACCGCGGTGCCGAGGCTGTCGCGGTGCATGATCTCGCCGTCGAATAAATAAGTGACGGTGGCGAGCCCGATATGCGGATGCGGGCGCACGTCGAGTCCCTTGCCGGAGCGGAATTCCGCCGGACCGAAATGATCGAAAAAGATAAACGGCCCGACCATGCGCGACTGCGCCGAGGGCAACGCGCGCCGCACGAAAAACCCGTCACCTAAGTCCGCCGAACGCGGCACCACCACATGCGAAATCGCATCGCACTGATAGGCGTTGCCCGGCGAAGGATCGGGTCCGGGGGAAAAGCTCATTTTGTCACTCTGTCTTTTACGTTACTCAGACTTTTACATCACTCAGACTTGGCAAACAGCCGCTTGGCGTTTCCGTTGGCGATGCGGGTTGCCTGATCGGCGGGGAGCTGCGCCAGCCAGCCGCGATATTCTTTCATGATGCCGTCATACGCGAACCAGCGCTCGTTGATCCAGGTGTCGGAGCCGAGCAAAAAGCGGTCGGAGTATTTGGCGAACAGCGCCTTCCATTCCGGCGAAATCGTCCCGCCGCCTTGCGTGATGCCGCTACGGTAGGAAAGCTCGCCCCATAACGCGCCGGGATGCTCGTCCATCAATTGCGCCACGCGCTGCGGCGGCGTCGAGAATCCGGTGTGCGCCCAGATGATTTTCGCTTTTGGGTTATGCCCGAACAGAATGAGCAGCGCTTCTTCGTCGCAATGCGCGTGCAGATAGAGATTACGTTCAACCGCGAAGTCGACGATCTTCTTTGCGGTTTCGCCATGCGCCGACTTGCCGTAGATGTGGAATTCGCCGACGCCGCGATAATAGCCGCGCGCGTATTCTTCTTTCACCAGATCGTAGATGGTGGGATCGTTGAACCAGCTCTGCATGTCGCTGCGGATGCGATACGGCCGGATGAACGGCACCACGGTAAGGCCGGGCGCCTTGGCGTCGACGAGTTGATGCGTGCCCTTGTTCGGCCGGCTGGTCGCAAGGATTCCGGTCACGCCGTTGCGCTTGAAAATCTCCAGTATTTGCTCAAGCGAATAGAACGGATTGGGTTCCTGGTTGTAATGCATGTGAGCGTCGAACAATTCGATCTGGTTTTGCGCGCGAATGTCGCCGGCGAACGATGCCGCCAGCAGGCCGAAACTCACGATCAGTCCATAACGGATGCGCAAATTGCCCCTCCCGCCTTGTTCAACTTTCAAGCCAAGCTCCAAGCCCAATCATATCCGCATCCGGCCGTTTTGGGGACGTTTCCCGGTGTCGCGCCCTGCATGAGTTCAAAATTTACCCATTGCTAACCATGCCATGCGCGGAACGCTTGTGAAGCACGCCAATCCTGCAACCGGCGCCGGGATTTAAGCCCACCTTTACGGCAGATGGCTCAATTTGCGGCGGGGTTGTGTGGGGTTTACGAGACGTGCGTTTTCTCAAGCGTTACAAGCATAAAGAACTGATTGCGGTCGCGGTTGGCGCCGTCCTCGCCGGCGTGCCGCTGGTGGCGTTCGATTTTTGGCTTAACGGCGTCGTCGATCGCCAGGGCCAGGACGAAGTCGCCATATCCGCCAAACGGTCGATGACATTGGCCGAAACCCGCGTCAGCCGCGTCATCGCCACTCTCGACGATCTTGCCGCGCGCGGCGTCGATAACTGCCGCCCCACGGCGCTCGAAGCGATGCGGCAAGCCGCCTTCACCACGACGCCGGTCAAGGAAGTAGCAGTCGTCGGCCCCGACGGGCAGACGCAATGCACGCATCTCGGTCTCCCCCTCGGCCAGCGCAAGGTGCTCTCCAGCGAGCCACTGGTCGGCGCTAACGGCTATTCGTTCGACATTATCCAACTCGGCACGCGCAGCGAGCGCATGATCCGCCTCCGCCGCTCGTCCGGCGCTGCAGGCGTTGCCGCGCTGATGTCCGCCGATTTGTTTCTGCCGCAGGTCTCAACCGAAGGCACTTTGTTCAGCGCCTATGCCCGGGTGAAAACCCGTCAGGGCAACCTGATCGGAGAAGCCGGCACGTTGACGGATGAAAACGAAGGCCAGAGTTCGTCCTTCATCTCCCGCATGCAATCCGACCGTTTCGGATTTGCCGTCATGGTGGCTAAACCGCGCGTGAGTGCCTCCACCAACCACGGCGACCTCAACAAGCTCAGCCTGTTCGTCCCCGCCGCGATTGCCGCCGTGCTGATCGCTTTCGCCAAACTGATCCCCAAGCGCCAGGCGGGCAATCCCGTCGCTGAACTTGCGCGTGCGCTGGATGCCGGCGAGTTCGTTCCTTATTACCAGCCGATCGTGGATATCCGCTCCGGCCAGTTGCAGGGCGCGGAAGTGCTGGTGCGATGGCGCAAGCCAGATGGGACATTGATCCCTCCCGGCTCGTTTATTCCGCTCGCTGAATCCGGCGGGCTGATCCATGACATGACAATGGATCTCATGCGCCGGGTTTGCGTTGAAGCGGGCGCGGCCATCGGCCGGCGTCCCGGCATGAAGATCGGTTTCAATTTTGCCGCCCAACTGTTCAAGAGCGAAAGCATCATCAAGGAAGTGCGCGACGTATTCTCCGGCACACCGATCGCGCTGACGCAGGTTGTCCTTGAGTTGACCGAACGCGACCCGATTGAAAATCTCACCGAGACGCGCCGGATCATCGCCGCGATGCAGGGCATCGGCCTGCGTATCGCCATCGACGACGTCGGCACCGGTCACAGCGGGCTGTCCTACATGCTCAAGCTCGGCGTCGATATCATCAAGATCGACAAGATGTTCGTCGATGCCATCGGTTCGGACCGCAATTCCACGACCATCGTGGAAACGCTGGTCGATCTCGCCCACAACATGCGGATGGATATCATCGCGGAGGGCGTCGAGAACTTCGAGCAAGTCGTGCACCTGCGCGAACTCGGCATCCGGCAGGCACAGGGATTCGTGTTCGCGCCGCCGCTTCCGGGCAGCGCCTTCCTGCAGCTGATCGAAGCAATCGATCCGCAGGCGGCCGTCACCGCGGAAGAGGCTGCCGCGAGTCGCTACACTTCGGCATCGCGCAAGCGCTTCGGCGCGGTCTGAAGCGGCGCAAGCCAGCAACAGCTCCTTCCCCCAAAAGCCTTTCCCCCCAGGCTAAATTGATCGCGGTAGCGATTTCGCCTAGTAATGCGGGTCAACGCCCCGTTAGCCGGAGAGAAAAATGGCCGATTTTTTCCAGCTGCTGGCGCGCATCGCGCTGCCGATCCTGTTCATCATTTCCGGCGTGGGCGGGTTCATGAACGTGACCGGCATCGCGAATATGCTGGCGGCGAAAGGCTTTCCGCAGCCGACGATGTTTGGTTATGGGGTGGCGGCGGTTGAGGTTTTCGGCGGCATCCTCATCATCATCGGCTTCAAGGCGCGCTGGGCGGCGATCGCGCTGCTGCTGTTCACGGCCGGGACTATCGTGCTGGCGCATAATTTCTGGGACATGGAAGGCGTCGCGCGCGCCGCCCACCAGACACAGGCGCTCAAGAACCTCTCGATCATGGCGGGCTTGCTGCTGATCGCGGCGGTGGGCGCGGGGCGCTATTCGATCGACGGGCGCGACGAATAAAACGATTCCGCGCGCAGCGTTTACCTGCAACGAAAAAGGGCGGCCTCGCGGCCGCCCAAGTTATTTACGCCACGCGGGAGGAACCTCGGAACGGGTCGGCCATCCAACGCCGCCGGCCCACGTGAACGAAATAAATCGTCATCATAAAAACGTCACAGACCCGACGATTCGTCAATTCATTTTGTATCGACGGAAATCCCGCGTCCGCCGATGCTGATATTGAGACCGGACGGCTTCTGCTGCTCTTCGTGCAGCGAATAAGCCAGCGCGGCGCAGCCGAGGATAAGCACGCCGATAATGGCGTAGAGCGTATTGCGATCGATGGTCATGAAATGAGCCCCTGGGGAAACGCACACCACAACGCGCCAGGGGATAAATGGTTGCATCCGGGCGGGCCTTACTCCCCCGCCAGTTCCTTCTCGATGGCGGCGATGATGCGCGGATCGGTCGGCTCCATCGCGGTGGCGAAACCCCCCTTGATGGTGCCGTCGCGCCCGACGAGGTATTTGTGAAAATTCCAGCGCGGCTGCTCGGCCGGACGTTGCAGCGCCGCCCATTTGTAGAACGGATGTGCGTTCGGGCCCTTCACGACGGTCTTGGCCGCGAGCGGGAAGCCGACGTGATAGCCGTCATGCGCGGTCTTGATGATTTCCGCCGCGCCACCCGGTTCCTGTCCGCCGAAGTCGTTGGCGGGGACGCCGACGATGAGCAGCCCGCGCGGGCCGTAACGCGTCCATAGCTCCTGCAGGCCGGTATATTGCGGCGTGTAGCCGCACAGCGAAGCCGTGTTGACGATCAAAATCGGCTTGCCGGAATTGGCGACCAGCCGGATATCCCCGCCGTCAAGACCGGGAAAAGAGAACGCGTAGGCGGTCGTGCGGCTCATGTTGTCGGCAACCTGCGCCAGCGCCGGCGAGACGAGGGCAAAGGGGACGGCGGATGCGAGCAGGCCAAGAGCATGGCGGCGGGTATGCATGAGAAAGCCTCTGAGTTTTGCAATGATTAGCAGACCTGTCCCGCAGATACGACGCACGCCTGCGTGAAGATGCAATTTGCGGCCGGGCCGGCGCGCAATCAGTTCAATACGGCATGATGCCGGAGGCGAGCAGCAGCGCGCCCAGGGGCGGCAGCAGGGCGATCAACAGGCCAAGCCCCGCTTTCGGACCGCCCCGCAGCACCAGGCCCACGATGGGCGCGCCGATGCAGGCGATCAGTGCGCCGCTCCATGCGGCGGTGGAGAGCAGATCGCCGCGCAGGCTTTCCGGCCCACCGCCGAAGATGAACCCGGAAACGGCGATCAGCAGGATCGCTATCCCCAAATCGATGATGGTGGCGATAATCAGCAGCGCAGTCATGAACATCCCCGGCATTTGAAGCGCGCAAGTTGACAATTTTTGGATGGCCCCCACAAGCGCGTCAAGCACAGGCTTTTGGCCGCCGGTATTTCACGCACGCTTGCCGCCATTTGTTCCGCGGTCGCGGCAAGTTGACATCGCATGATTGTTACCGGGGTTTAATGAACGCGGGCATTGGATATGCCGATCGCAACGTTATCTAACGGACGCGGGGTGGGAGCATTTAAATTTGGGAAATTGCCATGAACGCGAAAAATTATTCCACCGTGGCCGCGACCGTCTTTGCATTGATGGCGCTGGTGCAGTTTGCGCGCGCGATGATGGGCTGGCCGATTATTTTCTACGGCATCGATATCCCGCTGTGGCCGAACTGGGTGGCTTGCGTCATCCTCGGCTCATTGAGCGTGCTTGGCTTCCGCGCGTCGCGGGAGTGAGGCCGCCACAGGTCTGCCGCAAATAACCTGCGCGTAAATACCGCGCGTGCCGGTAAATCTCCCTCATTACGCCCCGCTTTGGCCCCGAACCATTGGTGGTTACAGCGTAATATCGCGAAATGACCCGCGATGTTTCAGGTTACGAGGGGAATACACCGCATGCTGGCGAAATATCCAAAGCTCTCCCGGTTTGCTTCAAAACTGATGTACGAACTTCTCCCCGCCGCCGCCGCGAGCGCGATCGGCGGCATGCTGTACAGCCATTACGCTTATCCGAGTGGCGCGCCGCCGGCGCCCGCGGCCATCGCGGCCCCAGCGAGCGCGGAGATGATGCAGATGGTGCGCGACGAGCATGCGCTCATCGTCGAGTACCTGAAGAAAAACGCCGACGCGCGCCAGCAGGCGGAAGTCGCCGCGCTGGACGCGTGGCGGATGCGCGCTTTGCGGCGGGCAGATAAATTGAGCGTGCGCGAGGCGCGCGTGGATGGAATGGGGTTGTGAACGGCGCGCCTTAAAGCGGGCTTGCCGGGGACCGCGGCGCGCATAAAATCGCGCCCATGAGCCAGACCGTCACGCCGGGCACCAAGACGAAATCCAAGACCAAGACTGCGCCGAAGACGCAGCGCCCGCCACTGTGGAAGGTTATCCTGCTCAACGATGATTTCACGCCGCGCGAATTCGTCGTGCTGGTGCTCAAAGCCGTGTTCCGCATGAACGAGAGCCACGCGAATGCCGTGATGATGACGGCGCACCAGAAGGGCGCGTGCGTGATCGCGGTCTACACGCGCGACGTGGCAGAGACCAAGGCGAAGGAAGCCACCGAAATGGGAAAGGCGAAAGGCTATCCGTTGTTCTTCACGACGGAGAAGGAGGAGTAGCGGCGTTTGGCTATTGCTCGCTCGTCCCCGCGAAAGCGGGGACCCAGAGTCATACGGCAGGCAGGCAAAACTGGATTCCCGCTTCCGCGGGAATGAGCGGGGTTTGACGTAACGCGCTTTGAGCTAGGCGGGGTCCGGCTACTTGCCGCAATTCCACATCGGGCCGATGGGCGTGTGCGTCCAGCACGGGCCGAAGCTGCCGCCGTTCCAGCGCCCGCGATAAAACCCCGCCCAGCGCGATCCATAATAATACGGGCCGTATTGCCGGTAGCGCGCCGCGCGCTGGCGCTCGATGACTTCGGGCGGACGATAGCCCGGCAGAAATCCATAACCGCTCCAGTGCCGCGCCACATAGCGCTTCTTCTTCGGCGCGGGATCGGCGTTTGCTACTGAGGTCAGCCCCAGGCAAATCGCAGCGGCGAGAGAAACCGCGATGACGGCGATGCCTGAAAATCTACGCGGCATGCAAGGGCCTTCGGAGAAGTGAGTGTCGTGCGCGATAGCGTAGCGTATTGCTGGAGGAGGCGCGAATGATTGTCGGATTGTGCTGTGCCTGTCATGGCCGGACTTGTGCCGGCCATCCCGCTTAGGAAGGCACTGTGCTCACCTGATCGGGATCACCGGGACAAGCCCGGTGATGACTGAGTGTGACTCAAACGGCAATCACGCACAGGCGCGAAATTCTGCGCCTGCCACAACCGCTGTTTTCAAATCGCGATATCGCGCCAGTGTGACGCGCCGCCGCTACCTCTTCTCCAGCACCACGACCGGGTTCGCGCCGAGATGTTCAAGCTCGGCGCCGCCGGCCTTCTTGGTCTGGTAGAGATACGCGCCAATGCCGAGCGCGATGATGACCACCACCGCGAACAGCGCGGGCATCATGTCTTCCGGGTTGCCGCCCTTGGAGCGGCGGCTGCTCTTGCGCGAACGCGCGGGCTTTGCGCGTTTGCTCGACTTCTTGCGTTTCTTAGCCATGGGAATCCACCAATCGGTTCAGTTGTAAATCAGGAACACCCGGTTGTTCCCCCGCACGTGTCGCACTTCATACAAGTTCCATTTCGCAGCAAAGTAAAGTTCCCGCACTCGCCGCAGGCTTCGCCCTCATAGCCCTTGGCCTTGGCTTCCATGCGCTTTTCGGTCGCCAGCGCGCGGGCGTCGGCGTTGGTCCACTGCAGGGCTTCCAGCTTCTCGGTGGGCGAGAGCTTTGCCTCAGGCTCGGCTTTGAGCGCCACCGCGCCGGTCACATCACCCCTTGCCGCCGCGCCGCCGATGGCGGTGACGTTGGCCGGGGCCGAGGATGTGCCGCCGCCTCCGCCGCCGTTGCCGACCAGCGCGAGCTTGTCGGTGCGCGAGCGCGTGAGGCCCTTGGAGACGTAATTGGCCGCCGGCTCAGGCTTGCCTTCCTCGATGCCGCGGCCGAGCGCGTCGAAACCGCTTTCGCTCGGATCGACATGCGCGAGGTCGAAGCGCTCCATGTAGCTCACCGCCAGCTCGCGGAACACGTAGTCCAGGATCGAGGTGGCGTATTTGATGGTGTCGTTGCCCTGCACCGGGCCTTGCGGCTCGAAGCGCGTGAAGGTGAAGGCGTCGACATATTCCTCCAGCGGCACGCCGTATTGCAGGCCGAGCGAGACCGCGATGGCGAAGTTATTGAGCAGCGAGCGCAGCGCCGCGCCTTCCTTGTGCATGTCGATGAAGATCTCGCCGAGACGCCCGTCGTCGTATTCGCCGGTCCGCAGGTAAACTTTATGCCCGCCGACCACGGCCTTCTGCGTGTAGCCCTTGCGCCGGCCGGGCAGCTTCTCGCGGTCGCGCATCACCACGATGCGCTCGACCAGACGCTCGACCACCTTTTCGGCCATCGCCGCGGTGCGCGCCGCCATCGGCTTTTCGATGAAGGCTTCGATGGCGTCGTCCTCATCGTCCTCGTCGGCGATGAGCTGCGAATTGAGCGGCTGCGAGAGCTTCGAGCCGTCGCGGTAGAGCGCGTTGGCTTTGAGCGCCAGTTTCCAGGACAGCAGGTAAGCCTGCTTGCAGTCCTCGACCGTGGCTTCATTGGGCATGTTGATGGTCTTGGAGATGGCGCCGGAGATGAACGGCTGCGCCGCCGCCATCATGCCGATGTGGCTGGCGACGCTGAGCGCGCGCGTGCCGGTGCGCCCGCACGGGCTGGCGCAGTCGAACACTGCCAGGTGCTCCGGCTTCAG
>CAMDSH010000046.1 GCA_945907045.1 Rhizobium sp. Q54 | reverse complement strand
GCAGGTGCCCGAACGTCCGGTCGATGCGCGCGACTGGAAGATCCTGCTGCTGCTGACAAACAACGGCGCTGATCTTTCGGTGCCGGGCGCGGAGCCGGTCTCCGCCGACCTGCGCAAGAGCGCGACGCCGGTGTTCAACGGCGTGTACTACGAATTGAAATGACGGTTTCCGGCGGCCAAGTTCCCGCGATTTCGCGCTTCACGCCCAAAGAGCGTCGTCTGATCGCGCGCCTGCGCACGCCTGAGCTTGTGCAGCGTTTTCTCAGCCGGCTCCCCTACAATGCCGAGCGCAAAGGCGAGACACTGCGCAGCTTCCGGCAGGTCGTGCGCCATCGCACGGCGCATTGTCTTGAAGCGGCCTTGTTTGCCGCTTGCGTGCTCGAACAGCACGGCTATCCGCCGTTGGTGATGGGTCTGGAGTCGGCGGATTATCTCGACCACATCCTTTTCGTCTATCAAAAGCGCGGACGTTGGGGTTCCGTCGCGCGCTCACGCGATCCGGGATTGCACGGGCGCAAGCCGGTGTTCCGTTCGGTGCGCGCGCTCGCGTTGAGTTATTTCGATGCGTATGTCGACTACACCGGCGCCATCACCGGCTATGCGCTTATCGACCTGCATGGACTTGGAAATTTCGACTGGCGTTTTGCGCGCCGGAATATGTGGTCGGTCGAGCGCTTCCTCACCAGGCAAAAGCACAAGCCGGTCAAGCCGTCGCGCGCGCGGGTGAAGCGGCTGCGACAGGAATACAGCGACTATCGCGAGCGCTACGGCAAGAAGCCGCTCTATTACCGCGGCCGTGAAACCTGGACGGAAATTCCGAAAGAGTTTCTCTAAACGCCACAGCGGCAAGAGCTTTACAAGCTGGCGCCGCGCTCGCGCCGCGTGGCGATGGCTTCTTCCTCAAGATCGAGTTCGCGCTCGATCCGCCGCCGCGCTTCGTCGGTGAGCTTGCCGTCCTGCAAAAGCCGGTAGAGAAATTCCCGCTCGGCCGCGATCAGCTCGATCTGCAACTCGGCGTTGACGAGAGCGATCGGCAGGTCGCCGTCGAGATCGTTGGGAAGCTGCTGCATGCGGTGGTGATGCCGCCCTTTCAGCAACGTCAGCACTTTCCTCGACAGCTTCCGTTTGGAGGCGATCTTCTCCAGATGATTGAAAGCCGCTTGCACGGCGTCGTAACGCGCGGCGAGTTCGGCTTTGCGTTCGCGGCGATGCTCCGATTTGCCCGCTTCGGCAACGCCGAGGAAACGGATGACCGACGGCAGCATCAGGCCCTGTCCCACCAGCGTTGCGACAATCACGCCGAAGGTGATGAACAAAATAGTGTCGCGGTATGGAAACGGTGCGCCGTTCGCCATCGTCAGCGGGATAGCCAGCGCAGCCGCGAGCGAGACGACGCCGCGAACGCCGGTGAACGCGAGCACGAACACCTGCCGCCAAGGCGGCGAGGGATCGCGCTTCGCCAGCTTCGGGCTGATCCAGCGCGGAACGTAAGTCGCAGGAAAGACCCAGACGAAACGCGCAATCACCACGATGGCCGTGATGATCGCGGTTGCAACAAGCAGATCGTAAAGCGAAAACCCCTGCGTGCGCTCCATCAGCGTGCGCGCCTGCAATCCGGTGAGCAGAAACACGAAGCCCTCGATCAGATAGATGATCAAGTCCCAGAAGAAGATGCCTTGCAGCCGCGTCGCCGATGAAATCAGCAGCGGGCCTTTCCAGCTGACGTAAAGTCCGGCCGCCACCGCCGCCAGCACGCCGGAGCCGCCGAAGTGCTCTGGAATCCAGTAAGCGAGATACGGCGTCATCAGCGAGAGCGTGATCTCGATGCGCGGATTGCGCGCCCACGAACGTAAGCGCAGGCTTAGCCAGCCAACCGCGATGCCGTACGCGATCTCGCACACCACAATGGCGGCGAATGTTCCCACCGCATTGCTAAATGAAAACGCGCCGGTTGCGATCGCCACGACGGCGAAGCGGTAGAGAATGAGCGCGGTGGCATCGTTGGCAAGTCCTTCGCCTTCAAGCACCACCAGCAACCTGCGTGGCAAACCAAGCCGCCGCGCCAGCGCCAGCGGCGCGACCACGTCGGGCGGTGCGACGATAGCGCCGAGCAGGAAGCCGATGGCCCAATCCATGCCGAGCAGCCAGTGCGCGGCGGCGGCAACCACGCAGGTCGTGAAAATCACGCAGCCGACGGCGAGCAGCCCGATCGGGCGCAGGTTAAAGCGGAATTCGCGCCAGCTCATGGCGACGCCGGCGGAATAGATCAGCGGCGGGAGAAAGACGAGCAGCACGGCTTCCGGCGCCAGCTCGATGCGCGGCAGACCAGGGATGAGCGCTAGTCCGATTCCTGCGATGACGAGAAAGATCGACCGCGGCGTCTTTAGCCGTTGCGCCAGAATCGCCACCGCGGCAATCACCGCCAGCAGCAGGAAGACCGTCTGGATCATCGCCGTCATGTCGGCCTGCTAGATCGCGCTTGCAGCGATGTTGACGGTGAGCGCCAGCAACGCGACGTTGAACAAAAACGAGACGACGCCATGCGCGGCGACGGTTCGGCGGATCAGCTTGGAAGCAACCGTCACGTCAGAAACCTGCGAGGTCATGCCGATGACGAACGAGAAATAAATGAAATCCCAATAGTCCGGTTTTTCATTCCCTGGAAATTGCAGCCCGTCCTGTTTGCCGCCTTTATCGCCGTAAAATTCGTGCGCGTAATGCAGCGCGAAGATGGTGTGGATGAACGCCCACGACAGCACGATGGTCAGCGTCGCCAGAGCGAGATAGAGCGGATCGCGCGCCCCGCCGGCATGCGGCGTAGCGAGCAGCACGACGATGGCGCCGATGCTTGCCGTCGCCGCGGCGACGGTGAGCAGCAGAACGCCGAACTGGCCTTCGTCCTGCATCGCCGCCGCGTGGCGGATGTGCGCGATGTCGGCGCGGTTGACGATCTCGAAAACGGCGGCGAGATACAATATGACCCCGGCATCCCAGCCGACCAGCGCGCGAGTCATAAACAGCCAGTCCGCCGGCAGGGCCGCGACGACGACCATGCCGATGACGCCCGAAATGAACAGGCGGGGCCGTGCGCGCACGACGCGCACGGCGCGCGGCAGATGACGGTGGGGATTTTTAAACGCAGGGGCCATTCATTTTCTCCAGCTTGCTCAGGCGCGGCGTTCGGCGACAAAGCGGGCGGCTGCGCGCAGCATATCCGCCTTTGCGCCGAATGGCGCGAGCGCCGCGCCTGCCTCGGCGACAAGTGAAGCAAGTTTTGCGCGCGCGCCCTCGGACCCAAGCACGCCCGCGAGCGTGGCTTTTCCGGCGGCGGCGTCCTTGCCGGTCTGTTTGCCCATGGTTTTTGCGTCGCCCTCGATATCGAGCAGGTCGTCGGCGATCTGGAATGCCTGGCCGATGGCGTGGCCGTATTTGTCGGCGGCCTCGCGCAGCGCCGGTTCCGCGTTGCCGAGGATGGCGCCGGCACGGCAGGCAAAGCGCAGCAGCGCGCCGGTTTTCATCGCCTGCATTGTCGCGATATCGCTTTCAGCGAACTTGCGAGCATCTTTGAAGCGCCCTTCCGCCGCGAGGTCGAGCATCTGCCCGCCCGCCATGCCGCCGATACCGGCGGCGCGCGCCAGTTCCGACACAAGCGCAATCCGGACGTCAGCGCCGGGATGTGTTTCAGGGCGCGACATCAAATCGAACGCGAAGGTCAACAGCGCATCGCCCGCCAAAATCGCGGTCGCCTCGTCGAACGCCTTGTGCACGGTCGGCTGCCCGCGCCGCAGGTCGTCGTTGTCCATGGCGGGGAGATCGTCGTGCACCAGCGAATAGCCGTGCACGCATTCAAGTGCAGCGCCCGCCATCAGTGCGCGTTCGCGCGGCACGCCGAACAGCGCGGCAGTCTCGATCAGCAGGAATGGCCGCAAGCGTTTTCCGCCACCAAGCGTCGCATAGCGCATGGCCTCGAGCAGGCGGGCCGGACGCGCGATCTCGCCTGCGGCGCGCTTTTCGGTCAGCAGCCGGTCGAGCAGCGCTTCGGTATCGGTGGCGGCGGCATCGAGCCGGGCGGCAAACGTGGGCAAGGGTGTGTCCTCGGTGGCCGGTATTGTTAGCCTTAGGATGGCATCCGCCGCAAACGGTTCGCGAGATGGGTTAGACTTGCGCGCATGTGGCAGCCGGGCCCCAGCAGAGAGGACTTTTTCCGCCGCGACCTGCGCGTGCCGTTCCTGCCGCGCCCGCTCCGCATTGCAGCGTTCGTTGTGCTGGCGATATTGCTGCTCCCCTACGTGATCACGCCGCTCTATCGCTTCGTAAATCCGGTATCGACCGTGATGCTGTGGCGCTGGGTAACTGGCGCGCGGGTTGAACGCACTTTTATACCGATCGCGCGCATGTCACCGGCGCTGCCGCTCACGGTCATCATCTCGGAGGATGGGCGTTTCTGCGGTCATCCGGGCGTCGATCTGAAAGAACTGCAGGAAGCCATCGCCGACGCCGAGGATTTCGACGATCTGCGCGGCGGCTCGACCATCACCCAGCAGGTTGCGAAAAACCTGTTCCTGTGGCCGGGGCGCAGCATCGTGCGCAAGGTACTCGAATTTCCGCTCGCGCTATGGATCGACCTGGTGCTGCCGAAGCGGCGCGTGCTGGAGATTTACCTCAACATCGCCGAATGGGGGCCGAACGGGCAATTCGGCGCCGAGGCGGGGTCCCGCCGCGCCTTCGGCAAATCCGCGCGGGACGTGACCCCGCAGGAGGCGGCCATGCTGGCGGCCACGCTGCCGAACCCGATCAAACGCAATGCCCGCCAGCCCGGGCCCGGACTGCAACGGCTGGCGGCGCTTTATGTCCGGCGGGCAGCTTCCGCGCCCACGGCGAATAGCTGCATCCGCTGACCTCCCCCCTAGCGTTAACGGGGGGCTTCATCTATAAGCCCGCCTTCATCTGACAACGAGATTTGCAGGAGTTCCGCCATGGCCGTGCCAAAAAGAAAAACATCGCCGTCCCGGCGCGGCATGCGCCGTTCCGCCGATGCGCTAAAGCGGCCGAGCTACATCGAGGACAAGGATTCCGGCGAACTGCGCCGTCCGCACCACATCGATCTCAAGACCGGCATGTATAATGGCCGGCAGGTGCTGAAGGCGAAGAAAGAGGCCTGAGCTTCGCGCTTCAAGCGCAAACGGGAAGGAGCCTTTCATGTTCCTCATTGGCTTTCCGCTCCTCATCATCCCGTTCGCGATCTACAACATCGTCGCATTCGTGATGCCCACCAGCTGGACGGACATCCTCACGCGCGTGCACATGGTCTCCGGAGTCGACTGGACCATGTCGCTCGGCGACATAGTGATCGCGCTCGCGGTTCTGCTGCTGTTCCTCGAGATGCTCAAATCGACGCGCATCGGCATCCGCACGGTTATCGACCATTCGCTCTCGCTGCTGCTGTTCCTGGCGATGCTGGTCGAATTCCTGCTGGTGAAGCAGGCCGCAAGCTCGACCTTCTTCCTCCTTCTCGTGGTCAGCTTCGTCGATGTGATCGGCGGCTTCGCCGTGACGCTGCGCTCCGCGCAACGCGACCTGACGGTTGAAGGGATGAATAATCTTTCGTCCTGATCCCGCCCCGAGCGCGTAAGCACAGAGTTTCCATGCCCCGCGATTTCCAACTTCCCGGCCGCTCGCCCGTTATCGCCCGCGAGGCGATGGCGGCAAGCTCGCATCCGCTCGCCACGATGACTGCGATCGACACAATGCGTGCAGGCGGTAATGCGGTCGATGCCGCGGTCGCCGCCGCGGCGGTATTGGGTGTGATCGAACCCCAAAGCACTGGTATCGGCGGCGATTGTTTCTGCATGATCTCGCAGCCGGGCAAGCCGGTGTGGGGCTACAACGGCTGCGGCAGGGCCGGTGCCAAGGCCTCGACCGAAGCGCTGCTGGCGCAGGGCCTTAACGCAGTCGGCATGACCTCGGTTCACGCTGTCACGGTGCCGGGCGCGATCGAAGCCTGGGATGTGATCCTGAAGGCGCACGGACGCTTCGGTCTCGACCGTGCGCTCGCCCCCGCCATTCGATTTGCCGAGGACGGTTTTCCCGTTGCCTCGCGCATCGCTTTTGAATGGGCCAAACATCAGGCGCGGCTCGCCGCCGATCCGGGGTCCAACCGTCATTTTCTGTTCGGCGGCCGCACGCCAGCCGAAGGCGACGTGATCAAGTTTCCCGCGCTGGCAGCGACGATGAAGACGATCGCGGCGAAAGGCTGGCGCGCCTTCTATGAAGGTGAAATCGCGCAGGACATGGTGAAGACACTGGCCGCGCGCGGCTCGTTTCTGGCCGAGGAGGACTTCGCGGGTCATCGGGGCGAAGTCGTCATCCCCATATCGGCCAATTATCGCGGCCTCGACATTCTCGAACTGCCGCCCAACGGGCAGGGCCTCACCGCACTGGTGATGCTCAATATCCTGGAAAATTTCGACATGGCCGGGCTCGATCCGCTTGGTCCCGAGCGTTTCCATATCGTGCTGGAAGCAGCGCGTATGGCTTATGCCATTCGCGATACGCACATCGCCGAGCCCGCGTATATGCGCGTGGAAGTCCCGGCTCTGCTCGACAAAAAGTTTGCAAAGACGCTCGCGAGTAAAATCGACCGCTCGCGCCGCGTGGCGCTTCCTGCCGCGCCAACGCCGGACAGCGACACGGTCTATCTCACCGTCGTCGACCGCGACCGCATGGCGGTGTCGTTTATCAATTCGCTCTATTCGAATTTCGGCGTTGGCATCTGCACCGAGAAGACCGGCATTATGCTCAACAATCGCGGCGGATGCTTCGTCGTCGATCCGAAACATCCCAACACGTTTGGTTCCGGCAAGCGGCCGATGCACACCATCATTCCGGCGCACGCGATGCGGAATGGACGCTGCGAGATGACGTTCGGCGTCATGGGTTCGCACTTCCAGCCGATGGGCCACGTGCAGATCGTGCTCAACATGCTCGACTACGGCATGGACGTGCAGCAGGCGATTGATGCGCCGCGCATTTTCTTTGGCGGTGACGACACCATACCTGAGCACGGCATCGCGCCGGCAACGCTCGAAGGCTTGCGCGCGAAAGGCCACAAGCTCGTCACCGCGCCGTCCCCGTGGGGCGGCGGTCAGGCCATCGTCATCGATTGGGAGCGTGGCGTGCTGATCGGCGGCTCGGAGCCGCGCAAGGACGGCAGCGCGATCGGTTACTGAAGTGTCCGGCGCTTACATCGCGCGCGAGATAAGCCGTCCGTTCGTAATGGATTTATTCGCCATCGCGGTTTCGTAAGTCTGCGTGGCCTCGCCGGGTTCGGCGCGGCGGCGCTGCCGCGTCTGCGGGTGCTGGCCTTGGGTGGCGATGAGCTGGGCCAGGAAATTGGCGGGCCGGTAGGCCGCCGGGGCTTCGCGGTACGGGGCCATCACGGGCGCCAAAGCCACCAAAGCCCGGTTGGGGGCGACGTTATCCTGCGTTTGCGCCTTTACGCTGCGCGCGGCCGGGCCTGAAGCCCGGTCAAACGATGGCTGGATACTGCCGACTACTTTCATGACGCCCTCTGTCTCAAATCGGGACACTACTTGGGCATTTCGCCCTCTCGGGCTTGAAGATCGCAAACGCCGTGCCGGACCAGCCGGCGCCGCTGCGGCTATGGGACAACCTCGCGCTTTTCCTAATTCTTTAGTGATTTTCCATAGCTTAGGAGCCGCGAAGCCGCCGCCAAGCCGACATCAGGACAACCCGCGCCACGCCGTGGCGTTCCCAAAAAGGGGCGAACGTGACCCGTAACGATCGACCCGCTGGCGAGCCTGCCGGGAGCGCGCCCGATACCGTGGCGATTCTCGCCGCCGTCGGCGATGTCGCCTACGACTGGCAGATCGGCAGCGACCGTCTCGTTTGGGGCGGCAACGCCGGCGACGTTCTTAAAGTTGAACATCCTGCGGCGATCGCGAGCGGACGCGACTTCGCGCAGCTCGTGCAATCGGAAGCCGCGCCAACGCGTCACGACGCGGTGATGAAATCCACGCAAAAGGACGATGGTTCGGGCGTCCCCTATCAGATTCAATATTGTTTCCGTCCGAGCGCGGATTCGCATCTGCGTTTCTGGCTGGAAGATACCGGCCGCTGGTTCGCCGGCCCGGACGGCGCGCCCGTGCGCGCGCAAGGCACCGTGCGCGTCATCAACGACCGGCGCGAGCGCGAGCAGCGGCTGGCGTTCCTCGCGCAATGCGACGGTCTGACCGGCGAGCTTAACCGCTGGCATCTGATCGAGGCGCTGCTGCGCACGCTCGAAGACGCCATTCAGGTTCGCTCGTCCTGTGGTTTTCTTCTCGTCGCGATCGACAATCTCGCGCATCTTAACGATGGCTACGGCTTCGGCATCGGCGACGAAGTTATTTCGGCGGTGGCTAAACGCATCCGCGGCCGCATGCGCGGCGGCGATTTTCTCGGCCGCTATTCCGGCAACAAGTTCGGCATCGTTCTGAAGAAATGCACGCCCGATGAAATGACGGTTGCGGCGGAGCGCATGCTTGCGGGCGTGCGCGACGAACTGGTGACGACTTCGCTCGGCCCGGTGGCTGTCACGGTCACCATCGGCGGCGTTACCGCGCCGCGCCACGCACGCACTGTCGAAGAGGTTCTGGCGCGCGCGCATGAGGCGATGGCGAGCGCCAAGGCGAAACGGCACGGCTCGTTCCTCGCCTACAAGCCCAATCTTGAGCGCGATGCGCTGCGGCGCGAAAGCATGCGCTCGACCGACGAGATCGTGGCGGCGCTCAACGAACGGCGGATATCCCTGGCGCACGAACCCGTGGTTTCGGCGGCCACGCGGAAGCCCGCTTTTTACGAGTGCTTGATGCGCGTACAGCGCCCGGACGGCAGCATGGTGCCGACAAAAGACGTTGTGCCGGTGGCGGAACGGCTCGGCCTTGTGCGCCTGCTCGATCATCGCGTGCTCGGCATGGTGGTGGAAGAACTTGTGGCGGCGCCCACTCTCAACGTCAGCGTCAACGTCTCGCCGGCCTCGACCATGGATCCCGAATGGTGGGCGGGTCTCGGTGCGCTCTTGCGCCGGCATCGTGGCGTTGCGGAGCGGCTGACCATCGAAATTACCGAGACCACGGCGATTCACGACATCGACGACACGCGTGCTTTCGTCGCGCGCGTAAAGGAACTCGGCTGCCGTATCGCCATCGACGATTTCGGCGCCGGTCACACCTCGTTCCGCAACCTGCGTAATCTTGGCGTCGATATCGTGAAGATCGACGGCGCCTTCGTGCAGAATCTATCGACGAGCGCCGACGACCGCGCTTTCGTGCAGACGCTGATCGATCTTGCGCACCGCCTCGGCCTCAAAACCGTCGCCGAATGGGTGCAGGACGAGGAATCCGCCAAGCTGCTGGCCGAATGGGGCTGCGATTATCTGCAGGGCGCGCTGATCGGCCTTGCCTCGCCGCACCGGCCGTGGCGGCCCGATGAAAGCTCAAAAGCCGCAGCGTCGGCGTAACGCCGGTTATTTTTAGCTGCTGAGTTTATCCAGCCGCTTCTGCATCTCATCAAGCTGGCGCTTGAGATCGTCCATCTCGCCGCCGCCGGAAGCGCCCTGCGGCTTGTCCGCCGCGGCCTTGTTCTGCCCGCGCGCAAAGGGGACGAACATGGCGAAGGTCTTCTCGAACATCTCCATGTTCCGCCGTACCTGATCTTCCATCTGGCCGAAGCCGCCGACGCCGAAGGCCTGCGTGATCTGGTCGCGGAACTTGCCCTGTTCTTTTGTGAGCGACTCGATCGAGGCTTCCAGATAGCGCGGGACCAGCATCTGCATGCTGTCGCCGTAAAAGCGGATGATCTGGCGCAGGAAGGTGATGGGCA
This sequence comes from Rhizobium sp. Q54, assembly GCA_945907045.1. GTDB lineage: Bacteria > Pseudomonadota > Alphaproteobacteria > Rhizobiales > Xanthobacteraceae > Pseudolabrys. The sequence continues at coordinate 7,304 of CAMDSH010000046.1, read as the reverse complement.
GCAGGCTCTGCCCTTCCTTGTTCTCCTGCTCGAAAATGATCTGCGCGAGCACCGAGCGCGTGATGTCGTCGCCGGTCTTGGCATCGAAGACGACGAAGTCCTGGCCGTCCTTCACCATGACGGCGAGGTCTTCCAGCGTCACATAGGTGCTGGTGCCGGTGTTGTAGAGCCGCCGGTTGGCGTATTTCTTGATCGTGACCGGTTCTTTGGTTTCTTCTGCCATGACGCGTTACTAGCCCCCTATCCCCGGGCGGGAGCATACCCATTTTCCGCTTGGGCAGGCCATCGTTTTGTCGCGGTGCGGCACGCCTGCAACGAGGTCGTGTTCCCAACGCGCCAAGGCCGGAAAAGGGCCAATTATCGTGCTTATTTCAGCTTCTGGTCTTATTGACAGGGTGGAGTGGGCTATTGAGGATGTGGCAACGCCGTAACGGCCAAGCCGCCGCCTCACGCAACGCAACAGGAGTTTTAGATGAAGGACGACATCGTCATTGTGAGTGCCGCGCGCACGCCGGTTGGAGCCTTCAATGGCTCGCTGTCGAGCCTTCCGGCGCATGAGCTGGGCAAGGTGGCGATCAAGGCCGCGCTTGAGCGCGCCGGGGTGGAAAGCGGCCGCGTTTCCGAAGTCATCATGGGGCAAATCCTGACCGCGGGCGCGGGGCAGAACCCCGCCCGCCAGGCTTCGATCGGGGCAGGCATTCCTGTCGAGATCCCGGCCTGGGCCGTGAACATGTTGTGCGGTTCCGGCCTGCGCTCGGTCGCGCTCGGTTATCAGGCCATTCTCAACGGCGATTCCGAAATCGTCGTCGCCGGCGGCCAGGAGTCGATGAGCCAGGCGCCGCACTGCGCGCACCTTCGCGACGGCGTGAAGATGGGCGACTTCAAGATGGTCGATACGATGATCAAGGACGGCTTGTGGGACGCATTCAACGGCTACCACATGGGCACGACGGCGGAGAACGTCGCCAAGCAGTTTCAGATCACGCGCGCGATGCAGGACGAGTTCGCGATGAAATCGCAGAACAAGGCCGAGGCCGCGATGAAGGCCGGCAAGTTCAAGGACGAGATCGTTCCGGTGACGATCAAGGGGCGCAAGAGCGACGTGGTCGTCGACACCGACGAACATCCGAAAGCGGGCACCACGCTTGAGTCGCTGTCGAAACTCCGCCCGGCCTTCGACAAAGAGGGCACGGTGACGGCGGGAAGCGCGTCCGGCATCAACGACGGCGCCGCCGCGGTGGTGCTGATGAAAGCGTCGGAAGCCGCCAAGCTCGGCAAGAAACCGCTCGCGCGCATCGTGTCGTGGGCGCAGGCCGGCGTCGATCCGTCCATCATGGGCACCGGGCCGATCCCGGCTTCGCGTTCCGCGCTGAAAAAAGCCGGCTGGAAGCACGACGATCTCGATCTGATCGAGGCCAACGAAGCCTTCGCGGCGCAGGCTTGCGCGGTGAACAAGGACCTCGGCTGGGACACCTCGAAGGTCAACGTCAACGGCGGCGCCATCGCCATCGGGCATCCGATCGGCGCGTCCGGCACGCGCGTGCTGGTCACGCTGCTGCACGAAATGGGCAAGCGCAATGCCAAGAAGGGACTTGCGACGCTCTGCATCGGCGGGGGAATGGGAATTGCAATGTGCGTGGAGCGCGGTTAAGCGCGAACACGCACCATGTAATATGGCGTGGAGCGCGGTTAAGCGCGAACACGCAGCGGCAAAAATCGTCATGCCTGCTTCGGGGGCGGGCATGACGAATAAAAATTCTGGGAGGGAATTCGGTTATGGCTCGCGTAGCGTTAGTCACCGGCGGCACGCGCGGAATTGGGGCCGCGATCGCCAAGGCACTCAAGGCTGAGGGCTACAAGGTCGGCGCCAATTACGGCGGCAACGACGAGGCGGCGAATAAATTCAAGGCCGAGACGGGCATCCCCGTCTTCAAATGGGACGTGTCGTCCTATGACGCCTGCGCCGAGGGCATCAAGAAATTCGAGGCCGAACTCGGGCCGGTTGAAGTGCTGGTCAACAACGCCGGCATCACGCGCGACGCCATGCTTCACCGCATGAAGCCGGAGCAGTGGAGCGAAGTGATCAACACCAATCTCGGCTCGCTGTTCAACATGTGCCGCCCGGTCATCGAGGGCATGCGCGCGCGCAAGTTCGGCCGCATCGTCAACATTTCCTCGATCAACGGCCAGAAAGGCCAGATGGGGCAGACGAATTATTCCGCCGCCAAGGCCGGCGACATCGGCTTCACCAAGGCGCTGGCGCAGGAATCCGCGAAAGCGGGCATCACCGTCAACGCGATCTGCCCCGGCTACATCAACACCGAAATGGTGCAGGCTGTGCCGAAGGATGTGCTGGAGAAAAACATCCTGCCGCAGATTCCGATCGGCCGCCTCGGCGAGCCGGAGGAGATCGCGCGCTGCGTGGTGTTTCTCGCTGCCGATGCGTCAGGCCTGATCACGGGCGCGACGATCACCGCCAACGGCGGGCAGTACTTCACCTGAGTTAAACCGGCTTCCAGCCTTTCGGCGCCAGTTCGAAACCGGAAAATTCAAATCCGGGCGCGACGGTGCAGCCGACAAGCGTCCAGTCGCCGAGTGATTCCGCCGCCTGCCAGGCATGAGCGGGCACCACCGCCTGCGGCTGTTCGCCCGCGCCAAGATCGCCGCCGAGCCGGATGATTTTTACTTTCGCTTCTTCCGCAATCGACAACGCGAGCGGGGCGCCGGCATGGAAATGCCAGACCTCGACGGCGTCGACGCGATGCCAGTGCGAGCGTTCGCCCTTCGCGAGCAAGAAATAAATCGCAGTCGAGGCCGCGCGGCCATCGATCAGCTTCGCGTCTCGGAACGTCTCGCGGAAATGTCCGCCCTCGGGATGCGGCTTGAGATCAAGTAACTTGATGACATCTGCGGCGGTCAGCAGCGGCATCAGAATTTATTTTTCCGCGCGCGCACTTCCGCGAACACCTGAGCCGCCGGCTTTCCCGCCATGCCGACGCTTGCGGCGACTTCCGGGAGATCGGCGCGCAGGAAACAGTTCGCCGCCTTCTCGTCGCCCAAGGCGACGGGAATCGTCGGCGCCTTGCGCGCGCGCAATTGCTTCACTTCGGCCTCGCGCGCGGCGAGCTTGGCGTTATCCGGCTCGATGGTGCGCGCGAAGCGGATGTTGGCTTCGGTGTATTCATGCCCGCAATAAATTTGCGTATCGTCGGGCAGGTCGCGCAGCTTGAGCAGCGATTGCCACATCTGCTCCGCCGTGCCTTCGATCACCCGTCCGCAGCCGATGGAGAACAGCGTGTCGCCGACGAAGGCGAGCTTGTCGCCGTGAAACCAGTACGAGATGTGGCCCGACGTATGTCCCGGCGTCTCGATCACGTTGGCGGATAATTTTCCGACGCTCACTTTGTTGCCTTCGCTCACCGTCTCGTCCACCAGCGGAATGCGCGCGGCTTCGGCTTTCGGCGCCACCACGCGGCAATTATATTTTTTCTTCAGCGCCGCAATGCCATCGGTGTGGTCGGCGTGATGGTGCGTCACCAGAATGTCGGTGAGCTTCCAGCCCTTTGCTTGCAGCGCGGCCTCCACGGGCGCGGCTTCCGGCGCGTCGATGGACGCCGTCGCGCCGGTGGCGGGATCGTGCAGCAGCACGCCGTAATTATCGCTCAGGCAAGGAAACAGATAAGTTTGCGCGGGCATGGGGTCCTTCCCGAATTTATATCGTCCGGCAGGCCGGTGATGGCGTTAACCGTATCATGCGGATGAATTGTCTTGCACGCCGCCGGGTTCCTTCGTCCCCGGCTGGAGGCCGGAAAATCATGCTAGTTTGCTCGCCATGACGATTGATGTGGTCGATCTGCGCAATTTTTACGGCCAGCGCCTCGGCGTCGTGGCCCGGCGCTTCGTTGGCCGCGGCATTCGCGGCCGCTGGACCGACACCGCTGGCCAGCGCCTGCTCGGCGTCGGCTATGCCACGCCCTATCTCGGATTGTTCCGCGAGGAGGCCGAGCGTTGCCTCGCCTTCATGCCGGCGACGCAGGGCGTGGTGAAGTGGCCCTCGACGCGGTCCGGGCTTTCCGCGCTGGTGGACGAGAACGAATTGCCGCTCGCCGACTCGGCGGTCGATCGCGTGCTGCTCGTGCATGCGCTGGAGATGACGCAGGACGCTTCAGCTTTGCTGCGCGAAGTGTGGCGCGTGCTGGCGTCGGGCGGACGGCTGCTGGCGGTGGTTCCCAACCGTCGCGGATTATGGGCGCGCATGGATCACACGCCGTTCGGCCACGGGCGGCCGTATTCGCGCACGCAGATCACGAGCTTGTTGCGCGAGACCTGGTTCACGCCGACCGGATGGGGAGAAGCGCTTTACGTGCCGCCGATCGCGCGCGGCTGGTTTCTTCGCTCGGGCGTTGCCTGGGAGCGCACCGGCGCGTCGCTGTCGGCGCCGTTCGCGGGCGTGCACATCGTGGAAGCGACCAAGCAGGTCTATCGCGCGATCCCGGCGCGGCGCGAAAAGCAGCGCCGTCTGGTGCCGGGGCTCGAGCCGGCGTTGGCGCCATCGCCGGGCGGCGCGGCGCGCAGTTCCAGTTAGTTCGGATTATTCGCCGGGTTGACGCGGCGGCTCGTCGCCGCCTTCGCCGGTGGTGTTGCCCTGCGGCGCGCCTGGGGCTGCGTTGCCGAATTCCGGGCGCGGGCCGCGATGACGGCGGCCGCGGCGGCGGAGACGATCCTGATTGTCGTAACCGTTCTGACCGTCGCCCTGTGAATCCCCCTGCTGCGGCTGGGGCTGCGATTGCTGCGGCTGCCCGCCTCCGGTGATGAACGAAGGAAGCCCGCTGACGTCCTGATTGCCGTCGTTGCGCTGCCCGCCGGATTGCTGCGGATTGTTCTGCTGTTGCGGGCGTCCGCCCTGCTGGTCACGCGGCGCGAATTGCTGATCGCGCGGCGGGAACGGCTGCGCATCGCGCGGCAGATAAGGCTGCGGTTGCGGCTGCTGCGCTTGCGGCTCGCGCGGCGAGTATCCCGGCTCATTCTGCGTGGACTGCGACTGATCGCCATCGTCGTCGCCGTCGTCGAAGTTTTCGTCGGTTTGCGCGCCCTGCGGCGCGCCGCCTTGCTGCTGATTATTGTAATACGCCGGGTTCTGCTGGCGGAACTGCTCCTGCGCTGCCGCGATCAGGCGGAAATAATGCTCGGCGTGCTGGTAGTAGTTTTCCGCAGCGACCGGGTCGCCTGAACTTTGCGAGTCGCGGGCAAGCTGGATGTATTTTTCCGCGATATGAGACGCGTTCCCGCGGATCTTCACGTCGGGTCCATTCGACTCGTACACCCGCGTGAGCGGATTGTGGTGATGATGGCCCTTGTTGCGGTTGTTATTGTTGCGCCCCCGCATACGCTTGTTCTGACCGTTTCTCATGGCTTGCCTGTTCGCAGACCCTTCAAGTTAAGACGGACGTTGCCGCCGACTGCCCCACAAAAATTTTTCATCGTGAACGTTTCATCTTGCCGGTCGCGGAATCATTCCAGCGATCATGTTCGCGTTTCTTCGCCGCGATAGCCGGAGCGGTTCCTTCGCCGCGGTTCATTCGCGGCATACCTCGTTCGCGCATCGCTCAAGTTGGCGATAAGACAATGCGCCCAACTCTCAAAGCATCCAGATCCGAATGTGGCGACCCTGTTTGCCGTCTACGCCGGCTTTTCGTCATCCGCCTTGTTTGCGCTGCCAGCCTCGCTGAGCCTTAAGCTTCAGGGCTTTTCGTGACAGCGCGATCGTTACGGGTCGATTCCTGAGGCGGAAGCTAGTCCGTCTTGCGGCCTAATCCAAGCGCTATTTTTGCCATCCGGCAATGCTTTGCAGTCATGCCATGTGGGCATCACGGCGCAAAATTAACCGAGAGCGCGCGCGGGATACCAGCAATGTCTTTGCGCGCGGGCGCAGGCACAAGCAGTCCCGCCTGCGTGAAGAGGGCGGCAACCGCTTTTTCCTGTCCGGCGCCCAGTTCCACGATCAGCCGGCCGCCGGGCGCGAGCAGCGCCGGTGTCTTGGCGGCGATGACGCGATAACAAGCGAGGCCGTCGGAGCCGCCATCGAGCGCGAGGCGCGGATCGTAGTCGCGCACTTCCCGCGCCAGCGATGCGATGTGGCCGCTCGCCACATAAGGCGGGTTCGACACTACGAGGTCGAACGGGCCTTCCTGCATGAGCGCGATGTCGCGGACAAGAAATTCGCAGCGAGCGGCAAGCCCGAGCGCTTCGGCGTTGTCGCGCGCGACATTGAGTGCGGCCTCGCTAATGTCGATGCCGGTGCCGGAAGCTTTCGGCAGCTCGGAAAGGAGCGCGAGGAGCAGCGCGCCGGAGCCAACACCGATATCGAGCACGCGAAGTTTATCCGTTCGAAGTCCTTGCGCGCCGATGGCTTCAAGCGCGGCCTCGACCACGGTCTCGGTCTCCGGCCGCGGCACCAGCGTGTCGGCGGTGACCCGCAACGGCAGGCTCCAGAATTCCTTTTGCCCGGTGATGCGCGCGATCGGTTCGCGGGCGAGCCGGCGCGTGGCGAGCGTTTCGATGATGGCTGCGTCTTTGGCGCTGATTAGATCGTTGGCGCGGGCCGTGAGCGCGGCATGGTCGAGGCCCAGCACATGGCCGATCAGCACGCGGGCATCGAGATTCGGCGCGTCGATATTGGCGGCGCGAAAGGCGTCCCGTAACGCGTGCCGCGCGGCTTCAATTGTCGCGCCCGCGGCAACGATCACGCGCCGCCCTCGGCCGCCAGCAATTCCGCCTGATGTTCTGCAACCAGCGCATCGATAAGCTCGTTCAGCGCCTCGCCTTCGATCACCTGCGGCAGCTTGTGAAGCGTGAGATTGATGCGGTGATCGGTGACGCGCCCTTGCGGGAAGTTGTAAGTGCGGATGCGCTCGGAGCGGTCGCCGGAGCCGATCTGCCCGCGCCGCTCCGCCGCGCGTTCGGAATCGCGCTTGGTGCGCTCGGCGTCATAAAGTCTTGCGCGCAAGGTCTTCATCGCCTTCGAGCGGTTTTTGTGCTGCGAGCGGTCTTCCTGCACATAAACGACGATGCCGCTCGGCAGATGCGTGATGCGGATGGCGGAGTCGGTCTTGTTGACGTGCTGGCCGCCGGCGCCGCTGGCGCGCATGGTGTCGACCTTCAAATCCGAATCCTTGATCTCGATGTCGATATCCTCGACCTCCGGCAGCACCGCGACGGTCGCCGCCGATGTGTGGATGCGCCCGGAACCTTCGGTGTCGGGGACGCGCTGCACGCGGTGCACGCCCGACTCGAACTTGAGTTTT
>CAMDSH010000045.1 GCA_945907045.1 Rhizobium sp. Q54 | reverse complement strand
ACAAGAAACAGAGCAGCACCGAGGCCTCGAACAAGCGCGACGTCCGCAACGAGATTTTTGCCCAGCGGTTCGAGAAGGAAGGCAAGAAGTTCCTCGACGAAGTGCGCCGCGGCGCGATGATCGAGTACCGATGACGCCGCCGGTGGCGTCTTCGAGCCGCCCCTTGGCGCTGCCCCTGGCGCTCACGCTCGGCGAGCCTGCAGGGATCGGTCCTGACATCACGCTGATGGCCTGGCAGCGGCGCGCCGAACTCGGCTTATCTGCGTTCTATGTGATCGCCGATCCGCAATTCATGACGCGGCGCGCAAAAGCGCTCGGCCTAGATATTCCCATCACATTATCCGAACCGAAGTCAGCGGGCGCCGCCTTCGCGCGGGCGCTTCCCGTGGTGGCGCTGAATTCAGCGGTGACCGCGCAACCCGGCAAACCCGATGCATCGAGCGCGCCGGCAGCCATCGCTTCGATCGACCGTGCCGTCGCGGATGTAATCGCAGGACAAGCGGCCGCCGTCGTCACCAACCCGGTCGCCAAGAAGGTGCTTTACCAGTCGGGCTTCACCGAACCGGGCCATACCGAATATCTCGCCAAACTTTCGCAAGCCGCAACCGGCGCAGCCGTGCATCCCGTAATGATGCTGTGGTCGGAAGAACTCGCCGTCGTTCCGGTGACGATTCACATACCGCTGAGCGAGGTTCCTGCAAGGCTCACCCCCGATCTCATTGTCGAGACCGGGCGGATCGTCGCGCACGATCTCAAAAGGCGGTTCGGCATAGCGCGCCCGCGCCTCGCAGTCGCCGGACTCAATCCGCATGCCGGCGAAGATGGCGCTTTAGGAAAGGAAGACGGCGCAATCGTTGCGCCCGCAATCGCAAGGCTTGCGGCGGAAGGCATCCACGTTCGCGGGCCGGTTCCCGCCGACACGCTGTTCAATCCGGCGGCGCGCGCTACTTACGACGTAGCGCTTTGCATGTATCACGATCAGGCACTGATCCCGATCAAGACGCTGGCGTTCGACCGCGCGGTCAACGTGACCCTCGGCCTCCCTTTCATACGCACCTCGCCCGATCATGGAACGGCCTTCGACATCGCCGGCAGCGGCAAGGCGGACCCATCGAGTCTTGTCGCGGCGATCAAGCTGGCCGCCCGTCTCGCTGCCAAGACGCCGGCATTGATGCTCGCCAACGCATGAGCCAGATCGATGATCTCCCCGCTCTGCGCGAGGTGATCCGCAAGCACGGGCTCTCGCCGAAGAAATCACTCGGGCAAAACTTCCTTCACGATCTTAATCTCACCGCGCGTATTGCACGTGCCGCGGGACCGCTGGAAGACACAACAGTTGTCGAAGTCGGCCCCGGACCGGGTGGACTCACGCGCGCATTACTCTCGCTCGGCGCCAAACGTGTCATCGCCGTTGAACGCGACGACCGCGCCATCGCCGCCTTGCATGAAATTGCGGAACGATATCCGGGGCGGCTCGATGTTATCCCCGGCGATGCGTTGAGCTTCGATCCCAGGCCGCATATTGGGGATAGCCCTGCCTGCGTCGTCGCGAACTTGCCGTACAACATCGCGACTGCGCTGCTTGTGAACTGGCTCACCCTCGAGCCGTGGCCGCCCTGGTACAGCCAGCTCATTCTGATGTTCCAGCGCGAGGTGGCCGAGCGCATCGTGGCGCCGCACGGCAGCAAGACCTACGGCAGGCTTTCGGTGCTGACAGGATGGCGCACACAGGCGAAAATCCTGTTCGACATCGCACCCACCGCTTTCGTGCCGCAGCCGAAGATAACCTCGTCGCTGGTGCGTCTCATTCCGCGCGCGCAGCCATTGCCGTGCGATTCAAAAACATTGCAACGGGTGACGGAAGCCGCCTTCGGCCAGCGCCGCAAGATGCTGCGCCAGAGTCTCAAGACACTGGGCGTCGATCCGCAGCCGCTTCTCGCCACCGCTGGAATCGAGCCGACCGCGCGGGCGGAAGACATCCCGATTGAAGGCTTTGTTGCGCTAACGCGCGCCTTTTCAGAAATCCGTTAATATCGCCGCATGACCCAGCTCCGCCGCCAATCGCTCACATCTTACGCAGCGCCGCTGTGCGAAACCGTCACTGACGCGCCGCAGCCGCAAGGCGCCGAAGTTCTCGTGCGCATTTCGCGTTGCGGCGTGTGCCATTCCGATCTGCACATGCAGGACGGATATTTCATGCTCGGTGACGGCAAGAAGCTGGACGTTAGCGGCGGGCGGCAGTTGCCTTTCACGCTCGGCCACGAAATCGCCGGCACGATTGAAAGCGCCGGACCGCAGGCGCAAAACGCTAAAGCTGGCCGCGAGGTCGCGATCTATCCGTGGATCGGCTGCGGCGCCTGTCCCGCCTGCCTCGCCGGGGATGAAAACATCTGCGCCGCACCGCGCCATCTCGGCATCACCGTGGATGGCGGGTTCGCCTCGCACGTCCTCATCCCGCACCCGCGCTATCTGTTCGACTATGCGCCGCTTTCGGCATCTTACGCCGGAGCGCTGATGTGTTCGGGACTCACCGCCTACGCAGCGCTCAAGCGGCTTGCGGGCCGCGCCGAACGTGCGCCCGTGCTGCTCGTCGGCCTTGGCGGCGTCGGCATGATGGGACTGAGTTTTGCCCGCGCGATGTATCCGCATGCGCCTTACGTCGCAGATATCGACGCTGGAAAACGCGAGGCGGCACTCAAAGCCGGGGCGGCGGCGGCGTTCGACCCGTCCGATCCGGGAGCGCGCAAGGAATTGCTGAAAATGAGCGGCGGGGTCTATGCCGCTTGCGACTTCGTCGGCTCGGACAAGTCGCTCAATTTTGCCACCGGCGCCCTCGCTAAAGGCGGCAAGGTCGTCGTCACGGGGCTGCTCGGCGGCGTTTTCACGACGGCTGTTGCCATGTTCGCGCTCAAGGCCATGAGCATCGAAGGCACCACCACCGGCACGCTAAAAGAAGCCAGCGAAATGCTCGAACTGGTGCGGGCGAAAAAGGTCGCACCGCCGCCGATGCTGGAGCGTCCGATGAGCGAAGCGCAGGCCGCTCTCGACGACTTGCGCGCGGGCCGCGTGCTGGGGCGGCAAATCCTGACGGGGTGACGGACGCGCGCGATTCTACTTGTTCAGCCCGCGCACGAAAGATGAAATCCACGGCTGGCGGTGCCGCTTGAGCCGCTCCGCGGTCAAAACGGTGCGGACCTGGGCGAAGGCGCGATCGAGCGCGTCGTTCAAGATCACATAATCGTATTCAGCCCAGTGGCTGAGCTCTTCGCCGACTTTTTCCATTCGCTTGCGGATTACATCTTCATCGTCCTGCGCGCGCATGCGCAGCCGCCGCTCCAACTCAACGATTGAAGGCGGCAGTACGAATATGCTCGCTACGTCCTCGCGCGCTTTTTCGTTCAACTGCTGCGTACCCTGCCAGTCGATGTCGAACAGGATGTCCCGTCCCGTCTTCAACGACGCCATCACGGGTTCGCGCGGCGTGCCGTAGCGATTGCCAAACACTTCCGCGTATTCCAGCAGTTCGTCGTTTTTCACCATCGCGGCGAATTTCGCGGCATCGACGAAGCGATAATCGTGGCCGTCGATTTCGCCGGGGCGCGGTTTGCGCGTCGTCACCGAGATCGACAGGTCGATGTCGCGGTCGTCCTGCAGCAGACGGCGTGACAGCGTGGTCTTGCCCGCGCCCGAGGGCGAGGACAGCACCAGCATCAGCCCGCGCCGGGTGACGCTCGCCGCCTGCTTGTCTTTGCCTGCCTCGTTCATTCCAGATTCTGCACTTGCTCGCGGAATTGCTCGACAGTGCCTTTAAGTTCGAGACCGATATTGGTCAGTTCCACGTCGTTCGATTTGGCGCAGAGAGTATTCGATTCGCGGTTGAGTTCCTGCGAGAGAAAATCGAGCTTGCGCCCGATGGCGCCGCCGTCGCTGAGCAGGCGCTGTGCCTGCGCGACATGGGAGGCCAGCCGGTCGAGTTCCTCGCGAATATCCGCCTTGGCTGCGATCAGGATTGCTTCCTGATGCAGCCGGTCCGAATCGAAACGCTGCGAGGTCGAAAGCAGCGCCGCAACCTGTTCGGCCAGCCGCGCCTTCACCGCCTCGGGCTTGCGGCCTGGCGCCGCGTCCGCCCGCCTGGCAAGCGCGGAAATCTCGGCAAGCCGCGCGGAGAGAATTTCCCCCAGCGTCTTGCCTTCCTGTTTACGCATGCTCGTGAGACCCGCCAGCGTCTGCTCGAAACCCGCGATGAGCGCGGCCTCGGCGGCGCGGCGGTCTTCCTCGCGCTCGTCTTCCTCGGTGACTTCGATCACGCCCTTGAGCGCCATGATGCCATCGAGCGTCGGCGGCGATGCTTCGACATGGGAGGAAATCGTCTTCAGAGTCGCGAGCACGGCGGCAAGCACCGGCTCATTCACCTTCACGGCCACGCCCACGCCTTTGCGGTCGATGGTGAGATTTGCATACACGGTGCCGCGCACGAGCGCTTCGTTGGCGCGGGCGCGCACAGGCGCCTCGATGGCGTCCCAGCCCGGCGGCAAGCGCAGCCGCACGTCGAGACCCTTGGCGTTGACGGATTTGAGTTCCCACGCCCACGCATAAGAGCCGACAACGCCGTGGCCGCGAGCAAAGCCCGTCATGCTCGACAAGGCTGTCTGCTTTGCCATCGGCAAATCTCGGTCAAAAGTTGTGGGACGCGCGAAAAAGCCGTGCGGACCTTAGCGGCGACCCTGCAGGCTCACAAGTGCTGGGCTCGCAAGTGCGCGGCTTACCGCTTTGCGGAAGCCGGTTTGCGCGCGGGCGCGGCGGGCGCCGCAGCAGGCGCAGGCGCGGCGGGGGTTTCCTGCCTCACCTCGTGCTCGATCACCCGCAGGCGCGCGACGTTTTTCTGGTGCTGTTCGTAATTCTCGGCGAAAGCATGCCCGCCGGTGCCGTCGGCGGCGAAATAAAGTTCCTTGGTGCGTGCCGGGTTTGCCGCAGCTTCCAGCGAGGCGCGGCCGGGATTGGCGATCGGTCCCGGCGGCAAGCCATCGATCACATAGGTGTTGTACGGCGTCGGCTGGTCGATTTCGCTGCGCATGATCGGGCGCCCGAGCGAACCTTTGCCGCCGACGAGACCGTAGATGATGGTCGGGTCGGATTGCAGCCGCATCCTGTTTTTGAGCCGGTTGACGAAGACGGCGGCGACGCGGGTGCGCTCGTCCGGCCGCCCGGTTTCCTTTTCGATGATCGAGGCGAGCGTGACGAGCTGTTCCGGCGTTTTTACGGGGAGATCAGGCACGCGGCGATCCCAGACCTCCTGCAATATGCGGCGATGCGTTTGCTGCATGCGCTGGATGATCTGCTCGCGCGAGGTGCCGCGCGTGTATTTGTAAGTCTCCGGCAGCAGCGTGCCTTCGCGCGGGACGGATCTGATGTTGCCGCTGAGCGTCTCGAAATCCTGCAGACGCGCGACGATCTGCTCCGAGGTCAGCCCTTCCGGGATCGTGAAGGTGTGCTGCACCACGCGCCCCTCGACGATGGTGTCGATCACGTCGCGCAGGCTCGCCTGCTTCGGGAATTGATACTCGCCGAATTTCAATCCCTCGCGCGCTTTCATCACGATCACGCTGCCGACGAAGACGAACGGCTGGTCGATCACGCCTTCGCGCACCAGCAAATCGGAAATATCCTTGGTGCCGAGCCCGCGCGGAATGTTGACGGTTTTTTCCTGTACGAGCGGGCCGGGCAGATCCATGCGCTGCTTGCCGACCACGATGGCTGCGCCGAGCGCAAGCGCGGCCACGCCGAGGATGCTGAAGATCGCATTGCCTGCGACCACCAGCGGATGCCGCGCTTTTTTCGAGCGGCTTGACGGCGGCGATTTGCCGTCCGGTTCGGATGCGTTGCGCTGGTTGCGCGGCGGGATGCGGCTTTGATCCATGTGTTTCTCGCCAGCTCCGTTGGGCCGCACCGATATCGGTGCGTATGGATCGGCCGCATCCGGCATTGGCCGTCTGGGAGGGGACGTATAGGGCGGGTCCGGTTCCGGCAAGGGATTCGTGAAGGCGCCGTGCAAAGAACTTTGCAGCGAAGTTTGCATCATGCTCGGAAGCGGATTTGGCGCGTGGGTGGGCGCCGGCATGGCGGCTGGCTGTGGCGCCGGCCTTTGAACCGGTTTGGGCCGCGGCGGCTCGGGCGGATGATTGCGCGCCTGCGGGGCCGCGGGCGGCGGCATATTCTGTCCGCCCGGAATGCGTTGCGCATCGGGCGGCGGAAATGGCGCGCCGCCGTTGAGCGGCGGATTTGGCATTGGAGGATTTGACGGCGCCCTTGAGGATGGTTGTGGCGCCTGCTGGCGCGCAGGCGGCCGGCTTGGTGCGCCGGACTGCGGCATGCGCTGTCCGCCTTGCGGCATTTGTTGTGGCGGCATTTGCGGCGGCGGGCGCTGAGCGACGGGCGGCGGCGCCGCCTGCTCCCAGGGCGGAGGCGGAAGCTGCCGGCCCGGCGGCGGAAACCGCTGGCCTTCTGGCGGAAGCATCCGCTGGCCCCTTTGTGGCGGCGGTGAGTTCGGTCCGCCAGACGGCGGCAAATTCGGTACGCCTAACGGCGGCATGCGCTGACCGCCCGGCGGCACTCTCGGACCCGGCGGCGGCGTGATGCCGAAATCCATCGGCGGGCGGCCGCCCTGAGCCGGTCCATTTTGCGGACGGCCAAGTGGACTGTATTGCGGATTGTGCTCCGGCCGATTTTGCAAATCCGGACGCGGAGCGTTTCCCGGATTCATGCCGGGCCGCATGCGCTGACCCGGCGGCGGCTGTCCCGGCGGCGGCGGCAGACCCGCACCCGGCGGCGGGCGCCGGCCCGGCTGCTGCGGATACGGCGCGCCCCTGCGCGGACCGCGGCCATCGCCTCTGTTCGGCGGATCTGAGCTCACCGTTTCATTCCCGCAACTGAACTGTACATATGCGCATCAATCGGGAGTTCTCCGGCTCAGCATTCATGCCGCAGCGCTTGAAAGCTTTTGTATTCATCGCACCCAATTCAGGCGCAAAGACTCAAAACCCGCCGCGCATGCAGCACGTTAGAAGCAATTATGGCGAAAGGTGGTACCCCTTCCCCATCCCCGCGTATGTTTTAATCCATCACGCGGCGGAAGACGAGGGATGCGTTGGTGCCGCCAAAGCCGAATGAGTTGGAAAGCACCACGTCGATATCGCGTTTGCGGGCCGTATGCGGCACCAGATCGACCGGCGTTTCCACCGATGGATTGTCGAGATTGATGGTCGGGGGAGCAACGCCGTCACGCATCGCCAGGATCGAGAAGATCGCCTCCACCGCGCCGGCAGCGCCGAGCAGATGGCCGACGCAGGACTTGGTCGAGGACATGGAAATGCGCCCGGCCGAATTGCCGATCAGCCGCTGCACTGCGCCAAGTTCGATCTCGTCGCCGAGCGGCGTCGAGGTGCCGTGGGCGTTGATGTAATCGAGATCGCCCGGCGCGATACCGGCGCGCTTGAGCGCCGCCGTCATGCAACGGAACGCTCCGTCGCCGTCCGGCGAAGGCGCGGTGATATGATAGGCGTCGCCGGAAAGACCGTAACCGATCACCTCGGCATAAATTTTGGCGCCGCGCGCGCGCGCGTGATCGAGCGATTCCACCACCACGACTCCGGCGCCCTCGCCCATGACGAAACCGTCGCGATCCTTGTCGTAGGGGCGCGACGCACGTTTGGGCTCGTCATTGAAATTGGTCGAGAGCGCCCGTAGCGCCGAAAACCCCGCCATCGCCCAGCGATTGACCGGCGATTCAGTGCCACCCGCCACCATCACCTCGGCATCGCCCAAGGCGACCAGCCGCGCCGCGTCGCCGATCGCATGCGCGCCGGTGGAGCAGGCGGTTACGACCGAATGGTTCGGGCCCTTGAGTCCGAACTCGATCGATACGAAGCCGGAGGCAAGATTGATGATCCGGCCGGGAATAAAGAATGGCGAAACCTTGCGCGGACCTTTCTCGCTCATCAACACGGCGGTCTTGGCGACGCCTTCGACGCCGCCGATGCCGGAGCCGATCAAGACGCCGGTGGTGGTCTGCTCTTCGTAGCTCTTGGGATGCCAGCCGGCGTCGTCGAGCGCCTGGCGCGCGGCGCACATGGCGAAGACGATGAAGTCATCGACCTTGCGCTGCTCCTTCGGCTCCATCCACTGATCGGCGTTGTAGGTGCCGTTCGCACCGTCGCCGCGCGGAATGACGCAGGCGATCTTGCACGGCAGATCGGAGACGTCGAACGAATCGACGCGCTGCGCGCCGCTTTCGCCCTTGATCAGGCGCTGCCACGTCGGCTCGACACCGCATCCCAGCGGTGTGAGCATCCCCAATCCGGTGACGACGACACGCCTCATGTGCGGGTTCCGAGCCAAGCGTTAGGAGCCAAACGCATCAAGCCTCCCGGCCGCGCTGCGTCGGGTTCGTCCGTGTAAAAGGAGAATTGATACGCGGGACGCAGCGGCGCTGTTCAGCTTTTCGCGTTCTTCTCAAGAAACTTCACAGCATCGCCGACGGTGAGAATGGTCTCGGCCGCATCATCGGGAATTTCGCAGCCGAACTCTTCCTCGAACGCCATCACGAGCTCAACCGTATCGAGGCTGTCGGCGCCAAGATCGTCAATGAAGCTCGCGCCCTCGTTCACTTTGTCGGGCTCGACGCCCAAGTGCTCAACGACGATCTTTTTTACCCGCTCGCCAATGTCGCTCATCGTTCCAACCTCGTAGTTTCGGATTGGGCTCGACGGAAAAGCGAGCCGCGGTTCGGTTACCATACGTTGACTAGCACGGGCAAGCGTAGCCTCTAACCCCCGGCAAAGCCAAGCATTCCCGTTAAATCATAGCCATCCCGCCGTTCACATGCAGCGTCTGGCCGGTGATATAGGCGGCCTCGTCGGAGGCCAAATACACGGCGGCGGCAGCGATATCGGCGCCCGTTCCCAGCCGCCCGGCGGGCACCCGGCCGAGAATCCCCTCGCGCTGCTTGTCATTTAGCTTGTCGGTCATGGGCGTGGCGATAAAGCCCGGCGCGATGCAATTGGCGGTGACGTTACGCTTGGCGTATTCCTGCGCCACCGACTTGATCATGCCGATCATGCCCGCCTTGGCCGCCGTATAGTTGCTCTGCCCGGCATTGCCGGTCACCCCCACAACCGAGGTGATACCGATTACGCGGCCAAAGCGGCGGCGCATCATTCCCTTCACCGCGGCGCGGGAGAGACGAAATGTTGCCGTCAGATTGATGGCGATGACCGCGTCCCAGTCCTCGTCCTTCAACTGAACGAAAAGATTGTCCTTGGTGACGCCGGCATTGGCCACCAGGATGTCGAGCTTCTCCATTTTCTCTTCCGCCGAGGGAATGAGTTTCTCGACTTCGGCAGCATTCGCGAGATCGCAGGGGAGCACATGCACACGCTGGCCGAGTTCACCGGCGAGCGAATCGAGCACATCGCGTCGCGTGCCCGAGAGCGCAACGGTCGCGCCCTGCGCGTGCAGCGCGCGGGCGATTGCGCCGCCGATGCCGCCGGTCGCGCCTGTGACGAGCGCGGTCTTGCCGGTGAGATCAAACATCACTTCCCCCTGTACCGCTCAACCGCGCGCGGCCTTGAACGTAGCAATATCTTCCGGCGTGCCGATCGCGGCGCCGGTCGCGCCATCAGCGATCCGCTTGACCAGACCGCTGAGCACTTTGCCTGCGCCGATCTCATAGAATGTCTTTACGCCGTTCGCAGCCATGAAAGCTACCGACTCGCGCCAGCGCACGGTGCCGGTGACTTGTTCGATCAGCCGGCGCACGATCTCGGCCGGATCGGTGATCGGCTTCGCCAGCACATTGGCGACGAGCGGAGTTGCCGGCGATTTGATCGATACTTTAGCAAGCTCCTGCGCCATCACGTCGGCGGCAGGCTGCATCAGCGCGCAATGGAAGGGCGCGGAGACGGTCAGCAGCATCGCGCGCTTGGCGCCTTTGCCCTTGGCGATTTCGACTGCGCGCTCGACCGCCGCCTTGTCGCCCGACACAACAACCTGGCCGCCGCCGTTATCATTCGCCGCCTGGCACACTTGGCCCTGCGCGGCTTCCGCCGCTGCCGCCGTGGCCTGATCGAATTCAAGGCCGATGAGCGCCGCCATCGCGCCGGTGCCGACAGGCACGGCCTTCTGCATGGCGCGGCCGCGCGCACGCACCAGCCGCGCCGTATCGGAAATCGACAGCGAACCGGCGGCGGCGAGCGCGGAATACTCGCCGAGTGAATGTCCGGCGACGAACTTGGCGTCGCGCGCAAGGTTAACGCCGGCTTCCGCTTCCAGCACCCGCATGACGGCAAGCGACATCGCCATCAGCGCGGGTTGGGTATTCTCGGTCAGCGTGAGCGTGTCCGCCGGACCTTCCCAGATGATGGTGGAGAGCTTTTCGCCCAGCGCAGAGTCGACTTCCTCGAAAACGGCGCGCGCCGGGGCGAAATTGGCGGCCAGCGCCTTGCCCATGCCGACTGCCTGGCTGCCCTGCCCCGGAAACACGAACGCGACCGACATTCCCCATCCTTTATTATTTGAATGGCGCGAGAGACACCGCGTTAACCGCACCTGTCAAGCCACGACTGTTGCGGCGCCAGGTAAGAAATCGACAACTTTCGGGGCCTAATCTCAATCCGGCTGGAGGGACGGCTTTGGTTAAGAGCTACCCCATGAGTCTCACATGAGTGCATTCGTTTCCGAAACGGACCTCGTCCGCGCGCGTCAGGACCCGGTATTCCGCAAGAAACTCATCGCCGACAACCTTGACCGGCTGCTGGCGGAGCTTAATCGCATGCGTAATTCCTATGCGGAGCCGAACCAGAAACAGGCCCGGCAGATCCGCGAAGGCGTCGATCTGGCGGTGAAACTCGCCGGCCGTCTGCAGCAAAAAGACGACGATCCGGGCCCGAAGGCCGCCTGATTTTAGCGCCTGCTTCAGCGCCCCCGATAACTTGCCTTTTCGCGTCGAAACCGCCTATAACCCGCGCGTTCCGTTGATCCCGGCTGGGAGCTGAACGGACGGCTGCATCTCTTCGGTTACTTGCTGAAAAGTTGCGGTAGGGCCTCGCGGTCCGGCGTCCCGTGTTCCCACCTTCTGAGCATTCGAGCCTTTCCCGAAGGGCTCGAGGGGCTTCGCGCCGGGGTGCGGACGATGGGAACTTAGGAAAGGCACTTCATGCCGCTCTACGAACACGTCTTCCTCGCGCGCCAGGACCTGAGCGCGCAGCAGGTCGAAGAATTGACCACCCAGTTTACCGGCGTCATCGAGCAGCTGGGCGGCAAGGTCACCAAAAACGAATATTGGGGCGTGAAGTCGCTCTCATATCGCATGGCCAAGAACCGCAAGGCGCACATGACCTTGCTCAACGTCGATGCGCCGTCCGCAGCCCTCACCGAGATCGAGCGGCAGGAGCGGATCAGCGAAGACGTTCTGCGCTATCTCACCATTCGCGTCGAAGCGCTGGAGGAAGGCCCCTCCGCGATGATGCGTAAATCCGATCGCGACGATCGTGGCGAGCGCGGAGACCGTGGCGATCGTGGCGGTGGCGGCGGTGGCCGTTATCGCGACCGCGACCGTCCGCCCCGGCGCGACGACGCCGATGCAGCCCCGGCGGAGGAATAAATCATGGCCTTCGGTTCACAAGGTGGCGCGGGCGCGGGTGCAAGTGCTGGCGGCGCGCGGCGTCCATTCTTCCGCCGCCGCAAGACTTGCCCGTTCTCCGGCGCGAACGCTCCGGCGATCGATTACAAGGATGTGCGGCTGCTGCAGCGCTATGTGTCGGAGCGCGGCAAGATCGTGCCGAGCCGCATCACCGCGGTGTCGGCGAAAAAGCAGCGCGAGCTGGCGCAGGCGGTCAAACGCGCGCGCTTTCTCGGTTTGCTGCCTTACGTGATCCGCTAACAAGCGGATCGAGTTTAACGGCTCCGCAAGGAGCATGACGTCAACGAGGTCTGCGGGAATACTCCCGCGGACCGATGGTTGGGGCGGATTTTTCGATCCGTCTCTAACCGCTCAAAAGAGCGGGACAGCTCGTGATGATGCAGATCGTTCTCATCGGTATCGGCGCAGGCGCGGCGACAGCGTTGCTGTTCGCGTCCGTGGCGTCGGGCTCGCTCATCTCCATCGTGCTGTTCTATCTGGCGCCGCTCCCGATCATGATCGCGGCGCTCGGCTGGAGCCATTGGGCGGGCGTGATCGCCGCGACCGGCGCCGCCCTCTCGCTCGCAGCCGTATTCGGCGGCGTGTTCTTCTTTGCCTTCCTGATCGGCGTCGGCCTGCCGGCCTGGTGGCTCGGCTATCTCGCCATGCTCGCGCGCCCGGCGCCGAATGGCGGCACGCAGGCGCTGGAATGGTATCCGGTCGGACGCCTGGTGATGTGGGCCGCATTGCTCGGCGCACTCGTCGTCATCGCCGCCATTCCGAATTTCGGCCTCGATGAAGAGACCTTCCGCGCCGCCATGCGCCGCGCCTTCGAGCGCCTGATCCGCATTCAGACCGGCGGGCCTTCTGGCGCGCCGGTCAGCGTCCCCGGCATCGATGATGCCAACCGGCTGATCGAATTTCTCATCGCCGTCATCCCGCCCGCCGCGGCGGTGCTCACCACACTCACCAGCACGATCAACCTGTGGCTCGCCGCGCGCGTGGTGAAGTTTTCCGGCCGGCTCAAGCGGCCGTGGCCTGAATTGTCCGCGATGGCGTTGCCTGCGTCCGCCGCCGCGATGCTGGCGGCTGCGACTGCTGGCTCGTTTCTCGGCGGGCTGATCGGCGTCGCGGCGGGTTTGCTGTGCGCCAGCCTGCTGATGGCCTTCGGCGTGCTGGGATTTGCCGTGATGCATTCGATCACCACCGGCATGAACAGCCGCGGCTTCGTACTCGCCGGGCTCTATGCCGCCGTCCTCGTTTTCGGCTGGCCGGTGCTGGCGCTCTCGCTGCTCGGCCTCGCCGAGGTTGCCTTCGACATTCGCCAACGGCTTGCGCGCAAGCGCGGCCCGCCGGCGCGTACCTGAAACAATTTTTTGAAACCGGATAGCCCCAAGGAGTAACGACAATGGAAGTGATCTTGCTCGAACGCGTCGCCAAGCTCGGACAGATGGGCGACGTCGTGCGCGTGAAGGACGGCTTTGCGCGCAATTTCCTTCTGCCGAAGGGAAAGGCGCTGCGCGCCACCAAGGAAAACCGCACGCGCTTCGACGGAATGAAGGCCGGGCTTGAGACGCGCAATCTCGAGCTCAAGGGCGACGCGGGCAAGATTGCCGGCAAGCTCGACGGCAAATCCGTCACCGTGGTCCGTCAGGCTTCTGAAACCGGCCAGCTGTTCGGATCGGTGACGACCCGCGACATCGCCGCGCTGCTGAGCACGGACGGCATGACGGTCAACCGCTCGCAGGTGATCCTGAACGCGCCGATCAAGTCGATCGGCCAGTACAAGGTGCCGGTCGCGTTGCATCCAGAGATCGAGGTCAACGTCACCATTATCGTCGCGCGCAGCGCCGACGAAGCTGCGCGCATCGCGCGCGGCGAGAACGTCACCATCCGCCGCGAGGAAGGCGACGAGGACGAAGCCGCGGCGGCGGAAGCGGCGCGCAAGGCTGCGGAAGCCGTGTTCGAGCCGGAAGTGCTGGAGAAGCAGCGCGCGGATGAAAATCCCGAACCGGCGGCGGAAGCCGAGGCTGCAAGCGCCGAGCCTGCCAAGAAGCCGTCAAAGGGAAAGAAAAAAGACGCCGAATAAGCGCGCGGCCTAATCGGATTTGGCGGGCGCCTCGGCGGGTTTCGTTTCCGCCGGCTTGGCTTCGACTGGCTTGGCTTCGGCAGGTTTTGCCTCAGCCGGCTTGTCGCTGGCGGGCTTGGCTGCGCTTGATTTTGCGTCGGTTGTTTTTGTGTCGCCCGGTTTCTTCGCTTCGCGCGGTTTGGCCGGACGCGCCGCTACCGGCTTCGCAGGCGGGCCGTCGCCCAAGGCGGCGAGATAATCGGCAAGCGCCTGCGCCGTCTCGCGGCTCGCAGTGTAATGCTGGCGCAGGAAACTCTGCAGCAGCATCGGGCCGCTTTTCGCCAGCCCCTGCGGCGTCTTGTGACAGCCAACGCAATCGGATGCGAACAGCTGGGGCGGGCTTTTGCCCGCGTCGATAATGGTCTGCGCTTGCGCCGGGCCAAAACCCGCCGCCAGACCGATAACGACAACACCAACAGACCTTAAGCCGGACATTGGACCTCTCATCAGTGTACGGCTTAACGCCGGCCGCCCCGCCGGGCAAACCATTACCCCAAAATCCAGCAATTGTGGGTCTTTCCATGGGTCCGCACGTAAATATGTGCATAGGCCCCCCCGGTTTTGAGCATTGATGACCCCCACCAACTTTGGTTTAATTGACCTAGCGCAACCGTTTCCGGTTTGCGGCGTTGTAAGCGAGGAAGTCCGCTCAGTGAGAGCGGTTTTTATATAGTGATTGAGGGGGCGGCCGATGGACCGGTTGCTTCAAACATTGCTCGGTTCGTTTATTCGGCGGGGGATTTTTCAAGTCACAACCTCGCGCGGGACCACATTTACTCTCGGCGATGGCACCGGGAAACTGGTCGCGGTTCGTTTCGCAACCCTGGCCGCCGAACTGGGCATCCTGCTCGATCCCGAGCTCAAGCTCGGCGAAACCTACATGGACGGCAGCTTCGTGGTCGAGCAAGGCTCGATAGCCGATGTGCTTGCTCTTCTGCTTTGCCAGGATGTCTCCGGCATTCCGCAATGGGCGCGCCCGCAATGGTATCTGCGCTACCTCTATCGCCGGTTCCAGCAATTCAATCCGCGCCGCCGCTCACAGCGCAATGTCGCGCATCATTACGATCTCGACGGACGGCTCTATTCGTTGTTCCTCGACGCCGACCGGCAATATAGCTGCGCCTATTTCGAAAACCCCGGCCAATCGCTCGACGACGCGCAACTCGCCAAAAAACGCCACCTCGCCGCGAAACTTCTGCTGAAAACCCGCCCGCGCGTGCTCGATATCGGCTGCGGCTGGGGCGGCCTCGGGCTATATCTCGCCGAGATCGCGGAAGCAGACGTGACCGGCATCACGCTCTCGCAGGAACAACTCGCGGTCGCGAATTCGCGCGCGTCGGAAAAGGGTCTGTCGGAGCGCGCCCGCTTCCAGTTGCAGGATTATCGCGATCTACAAGGCAAGTTCGACCGCATCGTCTCGGTCGGCATGTTCGAGCATGTCGGCGTCGACTACTACGACGCCTTCTTCCGCAAAGCAGCCAGCCTGCTGGAAGACGACGGCGTGATGGTGCTGCATTCGATCGGCCGCTCCCACGGACCTGACGTCACCAACCCCTGGATCGCGAAATACGTCTTCCCCGGCGGCTACATTCCCGCACTGTCCGAGGTGCTGCCGGCGATCGAACATTCGGGCCTGCTGGTGACCGACACGGAAATTTTGCGCCTGCATTACGCCGAAACCCTCAAGCACTGGCGTGAGCGCTTCCTCGCCCATCTCGGCGAAGTGGAGCGGATTTACGACCAACGTTTCGTGCGGATGTGGGAGTTTTATCTGGCGTGCTCGGAAATGGCGTTCCGCGAGCAGGCGCTGATGGTGTTCCAGATTCAACTCACCAAGCGGCAGAACGTCGTGCCGGTGACGCGCGACTATATCGGCCAAGAAGAAACGCGGCTGCATGCCGCCGAGACCGACCGGCGTCCGCAGTTGCGGCGGGCGGCGGAGTAGACCGCGTCTGTCCCTCGCGGCGCCTGCAAATCCCCAACGTCAAGTCCTGCCCACAGGCTGAACACAGGCATTTCATTAATCGGTGGGTATCGGGGAAAGCGGAGATGAATTCCTCCGCAAACCTCGCCGCGCGCGGCTAACTGCGCCACTGTTCCGACCGAATATCAGTCCACCTAACGGCAATCATGGCCCCTCTCGATTCGGCTGCCCGCAAGCAGGCCGAGGAACCCGCTCCGTCCTTCCGCGCCGCCCCGCACAACATCGAGGCGGAGCAGGCGCTATTGGGCGCAATGCTCATCAACAACGAGGCGTTCTACCGCGTCTCCGACTTCCTGGAGCCGGTGCATTTCTTCGAGCCTATCCATCAGAAAATTTATGAACTGATCCGCAGCCTGGTCCGCGCCGGCAAGACCGCCAATCCGACCACGCTGAAGACTTTCCTCGATGGCAATCTGGATATCGGCGGGATGACGGTGAGCCAATACCTCGCCCGCCTCGCGGCGGAAGCGACAACCATCATCAACGCGCAGGATTACGGCCACACGATTTACGATCTCTCGATCCGCCGCGCGCTCATCGTCGTCGGCGAGGACATGGTCAACGTCGCCTATGACTCGCCCGTCGATAGCGCGCCGCGCGAGCAGATCGAAAGCGCCGAGCGGCGGCTGTATGAACTCGCAGAGACCGGACGCTACGACGGCGGATTCCAGCGTTTCGCGCAGGCCCTCACCACCGCCGTCGACATGGCTGCGCGCGCCTATCAGCGCGACGGAAAGTTGTCCGGCCTCGCCACCGGCCTCGAAGATCTCGACCGCATGATGGGCGGCTTGCAGGCTTCCGACTTGGTGATCCTCGCCGGACGCCCCGGCATGGGCAAAACCGCTCTCGCGACCAACATCGCCTACAACGTCGCCAAGAAATGGCAAGGCGAGGTGCGCGCGGACGGCCACACCGTCACGGCGAACGGCGGCATCGTCGGCTTCTTCTCGCTCGAAATGTCGGCCGAACAATTGGCTACTCGTATTCTCGCCGAGCAAACCGGTATTCCATCGAGCCAGATCCGGCGCGGCGGCATCACTGAAAGCGAGTTCGAGAAAATCAAGGATCACTCGGTCGAGCTGCAAGTACTGCCCTTCTACGTGGACGAGACCGGCGGACTTGCGGTTGCGCAACTCGCCGCGCGAGCGCGGCGGTTAAAACGCCAGCGCGGCCTCGATCTTCTCGTCATCGACTATCTGCAATTGCTGCAAGGTTCGACCAAGCGTTCTTCGGAAAACCGTGTGCAGGAAATCACCGAGATCACCACACGGCTCAAGGCGCTGGCCAAAGAACTCAATGTACCGATACTCGCGCTCTCACAATTGTCGCGTCAGGTAGAAAGCCGCGAAGACAAGCACCCGCAGCTTTCGGACTTGCGTGAATCGGGATCGATCGAACAGGACGCCGACGTAGTGCTGTTCGTCTACCGCGAGGAATATTACCACGTCATGCGCAAGCCGCTGGAATCCGACCGTGAGAAATTCGCCGCATGGCTGGCCGAGGGCGATAAATACGACGGCAAGGCGGAAGTCATCATCGGCAAGCAGCGTCACGGCCCGACCGGCACCGTCGAACTGCAATTCGACGCCGCCGTCACCCGCTTCTCGTCGCTGGCGCGGCAGGGACAAGCCCCCGAACGCATCGAGTAATACCCCGCATCTTAACGTCGCGCGGGCCTGGCGCCCGCATGGACGCCGGGCCGCGCTCCGGGCTATGACCGTGCCTATGTCAGCTACCGAACCGCTTGCTTCACCGGAAAAAAGCACGACTTCGGGTCCGCCCGAAGCCGAAGCTGGCGGCGCTTTGACCATCGATCTCGGCGCGCTGGAAGCGAACTGGCGCGCGCTCTCACGCCGCGCCATGCCGGCGGAATGCGCCGCCGTGATCAAGGGCGACGGCTACGGCTGCGGCATCGAGCAGGTCGCCGACCGGCTGGCGAAGGCGGGCTGCAAGACCTTCTTTGTCGCCGACCTTGGCGAAGCCAAACGCGTGCGCGCGGTCGCGCCGGAGCCCGTCATCTACGTGCTCAGCGGCATGATGCCGGGCACCGGCCCCGGATTCGCCGCCACCAATGCACGCCCCGTTATCGGCAATCTGGTCGAGCTTGCCGAATGGGACGCCTTCGTCTCGGTCAACCAGTG
>CAMDSH010000044.1 GCA_945907045.1 Rhizobium sp. Q54 | reverse complement strand
CCGCTGTTTCACCTTTACGGCGATCCGCCGGACGATCAGGCATTCGACTTCATTCATATCGAGACCATCGCCTCGCGCTCGTCGCTGCACGAATGGACGATCCGCGCGCACCGGCATCGCAATCTTTTTCAGATGCTGCTGATCGAGCGCGGCGGCGGCGAGATGATCTTCGAGGCGGCGACGGTGCCGTTCTCGGCGCCCGCGGCGATCCTGGTGCCGGCGACGGCGGCGCACGGCTTTCGTTTCCAGCCCGAAATCACCAACGGCTGGGTGGTGAGTTTCACCGAGGACGTAACCGCCGCGCTG
Source organism: Rhizobium sp. Q54 (assembly GCA_945907045.1). GTDB lineage: Bacteria > Pseudomonadota > Alphaproteobacteria > Rhizobiales > Xanthobacteraceae > Pseudolabrys. Next base: position 19,249 of record CAMDSH010000044.1, on the reverse strand, counting down.
GGCGAAGGTTCGGACGAGGCGCTGGGCAGGCTGCGGGCGGTCGCCGCCGAGCCGGTGGTGCCGCTGGCCAACGTTGAGGAAAGCGCGCGGCTGTCGAAACTGTGCGCGGAACTGCACGAGGAAAGTTTTCTGGCGCGGGAAGGCTTCCGTCTCGCCATGCGCGGCCTGCTGGCGCTCATTGCCATCGAAGTGGTGCGGCTCGCCGCCAGCCGTGCACGCACCGGCGCCGTGACGCTCAGTCCCGCCGATCCGCGCGTCGATGCGCTGCGCCGTCTGGTCGAGGAGCACTTCAGGAAAGAACGGCAGATCGGTTTCTACGCCGAGAAACTGGCGATGACGCCCGACCGGCTTAACGATCACGTCAAGCGCTCGACCGGCGTCACGGCGGGACATCTCATCCGCCAGCGTGTGCTCACGGAGGCAAAGCGCCAGCTGGTGTTCACGTCGCAGCCGATCCACGAGATCGCCTACGATCTCGCCTTCTCTGATCCTTCGCACTTCGCGCGCTTCTTCCGCAAGCAGACCGGCACCACGCCGCAGGCCTTCCGCGAGGGACGCGGCGGATGATGGTGAACGCGCAAAGTGAACCGGCGTGCTTACGAAGTAAGGTAAAGTTTCGGTATGCTTTGAAATTAAGATTTAAGTCGATTACGCGGTTGGACCTCCACGGAGGTCTTCATGCGCTTTCCCGTCGCCGTCGCGGCCACCATCTTTTCCATCGCGCTTTATTTCACGCTGTTCTGGGGCTTCGACGCGCTGCGCATTCTCACCTCGCCGGTTTACGGCCTGGAAGACGCCTGGCGCTCGCAAATCGTCTACTGGATCGCGCGCGCATCCGGCATGGGGCCGACCGGCATGTTGTATCTCGCGGCGCTGGCCGGCGTGTTCAAGCTGGCGGTCGCCGGCGTTTGCGCCGTGCATATCGCGGATCGCATCCGCGCTTTCTCCAGCGGCGAGCCCGATCCGGAAATTCTCGAACTCGGCCTGCTGCTCGTCGTCATCGTCAGCATCGTGTCGGTGACGCCGGCGCTGTGGGAGCATGATGCGGCCCTGATCCGCACCAACACCTTGCATCTGGTGCTTGCCAGCATCGCGGCTGCGTTGAACGCGGTCGAGCGCATGGAGGCGGAAAAAGCTCTGTCCGCCGGGAGCGGGCGGCTTGCCGCCGCGATCGTCGACGCGGCTCCCACCGTCAACGGCAAAGCGCAGACGAACTGGTACGCGCCTTGGCGCTGAAGGTTTGGCGCTAAAAATTAGCGTCCGCTATTTCAGCTTGCCGAGTTCCGCCAGCACTTCCGCCGCTTCCTTCATGGCGTGGTTGGCTGCCGGTATCCCGCAGTAAATAGCCTGCTGCATGATGATTTCCTTGATGTCGTCGGCAGTGAAGCCGCCTTCGACCAAGGCCGCGCGCGTATGCAGGCGGAATTCATCCCACTTGTCGAGCGCGAGCAGCGTGCCGATCACCAGCACGCGGCGGGTGCGCTCGTCGTAGTGATCGCGTTGCCAGACGTCGCCCCAGGCATAGCGCGTGAGCAGATCGAGAAAGTCGGCGTTGAACGCCGTCTTCTTCGTGACCGAGCGATCGACCCATTCCTTGCCCAGCACCTTGCTGCGCTTGGCCATGCCGCGTTCGTGGCGTTCCTTGTCGTCCATAATTAACCCCGAAGGAAGTTGAGCACGGTGTCGGTGTAAGCCTGCGGCTGCTCGATGTTGGAAATGTGCGCGGCTTCCAGCGACGCGAGCTTGGCGCCCTTGATCTGTTTCGCAATCGCTTCGCCGGCGGACGGCGGCGTTGCCGGGTCTTGCGCGCCGACGATCACCAGCGTCGGTGCGGTGATGCTCGGGTTCGTTGCGCGGAAATCCATATCGCGGATCGCTTCGCAACTTGCGATATAGCCGGCGACGGGCGTTGCGACGAACATCTCCTTCATGCGCGCGATGGCTTGCGGTGCGCGCTCGCGGAAGCCCTTGGTGAACCAGCGCTCCATGTTGGCGTCGACCATGGTGGCGAGGCCCTTCTCGGTCACCAGCTTGATGCGGTCGTTCCACGGGCCCTTGTCGGCATAGTGCAAATTCGTGTTGGAGAGGATGAGCTTGTTGACGCGCTTGGGCGCATTCGCGCCAAGCCATTGCCCGACCATGCCGCCCATCGATAGGCCGCACCAGTTGGTCTTTTCGATCTTGAGCGCGTCGAGAATGGCGAGCACGTCGCGCCCGAACCGCTCCATGCTGTACGGCCCCTTCGGCGCGCCGGATTTTCCGTGGCCGCGGCGGTCGTAGCGGATGAGGCGGTAATTCTTGGCGAAAGCGGGCGCCTGATCGTCCCACATGTGCAAATTCGTGCCGAGCGAATTGGACAGCATCAGCGCCGGGGCGTTTTCCGGACCCTCGACCTGGACGTTGATAAGGCAGCCATCGGCATCGATCATCGGCATGGACGTTCTCTCCCTGTGCACTCTTTGGCTTTGATTTTGACGGCAACCTTTACCGGTATGCGCGCCGCTCAACAATCCCTTGTGCGCGCGGCGCTTGCGGGTGCGCCGCAAAATCGGCAGATAGCGCTTAAATGTTCGATCTCACGCTGACATTCGACAACGGGCCGGAGCCGGACGCCACCCCCGGCGTGCTCGATATTCTGAAGCGGCGCTCGGTGCTCGCCTCGTTTTTCGTCATCGGCGAGAAACTGGCAAAACCGGGCGCGCGGGCGCTGGCGGAGCGCGCGCATGCGGAAGGGCACTGGATCGGCAATCATAGCTGGACGCATTCGGTGCCGTTCGGACAACGAAGCGAAAGCGATCTTTCGGATCGTGAAATAGGCCGCACGCAACAGGCTATCGGCGATCTCGCGCACCCGCGCCGTTTCTTTCGCCCGTCCGGCGGCGGCGGAAATCTCGACAAGCGGCTGCTAAATCCGGCGGTGGTCGAATATCTCAAGCGTGAAAAATTCACCTGCGTGTTGTGGAATTCAATCCCGCGCGACTGGAACGATCCCGACGGCTGGGTGGAGCGGGCGCTTGCGCAATGCGGCAAGCAGAAGTGGACGCTGATGGTGCTGCACGATCTGCCCTCCGGCGCGATGCGCCATCTCGAAGGGTTTCTGGATAAAGTAGGAGAGGCCGGCGGCAGGCTGCGGCAGGATTTTCCGCCCGATTGCACGCCCATCCTTGAGGGGATAGTCACGCGCCCGCTCGACGCGTACGTTGCGGATGGAGGTAAGTGACATGGCGATGACGATGAGTGGCGAGTATCAGCTCGCAGCAAAGCGCGAGACGGTGTGGCAGAAGCTCAACGACGCCGAGGTGCTCAAGGCCTGCATCCCCGGCTGCGAGGAACTCAACAAAACCTCCGACACCGAATTTGTCGCGGTCGCCACCACCAAGATCGGCCCGGTGAAGGCGCGCTTCAAAGGCAAGGTGCACCTCACGGATTTGGATCCGCCGAACGGCTATCGCATTTCAGGCGAGGGCGATGGCGGCGTTGCCGGTTTTGCCAAGGGTGGCGCGACGGTGGCGCTCACCGACAAGGACGGCGGCACGCTGCTCACCTACAACGTTGAGGCGCAGATCGGCGGCAAGCTCGCGCAGCTCGGGCAGCGCCTGGTCAACGGCGCTGCGAAAAAAATCGCCGACGACTTCTTCAAGAACTTTGCCGCCAACGTCGCGGGCGGCTGAACGGCCCACGTCCGCGCCCACTTGGAACGCGGCCGCGGCCACGAAACTCTTGACCACGAAGGCGGGCGGGGTTCAGACTTATTCCAGTACAAAGGTCCGCTTTGGGGCGAAATCGGCCAGATTTACGCCCCGGATGTTTTCCGGCTTTGCCGGAGGCGTCAAAACAGGGCCTTCGGCGCTTGATTTGGGAGGAATGCCATGGCCGCCGTGTCCATGACGGTGAACGGAAAAGCCGTCACCGGTAACGTCGATCCACGCACGCTGCTGGTGCAATTCCTGCGCGAGAACCTGCGCCTCACCGGCACGCATGTCGGCTGCGACACCTCGCAGTGCGGCGCGTGCGTCGTGCACATCAACGGCGTGGCGGTGAAGTCCTGCACGATACTCGCGCTGCAGCTTGAAGGCGCCAACGTGCTCACCATCGAAGGCCTGGCCGCGCCGGGCGCGCCGCTGCATCCGATGCAGGAAGCCTTCCGCGAAAATCACGGACTGCAATGCGGCTTCTGCACGCCGGGCATGATCATGTCGTCGCTCGATATCGTGCGCCGCAAGGGCAACAATCTCGACGAGCACACCATCCGCGAAGAACTCGACGGCAACATCTGCCGTTGCACCGGCTACCACAACATCGTCAAGGCGGTGGCGGCGGGCGCGAAGGCAATGGCAAAAAGCTGAATAAAGTCCACGGGAGGAAACGGCCATGAGCGCGACCGGAATCGGCGCCGCGGTGCGCCGGAAAGAGGACCAGCGTTTCGTCACCGGCAGCGGCCATTACACCGACGACATCAACCGTCCCGGCCAGGTGCACGCCTATTTCCTTCGCTCGCCGCACGCGCACGCGAAAATCAAGAAGATAGACGCTGGCGCCGCCGGCAAGATGCCGGGCGTGGTCGCCGTGCTCAACGGGACTGAACTCGCCACCGACAAGATAGGCAATCTCATTTGCGGCTGGATGATCCATTCCAAGGACGGCTCGCCGATGAAGATGGCGCCCAATTCCGCGCTCGCCGTCGGCAAAGTTTGTCACGTCGGCAACGCGGTCGCGGTCGTGCTGGCGGAAACGCTGGCGCAGGCGCGTGACGCCGCCGAGAAAGTGAAAGTCGATTACGAAGTGCTGCCCGCGGTGGTCGATCCGGCCAAGGCGCAGGCGCAAGGCGCGCCGCAGATTCATGAAATCGCGCCCAACAACACGATTTATCAGTGGCACCTCGGCGATCCGAAGACGACCGACGCCGCGTTCAAATCCGCCAAACACGTTACCAAGCTGGACATCGTCAACAATCGTCTCGCGCCCAATGCCATCGAGCCGCGCGCATCGCTCGCGGAATACGACTCCGGCGCGGATAGCCTCACGCTCTGGAACACCAGCCAGAACCCGCACGTCGCGCGTCTCGTCATCGCGGCCTTCGTCGGCATGGCGCCGGAGCACAAATTGCGCGTGATCGCGCCCGATGTCGGTGGTGGTTTCGGCTCGAAGATTTTCATCTATCCGGAAGAAGTCGTTTGCCTGTGGGCCTCGCGCAAAGTGTGCCGTCCGGTGAAGTGGACCGCCGACCGCTCGGAAGCTTTCCTCACCGACGCGCACGGCCGCGACCATGTCACGCATGCGGAAATGGCGTTCGACGCGGAAGGGAAAATCCTTGGCCTGCGTGCGAAGACAATCGCTAATCTCGGCGCCTATATGTCGACGTTCTCCTCGTCGGTGCCGACTTATCTCTACGGCACGCTGCTGTCGGGCCAATACTCGATTCCGTCGATCTATTGCGAAGTCGACGCGGTCTACACCAACACCGTGCCGGTCGATGCCTATCGCGGCGCGGGCCGCCCGGAAGCGACATTCGTCGTTGAGCGGCTGGTGGAAGTCGGCGCGCGCGAGATGGGTCTCAATCCCGCCGATCTGCGCCGCCGGAATTTCATCAAGTCGTTCCCGCACCAGACACCGGTAATCATGGCTTACGACGCGGGCGATTATCTCGCTTCGTTAAAGAAGGCGATGGAGATTGCCGACACCAAGGGTTTCGACAAGCGCAAGCGTGACTCCGAGCGTAACGGAAAACTGCGCGGCATCGGCTATTCGACCTACATCGAGGCGTGCGGCATCGCGCCGTCGCAGGCGGTGGGATCGCTCGGCGCGGGCGTCGGTTTATGGGAATCCGCCGAAGTGCGCGTGAACCCGACCGGCTCGGTGGAAGTTCTCACCGGCTCGCACAGCCACGGGCAGGGCCACGAGACAACGTTCGCGCAACTTGTGTCGGAGCGGCTCGGTATTCCGATCGAGAATGTGAGCATCGTTCACGGCGACACCGACAAGGTGCAGTTCGGCATGGGCACCTATGGCTCACGCTCCGGCGCGGTCGGCATGTCGGCGATTGTGAAAGCGCTCGACAAGGTCGAGGCGAAGGCGAAGAAGGTCGCGGCCTTCATGATGGAAGCGGCGGAAGGCGACATCGTCTTCAAGGACGGCAAGTTCACCGTCGCCGGCACCGACAAGTCGGCGGAGTGGGGCGCGGTCGCGCTCAACGCCTACATCGCGCACAAGTTCACCGGCGCGGAGCTGGAGCCCGGCCTGAAGGAAGGCGCGTTCTACGATCCGACAAATTTCACCTTCCCGTCCGGCTGCCACATCTGCGAAGTCGAAATCGATCCGGAAACCGGTGCGACAGAGATCGCGTCATGGACCGCGGTCGACGACTTCGGCACCATCATCAATCCGATGATCGTCGAGGGCCAGGTGCACGGCGGCATCGCGCAGGGGATCGGTCAGGCCATGCTGGAAGGCATCGTCTACGACAAGGAAGGCCAACTGGTGACCGGTTCGTACATGGATTACACCATGCCGCGCGCGCACAATCTGCCGTCGTTCAAGGTCGGCACCACCATGACCAAATGCCCGTCAAATCCGCTCGGCATCAAAGGTTGCGGCGAGGCGGGCGCCATCGCTTCGCCGGCGGCTGTGATGAACGCGATCACCGATGCCATCGGCAGCGAGAATATCGCGATGCCGGCGACGCCGCAGGCGGTGTGGGTCGCGATCCAGCGCGCCAACGGCGCGCGCAAAGCTGCATAAGAATTCAGGACGGAGAGAACTAATGTACGCCTTCACTTTTCATCAGCCGACCACGGTGCGCCAGGCGGCCAATCTGCTTGCGAAAAATCCGGAAGCAAAGTTACTCGCAGGCGGCCATTCGCTCATCCCGGTGATGAAGCAGCGGCTCGCAAGTCCCTCGGCCATCGTCGATCTCTCCAAGGTCGAGGGCATCAGCGGCGTCGAGATGAAAGGCCGCTCGCTGGTGATTGGCGCGATGACGCGGCATGCGGATGTTGCGAATTCGGTTGTTGCAAAAGAAGCGATGCCGGGGCTTGCCGCGGTGCCGGGCTCGATCGGCGATCCGCAGGTGCGCAACATGGGAACGATTGGCGGCTCGGTCGCCAACAACGATCCGAACGCGGATTATCCGGCTGCGTGCCTTGGGCTCGGTGCGACCATCGTCACCAACAAGCGCAAGATCGCGGCGGATGACTTTTTTACAGGGATGTTCTCGACCGCGCTGGAAGACGGCGAGATCATCGTCAAAATTCAGTTCCCGGTTGCCAAGAAGGCGGCCTACGAAAAGTTCAAGCACCCGGCATCCGGCTTCGCGCTGGTCGGTGTGTTTGTTTCCAAACGCGCTTCCGACATTCGTGTCGCGGTGACGGGCGCGGGATCGAACGGCGTGTTCCGGGTGAAATCCTTCGAGGAGGCGCTGAAAAAGCGCTTCGCGGCGAAATCGCTTGAGGGCATGAGCATCCCGGCGACGGGCATGAACAGCGACATTCACGCGAGCGCGGAATACCGCGCGCATCTCGTCGGCGTGATGGCGCGTAGGGCCGTGGCCAAGGCGACGGCGTAACCGCGATGGAATTCGCCACAGACCATCTGCTCACGCGCGCACTGCTCACGCTCAATGTGTTGGGCTTCAGTCTTGGGCCGGCGATCGCCGACTTCAACCGCACGCACGCCACCAATCCGTTATGGACGCCGCACGCGCGCTTTCATGTGGTGTGGCAGGTGCTCACGTATTGCGGCATGGGCCTGATCGCGCTCGCGCTGATCTGGGCCGGCGGCCAAAGCGCCGTGCTGCGGCTGTGGATCGCAGTCGCGCTTATCGTCTCTGTTTATCTTGCATTCTTCGCCACGGTGATCGCGATGCCGCGCTATGGCGGCAGCCTTGCCGATACGAACGGCGTGCCGCCGTTCGGCACGTTGCGTTTCGGAGGAAAAGCGATCGCACTCGACACCAACCTGACGCTGTTCTGCGTGCAGCTTGTGCTGCTGCTGATCGCGGTGCTGGCAATATAACCGCCGCGCCTCACGCCGATCCGGCGGGCGCGCCTTTCCATTTGCGCCACGCGCGCCAGCCGATGACGCTGATGGCCCAAAGAGCGAAGGTGATCAGCGGCAACACCACGACGCCGGCGAGGTAAAATTCCGGCGTGTCAAACGGATCGCCCGAGCCTTCCAGAATCGGCGCGTCATTCGCGCTGGTCATGCCGTGCCGCCGCCGGGAGTCTGCGATGGCCTCACGGTAATAGTCGAGATCGTAATCGCGCGCGCGGATAGTGCGGCTCAGATCGCGCTCGCTTCTCTGCAGGCAATCGAAACCCGGCGTGGTGGTGCAGGCGAGCCAGGCCGGCACCGGGCGATCGCGCGTCCAGCCGACGGGAACCAGCGGCATGACCTGAACCGAAAAGGTTCGCGGGCTGGGACCGGCGCCGATCATCTGCACAACGGTTCGCTGCGTACGTCCGATAAAGGGGCGCGCGGCGCGAATATCCGACACGACGAAACGCGTCGCTTCGGGATGACGCGGTGCGTCGGCGATCGATGCCAGCGTCACCGACGTTCCGCGGGCAAGCTCTTGGTATCGCTCCAGCGCGAACTGGCTGCCGAACCCGCCAGCCATGGCGAAAAATCCGGCGAGGATCAACGCCATGCCGCCCCAGCGGAACGCAGCGAAAAATCCGAACAGCACCGGCAGGATGATGCTGACAAATTTCGCCAGCGTCGGCAGCGCAGATGCGAGCAGCACGGCGATGGCGGCGCTGACAGTAAAGACGAGGAATCCCTGTCCGAGCAGCGCGGCCAGCGGTGCTGCCGGGTCCTGAGCGGACGCGTTAACGGCAACTTTGGCGGGCCCGCGTGAAGTTGCGAAGCCTCCCGATGAGTTTCGTGCAGGCGGAGAGGAGGCCATGCTGCTGTTCATTTTCAGAACGGCAGCACGGATTCCCTCAACGACGTCAGCCGGCGCATCGGTATCGCGCGGCCCTTTGGACAGGAACTCCTCGAACGATTGTTCCGATCCGCCGCCCAGATCTTTTTCCCCCTCCCACGTCCAATAGATGTGGCCGTTATTGAAGAAGGCGCTGTATCGATTGTACTTGTCGCCCCATTCCCAGGAATCTTCGCCAACGCGCTTGTAGGCCTGCCGCTCTTCGCGATCCTTACGGCTCACGAGCCGAATCTATTTGCATTTGCTGGCGCAGGTTTTCGCCTTGTCGCCGCACTGGCTCTTGTTGTTGGTGCGCTTGAGACAGGCGATTTCCTCATCGTTGCATTTCTGCCGGCAGGCCTGCGCCGAGGCTTCCGAAACCATCGACACGGTCACGACAGGAACAAGCGAGAAAATAATGAGTGCAGCAAAAATCGTCCGCATGATGTGCCCCCTTGGTGAAACACGTAACGCGGCGATCAGTCTGTGCGAACTGGTTTCCTATTGCAAATTCATCCGCGCGAACGCGGCGCGTCTTTTCCGTTTCGGAAAATTTGCGGCATTGCGGTATGTCCGCGTCACATCTGATGATGTTTCAAAAGCAAACAGCCGGATGCGATGTCCGGCCGTGGGCTTGTGAACAGTTAAATCGCTTAGCGATCCAACTCGCCGAGCAAATCCTGCAAGTCGAGGCGGCGGGTGTACATCTCCAGCCCGCCATCGGGACGCTTCGGCCACTGGTCTTTTGGCCGGTCCCAATAAAGCTCGACGCCGTTTTCGTCCGGGTCGCGCAAATACAGCGCCTCACTCACGCCGTGGTCGGATGCGCCGTCGAGCGGTATTTTTGCTTCGATCAGGCGGCGCAATGCGTCGGCGAGCAAACGGCGCGAGGGATATAAAATCGCGGTGTGATAAAGCCCGGTCGAGCCCGGAGGCGGCGGCGAACCGCCACGGCTTTCCCACGTGTTGAGGCCGATGTGGTGATGGTAGCCGCCGGCCGAAATGAAGGCCGCGCCGGGGCGGCTGGTGGTCAGCTCAAACCCGAGAATGCCGCAATAAAAATCGAGCGCGCGCTGCAGGTCAGCCACCTTGAGGTGGACGTGGCCGATCCGCACGCCGGCGTCGATGACGGCATTCGGCTTGGTGGCGGTCTTGAGAGAGGTGTCGCTCATGGCGGGACTCGCTGGAATGGCCCTGCAAATGAAGGGCTTCGTCACGATATGTAGGCAGGCGCGGGCGATAACCAAGCGCAATTCTGCATGTCGCCCCTGCGTCCTACCTAGGGTAAACTCAAGTCCATGAACGGCAAATCAAATCCGGCTTCCGCCATTCCGGCCTCAATCGACGCCACGCTTGGACTGCTGGCGAAGGCCGATTACATCGCCGACCGCTCGCTCGCGACGGTGCTGTTTCTGGCGCTGAAAATGGGCCGTCCGCTGTTTCTGGAAGGCGAGGCGGGCGTCGGCAAGACCGAAATCGCCAAGGTTTTATCCTCGACGCTGGGCCGCCGGCTGATCCGGCTGCAATGCTACGAGGGGCTTGATGTCGCCGCCGCCGTGTACGAGTGGAATTACGCCGCGCAGATGATCGCCATTCGTCTCGGCGAGGCGGAAGGCACGTCAGACCGCGCGCGGCTTGAGAGCGATGTCTTTTCCGAGCGCTTTTTGATCAAGCGCCCGCTGCTGCAGGCGCTCGAACCCGATCCCGCCGGCCCGCCGGTGTTGCTGATCGACGAGATTGACCGCACCGACGAAGCGTTCGAGGCGTTTTTGCTGGAAGTGCTGGCGGATTTTCAGATCACCATTCCGGAATTGGGCACGGTGAAAGCCGCGCATCCGCCGATCGTCATCGTTACGTCCAACCGCACGCGCGAGATTCACGACGCGCTTAAACGCAGGTGCCTCTATCACTGGGTCGGCTATCCGAACGCCGAGCGCGAGTTGAGCATCCTGCGCGCGAAAGTGCCGGGCATCTCCAAGAAATTATCCGAGCAGGTGGTCGCCTTCGTGCAGGCGCTGCGGAAGGAAGATTTGTTCAAGTCGCCCGGCGTCGCCGAGACGCTTGACTGGGCCGGCGCGCTTACCGAACTCGACGTGGTCGCGCTCGATCCCGCCACCGTGTCCGACACGCTCGGCGTGCTGCTGAAATATCAGGACGACATCGCGCGCCTCGACGGCACCAAAGTGGAACAGTTGCTCGACGAGGTGAAGTCGGAGTTGCGGGCGGCGGAGTAAAGTCTTGGCCGCGATCTTGGCTGATTGTGGGATCAATTGCGTCTATCACTGCACGCCGCTTCACTATGCGCCTTGGATTCTTAGCGACAGGATGCTTCGCTCCCGTAAATTACTGGGGGATCAAGGATTCAGCCAACATCATTTTCGATCAACTTCGAGTTCGACGGATGCTCGACGTGGATTTCAAGACTTTGTGTTTTTTGGCGTCAGTCCCGAGATTAAACTGCTGAAGGCTAAACTGGAACGAGGGTTCCCTCACTACTTAATCGAAGTACCGACAAGCCAAATTGCTCAAAGAACGTTTTTTCTTTCTAAGCGTAATATTGCGAAGTCACGAAATTTTCGCGGCGCAAAACAAGAGCCGATAATAGATCGAACGTGTGAATCTTATTGGGGTAATCTGCTCCTGCCTGTTGCCGGAAGTGATCAACAAAAGCGTGCGATGCTCCATAAATTTCGGGATGTCGAAGTGATGGTAGAAGGACGAATCGATTTGCGATCAGGTGTTCGTCTTTTGGCATTTTCGCGTGAAGATCAATCGGCGCTTGAGTCTATTTCACGAACAGTTGGTTCTGCATTCCGTGTGGTATTGCAACCTGATGAAAAATACGTACGCCATCCAAAGCACGTCGAAGAAATTGAGCAGTTTATTAAAACAGCCCTTGCAGATCGAAATTGGCGTGGTGACCAGTTAGATTTTGACGATCTCAAAAGGCAGAATAAATGAGCGAAGGCCGTCTCGCCGAAAACATCCTCTACTTTGCGCGCGCGCTGCGCGCCGCCGGGATTCCGGTCGGGCCGGGTAGCGTGCTCGATGCCTTGCAGGCGGTGGATACCGCGCGCGTCGGCTCGCGCGAGGATTTCTACTGGACGCTGCACGCGGTGTTCGTCAAACGCCATGAGCACACGATCTTGTTCGATCAGGCGTTCCGCATTTTCTTCCGCAAGCGGGCCTACATCGAGAAACTGATCGCCTCGATGCTGCCGCAGCAGGCGCCGCTGCAGCAGCCGCAAATTCCTGCGCCCGGCGCGCAGCGCGTGCAGGAGGCGTTGTTCCAGGGGCTGGGCGAACTGGAACAGAAAAAATCCGAGGTCGAGATCGACGCGCGGCTCACGGTGTCGGATCGCGAAGTATTGCAGAAAAAAGACTTCGCGCAGATGAGCGCGGACGAAATCGCTGCGGCTCGCCAAGCGATTGCGCGATTGCGGCTGCCGCTCGATGAACTACGCACGCGCCGCCTTGCGCCAAACCGGCGCGGCCACATCATCGACATTCGCCGCACGCTGCGCGCCAGCATGAAAGCGGGCGGAGCGGTGATCGATCTCAAATATCTCGGCCCCAAGACCAAAGCCCCGCCGATTGTCGTGCTGCTCGATATTTCCGGCTCCATGAGCCAGTACACGCGATTGTTTCTGCATTTCCTGCACGCGGTGACGGACGCGCGCAAACGCGTGACGACGTTCCTGTTCGGCACGCGGCTCACCAACGTCACCCGCGCGCTGCGCGAGAAGGACCCGGACGAGGCACTCGCCGCCTGCACGGCGAATGTCACCGACTGGTCGGGCGGCACCCGCATCGCGACATCGCTGCACGACTTCAATCGCAAATGGGCGCGGCGCGTGTCGCAGGGCGCGGTCGTGTTGCTGATTACCGACGGGCTGGAGCGGGATGGCGACGACACACTCACCTTCGAGATCGACCGGCTGCACCGCTCCTGCCGGCGGCTGATCTGGCTCAATCCTCTTCTGCGCTTCGAGGGTTTTGAGGCGAAGGCCAAGGGCGTCAAGGCGATGCTGCCGCATGTTGACGAATTGCGGCCCATTCACAATCTGGAGTCGATGTCGGAGCTGGTGCGCGCCCTGTCCGCGCTCAGCGTGAAGGACTACGATCCGAAAACGTGGCTGAAGAAGACTTTGGCAAAACGGGAGGCGTGAGGAGACTGAAATGCTTTCGCGCGACGAGGATATTCTCAAAGCCGCCGAGGACTGGCGCAAGAGCGGCCGCGGCGTGGCGCTCGCCACCGTGATGGAAACCTGGGGCTCGGCGCCGCGACCCATCGGTTCGAATCTTGTGATCGACGACAAGGGCAATTTTCTCGGCTCCGTGTCCGGCGGCTGCGTCGAGGGCGCGGTGGTGACCGAGGCGCTCGACGTGATCGAAAGCGGCAAACCCAAGATGCTGGAATTCGGCGTGGCCGACGAGACGGCGTGGAATGTCGGGCTCTCCTGCGGCGGCACCATCCGCGTCTATGTCGAGAAGGTGAAATAAGTGGACCTTGGCGTTCTCGCAAACCTGAACGCGGAGCGCGCCGCGCGCCGCGCGGTGGTCGTCGTCACCGATGTGACGAGCGGTGCGCAGCGTCTGGTCAAGCAATCCGACGTTATGAAAGACCCGCTGAAGGATTTGCTTGAGAAGCATCTGCGCATGGCCAAAAGCGGCATGGAAGAAACGCCGCAGGGCCGCGTGTTTTTCACCGTGCATGTGCCGTCGCCGCAGCTTGTCATTACCGGCGCTGTGCACATCAGCCAGGCGCTGGCGCCAATCGGACAGCTGCTCGGATATGACGTGAGCATTGTCGATCCGCGAACGGCGTTTGCGTCGATTGAACGTTTCCCCGACGTGAAAGTGATCGCGGAATGGCCGGACAAGGCGTTGCCGCCGCTCAACGTCGATCGCTACACGGCGTTCGTCGCGCTCACGCACGATCCGAAAATCGACGATCCGGCGCTGCTGCACGCGCTATCGCGCGAGTGCTTCTATATCGGCGCGCTCGGCTCGCGAAAGACACATGCGAAACGCGTTGAGCGGCTCAAGGCCGCGGGCAAGAGCGATGCCGACATTGCACGCATCCACGCGCCCATCGGTTTGCCGATAGGCGCTGTGTCGCCGGCCGAAATCGCGGTCTCCATTATCGGCGAGATCACCGCACGGCTGCGGCAGAAGTCCGAGACCGCATCATGAAATTCGGCGCCGTCAAACCGAAGGACGCGCTCGGCGCCACGGCGGTGCATTCCATCCGCGAAGGCGCGCTGGTGCTGAGAAAAGGCACACTGATCGGCACAGATGAAGTCAAAGCGCTGGAAGCCGCAGGGGTCAAAGAAATCGTCGTCGCGCGGCTGGAACCGGGCGATGTCTCCGAGGACGTAGCCGCCGCCGAGATCGCCGCCGCGGTGGCAGGTGAGGGCGTTCGCATCGACCGCGCCTTCACCGGACGTTGTAATTTGTTCGCCGAGAAAGCCGGCGTGCTGGTGGTGGCGAAAGACGCCATCGACAGCCTCAACCGCGTCGACGAAGCGGTGACGCTGGCGACGCTGTCCGCGTTCAAGCCTGTTGTCGAAGGCGAGATGATCGCGACGGTGAAGATCATTCCGTTCGCGGTCGCAGCTTCCCGCCGCGATGCCGCGCTCAAAGAGGCGGCGCGCGCTAAGCCGCTCATTCGCGTCGCGCCGTATAAAATCAAAAAAATAGGTGTCGTCTCTACGCTGCTGCCGGGCCTTGCGCCCAAGGTGGTGGAGAAAACGCTCAAGGTGATGGCCGAGCGCATCGCGCCGACCGGTGCCAGCATCGTCGCCGAGCGGCGCGTGCCGCACGAGCAGGCCGCGCTGGCGAAAGCCATCGAGGAGGTGCTCGGGCAGGGCGCGGAGATGGTGGTGGTGTTCGGCGCATCCGCCATCGCGGACAGGCGCGACGTGATCCCTGCGGCGGTTGAAAATATTGGTGGGCGTATCGAGCATTTCGGCATGCCGGTCGATCCCGGAAATCTGCTACTCGTCGGCAATGCGCGTGGGCGTCCCGTGCTGGGCGCGCCCGGCTGCGCGCGAAGCCCGAAGGAAAACGGTTTCGACTGGGTGCTGATGCGCCTGCTCGCGGGGCTGCCCGTGGCGCGCGAGGACATCACCGGTTTGGGCGTTGGCGGGTTGCTGATGGAAATTGTCACGCGCCCGCAGCCGCGTACGTTGCCGGAGCCGGAAAAGGGCCGCCGCGTCGCCGCCGTCATTCTCGCCGCCGGGCGCTCCACCCGCATGGGCGCGGTCAACAAGCTGCTCGCCGAAATCGGCGGCAAGCCGCTGGTGCGTATCGCGGCGGAGCAGGCGCTGGCCTCGATGGCGAAGCCCGTCATCGTCGTCACCGGCCATCAGCGCGAACGCGTCGAAGCCGCGCTCGAGGGAATGCCGGTGCGGCTGGTGCACAATCCGGATTACGCCGAAGGATTGGGGACTTCACTGCACACGGGCATCGCCGCCGTGCCGGACACCGCCGACGGCGCGATCGTTTGTCTCGGCGACATGCCGCAGGTCGATGCGCCGCTGATCGACAGGCTGACATCCGCGTTCGATCCCGAACGCGGCGCCTTCGTGGTCGTGCCGACGATTGCCGGCAAACGGGGAAATCCGGTGGTGTGGTCGCGGCGATTCTTCCCGGACCTCATGGGAATCAGCGGCGACATCGGCGCACGTTACTTAATAAGCAGTTACGCCGAGGCTGTGGTCGAAGTGCCGCTCAGTGGCGATGCGGCGCTCACCGACGTCGATACCCCCGAATCGCTTCAGGCCGTCAAGGCGGAAATTGAGCGGGCTTAAGACTCGAATCATTGATCGAGTCCCCGACTCACCCCTAATTCATCATCGTCCTCAAAGGGGGAGGACGGACGTGGCAGACACCGGCACAGCAGCCTTGCGCGCACTCGTTGTCGCGGCACTCTTGCTCGCGACCACAGCGCTGATGCTTGCGACCATCGCCACGGCGAAGGCGGCGGGCGCGCTCGCCATCGGCACCTGCGGGGCCTACGGGCAGGCCTACGATTTTCCCAAGCAGGACGCCGCTCGCGAAAGCGCATTGTCGCAATGCCAGGGCCAAGCCTGCCGCGTGGTGGCGACGCTCAGGCGCAGCTGCGCTGCCTTGGCCGTTGACGGCATCAACCCCTGCGGCGCGCACGGCTGGGGCAAGGGCGCGCGGTTAGGGAGCGCCCAAAACGACGCCCTGCGCGGCTGCTACAAGGACGGCGGGCGCGACTGCGTGATCCGCACTTTCGTTTGCGACGCCAAAGGCTGAGCAAAACTTCTCCTTCAAAATTCGATCAATGAAATCAGGGTTTTCCAGCCCCTTGCGGCGGCTTGCGCGCAGTACTATAAATGACTGACCAGTCAGTCATTATGTAGCGAGCTTGCATGGCCCGTTCAGGCAAATCGCGTCCCGCCAAAAAGCGCACAGCGAAGGCCGCGCCGCGCGGTGTTTCGTTCGGTCGCGGCCCGCAAACCGGAAAAAGTGCGCCTGCTCCCAGCGCCCGCGAGGCAAAGCAGGCCGAGCGGCGCGAAGCGATCCTCACCGCCGCGCTCGCCGAATTTTCCGCGCAGGGTTTCACCGCGACGCGGCTCGACGACGTGGCGCGGCGCGCCGGTATCGCGAAGGGCACGATCTATCTTTATTTCCGCGACAAGGAGAGCCTGTTTCAGGAACTCATCCGCACGCGGCTCAGCCCCATCGTTGGCACCATCGAGGCGCTGCGCGATGCCGACGTGCCGGTGCGTGCGCTCGCCGACCAGCTGGTCGAATTGTTCGTGCGCGAAGTGTTCGGAACGCAGCGCAAGGACGTTATCCGGTTGATGATCGCGGAAGGTCCGCGCTTTCCGAAACTCGCCGAATTTTATTACCGCGAAGTGCTCTCGCGCATCATCGCGGCGTTGCGCACGCTGCTTAAACGTGCACATGAGCGCGGCGAGGTGGGAAGCGACGCGGTGGTGCGCTTTCCGCAGCTTATCGCCGCGCCGGGCCTGGTTGCCGTCGTCTGGAGCGGATTGTTCGACCGCTTCGAGCCGCTCGATGTGCGCGCAATGATGAAGGCGCATGTCGATCTTTTGTTTACGCCGGGGAGGGCCGCGTGAAAGCGTTTCGCAATCTCGCACTCGCAATGGCCGCATTCGCGCTCGCCAGTTGCGGCAATGGAAACGGCCACGGCCTGCAAGGCTGGGTCGAGGCCGAGCTGATTTTCGTCAGCCCCGACGAAGCGGGCCGCGTCGAGACCTTGCCGGTGGCGCAAGGCGACCGCGTGGAGCAGGGCGCGCTGCTGTTCACCGTCGATCCGGATTTGCAGCAGGCCGACGTGGCGGTGGCGGAAGCTTCGCTCACCAACGCCAAGCAGACTTATGAGCGGGCGAAGGAATTGCTGAAAACAGCCACCGGTACTCAGAAGGCGCTTGAGGATGCGGAGGCGACATTGCGCTCCGCCGAAGCGCGGCTCAATTCAGCGCGCACGCGGCTTACGCGCCGCCGCGCGCTCAGTCCTGAGGCGGGAATCGTGCAGCAGGTTTACTACCGCCCCGGCGAAACCGTACCGGCGGGCCGCCCCGTCGTTTCGCTGCTACCGCCGCGTAATCTGAAAATTCGCTTCTTCGTGCCGCAGGCTTCGCTGCCCGAGATCAAGTTCGGCGACACCGTCAACGTCACCTGCGATGGCTGCGAAGCCAACTTGACCGCGCAAATCAGCTTCATCGCGCGCAGCACCGAGTTCACGCCGCCGGTGATCTACAGCCTGGAGGAGCGCTCGAAGCTGGTGTTCCTTGTCGAGGCGCGGCCGGCGGCGCCGGAGAAATTCCGTGTCGGCCAGCCGGTCAACGTCACGCTGCCGAAGGCGAAGTGATGAACGTGGCGGCAAAAATTCCGCGCCGCGCCGCCGACAACGATGTCGTCATCGATGTCGAGGGTCTGACCAAATCCTTCGACGGCCGCGTGGTGGTGCGTAACCTCTCAATGCAAGTCAAAAGGGGGACGATCTACGGCTTCCTCGGGCCGAACGGTTCCGGCAAGACCACGACCATCCGCATGCTGTGCGGATTGCTCACGCCGGATTCCGGGCACGGCACTTGTCTGGGTTACGACATCATCACCGAGACCGACAAGATCAAGCGCCACGTTGGCTACATGACGCAGCGCTTTTCGCTCTATCAGGATCTGTCCGTGCGCGAGAACCTGGAGTTCGTCGCGCGCATATACGGCATCGACGATCCGGTTGGCGCGGCGCGCAACGCCATCAAGCAGCTCGGCCTCGAGGGCCGCGGCGAGCAGATCGCGGGCTCGCTTTCGGGCGGCTGGAAGCAGCGGCTCGCGCTCGGCGCTTGCACGCTGACCAATCCGCAATTGCTGCTGCTCGACGAGCCGACCGCGGGCGTCGATCCCAAAGCGCGGCGCGAATTCTGGAACGAGATTCACGCGCTCGCGGCCAACGGACTCACGGTGCTGGTGTCCACCCACTACATGGACGAGGCGGAGCGCTGCCACGAGATCGCGTATATCGCCTATGGCGAATTGCTGGCGCGCGGTACGGTGGACGAAGTGATCGCGGGCTCTGCCCTCACGACCTACACCGTGAACGGCGAGGGATTGAGCGAACTCTCGCAGGAATTGAGCGAGAACAAGACCATTATGGTGGCGCCGTTCGGCACCAGCCTGCATGTGTCGAGCCGCGACAAAAAAGCGCTCGATGCCGCCATCGCGCGCCACCGCAATGATCCGTCGCTGAAATGGACGCTGACCGATCCTTCGCTGGAAGACGTGTTCATCGAGCTGATGAGCCGCTCGAAGGATAATTTCCAATGAGCGTGTTCTCCGCATTGCAGGCCGACGGTTTCTTCCGCCGCGTCGCTGCGATGGTGCTGAAGGAATTTCTGCAACTGCGCCGCGACCGCGTCACGCTGGCGACGATGGTGACCGTGCCGCTGATGCAGCTTCTGCTGTTCGGTTACGCGATCAACACCACGCCCCGCGATTTGCCCACCGCCGTGCTGCTGCAGGAACACAGCGACGTCGGCCGCTCGATCCTCGCTGCGCTGGAGAACACCCGGTATTTCAAGGTCACGCAGCTGCCGCGCGACGAGAACGAACTCGATCATCTGCTGGCGTCCGGCAAGGTGCTTTTCGCCATCGAAATTCCCGCCGGTTTCGAGCGCGCGGTGCGGCGCGGCGACAGGCCCGCGCTGCTGGTCGCGGCGGATGCCACCGATCCCGTGGCGGCGGGTACGGCGCTCGGTTCGCTCGCAACGATGCTCACCACCGCGCTCCAGCACGACCGGCTGATTCCCGACAACGCCTCGCAGCAGC
>CAMDSH010000043.1 GCA_945907045.1 Rhizobium sp. Q54 | reverse complement strand
CCGCGAACTGGAAATCGAAAAATTCGTCGCCAAGGAATACTGGTCGATCCTCGCCAAGCTCACCACGCCGCGCGGCGATGCATTCGACGCCCGCCTTGTCGGCGCCGATGGACAGAAAATCCAGCGTCTCGATATCGGTTCGGGTGCGCAGGCTGAAGATTTGCGGCAAGCGCTCGAAGGCGCGACGTTCACCGTTTCCGATGTCGAAGCAAAGCCCGCGCGCCGCAATCCGCCCCCGCCGTTCACGACTTCAACCATGCAGCAGGAAGCCAGCCGCAAGCTCGGTTTCGCGCCCGCCATCGCCATGCGTCTCGCGCAGCGGCTTTATGAAGGCGTTGAAATCGACGGCGAGACCACCGGCCTCATCACCTATATGCGCACCGACGGCATCGACATGGCCCCGGAAGCCATCACCGACATCCGCGCGATGATCGGCAGCAATTACGGCAAGCAATACGTGCCCGCCTCCCCGCGCACCTATCAGAACAAATCGAAGAACGCGCAGGAAGCGCACGAAGCTGTGCGCCCGACATCCGCCGCCCGCACGCCGGCGGAAGTTGCCAAATACGTCGACCGCGATCAGGCCCGTCTGTACGAACTGATCTGGAACCGCGCGGTGGCGAGCCAGATGGAATCCGCCGAGCTTGAGCGCACCACCGTCGACATCGCCGCCAAATCGGGCGCGCGCACCATCGACATGCGCGCCACCGGCCAGGTCGTGAAGTTCGACGGCTTCCTCACGCTTTATCAGGAAGGCCAGGACGAGACCTCGGAGGACGAAGAGTCGCGCCGCCTGCCTGCGATGTCGCAGAACGAAACGCTGACCAAGCAGGCGATCGAAGCCTCGCAGCATTTCACCGAGCCGCCGCCGCGCTTCTCCGAAGCCGCGCTGGTCAAGCGCATGGAAGAACTCGGCATCGGCCGCCCTTCGACATACGCCTCCATCCTGCAAGTGCTGCAGGACCGTGGCTATGTACGCATCGACAAGAAGCGCCTCATTCCCGAAGACAAGGGGCGCGTTGTCGTCGGTTTCCTTGAAAGTTTCTTCGCGCGCTACGTCGAATACGATTTCACCGCCGGCCTTGAAGAAAAACTCGACCGCGTTTCCAACAACGAGATCGAGTGGAAAACGGTGCTGCGGGACTTCTGGACCGACTTCATCGGCGCTGTCACCGACATCAAGGAACTGCGCATCACGCAGGTGCTCGACGCGCTCAACGATCTGCTTGAGCCGCATATCTTCCCCGCGCGCGCCGACGGCGGCGCGGTGCGGCAATGCCCGACCTGCGGGACCGGCCAATTGTCGCTCAAGGTCGGCCGTTTCGGCGCCTTCATCGGCTGCTCGAATTATCCGGAATGCCGCTTCACCCGGCAGATGACGCCGGGCGCCGGCGGCCAGCAGACCACAAAGGTGCTCGGCGTCGATCCGGTCTCAAATCTCGAAGTGACCATTCGCGGCGGGCGTTTTGGCACTTATCTGCAACTGGGCGAGCAGGCGCCGGTCGAAAAGCGGCCGAAAGGCTCGAAGGGTCCCAAGCCCCCGCCGCCCGAAAAGCCCAAGCGCGCGAGCTTGCCGAAAGGCGTTGCGCCGGAAGACATCGATCTCGAAAAGGCGCTCGCGCTGCTCGCGCTGCCGCGCGAAGTCGGCAAGTCACCGGAAGACGGCGAACCGATCATGGCCGGCGTCGGACGCTTCGGGCCTTACGTCAAACACGGCAAGGTCTATGCGAGCCTGGAAGACGGCGACGACGTTCTCAATGTCGGTCTCAACCGCGCGGTCACGCTGATCGCGGAGAAAATCGCCAACCCGAAAAAGGGCCGCCGCTTCGGTGCCGATCCGGGACGCTCGCTCGGCGATCATCCCGACAAAGGCGGCGCCGTCGTCGTCAAGAATGGCCGCTTCGGCCCTTACGTAAGCAACAACGGCATCAACGCCACCATCACCGGCGACAAGACGCCGGAAACGATCACGCTCACCGAAGCCGTCGTGCTGCTGGATGCCCGCGCCGAGCAGATGGGCTCGCAACCGCGCCGCGCGGCGGGCCGCAAGAAAGCCGGTGCAGCGTCCACGCCGAAGCCGCGTAAAGCCGCGGCGGTTAGTGCCGATGGCGAGACCGCCGCCAAACCGAAGAAGCCGCGCAAAAGCGCCGCCAAGCCAAAAGTCACGGCTGCTGAATAGAGCGCGTCCAGAAAAAGCGGGGTCCGGTTTTTCATCCGGACGCGAGATAAAACGATTAGCCCAACTGGCAAAGCCGTCTCACACTCATTACATTTCACACATAACGCGCCCTGATGGCGCAGGTAAATTCATTGGTTAAACAACACAAACGTGTCTCGTCTTTGCCCTCCAAGGCGGAGATTCTCGCTTTTATTCAAACCAACCCCGGCAAGATCGGCACTCGCGAAATCGCCCGCGCCTTCGGCCTCAAAAACGCCGCGCGCGCCGCGCTCAAGCAAATGCTGCGCGAACTCGCCGACGAAGGCCAGGTCGAGCGCTCACGCAAGAAACTGCACAAGCCCGGCACGCTGCCCTCCACCGTTGAGGCCGACATTGCTTCGCGCGACCGCGACGGCGAACTCATCGCCATGCCCGACGAATGGGACGAGGCGGCGCATGGGCCGGCGCCGAAAATCCGCATCCATGTTCCGCGCCGCGCCAAGCCGAACGAAGTCGCCGGCGTCGGCGACCGCGTGCTGCTTCGCGTCGAGCCAAGCGGCGATGACGACGATGCGATCCGCTACAGCGGGCGCATCATCAAGATTCTCGATCACGCCAAACAGCGCGTGCTCGGCATTTTCCGCGCGCTCCCCCAAGGCGGCGGACGGCTGGTGCCGATCGACAAGAAACAACTCGGCAAGGAGCTTTCAATTCCGGCGAACGCCATGGGCGACGCGCAGGACGGCGATCTGATCGCCGTCGAAGTGGCGCGCTCCGGGCGGCTGGGTCTGTCCACGGGACGCGTGAAAGAAGTTCTGGGTTCGCTCAAAAGCGAAAAGGCCGTGAGCCTGATCGCTATTCACGCGCATTCGATCCCGCAGGAATTCCGGCCCGAGACGATTGCGGAAGCGCAAGCCGCGAAGCCCGCGACACTGGAAGGCCGCGAGGACTGGCGGCAAATTCCGTTCGTAACCATCGATCCGCCCGACGCCAAGGATCATGACGACGCGGTGCACGCCATCACCGACAGCGACGGAAGCAATCCCGGCGGCTTTATCGTCAGCGTCGCCATTGCCGATGTCGCCTATTACGTTCGCCCCGGCTCCTCGCTCGACCGCGAGGCATTGGTGCGCGGCAACTCGGTTTATTTCCCCGACCGCGTGGTGCCGATGCTGCCGGAGCGCATTTCCAACGATCTGTGCTCGCTGCGCCCCAAGGAAGATCGCGGCACGCTGGCGGTGCGCATGATTATCGGCGCGGACGGGCGCAAGCGTTCGCATACGTTTCACCGCGTGATGATCCGCTCCGCTGCGAAACTGTCCTACGCGCAGGCGCAAGCCGCCATCGATGGGCGCGCCGATGACACCACCAGCCCCCTGCTCGATCCGGTTCTTAAACCGCTTTACGCCGCCTATGACGCGCTCAAGCGTGCGCGCAACGAGCGCTCGCCGCTCGATCTCGATTTGCCGGAGCGCAAGATCCTGCTCAAGCCGGATGGCACCGTCGATCGCGTCATCACCGCCGAGCGCTTCGATGCCCACAAGCTGATCGAGGAATACATGATCCTCGCCAACGTGGCGGCGGCGGAAACGCTTGAGCGCGCGCGCACGCCGCTGGTTTACCGCGTGCATGACGAGCCCGGCATCGAGAAGGTCAATGCGCTGCGCGAGTTTCTTGCCAGCATCGACATCCCGTTGGCCAAATCGGGCGCGCTGCGCCCCGAAACCTTCAATCACATCCTCGCGCGCGTGAAGGGCCACGACAACGAACAACTGGTCAACGAAGTGGTGCTGCGCAGCCAGGCGCAGGCCGAATACGCGTCGGAAAACTACGGGCACTTCGGCCTCAACCTGCGCCGCTACGCGCACTTCACCTCGCCGATCCGCCGCTATGCCGATTTGATCGTGCATCGCGCGCTAATCCGCGCGCTCAATCTGGGAAGCGACGGATTGCCCGATGCGATGGATCCGCCCGCGCTCGCCGAAATCGCCGCGCAGATATCGGCCGCCGAGCGCCGCGCCATGGTGGCCGAGCGCGAAACCAACGACCGGCTGATCGCGCATTTCCTCGCCGACCGCGTGGGTGCGACCTTCGAAGGCCGCATCTCCGGCGTGCACCGCGCCGGTTTGTTCGTGAAGCTCAACGAGACGGGCGCCGACGGCCTGATCCCCGCGCGCACCATCGGCAACGAATATTTCCGCCACGACGAGGTGCGCCACGCCATGATCGGCTCGCGCTCCGGCGCAACCTACCGCCTCGGCGATCCGGTGACGGTAAAACTGGTGGAAGCCGCGCCCGTCGCCGGCGCTTTACGATTCGAACTTTTGTCCGAAGGGCGCTATGACAACGCCGCGCGGCGGCAGCGGCCCGAACAGGCCCGGGTGGCAACACCCGAGCGCCACAACCGCTCAAGCCGCCACCAGAAGGCAAAAGACCGGCGTAATAAAAAGCACAAACGGAAAGCAAGATGACCGACAAGATGGTCGCAGATCGCGTGCGGCGGATGACGGAAGCGGGACGCGACCAGTCGCACGCCAATTCGGAACCGAAGGACGCGGCGACGCTCATTCTGATCGACCGGTCGGGGAATAAGCCGAAAGTCCTGCTCGGCCGCCGGCATCACAGCCACAAATTCCTGCCCGGCAAATTTGTATTTCCCGGCGGGCGCATCGAGCCGATGGACATGCAGATGTCCGTGGCGAAACCGCTGCATCCCGACACCGAGGCAAAACTGATGCAGCGCGTCGCGCAGCCGAGCGCGGAAACCGCGCGCGCGTTCGCACTCGCTTCCATCCGCGAGACTTTCGAGGAAACCGGATTGCTGCTTGGCGTCAAACGCGATCAGGCTCCAGCCGTGCCGGGCGGATTGTGGGAAGCCTTCGCCAATGCGCGCGTGCATCCCGATCTGACAGCGGTGCATTTCGTCGCGCGCGCGATCACGCCGCCGGGCCGTCCGAAACGTTTTGATACGCGCTTCTTCACCGCAGACGCTGAATCAATCGCGCATCGCATCGAGGGCGTGGTGGGACCGGATTCCGAACTGGTCGAACTCGTTTGGGTGCCGATTGCGGAAACGAAGCCGCTCGATCTTCCTGCCATCACCAGCGTGGTGCTGGAAGAACTCGACTCCCGCGTCGCTGCGGGCTTTGCCCCCAGCCTGCCGGTGCCGTTCTATTACATGGACGGCCCCGAGTTCGTCCGGGAACTGCTGTAACCCTAAAAGGCCAGATTCCTTGACTTTTGCGCCCCCAGCGCTAGGTTCCGCGCGACCGCCGGGTCCGCTCCTGCCAATGGTAAAATTCGAGGTTCTGCAATGGCTAAAGCCGCCAGTCTGAAGATCAAGCTCGTGTCGAGCGCCGACACCGGTTACTATTACGTGACCAAGAAGAATTCGCGCACGCAGACCGAGAAGCTGTCGAAGAAGAAATACGATCCGATCGCGAAGAAGCACGTCGAGTTTCGCGAATCCAAGATCAAGTAACAGCCCGCGCGACGGGCAACGAAAAAGGCGCCCCACCGGGCGCCTTTATGCTTTTGAGATTATACGCAATGCCTCAGGCGGCGTCCGGCACGACCCTGTTGCGGCCATCGCGTTTGGCGCGATAGAGCGCCTGATCGGCGCGTTTGAGCATCGCCGCCGCGTTGTCTTCCGTCCCGCCGAGTGCCGCAATGCCGATGGAAATCGTCACTTCGATCTGGCGCGTGTTCTGCTGGATCGGGAACGGCTCGGTGGCGATGCGGCGGCGCAAGCGTTCCGCCACCATCGTCGCCACCGCCATGTCGGTTTCCGGCATCACGATGACGAATTCCTCGCCGCCGTAGCGGCAGGCAAGATCGATGTTGCGGATGGATTTGCGGATGCGCAGCGAAAATTCGCGCAGCACGTCATCGCCCGCGTCGTGGCCGTGCGTGTCGTTGACCGCCTTGAAGTAATCGACATCGAGCACCAGCACGGTGAGCGGCTTGGCCCGCGTCGCCGCCTGCTCCACCAGCGTGCCGAGATGGGTTTCCATGTAACGGCGATTGAACAGGCCGGTCAGCGCGTCGGTGATCGCCATTTCGATCGACATCTGCACGTTGTCGCGCAGGCGCTCGGTGTAACGCTTCTTGCGGATTTGCGTGCGCACGCGCGCGAGCAGTTCGTTCTTGTCCACGGGGCGCAGCAGGTAATCGTTGACGCCGATTTCCAGGCCGCGCACCAGGCGGGCGTTGTTGTCGGCTTCCGCGATGATGAGAATTTGTACGTTGCGGGTGCGGTCGAGCGAGCGCGGCTGGCTGCACAGCCGCAGGCCGTCGAAGTTTTCGAGGCCGAGCGACACGATCACCAGTTCGTAGTTGCCTTCCGCGGCGCGGAACAGCGCCTCGTTCGGATCGGCTTCCACATCGACGGTGTGCTCGGCGGCCAGCGCCGCGGCGATGCGCTCATAGGACGTGGCGCGATCATCGACGATCAGGATGCGGCCGTTGCGGCCTTCTTCCGCGACCGCCGCGCGCTCCGGGCTCTGAATGCCGATTTCCTTCGAGGTGACCGCGCGCATGCGCAGCTCGTCCGTCACCATCTTGAGCCGCGCGAGCGAGCGCACGCGCGAAATCAGCGCCATGTCACTCACCGGCTTGGTGAGGAAATCGTCGGCGCCGGCTTCCAGCCCGCGCACGCGGTCGGAAGGCTGATCGAGCGCAGTAACCATGACGACGGGAATGTGGTGGGTGGCCGGATTGGATTTCAGCCGCCGGCAGACTTCGAAGCCGTCCATGTCCGGCATCATCACATCGAGCAGCACGATGTCGCATTCGGAGCGCTCGCACAGCGCCAACGCCTCGACCCCGCTCATGGCGGTGACGACGTCGAAATATTCCGCCGAGAGGCGGGCCTCCATCAGCTTTACGTTGGCGGCGACATCATCGACAACAAGAATACGGGCGGTCATTGCAGTCTCACGCGGTACCGAGGAAGTGGCGGATGGTCTCGATGAACTTGCCGACCGAGATCGGCTTGGAGAGATAAGCTTCGCAGCCGCCCTGGCGGATGCGCTCCTCGTCGCCCTTCATCGCGAAGGCCGTGACGGCGACCACCGGAATGGTCTTGAGTTCTGGATCGTCTTTCAGCCATTTTGTCACCTCGAGGCCGGAGACCTCGGGCAACTGAATGTCCATCAGGATCAGATCGGGCTTGTGCTTGCGCGCGAGGTCAAGCGCTTCGATGCCGTTGCGCGTGCCGACGGTCGCATAGCCATGAGCTTCCAGCAGATCGTGGAAGAGCTTCATGTTGAGCTCGTTGTCCTCAACAATCAGGACGGTCTTGGCCATCCACCGTCCCTCGTGTGCTGTCCCCAGCCCCTTTGAACCAGCGTGTGACACACGCGGCTCACGCATCGCCTCTCGGCGCGCGCTGGGGCATGATCCACCGTAGTGCCGATTTGTTACGGAAAGGCAAATATTTGGCCCCGAAAAAACGCGCCCCGGTCACCCGCAAGGTGGCAGAAACGCTGGCAATTCAGGCGCTTACCTTCATCGCCGGAGATGGCGAGCGCTTGGGCGCCTTCCTTGCGATGAGCGGAATCGGCCCCGATCAGATTCGCGCCGCCGCGCGCGAGCCGGGCTTTTTGGCCGCCGTGCTCGACCATGTGCTCGCCGATCAAAAGGCATTGGCCGATTTTGCGGAAGGCGCCGGGGTGACGCCGGCGCATGTCGCGAAGGCGCGCGAAGCGCTGGCCGGACCGGGATGGGAGCGCGAGGTGCCGTGACGACTGGCTTCTGCCGCGACTGCCTGAGCGATGCGCCGGACGGCGCGCGACGCTGCACGGCCTGCGGTTCCCCCCGCCTCGTCCGCCATGCCGAACTCGACACGCTTTCAATCGCGCATGTGGACTGCGACGCGTTCTACGCCACCATCGAAAAGCGCGACGATCCTTCGCTCGCCGACAAGCCGGTGATCGTCGGCGGCGGCAAGCGCGGCGTGGTGGCGGCTTGCTGCTATGTGGCGCGCACATTCGGCATCCGCTCGGCCATGCCGATGTTCGAAGCGCTGCGGCGCTGCCCGAAGGCGGTCGTCATACGCCCTGACATTGCGAAATATTCGAAAGTGGGACGCGATGTGCGCCGCGTGATGTTCGAACTCACGCCGCTGGTCGAGCCTCTTTCCATCGATGAAGCCTTCCTCGACCTCACCGGCACCGAGCGCCTGCACGGCATGAGCGCGGCGAAATCGCTGGCGCGCTTTGCGGGCCAGGTCGAGCGCGATCTCGGCATCACCGTTTCGATCGGGCTTTCCGGCAACAAGTTTCTCGCCAAGATCGCATCCGACCTCGACAAGCCGCGCGGCTTCGCCGTGCTGGGACAAACGGAAGCGCCGGCGTTCCTTGCGCCCAAGCCGGTGAGTTTCATTTACGGCGTCGGCGCGGCGACAGCCGAAAAATTCGAGCGCGACGGCATCCGCACCATCGCCGATCTGCAGCGCGCCGACGAGCGCGATCTGATGCGCCGCTACGGCGAGGAAGGCTTGCGGCTCTCGCGTCTTTGCCGCGGCATCGATGCACGCAACGTGAACCCCGAGCGCGAGACCAAAAGCGTGTCGGCAGAGACCACTTTCGACCGCGACATCGGCACCTTCCGGCCGCTGGAGAAGCATCTCTGGGCGCTGACGGAACGCGTGTCAGCGCGCCTCAAGGCGCAATCGCTCGCGGGCTCCACCGTGACGCTCAAGCTCAAAAGCGCGGATTTCAAATCGCGCACGCGGGCACGCGCGCTCGGTCATCCGACGCAACTCGCCTCGCGCATTTTCGCTGCCGGGCGCGACCTGCTGGCGAAAGAGACAGGCGTGACGAAATTCCGCCTGATCGGCATCGGTGTCAGTCACCTGTGCAATGCCGACGAAATCGACCTCTCCGACCTGATCGACAAGCGCTCGGCGGAAGCCGAACACGCCATCGACCGGTTGCGGAAAAAATTCGGCCGCGATGCGGTGGTGAAGGGCCTCGCGCTGGAGCGCGAGGACGAGCGCTAGCTTACGGGCAAGTATCAGGGACAAGGCTTGGCCGTCTTGATCTCGATCGCGGTCATTTCGCCGGCAATGACGAAATCGGTGTAATCGAGCGTTAGCGCGCGCGAGATGCCATTTTCGTAAAGTTCGAAGGTGATGGCGTAAACCGGCGTTTCCTCGCCGCTCTTCTGGCTCTTTTTATCGCTCTTGTCGAAGTAACTGATGGTCACCGGCCAGCGCATCATCTTGGCGAGCACCGGCTGTCCTGCCGCCGCATCGGTCGGCACCTTCTGATCCGGCGGGATCGGCGCGCCGATAACGGTCAACGTGTTGTAAAGCTTCTCACCCGTCTCCGAGCCGTCATAGACCGGGAATTCGAGAATCTTCTGCCCGGCATGCGCGGCAATGAGAATGCGGCGCATGTGTTCGGTCGGAAACACCGTGCCCTCGGCGATGTCGAAGGCCTTGCTCTGCGGTTTCTTCAGGCTGACGGCAACCGTGGTCGATTTACGCTCCGCCGTTCCGTCCACCGCATCGACCGGCTTTTGATTGAGCAGATTTTCCGAGTTGAAGCGGAAGTTCTTTGCCGCGCCGTCTTCCCATGTGGTGGAGCGCAGATCGCTCATCGCGTTCTTGCCTTCGCCGGAGTCGAGTTCAGACACCTGACGGAATTGCAGCGCGTAGCCTTCGCAGGAACTCCCCGAAAAATCATACAGGATGCGGCCGCGCACCGCTTCAAGCGGACGGCTGCCGCGCGCCTTGATCAGCTTGAGATCGTAAACGGCGCGATGCGGAACGAGCGTGACTTTGTCCGCCTGCGAAATCGCAGCGGCCGGCGCTAACGCCGCGCAAACTGCAACCGCCGCCGCGGCTGACACGAGCGCCTTGCTCATCATGTTCATGACTTAGAGCCTCTTTGCCGGCGCGCCCCTGAAGGCGAAAGATCGCAAGGCAGAGTGGCAAGATAGAGGCCGATTCCGCCCGCCGCAACCACGCCCGGTCTGCCCGCTTGCGCAGGCCCGCGCGAATTGCGAAGACTTGATGCACATTTTAGGAGGGCGGCATGGCTGGAATGGTGGAAAAGAAACTGGCGGAACGCGGCATCACACT
The DNA here is from genome assembly GCA_945907045.1 of Rhizobium sp. Q54. Classification (GTDB taxonomy): domain Bacteria; phylum Pseudomonadota; class Alphaproteobacteria; order Rhizobiales; family Xanthobacteraceae; genus Pseudolabrys. Next base: position 9,551 of record CAMDSH010000043.1, on the reverse strand, counting down.
CTCGCCGCCGAAGAGCCCGGTCGCCAATTATGTGCCGTTTGTGCGGACCGGCAGCCTCCTCATCGTTTCCGGCCAGATCTGCTTCGACGCCGACGGCAAGCTCGCCGCCAAAGGCAGGGTTGGCGCCGAAGTCTCGGTCGAGGATGCAACGAAAGCCGCGCGGGTTTGCGCCATCAATTTGCTCGCGCAGGTGAAGGCCGCGATCGGCGATCTCGACAAGGTGGTGCGCGTGGTTCGCCTCGGCGGCTTCATCAATTCGGCACCCGGTTTCGCCGACGGCCCGAAGGTGATGAACGGCGCCTCCGACGTGATGGTCGAAGCCTTCGCCGACAAGGGCCGTCATGCCCGCACGACGGTGGGTGTCGCTGCATTGCCGGTGGACGCGGCGGTCGAAGTCGAAGGCATGTTCGAGGTGAACTGAGCCAGTCATCCCATGCCCGGTTTAGATTGGCTCACCGCGCGGCCCATAGCGCACCGCGGGCTTCACGACGCGGCGAATGGCGTGATCGAAAACACGCCTTCAGCTGTGAGCGCGGCCATCTCCGGCAACTACGGCATCGAGGTCGATCTGCAAATCAGCGCCGACGGCGAGGCGATGGTGCATCACGACGATGCGCTCGGCCGCCTCACCGATGGCAGCGGACGGCTGGACGCATTGAGCGCCGCCGATATCAAATCCGTGGCGTTCAAGGCAACTAAAGACCGCATCATGACGCTTGGCGAATTGTGCGATCTGGTGGCGGGGCGCGTGACGCTGGTGCTCGAACTCAAAAGTCATTTCGATGGCGACCGCAGGCTGGTTTCCCGCGCGGCTGAGGTGCTCACCAATTATGCCGGGCCGGTAGCGGCGATGTCCTTCGATCCGCAGCAGGTGGCGGCCTTGATACAGTTCGCGCCCGGCCTGCCGCGCGGCATTATCTCCGAGTACCGCTACGACGACGGTGAATGGCAACGGCTCACGCCGGCGCAGCGCCGGAACCTGCGCTGGATGCTGCACGCTTTCCGCACCCGCCCGCACTTCGCCGCCTATGCATTGCGCGACCTGCCCGCAACGGCGCCCCTGCTGGCGCGCTGGCTGCTGGGGCTGCCACTGCTGACGTGGACCGTGCGCACGCAAGCCGACCGCAAGCGCGCCAAACGCTGGGCCGGGCAGATGATCTTTGAGGGGTTCCGGCCCTAAGACCGCAACCGAATGGCGGGTTGCGCGTTATCCCGTGAATCCAATCCGGGAGATTGCTATGCGAAATCTATTGCTCGTCCTGACCGGACTCTTTGTGCTGACTGTGGTCGCGATTTCGATGGCCGCCGCGAGCGAAAATAGCCGCCAGACAACGGCCTCGCCCGCCGTCACCATCGACATGTCCGCGGCGAAGCAAAAGGTGAAACGCCGCTACTACAGCCAGCAGACCCGTATCGCCTGCACGCCTGCGGGCTGTCATCCGGTGCCGGCGAACTGCAAGCCGGTGACCGCCTATTTTTGGGATGGACGTCCGACCGGCTTCGACGCCGTCGCCTGCCGCTGAGCGGCTGCGCGTTTCAGGTGGGATGATTTTCGGACAAATTCGGTCATAAAGGCGGGCTAGCAATCGCCAACCGGCTTGCCTGGATGACCGAAACCGAACTCCGCATTCGCGTTGCACGCTCGATCGCCGAGGTCCCGGCCTCAGCTTGGGATGCCTGCGCGCATGCTCCGGTTCTTGCGCCCTCCAGCGAAACCTCGTGCCTGGCGCCGTCTCTTAAAGCTGAATCTCTTAAAGTAGAGTCTGAAGATGGACCCCCGCAGTTATCAACACGAGGATATCCACATAACCCATTTATTTCGCATGATTTTCTATTCACGCTGGAAGCCTCGAAATCAACCGGCGGGGCGACCGGCTGGCAGCCCCGGCACCTGATTGCGGAAGGCTCCGATGGCACGATTTTGGGCGTGGCGCCCTGCTACCTGAAAACACACTCGCGCGGCGAATACGTCTTCGACCACGGCTGGGCGGAGGCTTATGAGCAGGCTGGCGGTCACTATTACCCGAAGCTGCAGGTGGCTGTGCCATTCACGCCGGTGACCGGTCCCCGCCTGCTGGTGCAGCCGGGACCGTTGGCCGATGCGGTGCGCGGCGGGCTTGCCGACGCTCTGGTCGAGGTCACCAAGCAGGGCGATCTCTCGTCGGCGCACGTCACCTTCCTCACGAAAAGCGAATGGCAGCTTCTTGGCGGGCGCGGATTTCTTCAGCGCACCGACCAGCAATTTCATTGGGAGAACGCGGGCTACGCCACGTTCGAGGATTTTCTCTCGGCGCTGGCCTCACGCAAGCGCAAGGCAATCCGCCGCGAACGGAAAGAAGCCCTGGGCCCCGGCATCGAGGTGCATTGGCTCACCGGCAACGACCTTACCGAAAGCGTGTGGGATTCCTTTTTCGAATTCTACATGGAGACCGGATCGCGCAAATGGGGGCGGCCTTATCTGACACGGGAGTTCTTCTCCCTCATCGGCGGAAAGATGCCGCAGCAGATTTTGCTGGTGATGGCAAAACGCGCCGGGCGCTGGATCGCCGGAGCCATCAATTTCATCGGAGCCGGCACGGTGTTCGGGCGCAACTGGGGCGCCATCGAGCATCACCCGTTCCTGCATTTCGAGCTGTGCTATTATCAGGCCATCGACTACGCGATCCGGCACGGCCTCAAACGGGTCGAAGCCGGCGCCCAGGGCGAACACAAGCTTGCCCGCGGCTATCTGCCGTCGACGACTTATTCGGCGCATTACATCGGCCATCCGGGCCTGCGCCGCGCGGTGGCGGAATTTCTGGCGCGCGAGCGCGCTTATGTCGAAGCCGCCGGCGAAGCGCTTGCGGCGGCCGCGCCATTCCGCAAGGATTTGGTGGAGCAGGAGTAGCGCATGATCCCGAAAAGTGGGAACCGGTTTTCGGATAAGATCATGCGCAAAGAAAAGTGACTAAAAGGGGCAACCGATGCCGAGCTACGACCCAAACAACATCTTCGCCAAAATCCTTCGCGGCGAATTGCCTTCCTACAAGGTCTATGAGGACGACAAGGTTTTGGCGTTCCTCGACATCATGCCGCGCTCGCCCGGCCACACGCTGGTGCTGCCCAAAGCGCCCGCCCGCAACATGCTCGACGTCACGCCCGATGATATCGCTCACGTCATGACCGTGGTTCAGAAAGTCGCCAAGGCGCAGATGAAGGCCTTCGCCGCCGACGGCGTCACCGTGCAGCAGTTCAACGAGGGCGCCGGCGGGCAAGTGGTGTTTCACCTGCACGTCCACGTCATTCCCCGCAAGGCGGGCGTGGCGATGAAACCGCCCGCGAGCGAAAAGGAAAAGCCGGACGTGCTGGCCGATTGCGCCGCCAAGCTCACCGCCGCGCTTACCGGTTAAGTTATTTCCCGAACAACATTCCGCCGAGCAGCAGCGCCGCTTCCCCGACGATCACGCCGGCAAACACCGAGCGGCGGATCGCCAGGAACGCAAGGAAGCCCAACACGGCGGCCGATACACGCACAGGGAGCGGGATCGTCGCCAGCGCACCGCTGGAAAACAAAATCAGCTTGGCGATGACGGCGGCGAGAATGGCGGTCGCCACCGCGCGCGACCACACGACGATTTCGGAGTCCTCATTCAGGCCGCGCGCGGCGACAAAACCAAGCGCGCGCCACACTTCGTTCGGCAGGAATCCGACCATGACCAGAATGAAGTAAGGCCACAGCTCGTTGAGGACAGCGCTCATCGCATCGCCTCGCGCAGCCGGTGAACGCCATAGGCTACCGTGCCGCCCACGATGCCGGTCCACATGATATCGAGCCCGACATGATTGGCCGCCAGCACCGGTCCAAGCACCAATCCGAGCACCAGCGCCAGCCGGTCCACCATCAGCCGCGCATTGCGCACGGTCGAGATCAGGAAAGACATCGGCGTGATAAACAGAAGCGTGCCCGCATATAAATCCGGCAGGCCAGCGGCGAGATAAAACCCCGCGAAGCCCGACACCACCGCGGTGCCCATGTAACCGGTGGACAATCCGTTGCAGAACGCGATGCGCTGTCCGCGCGGCAGCAGCGGCAACATCCGGAGCGATTCCACCCACATGCTCACGGAAGTGAAATGCACCGGCAGCAGCAGATCGCGTGTGCGGGTTTTTTCATCGCGCAGCAGCGGCAGCAGCGTGACCACCATCGGCATCAGCCGGATCGCGCTCAACGACACGGCGACGGCGGCCTCAATCAGCGACGCACCGGTGCCGAGCGAGGAAATGATGATGACCTGCGCGGGCGCTGCCCACACCAGCACGCTTGAGAGCGCCAGCCACCAAGATGAAAAGCCGAAATCGTGCGCCAGCGCGCCCATGCCGATATAGGTGCCGAACAGCACCAGGAAAAACACCGACGTGCATGCCGACTTCACGCCGGCGAAGAACACAGCGGCTCCGGTGGCCTGCGGATCGGGAATCTTGAACATGGACGATTTCGTCCCATAGCGGACGCATCTTCGCAACAGGCCGCGCGCATGCATGGCCCGCGAAAATGCGAAGGCCGGGCTTCTGCACCCGGCCTTCGCGACATTTATGGCGTCTGTGGCGTCAGACCTTGACCAGCGGCACCTTCGGCACCGAACCGCGGCGCGAACCATCGCCGCCTTTGCCGCCGTCGCCTTTCGGGCCTCCCGGCTTGCTCTTGCGCGGCGCCGAGCGTCGCTTGGCTTTGGCGCGCGCCACCGGCAACTTCTCCGGCTTCGGCGTCACCGGGCCTTCGAGATATTCGAAGCCGAGCTTGTCGCCGCCGGTCTCGTCCTTGATGACGACGACACGCACATGCCCGCCTGCCTTCAGGTGACCGAACAGCACCTCGTCGGCCAGCGGCTTCTTGATGTGCTCCTGGATGACGCGCGCCATCGGCCGCGCACCCATCAGCTCGTCGTAGCCGTTGGCGATCAGCCAGCGTGACGCTTCTTCCGACAGCTCGATGGTGACGCTGCGGTCGGCAAGCTGCGCCTCAAGCTGGAGAACGAACTTCTCCACCACCTTGGCGATGATCTCGGGCGAAAGGTGCGCAAAGGTGATCGTAGCGTCGAGCCGGTTGCGGAACTCCGGCGTGAACATCCGGTTGATCGCCTCGGTGTCGTCGCCTTCCCGCTTGTTGCGCGTGAAGCCGTAGGCCGCCTTGGCCATATCGCCAGCGCCCGCGTTGGTGGTCATGATGAGGATGACGTTGCGGAAATCCACTTGCTTGCCGTTGTGATCGGTCAGTTTTCCGTGATCCATGACCTGCAAGAGCACGTTGAACAGGTCGGGATGTGCCTTCTCGATTTCGTCAAGCAGGAGCACGCAGTGAGGATGCTGATCGACGCCGTCTGTGAGCAAGCCGCCCTGGTCGAAACCGACATAGCCCGGAGGCGCGCCGATCAGGCGCGAGACCGTGTGCCGCTCCATGTATTCCGACATGTCGAAGCGGATCAGTTCGACGCCGAGCGATACCGCGAGTTGCTTTGCGACTTCGGTCTTGCCGACGCCGGTCGGGCCGGAGAACAGGTAACAGCCAATCGGCTTTTCCGGCTCGCGTAACCCCGCGCGCGCAAGCTTGATCGAAGCGGAGAGCGCCTCGATCGCCTTATCCTGGCCGTACACCACCGTGCGCAACGTATTATCGAGATGTTGCAGCACTTCGGCGTCGTCCTTCGACACCGTCTTGGGCGGAATCCGCGCCATCGTCGCGATGGTGGTCTCGATTTCCTTGATGCCGATCGTTTTCTTGCGCCGGCTCTCGGGCAGCAGCATCTGCGCCGCGCCCGACTCGTCGATCACGTCGATCGCCTTGTCGGGAAGCTTGCGGTCGTGGATGTAGCGCGACGAAAGCTCCACCGCCGCCTTGATGGCTTCGTTGGTGTATTTGAGCTTGTGGTATTCTTCGAAATACGGCTTGAGACCGCGCAGGATTTCAATCGCGTCCGGCACCGTCGGTTCGTTGACGTCGATCTTCTGGAAACGGCGCACCAGCGCGCGATCCTTCTCGAAGTACTGCCGGTATTCCTTGTACGTGGTCGAGCCGATGCAGCGGATCGTTCCCGATGCCAACGCGGGCTTGAGCAAGTTCGACGCGTCCATCGCGCCGCCGGAAGTCGCGCCGGCGCCGATCACGGTGTGGATCTCGTCGATGAACATGATCGCGCCCGGATAGGCCTCGATCTCCTTGATCACCTGCTTGAGCCGCTCCTCGAAGTCGCCGCGGTAGCGCGTGCCCGCGAGCAGCGTGCCCATGTCGAGCGCGAACACCGTGGCGTTCTTGAGAACGTCCGGCACGTCGCCATGCACGATGCGGCGCGCGAGACCTTCCGCGATCGCAGTCTTGCCGACGCCGGCCTCGCCGACGAACAGCGGATTGTTCTTCTGCCGGCGGCAGAGCACCTGGATGGTGCGGCTGATCTCGGAATCGCGGCCGATCAGCGGATCGATCTTGCCGTCCTTCGCCTTCTTGTTGAGGTTGACGCAATAAGCCTCCAGCGCGTCGCCCTTCTTCTTGGGCTCGTCGCCAGTTTTCGTATCGGTCTCCTCCTCGGCACCGCGCACGGGGCGCGCTTCCGTCAAACCCGGCCGCTTGGCAATGCCGTGGCTGATGTAATTGACGGCGTCGTAACGCGTCATGTCCTGCTCTTGCAGGAAATAGGCGGCGTGGCTCTCGCGCTCGGCAAAGATCGCGACCAGCACGTTGGCGCCGGTCACTTCCTCGCGGCCCGATGACTGCACGTGGATGACGGCGCGCTGGATCACGCGCTGGAATCCGGCGGTGGGCTTGGAATCCTCGGCCCCGTCGGTGATGAGGTTCTCCAGCTCGGATTCAAGGTATGCCACGAGCGAACGGCGCAGCTTGTCTAGATCGACGTTGCACGCGCGCATCACCGCCGAGGCGTCCTGATCGTCGATCAGCGCCAGCAGGAGGTGTTCGAGCGTGGCGTATTCGTGGTGCCGCTCATTGGCGAGGGCAAGGGCCCTGTGCAACGACTGCTCAAGACTGCGCGAAAAAGTAGGCATTCCTGTCTCTCTGTTACGTTCCGTCTTTAACTATGTACGCCGTCACTTCTTTTCCATAACGCATTGCAAAGGATGCTGGTGTTTGCGGGCGAAGTCCATCACCTGCGTCACCTTAGTCTCAGCTACTTCGTAGGTATAAACGCCGCACTCCCCGATGCCGTGATGATGCACGTGCAGCATGATGCGGGTCGCCGCTTCATGATCGCGGCCAAAGAAACGCTCCAGCACGTGCACCACGAATTCCATCGGCGTGTAATCGTCGTTCAGGATCAGCACGCGATACATGCTCGGCCGCTTGGTCTGCGGCTTGGTCTTGGTGATGACCGCGGTGCCCGGCCCGCCCGGATCGTTCCGCCGCTTGCGGTCATCATCTGCCATACGCGGGACCAAGCGAGGGACAACGCGCGGCTCCGTCGCGCCGGTAACGGCGGCGCGGCTTACGCGTTGATTTGAAAACTTGCCCGTCATGGTGTGGCCAACGCCTGAAACATTCCTCTGGACAGCTATGCAACATCGGGGCCGCGGCCCCCGCAAGCATCTTAAAGACCGAAAGGGTGCCATTCCAAGGCCGCGCCCTGCCCCGTTCCGGGACATGGCATGGAACCCCGTGAAGGCAAGCGTCAGATAGCCCTTTATTAAAGGATCACAACCTAATTGCGGACAATTAGCGGCAGTTTTTCCCCAAATTCGCCTAGGACTTCTCACGAGATTTCAAGGCATCAACAGCATATTCGGCCGGCGAGGCAATCTCTCAACGGGCATCCGAAGCCGCATGCTGTTCAAGCGTTTTTTCAAGAACTGCCAGGGCGGCGTTGCGCCGATGCTCGCGCTTTCGCTGATTCCGATGGTGGGCATGGTCGGCGCCGCTGTGGATTACAGCCGCGCCAATTCGGCGCGCACGGCGTTTCAGTCAGCGGTCGATTCGGCAGCGTTGATGCTGTCGAAAAACGCGGCGACCCAATCCGCTGGCGACCTGCAAACCTCCGCGACCAATTTCGTCAAGGCGATGTTCACGCGGCCCGAGGTCAGCAACATCGCCGTGACCGCGACCTATACGTCGAACAATGGATCGACAGTGCTGCTCAACGGCACCGCGGTCGTGAATACGAATTTTCTCGGCATGCTGGGCTATACGAAGATCGACCTGAAGGCGAACTCCACCGTGACGTGGGGCAACACGCGGCTTCGCGTGGCGCTCGTGCTCGACAACACCGGATCGATGTCCAGCTCGAGCAAGATGACCGCGCTGAAAACCGCAACCCAAAATCTTCTGACCCAGCTCAAAAAGGCCGCGGTCACTGACGGCGACGTCTATGTTTCGATCATTCCCTTCAGCAAGGACGTCAACGTCGGCGCCAGCAATTACGATCAGTCCTGGATCCGGTGGGATCTGTGGGAAGCGGAAAACGGCAAGTGCAGCAACAACAATTACTCAACGCAAAGCAGCTGTCTGAATCACAACAAGACCTGGACGCCGGACAATCACAACACCTGGAACGGTTGCGTGACCGACCGCGACCAGAATTTCGACACCACCAACACCGCGCCGGTTTCCGGCGCCAACCTTTATCCGGCCGAGCAATATTCTTCCTGCCCGACACCGGTGATGGGGCTGAGTTATGACTGGACGGCGCTGAGCAGCAAGGTCGATGCGATGCAGCCGAACGGCAACACCAATCAAGGCATCGGATTGCAGATGGGCTGGCAGACGCTTACCGCCTCGCCCTTCACGATCCCCGCGAAGGACTCGAATTACACCTATCAGGACGTGATCATCCTGCTGACCGACGGTCTCAACACCGAGAACCGCTGGTACACCAACCAAAGCTCGATCGATAATCGCCAGCAGAAAACCTGCGACAACATCAAGGCCGCCGGCATCACGCTCTATACGGTGCAGGTCAACACCGGCAACGATTCGACCTCGACGCTGCTGAAGAACTGCGCGAGCAGCACCAGCAAGTTCTTTCTGCTGACCTCGGCGAACCAAATCGTCACGACGTTCAACCAGATCGGGACCGCGCTTTCCAACCTGCGCGTCACCAACTAACGCGCTAACTAGCGCGTTTCGCGGCCCGCGCCGCCCGTTCTCCGACAATTCGAAGCTTTGTTTTTGCCAAGCGTTAGCCATTTCCCGTCGTTCCGGGATGGTTAGCGGTTCTTAACTTCGGAATTGCCGCGAGTTTTACCGGGTTTTCACACCCCTGCTTTAAGACTTTGTACCGAAAATGAATTCAGACGCGGTGCCAACCATGAACATGAAGCCCTTCTTCCAGCGAATTCTTCTGGCGTTTTGCGCCTTCGCCCCGGCTACATCCGGCAACGTGGCCGCGACTTTCGCGCTGGCCACCGTTCCAATCGTCGGCTTTGTCGGCAGCGCCGTCGATTACAGCCGCGGCAGTTCGCTGCGCTCGGCTATGCAGGCGGCGGTCGACTCCACCGCGCTGATGCTCTCGAAGGACGCTGCGACCTTGAGCAATTCCGATCTCAACGCCAAGGCGCTGAGCTATTTCAAGGCT
>CAMDSH010000042.1 GCA_945907045.1 Rhizobium sp. Q54 | reverse complement strand
AGAGCGCTTCACGCGCTGGATAATCTGAATCATGTCGGCGACGCTTTGCTCGTCGCGGAAAATCGTTTCGTTGCCAACCACGATGCCGCTGACGTTGCTGTAGCGCCGCGCGAGATCGACGGCGGAGCGAATTTCGCGTTCGTTGCGGTCTTTGTTCTTGTCGATCCAGGCGCCGACCATCACGCGCAGGCCGAATTCGCTGGCGATGCCCGGCACCAGTTCGACGCCACCGGTCGATGAGTAGGTGCGGATGGCGCGCGTGAGCGGCGCGATGACTTTCAGGTCGGCCCGGATATGCGCCGAGGTCGCGCGGTCGCCCGTATCGGGATGGGATGAGTTGGAGAACGGCGCGTAGGAAATGCTGGCGAGCTGATTGTCGACGTTGGGCGCGACCACCTGGCCTCTGTTCGCGGCCCACAACCCGGCATGCACGCACGCGATAAGCGCGACGACGGCAGCGACGGAGCGCATGACTCAAAAAACCAAGTGGGGCAGAGAGGATGTACCCGAACCCGTCCCCTGGGCTCGACCGAAACACGCATGCTGCGGCGCAGCGTATCTCGGCTTGAGGTATCTGTTCAAGTAAGAACGCGTCATGGCGATTTCAGGGCGCCCGGCGCGGCCGCTCCAAAAATATTCTAAAGACTAACGCGGTTATCGCGTGGTGGTTCCGGCTGGCGTGGTCGGCGCCGCCTGGGCGGCGGTCGGCGCGGTTGCCGGCAGGCCGGGGTTCAGCCAGCAGGCGTGGACCCGCCCGTTGAGGCTTTCCTGCGCTTTCGGATCGATATTGCCCTGCCGGACGAGGCAGCGGAACGTCATCTGGATGTGCCCGCCGGGGCAACCGAAGCGATCGTAAAGGTCGAGGTGGCGGAAAGCGGTGTCGAGGTCGTCCCGCCACAGCAGATTGACCACCCGCCGGCCGAGCCAGACGCATTCGGCGTTGGCTGCGGGGCCTGTCAGCAGGCGCGCAGCCTCGGCGATCTCGTCGATCTTCTTCTGGCCTTCCTTGAGGGTGTCGGCGGGAGAGGCTTTTTGCTGCTGTTCCCCGTCCTTGGGTTCGCCGCTGCTTTGGGCGAAAGCGCTGGGGACACCGGTCAGGGTGAGGGTCACCGCGCAGAGCACGGCGGCAATGTCAGACACTCGGTAAAAACGCATAATTCCGCTGGTTTTGTTGGGCCGCACCGCGACCGATACCCCGGCTCCCCCTGTGCGACCGGAATAGGTCGGCATTACGGCGTGTCGCGCGAGTTTTGTCCAGCGCATCCGGCGGGATTGATTAAGAGGCGAGCCTTGGCAGTCTAGGCCGCGCGCGATAAGCCGGGCGGGCTTTTACCGAACGATTTATGCGGGTCCGTCGATGCGTCTGGCGATAGGACTTTTTACGCTCTCGGCGGCGGCCATCGTGGCGGCCTGGAGCTGGCTTGGGCAGCCGGTCGAAATGCCGCAGGCTCCGCTCGCGCGCGGCGAAAAGCTTTACTGCGTTTCCTATGCCCCGTTTCGGGGCCAGCAAAGCCCGCTCGACACCAGCACGCTGATCGAGGCCTGGCAGATCGATGAGGATCTGGCGCGGCTCGCCGGGCTGACCGATTGCGTGCGGACTTATTCGACCGACTACGGCATCGAGCGTGTTCCGGAAATCGCGCAGCGCCACGGCCTGAAGGTGATCCAGGGGCTGTGGCTCTCCAGCGATCCCAACAAGAACCGCACGCAGATTGAATCCGCGATCGCGCTGGCGAATAAATACCCCACGGTCATTCGCGCGGTGATCGTCGGCAACGAAGTGCTGCTGCGCGGTGAGATGGCTGCCGGCGATCTCGGCAACATTATGCGCGAGGTCAAATCGCGCGTGCGCGTGCCGGTGACTTATGCGGATGTGTGGGAATTCTGGCTGCGCAATCCGCAACTGCAAGAGAGCGCCGATTTCATCACCATCCATATTCTCCCTTATTGGGAAGATTTCCCGATACCGGCGCGCAACGCCGGCGCGCACGTGGAGTCGATCCGGCGCAGGGTCGCGGCGGCGTTTCCGAATAAAGAGATCATCATTGGCGAGGTTGGCTGGCCGAGCGAAGGGCGCATGCGCGAGGGCGCGCTGCCGTCTCCCGCAAATCAAGCGCGCGTCGTGCAGGACGTGCTCAGCTATGCCAAGCGCGCGAACACACGCGTCAATCTAATCGAAGCATTCGACCAACCGTGGAAGCGCTGGCTGGAAGGCACCGTCGGCGGGCACTGGGGTTTCCTCGACGCGCGCACGCGGCAATTTAAATTCGGATGGGGTGAGGCGGTGTCGAACCATCCGCTCTGGCGCTGGCAGGCGGCGGGCGGTGTTATTTTCGCGGCATTGGTGTTCGGCGCGGCATGGGCGGCGCGCGGACGCGATACTCAATCGCGCGCATGGATCGGTGTTGCCGTCATCGGAGCGGCTGGCGGCGTCCTTATCGGATGGACAATCGAGAACGCTGCCGTTGAGGGTCTGGGTGTTGGCGGCTGGATGCGTTCCGCCATTCTCGCAGGCTTGGCGCTCTGCGCTCCGCCCGTTGTGGCAGCGGCACTGACGGCGGGACTTCAAGTTCCGCGCTTCTCGATCATTCTGAACCGTAGTCGCCCGGACAACCGGCTGGTTCTTGCACTCGGTGTCGTCTTCATCATGCTCGCTGCCATGGCGATACAGGTCGCGCTCGGGCTGGCGTTCGATCCGCGCTACCGGGATTTCCCTTTCGCGCCACTCACCGCCGCCGCGCTGCCGTTTCTCGTTCACTCGCTGCTTACGCCGCGCGCGAGCGGCCATCGCGGCGCGGCGGAAGTCGCGAGCGCGGGGCTGCTCGCCATCGCAGCGGTCTACATTGTCTTTAACGAGAGTATCGCCAACTGGCAGTCGCTGTGGCTGTGCGCGGCGCTGGCGGCGCTCGCCTTTACTCTGGCTCGGGCGGGCGGCGCGCAAGGCTGAGCACGAGCAGTGCTACCGCCAGCGCCGAGAGCGCCACATTATAAAGCACGATGCCGAAGCCGGCGGCTGCGAGCGCGGCGGCAAATAGAACAATCGACGGGCGCAGCAGATTGAGCAGGGCTATCGCGAACGCGGTCCAGCCGAAAACTGAATAATTGAACAGCGCAGAGACGACCTTGCGCGTCGTACACAGCCAGGTGTCCAGCCCGCCATCGCAGGTGAGTCCGAAGGCCGATTGCTCGATGACGAGATAGCGCACGTAGAGCGCATAGCCGACCGAACAGAAGCCGATCACGAGCAGCCAATTGGTTGCGCGGGCGCTGGGCAGGAACAGCTTCATCGAAAAGGTTTAGGGCGTTGAGCGCGTGGCAAGCCGTTGGCCTTCATAGACGGCGGGGCGGCAAGCGGCGCGCGCGGCATTGAGCGTCGCGCAGAGCGCCGCCGCAGCAGCGCCGTTCGCGAGCGGGCCGACGATCAGCCGCAATTCCGGCGAGCCTCCCTGCGTCTCGCGCATGATCACGACCGGCTGCATTCCGACCAGCAGCGGCCCGTGTTGCGCCTTGATCGCCAGCCACTGAGCCCGCAGGCCGCCGATGCTGGCGGCGCCGCCAAGATCGATGCCTATGCCGCCCGGCCCCGAAGGACGCTCGGCGCTCGGCCAGGTTGGCGTCACGCTGGCGGTGACGAGCGGGGGCGGGAAAGTTTGCAGGATCGGTGCGGCAGGCGGCGCGGCTGGCGCAGCGCTCGTTGCTAGCGGCACCGTCTTGGGTGGCGCGATCACTGGCGCAGGCGTTGGCGCCGATGCGCGGTTTGCTGCGTTCGCCGCTCTGATCGAGCCGGTCATGTCATCGAGGCTGCGTTCCAGCCCGCCGACGCGCGCGAGCAGCCGGTCGCGATCCGCCGTCAGCGTGCGTACGTTGTCCGCCAGCCGCCGGGTTTCGGCGTCGGTTTCGGTTTTGCGCGGGATCAACTGCGCGACGGCGGTGGGCGCAGGCGCGGAACTATCGGTGATGTTCGCAATCGCGACTTGCAGGCGCTGAGTGCCGGTATCCGATTGCGTGACGATCACCACAGCCGCGAGCGCGACGGCGGCGGAGGAGCCCCAGAATCCGAGTCGCCACAAAGCGTGCATATCGAAGGGTTTGATTTCCACCTTCGACGCTTTTTCTGTATTGGGCGTTGGAAGCTGCGCTTTGATCGCCATAAGTTCTCCGGGCGGCGAATCAGATCATTGAAAACATTAGCAGAATCCTGTCATGGTCGCTTCCATTGCGGCCGATTCCGCGCAACGGAGCGGCCTTTTGCCCACAACCATGCTCGGTTAAAAGGCGCCGATGAATTCGCGAACTTGCCTGGCCATCGTGCTCGCCGCCGGCGAGGGCACCCGCATGCGCTCGTCGCGGCCAAAAGTGCTGCATGCCATCGCAGGGCGCTCGCTGATGGGCCATGTGCTCGATGCGGTGAGCGGCGCGGGTGGCGGCGCGGTCGCGGTCGCGGTCGTGGCCGGACCGAAACATGACGAGATCGCCGCCGAGGTGCGCCGGATCGCGCCACAGGCGCAAGTTTTCGAGCAATCCGAGCGGCTGGGCACCGCGCACGCGGTGCTCGCCGCGCGGCCCGCGATCGCGAAAGGCGCCGACGATATTCTGGTGATCTTCGGGGATACGCCACTGGTGCCTCCGCAGGCGCTTATGCAGTTGCGCGCGGCGCTGGCCGCGGGTGCAGGCGTGGCGGTGCTCGGATTTCGTGCCGCCGATCCGGCGGGTTACGGGCGGCTGGTCATGCAGGGCAACGAGCTTGCCGCCATCCGCGAGGATCAGGACGCCAACGCCGAGGAGCGCAAGATCACGCTCTGCAACGGCGGGCTGATGGCGCTTGCCGGCGGCAACGCGCTCAAGATTCTTGAGCGCATCGGCAATGACAATCGCAAGCACGAGTATTACTTAAGCGATGCCGTTGCCATTGCCCGCGATATGGGCTTGAAGGCATCCGTCATCGAAGCCGTGGAGGACGATGTGCGCGGGATCAACACCAAGGCCCAGCTGGCGGAGGCGGAAGCCGTGTTGCAGCAGCGTCTGCGCAAGGCGGCGATGGAAGCGGGCGTTACGCTGATCGCGCCGGAGACGGTGTTTCTCTCCGCCGACACAAAATTCGGCAAGGATGTCGTGATTGAACCCAACGTAGTGTTCGGTCCCGGCGTTACGGTCGAGGACGGTGCGGTCATTCATTCCTTTTCACATCTGGAAGGCGCGCATGTCGGTGCGCGCGTTTCGGTCGGTCCGTTCGCGCGGCTGCGGCCAGGCACGAAACTCGGCGAAGGTTCGCGCATCGGAAATTTCGTTGAGGTGAAGGAGGCGGTGTTCGAGCCGGGCGCCAAGGCCAATCATCTGACTTACGTTGGCGATGCGCGCGTCGGCGAGGGCGCCAATGTCGGCGCGGGCACTATCACCTGCAATTATGACGGCGTGGACAAGCATCGCACCGACATCGGCAAGGGCGCCTTCATCGGCTCGAATTCGTCGCTGGTGGCGCCGGTGAAAATCGGCGACGGCGCCTATGTCGGCTCAGGCTCGGTCATCACCGAGGATGTGCCGGCGGATGCGCTGGCGCTCGGGCGCGGCAAGCAGACCGTTAAGGAAGGCTGGGCAGCCCGCTTGCGCAGCCTGAAAGCGATAGGCAAGAAGAAGGCGTAACCTTCCAACCGAGCCAAAAAGCGCTGGCAGCCATCTGTCACACGGCGAAATGCGTTGTGATTTCCCCATCGTTGCTTGCAGCGGCTAAACGATAAACGCGAAACAGGGCGAGGAGCCATCCAGGCGGATGTGCGGGATAGTCGGGATTCTTGGGGTTAAGCCGGTCGCGGGCCAGCTTGTCGATGCGCTCAGGCGCCTCGAATACCGCGGCTATGACTCCGCGGGCGTTGCAACGCTGGAAAGCGGCACGCTGACGCGCCGCCGCGCCGAGGGCAAACTGAAACAGCTGGAGACGCGGCTTGAGCGCGAGCCGCTCAAGGGCACCATCGGCATCGGCCATACGCGTTGGGCGACGCACGGACGGCCAACCGAGAACAACGCGCATCCGCACGCGACCGAGCGCGTCGCCGTCGTGCACAACGGAATCATCGAGAACTTCCGCGAACTGCGTGAGCAACTCGGCAAGAACGGCGCAAAGTTCGGCAGCGAAACCGACACCGAAGTGGTCGCGCATCTGGTCACGCAGGAAATGAACAAAGGCCGCTCGCCGGTCGAGGCGGTGGCGGCATCGCTCAAGCAGTTGCGCGGCGCGTTCGCGCTCGCGTTTCTGTTCGCGGGCGAAGAGGATCTGATGGTCGGTGCGCGCAAGGGGTCGCCGCTGGCCATCGGCTATGGCAAAGGCGAGATGTATCTCGGCTCCGACGCGATTGCGCTCGCGCCCTTCACCGACACCATCAGCTATCTCGAAGACGGCGATTACGCCGTGATGACGCACAAGGGCGTCGAGGTGCACGAGGAAGGCGGCGCGGTGGTGGAGCGCGCGGTGGTGAAATCCACGGCGTCGGCGAATTTGGTCGACAAGGGTAACCACAAGCATTTCATGGCGAAGGAAATCCACGAGCAGCCGGAAGTGGTCGGTCACACGCTCGCGCATTACATCGACATGACGGCGGAGTGTGTGCGCCTGCCAACCGAACTGCCGTTCGATTTCAAGAATATCAAAAGGCTTTCGATCTCGGCCTGCGGCACGGCCTATTACGCCGGGCTGGTGGCGAAATACTGGTTCGAGCGCTTCGCGAAACTGTCGGTCGAAATCGATATCGCGTCGGAATTCCGCTATCGCGGCGCGCCGCTCAACGACGGCGATCTTGCGATCTTCATTTCGCAATCGGGGGAGACCGCCGACACGCTGGCGTCGTTGCGTTATGCGAAAGAGCACAAGCAGCACGTGCTATCGGTGGTGAACGTGCCGACATCGACCATCGCGCGCGAAAGCGGCGTGGTGATGCCGACGCTGGCGGGCCCGGAAATCGGCGTGGCCTCGACCAAGGCATTCACCTGCCAGCTTGCGGTTCTGGCCTGCCTCGCACTCGCAGCGGGCCGCGCGCGCGGCGTGTTGTCCGCGGACGATGAAAAGAATCTGGTTCGCGCGCTCATCCAGGTGCCGCGCCACATGGCGGCGGCGCTGGCTCTGGAGCCGCAGATCGAAGCGCTGGCGCAGAATTTGGCCAAGTCGCGCGACGTGCTCTATCTCGGACGCGGCACCAGTTTCCCAATCGCGCTCGAAGGCGCGCTCAAGCTGAAGGAAATTTCCTACATCCACGCCGAAGGCTACACCGCCGGCGAACTCAAGCACGGCCCGATTGCGCTGATCGACGAAACCATGCCGGTGATCGTGATCGCGCCCTATGACCGCGTTTTCGACAAGACCGTGTCGAATATGCAGGAAGTAGCTGCACGCGGCGGGAAGATTATCCTGATGACCGATCCGAAAGGCGCGCACGAGGCGTCCATCGAATCCGTTATGACACTCACGCTGCCGGAAATGGCCTCCACGGTGACGCCGCTGGTTTACGCCATTCCCGTACAACTTCTCGCCTATCACACAGCCGCCGCAATCGGCACCGATGTTGACCAGCCGCGCAATCTCGCGAAATCGGTCACGGTCGAATAGAATTATAAAATGAGCGACGACAGCAGCCAGCGCCCGGACGACACGATGGCGGCGGCCAAGCCCGTGCACAGCGGGCCCGCCGCGCGCATCCGTAATTATTTTCTCACCGGACTGATCGTCGCCGGGCCGATTTTCATTACCGCCTATCTCACCTGGTCGTTCATCACCTGGGTGGACAATCTGGTGCGCCCGTTCATTCCGCCGATCTACCGGCCGGAGACATATTTGCCCGGCCCGATACCGGGAACCGGCCTCATCATCGCGTTTGTCGCGCTCACGATGCTCGGCTTCCTGACCGCCAATTTGGTCGGGCGCAAGATGGTGGAGACCGGCGAGAACATTCTCAACCGCATGCCGATTGTGCGCGCGGTGTATCGCACCATGAAGCAGATTTTCGAATCGCTGTTCTCGAAGTCGGGATCGAGCTTTCGCACCGTCGCGCTGGTCGAATTTCCGGCGCCGGAAATGTGGTCGATCGTGTTTCTTTCGCAGCCTCCGCATTCGGACATCGTCACGCGCCTGCCGGGTAGCGATTACGTCTCGGTATTTCTGCCGTGCACGCCGAACCCGACCACCGGATTTTTCTTTTATCTGCCGCGCAAGAGCATCATCGAGATCGACCTCACGGTGGAGCAGGCGATGACGCTGTTGTTGTCCGCCGGCATGGTGCAGCCGGACGGCGATGCGCAGAAAAAACTTGGCGCATTGGCGGAAACCGCGCGCATGGCACAGGCCGCGCGCAAGCCGGTTCCGGCGAAATAATCAGCCGGCCCGGATCAGCCGGATCGCTTCGTCTTTCTCGAACAGATAAAGCAGATGCCGCAGCGCCTCGCCGCGCGGCGTCGCCAATCCCGGATCGCGATTAAGTATCAGGCCTGCGTCGTCGCGCGCGGCTCCAAGAAACTTTCCGTGCACCTCCGCGCGTGCGATGCGAAATCCGGGCAGGCCGCTCTGCCGCGTGCCGAGCAGGTCGCCTTCGCCGCGAAGGCGCAAATCTTCCTCGGCGATGCGGAAGCCGTCTTCGGTTTCGCGCAAAATAGAAAGCCGCGCCTTGGCGGTATCGCCGAGCGGCGACTTGTAAAGCAGCAAGCACGTCGAGCGTCCCGTTCCGCGCCCGATGCGGCCGCGCAGCTGATGCAATTGCGCGAGCCCGAAGCGTTCTGCGTGCTCGACCACCATGATGGTCGCTTCCGGCACATCGACGCCGACTTCGATCACCGTGGTGGCGACGAGCAGCCGCGTTTCGCCCGCGGCAAAGCGTTCCATCGCCCGGTCTTTCTCCGCGCCCTTCATGCGGCCATGCACGAGATCGACCAGATCGCCGAACCGCCCTTTTAACTCCTTGAAGCGCGCCTCGGCGGCGGCAAGATCGATCTTTTCGGAATCCTCCACCAGCGGGCATACCCAATAAGCGCGCTGGCCTTCATCGAGCGCGCGTCCGACCGCATCCTCGACTTCCGTAACGCGCGCAAGATCGATGGTGCGGGTGTCGATGGGCAGCCGTCCCGGCGGTTTCTCGCGCAACTCGGAAATATCCATGTCGCCGAAAAACGTCAGCACCAGCGTGCGCGGGATCGGCGTTGCCGTGAGCACCAGCACATCGACGGCGTCGCCCTTTTGCGTCAGCGCCAGCCGTTGATGCACGCCGAAGCGGTGCTGCTCGTCGACAATCGCCAGCGCCAGATCCTTGAACGCGACTTCTTCCTGAAACAGCGCATGCGTTCCGACGATGAGATCGATGTCGCCGATGGCGAGCCGCGCGAGCGTATCCGCGCGTTCCCGTCCGCGCTCGCGCCCTGTGAGGATGGCGACGCGCAGACCCGCCGTCTGCGCCAGCGGCAAAATCGTATTGTGATGCTGGCGCGCCAGAAGTTCCGTTGGCGCCATGAATGCCGCCTGCCGTCCGGCTTCGATCACGGTCGCGGCTGCGAGCAGCGCCACCACCGTCTTGCCAGAGCCGACATCGCCTTGCAGCAGTCGCAACATCCGCTGCGGCAAAGCCAGATCAGTGATGATGTCGTTGAGCGCTTGCGCCTGCGATGCCGTGAGCGAGTAGGGCAGTGCCTCGACGATGCGCGTTCGCACGATGCCCTCGCTCGAACTGCCGCGCCCCGATTGACGGCGCATGTGTGCGCGCAGCAGTGCGAGCGCCAGTTGGCCTGCGAGCAGTTCGTCGTAGGCGAGCCTTGTCCAGGCGAGAGTTTCGGGCAGCACGTCGCGCGGTTCAGCCGGACGATGTAATGAATTCAGCGCCGCGGTGAATTGCGGAAAGCGTTGCTGCGAAGCCCAGGCCGCGTCCTGCCATTCCGGCAGCTCGGGCAATTTTGCGAGCGCTGAGTCCATCGCGCGCCGCACATTGCCGAGCGCCAGACCTTCGGTGAGCGGATAGACCGGCTCGACGAGAGGCAGGCTCGCAAAACCCGCCTCGTCCACCACGCGGTCGGGATGCACCATCTGCAACGTGCCGTCGTAAAGCTCGGCGGTGCCGGAGACGTAGCGCAACTCGCCCTCGGGCAGCAGCTTTTCCAGATAATCCTGCCGCGCGTTGAAGAAGGTGAGCGTGAGATCGCCGGTGTCGTCCGAGGTATAGACGCGATAGGGCGCGCGCGAGCGATGCGGCGGTGAGGGGCGATGTTTGCCGACGGTGACCGCGACGGTGATGAGCGTTCCCGGCACGACTTCGTTCAATTTTGGCCGTGCGCGCCGGTCAATCGTCCCCGAAGGCAGGTGAAACAGCAGATCGACGATACGCGGCGCCTCCACGTCGAGCAGCCGGGCATAAAGCTTCGCGAGCTTGGGTCCGACGCCCGTGAGGCTGGTGAGCGAGGCAAACAGGGGGTTGAGCAGGTCGGGACGCATGCGCGCAGTCTATCTCACCTAGATTTCGCTGACATTGTGCCGCCGCCGCTCTATATAAACCCCGCCCGGCCCCGTCCGGGTTTTTGGCGTTGGAGCGCGCATGACCGGGACGACACGTTCGAGCGAAGGACTTGATCCACGCCGCCGTCGGCTGCTGTTCCGCTCGTGGCATCGCGGCATCCGCGAGATGGACCTGATCCTGGGGCGCTTTGCCGATGCGCATATCGCGACGCTCAGCGATGCCGATCTCGATACCTATGAGCGGCTGATCGAATTGCCCGACCCGGATTTGCTCGGTTGGGTAACGGGTGAATTTCAAACGCCCGCCGAACTCGACACGGCGCTGTTCCGGCGGTTGCGCGATTTCCATTTCAATCCGCGCGATCCGGCATGAACGCTAAGACCAAATCGCCCGCCGAATTGCTGGCTCCGGCCAAGCCGCTCACATTGGCGAATGTCGCCGATGGCGCGGAAGGGCTGGTGCTCTCTGATTTGGCCCGCGCCGTTGCCGCGCGAGCGAATGCTCCGGCGACGAGCCTTGCGATCGTCTGCCGCGATGGGCAGCGCATGGCGGCGCTCTCGCGTGCGTTGGCGTTCTTCGCGCCCGACATTTCGGTGCTGGAATTCTCCGCGTGGGATTGTCAGCCCTACGACCGCGTCTCGCCGCATACGGGCGCCGTCGCGCAGCGCATGACGACGCTGTCGCGTCTTTCGCGCCTCAAGGGCAACGAGCGCCCCTCCGTATTGCTCACGACCGTCAACGCCGTGCTGCAACGCGTGCCGGCCAAGGAACTCATCGCGCTGCAAGCACTCTCCGCCGCACCCGGCAACGTGCTCGGCATGGAGAGCATCGTGCGCTGGCTGGAGCTTAACGGCTTCACACGCGCTTCCACCGTGCGCGAACCGGGCGAATACGCGGTGCGCGGCGGCATTCTCGATCTTTATCCGCCGGGGATGGATATGCCGGTGCGGTTGGATTTTTTCGGCGATGCGCTGGAATCGATCCGCAGCTTCGATGCGCAGACGCAGCGCACCGAAAGCCAGTTGCGCGGGCTCGATCTCGTCCCGGTCGCGGAATTCCAGCTGGTGACGGAAACCATCCGGCGTTTCCGCACGGGATACGTCGCGCAGTTCGGCGCTACCACACCGGACGATCTCTTGTACGAAGCTGTGAGCGAAGGCCGCCGCTATCCGGGCATGGAGCACTGGCTGCCTTTATTTCACGACAAGCTCGACACGCTGTTCGATTATCTGCCCGGCTCGCCCGTGGTGCTGGAGCCGCAGGCCGAGGACGCCGCGCGCGAGCGGCTGGCGCAGATCGCCGATTATTACGACGCGCGCCAGCAAGCGCTCGCCGATCACAGCAGTCCTCCGTACAAGCCACTGCCGCCGGACAAGCTCTATCTTGCCGAAGGCGAATGGCAGAAACGCCTCGATGCGTCGGCTCTGGTGCGGATGACGCCGTTCGCCGTGCCGGAGAATACCGGCGCGGAAATCGACATCGGTGCGCGGCAGGGCCGCAACTTCGCTGCCGAGCGCGCGGAACCCAATTCAAATGTGTTCGACGCGGTGACGAAGCACGTCGGCGCATTGCAGTCGGCGGGCAAGCGCGTCGTCATCGCGCTATGGAGCGAAGGTTCGCGCGAGCGCATGAGTCACGTGCTCGCCGATCACAAGCTGCTGAATCTCTCCAGCGTCGCGAACTGGCCGCAGGCGCTGTCTCTCCCCAAGCCCGCCATCGCGCTTGGCGTGCTCGGTCTCGAAGCGGGGTTCGAAACCGCCGACATCTCAGTTGTGAGCGAGCAGGACATTCTCGGCGACCGTCTGGTGCGCCCGCGCCGCGCCGCGCGCCGGGCTGAGAATTTCATCTCCGAAGTGACAAGCCTTTCGCCCGGCGATCTGGTTGTGCACGTCGATCATGGCATCGGGCGCTTCGCAGGGCTCAAAGCCATCGAGGCCGCGGGTGCGCCGCACGATTGCCTCGAACTGCATTACGCCGAGGACGCCAAACTGTATCTGCCGGTCGAGAACATAGATCTTTTGTCGCGCTACGGCTCCGAGCAGGCGGGGGCGGAATTGGATCGCTTGGGCGGCGGCAACTGGCAGGCGCGCAAGGCGCGCATGAAGAGTCGCATCCGCGAAATCGCGGGCGAACTCATCAAGATCGCCGCCGAGCGGCAATTACACGAAGCGCCGAAGCTCACCACGCCGGCGGGCGCCTATGACGAATTCTGCGCCGGGTTCCCGTACGAGGAAACGGAGGATCAACAGGCGGCGATTGAATCGACGCTGGCCGATCTGGCTTCAGGCCGTCCGATGGACCGGCTGATTTGCGGCGATGTCGGTTTTGGCAAAACGGAAGTTGCCTTGCGCGCGGCCTTCGCCGCCGTGATGAGCGGCAAGCAGGTCGCCGTCGTGGTCCCAACGACGCTGCTGGCACGCCAGCACAGCAAGACTTTTGCCCAGAGATTCCGCGGATTTCCCGTCAACGTCGCACAGGCCTCGCGGCTTGTATCGAACGTTGAACTCACGAAGGTCAAAAGCGGCATCGCCGACGGCTCGGTCGATATCGTGGTCGGCACGCACGCGTTGCTCGGCAAGAACATCAAGTTCAAGGACATTGGCCTGCTCGTGGTGGACGAGGAGCAGCACTTCGGCGTCGTGCATAAGGAAAAACTGAAAGCGCTGCGCGCCGAGGTGCACGTGCTCACGCTCTCGGCAACGCCAATCCCGCGCACGCTGCAACTCGCGCTCACCGGCGTGCGCGATCTTTCCATCATCGCCTCGCCGCCGGTCGATCGCCTTGCGGTGCGCACTTTCGTGTCGCCGTTCGATCCGCTGATCGTGCGCGAGGCGTTGCTGCGCGAGCGTTACCGCGGCGGCCAGGCGTTCTACATCGCGCCGCGCATCGAAGACCTCGCCGGAGCGAAAGACTTCCTCGACAAGAACGTGCCGGAAGCGCGCGTCGCCGTCGCGCACGGGCAGATGCCGCCGACCGTGCTGGAGGATATCATGTCCGCCTTCTACGACGGCAAATACGACGTGCTGCTCTCGACCACGATTATCGAATCCGGCCTCGATATCCCGACCGCGAACACGCTGATCGTGCATCGCGCCGATATGTTCGGGCTCTCGCAACTTTACCAGCTGCGCGGGCGCGTGGGCCGCTCGAAAGTTCGCGCCTATGCGCTGTTCACGCTGCCGGCGCAGCGCACGCTTACGCCGCAAGCCGAGCGCCGCCTTAAAGTTCTGCAATCGCTCGACACACTTGGTGCGGGCTTCCAGCTTGCTTCGCACGATCTCGACATCCGCGGCGCGGGCAATCTTTTGGGCGAGGAACAATCCGGCCATATCAAGGAAGTCGGCTTCGAGCTTTATCAGCAGATGCTGGAAGAGGCCGTGCTCAGTCTCAAAGCGGGCATCACGACGGCTGTCGCTGACCGCTGGTCGCCGCAGATCACCATCGGCACGCCGGTGCTCATTCCCGACGATTACGTTGCCGATTTGGCCGTGCGGCTCGCACTCTACCGGCGGCTTGCCGAAATTGAGGACGAGCGCGAGATCGATGCGTTTGCCGCTGAACTCGTTGATCGCTTCGGTTCGCTGCCGCAGGAGGTCGAGCATCTGCTGCAGGTCGTCGCCATCAAGGCGCTCTGCCGTAGAGCCAACGTCGAGAAGATCGAGGCCGGGCCGAAGGGCGCGGTGCTCTCGTTCCGCGACAACATCTTCGCCAATCCGGAACGGCTGATCGCCTACATCCACGAACAAGGTCCGGACGCGCGCGTGCGGCCCGACCAGAAGGTCGTGTTCTTCGACGAGTGGGACGAGCCGGAACAGCGCCTCAAAGGCACCACGGCGATCTTGCGCAAGCTAGCGAGCATCGCGGAGCCGGCGCAGGCGGCGTAATTACTCCGCCGCTTGCGTTTGCTGCTCGGCTGCCGCGCGCTCGATGACTTCCGCGAGTTGTTCCGGCGCCTGCGCGCCCGAAATCGCGTAGCGGCCCGCGATGATGAAACAGGGCACGCCCTCGATACCGGCTTCCTTCGCTGCCGTGGCTTCCTGCTCGATCTCGGCCACGTCCTTGTCGCTTGCGAGCCATTCGCGCACTTGCGCGGCATCGAGCCCGACATCGCCGGCGGCTTTCGACAGCACGGCGCTGTCGCTCAAATCCTCTCCTTGCGTGAAATAAAGGTCCATCAGCTTCTGCTTCATCTGCGGCGCCTTGCCGATGGCGTCCGCCCAGCGGATCAGCCGGTGACAGTCGAGCGTGTTGGGCTGGCGGCTGATTTTATCCTTGTTGTAGGCGAGGCCCTCGGCGGCTGCCGCGGCCATCACGCGTCCGGCCATTCCGTTGTAGCGCTCGACCGAGCCAAATTTCTTCGTGAGGTATTCCTCGCGCGAAATGCCTTCGCGCGGAATCCAGTCATTCAGGAAGTAGGGACGAAAATGCACGTCCGCCGGAATTTCCGGCTTGAGCGCGAGCGCCTTTTCCAGGCGCTTCTTGCCGATGAAGCACCACGGGCAAACCACATCGGAAACGACATCGATACGGACGGGAGTTTTAGCTGACATGACGGCACCTCTGCCGCCAAGCTAAGCGCTCGATCACTCCGCCGCAACCGCCTGATTGCCCATCACGCGCTGCAGCAGCGTGTTGAAGTTATCGCCGGCCTTGAAGCTCGCCAGCGTCACGTTGGCGGCGACCTTCGCAAGTTCGCGGTGTGGCGCCAGCAATGTGTGCTTGAGCACGCTGGCGATGCGGCGCGCAACGACATGTGAGCTGCGCAGATCGGTTTGCGTGAAGGCGATCAGGATCGAGCCGTCTTCGGCCAGATGCGCGAAGTCGATGTTGCGCGTGAGCCGGCTCACCAGCCGCGCGCCATCGAGGCTGATGCGGCGGTCGAACGGTGCGTCGAATGAAAACCGCGCCAGCGACAATGCAGCCCCGCGCTCGGCGGCTTCCTCGACCACTTTGCCGAGATCGTGCCAGAACGCATCGCGCGTGAGCAGGCCGGTGTCGGGATCGAACATGCCTTCGGCGTCGAGCGACTTGAGCATGCGCTTGAGCCGCGCCTCGAAGGCATGCAGCCGCACCACCGGGATCATGCGCTCGACGATGCGTTTGGGCTCCGGGTCGATGTGATCGACGGTCGGGAGCCGGTCGCTGAAATCCTTCGGCATCTCGTTGGCGATGGCGACGGGGATATCGCGAAAACGCGGATCCTGCGCCAGCACGGTGAGGAAGGATTCCACCATCGGCGCGGAGAACCCGTCGCCGATGACGATGCCGTCGATGTCGCGCGCGTTCAGATGCCGCGCCGCGGTCTCGACGCTGAGTGCGCCGACAATGCCGATGCGCTCGCCGATGGCGACGCTCAAAGCTGGATAAAGTTTGCCGCGTCCCGCAATCAATACGCTGGCGTCTTCCAGCGCGTCGCCGACGGGCAGGCGGACGATGTGGCCGCCGCGCGATGCGAACGTGTCGATGCGGCGTAAAACAGTTGCGTGCAGCGCGCGCACGCGCAGCGCCGAACGAAGGCGCGCGATCAGCCGTTCATGTGGAAGCTTGGCGTCGATGGTGAGCGCGATCGGAATCGGCGCGCCGGAATCCCGTTCGACGCGCGCGATCACCGGAACGGTCGGGCCGTTCGCGGTGACGATTTGCAGGCAGAGCATGCGGCCGGCGGCTTCGCTCGGCGGCGGGCCGGGATCGGCAAGCACGATGGCGACCGGCTTGACCGCGACGAAGGCGGTCGGCGCGTCGGACCATTTCGTTTCGACGATGGGGAAGGCGCCTGCGTCGCGCAACGCTTCGACCAGATCCGCCGCCGGATTTTCGGCGACCACGATGATCGGACCTTGCAGGGACATGGAGGGCCACACGCACGCGTTACAGGTGCGGGTGACCCTAGTTTGAGGCCGTTAATGTCTCGTCAACGAGGTGGCTTGATTACGCGGCATTTGCCGCGCCGCGCTCGCGGAAGGCCCCGGAAACGAGCGGATTGAGGCCGAGTGCGCCGAGTTTTTGCCGCAACGTCGCCCGGTCGGGCGCCGATCCGGCGAGGCGATAGCCGGTAATGGCGTCTGGCAGCGCCGCGAAGGTGCCGCCGGGTTCAACGCCCTCGACCGCCGTCGTCACCTCGCGCAACAGGAAGCGATAGCCGCCGACGCCGACAATGCCGGCGGGCGGGCCGGTGACGACGAGAGCTCGCGTGTCGCGCTCGCTGCGGCAGGTGTAGCCGGTGTCGATGAAACCATCACGGTCGATTTTCAGATGCGGCAGCTGGCTGCGCTCGGCGCCGGGCGGGAACGCGTGTGAGGGGACCATCGGCCCGCGTAAGGCAATCGTGCCGGCGTCGGTCGGTGCGACATCCGCCACCAGCATTGCATTGGGCGAGCCGCGCGGCGCGCCGATGGGACCGAATCCGATTTGCGCCGGCTTGCCGTTGGTGCCGCGCCGCGCCGCCAGCAATCCGATTTCGCCGAAGGCGAGAACGTCGAGCAATCCGGCCGTCTCGCGCCACGGCGCGTTGGCGGCAAGGCGTTCAGGCGCGCGCCAGAGCCCGACGATGCATTTTGCGCTGTCGTCTTTTGTGAAGTGCCCGGCTTCCGCCAGCCGCGCCACCAGTTGTCCGGGCAGGACCATGGTTTCGCTGCGATGCTCGCGGCTCTGCGCGGCGAAGAATGCGGGATCGAACGGTTGATGCAGCGCGAGCGTTCCGCCGGTGAGCAGCCACGGCACCACGCTCAAGGCGATACCGGCGAATGACGAGACGGGTATCGCCGAGAGCACGCCGTGATCCTGCTCGGCGCGGCTTTCGAGAAAGACACTAAGCCCGCCCGCGATCAGCTCCATGTGATTGCGCGCGACCGGCGTTAAGCCTTGCGGTGTCACATCGAACGTGACGACGGCAAGATGCGCGGCTGGGTTTCCCGCGCGCTCGATCGCAGGGAGTGGATCGAGCTTGCCGGAATTGAACAAGTCTTCGAACGGCACCACGCCGTCGGGAAGATTGTTGCCGAAGCCGCCGACATAACGTATGGGGAATAATTCCGCCGCGACCTGCATCGCCAGATCGCAATGCGCCGCCGCGCCGATGTGCGAGGTGGTGACGAGGGCTTTCGCGCCGACGCGGCCAAGCGCTGCAACGGCATCGGCCTTGCGCCAGAGCATCGGCAGCGGCACCGCGATCATTCCCGCGCGCAAGGTGCCGAGCAGCATCAGCACGCTCTCGACAGTGTTGGGCAACTGAATTCCAACGATGGCGTCGGTCTGCAATCCGAGCCGTCGCAGGCGCGCGGCGATGGCGAAGATCACGCGATCGGCTTCGAGATAAGTGAGGCGGCGCGGCGCGCCGTCGGTGAAGCTTTCGCGGTTGGGCGGATCGGCGAGCGCGATGGTTTGCGGATGCCGCATCAGCGCGCGCCGGAACAGATCGTCCAGCGTCGCTCGATTGCCAGCCGCAGAGGCGGCGGATGCGCGTGTGATGTCGCCGAGGATCACGGGCTGCGCCTCGTGCCGTTGTCGCGCCACCAAGTTTCCGGCAGATAGCCGTAGAGGGACGTTTCGGCGGGATGTTTGATCGAGGCCCAGCGCGCCACCCACTGATTGGGCAGATGGAATAACGGCACGACGTAAAAGCCCGAGAGCAGCACGCGGTCGAGCGCGCGCACGGCGGAAACGAAATCCTCGCGGCTTTGCGCGTTGAGCATCGCGGCGATCATGGCGTCGGCCGCCGGAGATTTGATGCCCATGTAATTGCGGGTGCCTTCCTGATCCGCCGCCGCCGTGCCCCAGTAGAAACCCTGTTCGTTGCCGGGAGAGAGTGACTGGTCCCAACGATTTTCCATCATGTCGAAATCGAAATTGATCCGGCGGCGGTCGAACTGCACGGCGTCCACCACGCGCACACGCACGGCGATCCCGGCGCGCTTGAGATCGCGTGAATAAGCGAGCGCGAGGCGCTCCT
This sequence comes from Rhizobium sp. Q54, assembly GCA_945907045.1. GTDB lineage: Bacteria > Pseudomonadota > Alphaproteobacteria > Rhizobiales > Xanthobacteraceae > Pseudolabrys. The sequence continues at coordinate 3,080 of CAMDSH010000042.1, read as the reverse complement.
GATCCTTGGTGGTGGTCAGAATTTCAAACGTGAACGGCTGGCCGCTGGCGCGGTTGCGTAACTCGGTGCCTTTGAGTTCGTACCCAGCCTGCTCGAATAGCGCGAGCGCGCGCTTCAAGGTCTCGCGGTCGCGGCCCGATCCGTCGGCGACCGCCGGCAACCATGTGCCGTTGAGAATGTCGGCGCGCACGGCGTTGGGGTAGGGCGCGAGTAGCGTGCGCTCGCGCGCATTGGCGGCGCGGCCGCGCGAGGCAAGTTCCGATCCGTCGTAAAAGCTCGCGGTGCGCCTATAGAGATCGAAAAAGAAATTGCGATTGATCCATTCGAAGTCGAACAGCATGAGGAGCGCCTCGCGTACGCGAATGTCGGCAAAATTCGAGCGACGCGTGTTCATAACGAAAGACGACATGCCCTTCGGCATGCCGGATGAATAAACATCCTTGACGACGCGTCCGTCGCGCATCGCGGGAAATTCATATTGCGTTTGCCAGCGGCCCGGATCGAGTTCGGCGCGCACGTCGTAGAGACCTTTCTTGAATGCCTCGAAATGCGCGTTGCCGTCGCGGTAATAATCGTAGCGCACTTCGTCGAAATTCCAGAAGCCGCGGTTGATGGCGAGATTGCGCCCCCAGTAATCCGGATTGCGCTTGAGCGTCATGCTCACGCCGGGCTTTACTTCCGAGACGGTGTAAGGCCCGCTGCCGAGCGGCGGCGCGAATGTGGTCTCCTCGAATTTATCGGGATTGATCGCGTGCTTCGCCAGCACCGGCATTAGCCCGAGGATGAGTGGCAATTCACGGTCGTCGCTCCCCGCAAGATCGAAGCGCACGCCGCGTTCGCCGATGGCCTCGGCTTTGACGACCTTGGTGTAATAGGTGCGATAATTCGGCCGGCCTTTGTCGCGCAGCAATTCCCACGAAAAAATCACGTCGGCGGGTGTCACCGGCTTGCCGTCGGAAAAGCGCGCGGCGGGATCGAGCGTGAAGGTGACGAAGGAGCGCGCGGCGTTGGTCTCGACCTTGCGCGCGAGCAAGCCATAGAGCGTGAACGGCTCGTCGTAACCGCGCGCGAGCAGACTCTCGATCACGTAACCGCGGATGCCTTGCGCGGCGAGACCTTTAACGACGAGCGGATTGAGGCTGTCGAAGGTGCCAAGCACGCCCTGCACCAGCCGTCCGCCTTTCGGCGCCGATGGATCGGCGTAGCGCAATCGCGCGAAGCCGTCGGGCATCGCAGGCGCGCCGTGCATGGCGATGGCGTGGTGCGCTTCCGCCGGGCGCGGCTGGCCGGACGCATCGATGCCGGCAAGCGCCAGCGTGACGCCAAGCATGATGGCGCATAAAGGCACTCGCAAAGAGTGCAAAGCTCGATGGGCTGGGTCTGGCGCCGTCACTGCTGAGGTGTGATTCGTCCGGTTTGGCTTAATTTATCACAGCCGGGCGTTACATTGGCCGGGGCGATTAACCGGGTTCACCGGTAACGATCCTGCTCATTGGTGGCTTTATCACCGGCCTAATATCCGCTATCAGGCAGAAGCGCCGTGTCACGCTCTCGCCGTATTTAACGCCGAGAGAGCCCGCGGCGGGCGTCGTTCGCTGGGCCAAAGGGCCGCGTACGGCAGGTTTTGCGGCAAGTATTTAAGAGGAATATTCCATGAATCATCGGATCGCATCGGCACGGCCGATGGGCAAGGCGCTGCTTGTGGCGATGACGACGACGGCCTTCGCCGTTTTTGTCTCATCTGCCGCGCTCGCCCAGGCTCCGGCGCAGCCCGCCAAACCGCCGGCTGCCAAGCCGGCGCAGAAGCCGGCAGCGTCCCCGGCCAAACCGGCGGAAGCGCCGCCCGCTCAGGCTCAGCAGGCGCCCGCGGCGGACCAGCCGCAGCTCATGTATTCGCCGTGGATGAAGGTCTGCGGCAAGGGCCAGGAAGCCGGCGCCAAGCAGGTCTGCGTCATCGCCAAGGACGGCCGCATCGAATCCGGCATGCCGGTGGTCGCCGTCGCTTTGATCGAGCCGGAAGGCGAGCCGCGCAAAATTCTTCGCGTCACCGTTCCGCCGGGCATGCATCTGCAGCACGGCACCCGCCTGATCATCGATCAGGGCACTCCGGCGACCGCGCCTTACATCACCTGCTTTCCGAACGGCTGCATGTCGGACTATGAAGCCAATACCGAGCTGGTTGGCCGCCTGAAGAAGGGGCAATCGCTCACGGTTCAGGCCATCAACATGAACGGCGCCGCGATCAGCCTGCCGTTGCCGCTCTCCGACTTCGCCAAGGCTTATGACGGCCCGGCCACCGATCCGAAGGTGTTCGAGGAGCAGCAGAAGAAGCTGCAGGAAGAGTTGCAGAAGAAGGCCGAGGAAGCGCGCAAGAAACTCGAAGGCGCGCAGCCGCAGGCCGCGACGCCGCCGAAGTAAACTTCCAGCCGGCGACTGAAGCAAATAAGTGACAGGGGCGCGGCGAAAGTCGCGCCCCTTCGCTTTTTGGCCCTGCGATTTTCAAGAATCGCGTAACTGATGCGGCATGGCATTCGGCATTCACGCGCGAATGTTCTGCGTACTGGCCGCGCTCGCGACGGCATCCGGAGCGGCCCTGGCCGATCCGTCCGCGCCTTTGGCGCAACCGCACTGGACTAAGTTCTGCGGCAAGGATCCGGGCGAGCGCAAATCCACCTGCATGACGACGGCGGAAGCGCGCCTGAGCGGCGCTTCGTTCGTTGCCAGCCTCGCGGTGATTGAGCCGGAAGGCGCAGCGAAACAACTGTTTCGCGTTTCGATGCCGCACGGCCTGCGGGTTGTCTCAGGCGCGCGCGCCCATGTCGATCAGGGCTGGCCTCAGTTCGGGCAATTCGTCGTCTGTCTCGCCAACGGCTGCTTTGCCGATTTCGAGGTGAAAGAAGATTTCATCGGCGATATGAAAAAAGGCACTACTGGCCTGCACCCGGTTTCGTTGACACCCGCCTAAGCTAATCCCGCCTTCCGCTCGAACTCCATAGGGCTCATATAGCCGATCGTCGAGTGCCGACGTTTTGGATTGTAGAAGCGTTCGATGTAGTCGAACACGTCCGCCTTCGCCTCAT
>CAMDSH010000041.1 GCA_945907045.1 Rhizobium sp. Q54 | reverse complement strand
TCGGAGAAGGAGCGGCTGATCACCATCGAGGACGCGGCTGAATTGCAGTTGCAGCAGCCGCATGTCGCCCGCATGGAGACGCGTCCGCCCAATATCGAAGGCAAAGGTGAAATCCGCCAGCGCGAGCTGGTGAAGAACGCACTGCGCATGCGGCCCGAGCGCATCATCCTCGGCGAGTGCCGCGGCGAAGAAGCCTTCGACATGTTGCAGGCGATGAACACCGGCCACGAAGGCTCGATGGCCACCATCCACGCCAATACCCCGCGCGATGCGATCTCGCGCATGGAGCAGATGATCGGCATGGCCGGCCTCCCCATGACGGTGGCTTCGATCCGCGGCCAGATTGCCGGCGCCATTCAGCTCATCGTGCAGCTGCAGCGCCAGTCCGACGGCAAGCGCAAAGTCACCAGCATCGCCGAAGTCACCGGGCTGGAAGGCGACATCATTCAGATGCAGGAAATCTTCAAATACGTGCGAACCGGCACCGCGCCGGACGGCACCGTGCAGGGGCATTTCCAGGCGACAGGCGTGCGGCCGCGCTTCCTCGCGCATCTCGTCAACCAGGGCATCAACATCCCCGGCGCGATGTTCGATCCCTCGAAGCCGCTCTGACGACCATGTTCAATTTCGATTCCACTTATTTGATCTATCTGTTGGTCGGGGCCTCGACGATTTTATTCGTCGAAGCCGTGTATCTCTTGTTTTTCACCAAGGCGTCGTATCGCAAGAACATCAACCGCCGCCTGCAACTGCTCGAAGGCAAGGCGGATCGCGAAAGCGTGCTGGTGCAGATCAGGCGCGAGCGCGGCTTGACCAGCAGCGGCGACTACCGGCTGCCGCTCCTCAATCTCAATCGGCTCGTGCTGCAATCGGGGCTGAGCATCGGTTTCACGAAACTGGTGATGTTCATCCTGCTCGGCATGGCGGGCGCGTTTATCGGCGCCTTGACGTTCGGGCAGCCGGTTATCTACGCCATTTTCATCGCGCTGTTCAGCGGCTTCGTGCTGCCGTTCGCTGTGTTGCGCATTTTGCGCGGACGCCGGCAAAAGAAATTCAGCGCGCAATTCCCCGACGCCATCGACATGATCGTGCGTTCTCTGCGCGCCGGCCATCCGGTGCCGATCGCCATCGGCATGGTGGCGCGCGAAGTGCCGGACCCGATGGGCGGCGAATTCGGCATTGTAGCCGACGAGATCACCTACGGCGCGGATCTGGAAACCGCGATGCGGAATCTTTTCTTCCGCGTGGGCACCGACGATCTTCCGCTGTTCGTCACTGCGGTAGCGATTCAGGGCTCGACCGGCGGCAATCTCGGCGAGATTCTGGAAAATCTGTCCTCGGTCATCCGTCAGCGCTTCAAGATGCGCCGCAAAATCCGCGCGCTCGCCGCCGAAGGCCGTGCGTCGGCGATGATTCTTTCGTCACTGCCGATCGGCATGTTCGCGGTCATTCAACTCGCCGCGCCGGATTTCTACGCCGGTGTCTGGAAGGAAGACATCACCAAGCTCGCGCTGGTGCTGGCCGGCTGCTGGATGGGCGTCGGCAATTTCATCATGTACCGGCTGGTCAATTTCAGGATCTGATCGATGGGCACGATATTCGATCTCCTGATGGATATTTTCGGCGACCGCGCCGCGATGATGCTCGGCCTGATGACTTTTCTCGCCGCCGGCACGTTCGCTTTCTCGGTGATGGCCGCCGTGCGCGTGCGTGGCGCCGTCAAACGCCGTACCTCGCGCATTCTCGAAGACGAGGCAGGTCCGGGACATTCGTCGCGCTCGCTGCGCGGCTCCAGCCTGAAGGCCGTGCAGCGGCTGATCGAATACACCACCAAGCATTATTCGGCGACCAACGACGAGAACATGAAAGTGCTTCGCCGCCGTCTGGTGCAGGCCGGCATCTATGACGCGCGCGGCGTTGCGTTCTTCTTTATCGCGCGCACGGCGCTGGCGGTCGGTCTTGCCGGCGCTCTTTTTCTTCTTCTGCCGATGTTCACCTCGCAGAGCGGCTCGTTTTTCTGGCTGGTGGTGATGATCGGCGGCATAGCGGGTTATGTCGGCCCCAGCATGTACATCGACCAGCGCATTTCGGTGCGCAAACAGGAACACCGCTCGGGCTTTCCTGACTTCATGGACCTGCTCGTCGTCTGCGCCGATTCCGGTTTGGCGATGGAAGCCGCGCTGGAGCGCGTTGGGCGCGAGCTCGGCGACAGTTATCCTTCGCTCAGCGCCAATTTGCACATGGCCAACCTTGAAATCCGCGCCGGCCGCCGCCTGAGCGAGGCGCTCGAACATCTCAGCGACCGTCTTGGCCTGGAAGAAGCGCGCTCCTTCGCCACGTTGATCGACCAATCGATCGAACTCGGCTCCAGCATCACGGACGCCTTGAGGGTGTACAGCGACGACATGCGCCACAAGCGGCTCTCGCGCGCCGAGGAAAAAGCCTACGCGCTGCCGGCCAAGCTTTCCTTGCCGATGATGGTGTGCATCTTTCCGGTGCTGTTCGTGGTCATTCTGCTGCCGGTTTTCGTGCGCCTGCACGTCGGGAACTTCTAACCGCGCTGCCTGTAAACCCTTGATCCAGGCGGATTATCGCGGCTGGCGAGGGATTCTTAACCATCGTCGCCTAGCCTGAAAACTCCCCGTACCGGCGAGGGTGTTGCAGGCATTGTCATGCGAGTTGGAGTAGTCCGAGCCCTTGTTATTTCGGCGGCGTGTTCGCTGCTGCTGGCGGGCTGCGAGTCATCGTCGAAATTTTCCGACCTGCTCAAGCCGAACAAGTCCGGCATGGATTCCGCCATGGCGTCGGTCGAGCCCAAGACCGATCTTAAATCCGACGGCGCAACCGATTCCGAGCCAACCGGATCGATCCCCGGCATGGATAATCCAAGCGGCGAGCCCGGATTGCTGGGCAGCAAACCGAATGACGATCTCAATCTCGGCAAGAAGCAATTCCGCGAACAGAATTTCGGCCTGGCGGAAAAACATTTCCGCCGCGCTGTCGAGACGCATCCGAACGACGCCGAAGCCTGGGTCGGTCTCGCCGCGTCATACGACCGGCTGCGGCGTTTCGATCTCGCCGACCGTGCCTATAGCCAGGCGATCAAGATTCTCGGCCCGACGCCGGAGCTGCTCAACAATCAGGGCTACTCGTACATGCTGCGCGGCGATTACAAGAAAGCGCGCAAGACGCTGCTGGCGGCGCAAGCAAAGGCGCCGGACAACCAGTACGTCAAGAATAACCTCGACCTGCTCGCCGATAGCTATCGCAAGGGCAAGGCGATCGAGTAGTTGAGTGCTTGTTAAAGCGGCAACGTCAAAAACCGCCGCGCGACTTTTTATTCCCGGAAAAATTCAAATTGAACGCACGGCCCGCGAGGCCGTAGCGCCCGCATTGCGTCTCGACTAAACTTGCCGCCAATCCGGCAGTTAAAGACCGGTCCCGCCACATACGCCTAACGATATACATTGTTCCTGGGGAGGAACCTCATGGCTACGACAGTGAATGCCGGCGCGCGTCTCGACCGGCTCCCGGTCTCGTCTTTTCATTACCGCATCTTCTGGCTGGTCGGTGCCGGAATGTTTTTCGACGGTTACGATCTCTACGTCGCTGGCAGCGTGCTGGCCGCGACGCTGAGCACCAAATTTTCCACCGTGCCGCAGAATCTGCAATTCCTCTCGCTCACCTTCGTCGGCATGACGATCGGCGCGCTGGTTACCGGATTTCTCGGCGACCGGTTCGGACGGCGTTTCACCTATCAGATCAACCTGCTGATTTTCGGTTTGGCGTCCCTGGCCGCGGCTTTTGCGCAGGACATGAACCAGCTCATCATCTGCCGCTTCGTGCAGGGCCTTGGCCTCGGCGCGGAAATCGTCGTCGGCTATTCGACGCTGACGGAATTCGTGCCGCCGAAAACGCGCGGACGCTGGCTCTCCTTCATGGCGTTTCTGGTGGTGGCGGGTTTCCCCGCGACCGCGCTGCTTGGCTACCTCATCATCCCGACCTGGGGCTGGCGCCCAATGTTTATCATCGCCGGCGTCGGCTCGCTGGTGGTCTGGTATCTGCGTAAAAATCTTCCCGAATCTCCGCGCTGGCTGGAATCGAAAGGCCGGATGGCGGAAGCGGAAGCTCTGATGACGCAGATCGAGAAGGAAGTAGCGCAGTCCGGCAAGCTGCCGCCGGTTGTTGTGCCAAAACCGGTGCCGCAGGTTTCCGCGAGCGCGATGCTGCGTCCGCCGCTGCTGCAACGCATGCTGGTCGGAAGCTGGGTGCTGATCACGATCAACACACTGATTTTCGGCTTCGTGATCTTCCTGCCGCAATTCTTCATGCGGCAAGGGCTGACCATCGCGAACTCGCTCGGCTACACGCTGGTGCTCGCTATCGGTTCGCTGGTCGGCTGCGCGCTCGGTGCCTACACCTCCGACGCTATTGGACGGCGCTGGAGCATCATCGGCGCCTCGATCGTCACCATCGTCACCGGGTATATTTATGCCCGGTTCAACGCTGCGTCCGATCCGACCATCGTGCTCAGCGTCGGCTTCGTGCTGATCGTCGCGATCTATGTGCAGACCGCGATTTTGTTCGGCGTCTATACGCCGGAATTGTTCCCGACCGAGATACGGCTGCGCGCCAACGGCATCTGCAACACGTTAGGGCGCGGCGCGACGGTGGTCTCGCCGTTTATCGTCGGCTCGCTGATGGCGTCCTACCAGTTGCCGGGTGTGATCTGGTTGATGATAGGCTTGGTCGTCGTCCAGATCATCGCGGTCTATTTCTGGGGCGTCGAGCCGCGTAACCGCGGACTGGAAGACGTCGCGGTGCAAAAGGCCTGAACTGACGAGGAAGAATGCCTGAAATGCGACCCGTCACCCTGATTACCGGCGCGTCCGCCGGAATCGGGGTGGCGCTCGCCCGTGTGTTCGCGCGCAACGGGCATCAACTTGTTCTGGTGGCGCGCCGCACCTCAAAACTCGATGCGCTGGCGGCAGAGATCGCGGGTTCGGGGCAGCCGAGACCGCTGGTGATCCCCCTCGATCTTGGACGTAACGATGCCGCCCGCACCATCGGCAACGTGCTCACCGCGCAGGGGATGGAGCCGCAATACGTCGTCAACAATGCCGGCTTCGGGCTGATCGGGCTCGCCGCGACACTGAGACTGGACGAACAACTGGCGATGATCGACGTCAATGTGCGCTCGCTCACCGATTTGTCGTTGGCTTTCACCGACAGCCTTGCACGTCATCGCGGTGGAATACTCAACGTTGCCTCGATCGCGGGATTTGTGCCGGGGCCGGGCATGGCGGTCTATTACGCCACCAAGGCCTATGTGCTCTCCTTCAGCGAAGCCTTGCACCGGGAGCTGGCGCCGCGTGGCGTGCGGGTGACGGCGCTGTGTCCGGGGCCGGTGCCGACCGAATTTGCCGCCCGCGCCGGCTCCAATCTTGAAGTCTCGCCGCGTCTGTTCTGGACCACGGCCGATCAGGTGGCGAAAGCCGGTTATCGCGGCCTGATGCGGGGCCGCCGGATCATCACCCCGGGTATCCTCAATAAGCTGATGACCCCGCTGCTGCGCTTTGTGCCGCGCGATTTTCTGCTCAGCACGATCAGCAACAGGCAATCCAGCCGCAGGTCCGCTGCAAGCTCATAGCTTGCCTGCATCATCGGGCTACAAACCTCCGTGACCCGGAGCTGAGACGCTGTTACTTTCGGATTCGCGTCCGTTCCGTTTCATGAGCCAATGACCAAGCCCGTCCTTATCGTTCTGCATCAGGAGCATTCCTCGCCCGGCCGCGTCGGGCAGGCGCTGGTGCGGCTCGGCTTTCCGCTCGACATCCGCCGTCCCCGTTTCGACGATCCGCTCCCTGAGACGATGGAGAACCATTCCGGCGCGGTGATTTTCGGCGGACCGCAGAGCGCCAACGACACGGATGAGTTCGTCAAGCGCGAGATCGACTGGATCGGCGTGCCGCTGCGCGACAAGAAGCCTTATCTCGGCATTTGTCTTGGCGCGCAGATGATGGCGATCCATCTCGGCAGCCGCGTCTCGCCGCATCCGCAGGGCCACGCCGAGGTCGGCTATTATCCGATCCGGCCGACGCCGGCCGGGCTGAAAGTTTGCGAAACCTGGCCCGACCACGTTTATCAATGGCACCGCGAGGGCTTCGATCTGCCGCACGCTGCGGAATTGCTGGCCGAGGGCGACGCTTTTTCGATACAGGCGTTCCGCTACGGCAGCGGTTACGCCCTGCAGTTCCATCCGGAAGTCACGCACGCCATGATGTGCCGCTGGACCGTGCGCGGACACGCGCGCATGGAACTTCCCGGCGCCAAGCCGCGTGCCGCGCATTTTGTCGACCGCGCTGTGCACGATCTTGCCGCGCGCAACTGGCTGGCCGCCTTTCTCAACCGCTGGATCGGCCGCGGCGACGACCGCGCCCCGCAGCCGGCGCACGCCCAGGTTCGCGTCTAAGCCCGGATTTAACGCGCTGGTAAATTATTTACTGACGCGCGCCACATTGGTGTGATTGGCTTGCCGCAATAACGGCCGGGTTCCGGAACGGGAACCGCACTTCACCGTTGTCATGCGCCTGATGGGTTCCGTACCCAGATGAGGCCATGCGCCGGGTGGGGTTTTGCAAAAGGTTGAGCGCCTTGACCGATAGGAAGGACAAGGAATTAGAAGTGGCTGCGCCGCTCGCCGGTGCGCGCGAACGCGCGCCCAGCGGCATCGCGCACAAGCTTGCCGCCGCGGGGTTCTCGCCGGTGCTCAAGGACCTGCTGCGCGCGTCGGACGGAATACTCGATCTGCTCCCGGTCGCCACGTTCATCTGCGATGCCAGCGGAAAAATTCTGCAATACAACAGCCGCGCCGTCGATATCTGGGGCCGGTTGCCGCGCCCTGAGGAGGAGCACGGGCAGTTTACGGCGATGTGCAAATTCTATGACCTCAACGGCGAGCCCCGGCCGCGCAGCATGATCGCCGAAGTGCTCAAGACCGGCGAACCGGTACGCAACCGTGAAGTGATCGTCGAACGCGCGGATGGCACGCGCGTCACGGTGTCTATCAACATCGATCCGCTGAAGAACGCGCGCGGCGAGATGATCGGCGCGGTCAATTGCTTCCTCGATGTCACCGAACGCAAGCTCATCGACGCCGCGCTCGACCGCTCGCGCCGCGATTTGCGAGAACACGAGCAGCGGCTGGCGGCGACTTACGAACACGCCGCTATCGGCATTTCGGAAACCGACGCGGAAGGGCATTTCCTGCGCGTGAATGAGGCGATCTGCGCCATCACCGGCTACAGCAAGGATGAATTGCTCGGCATCCGGCTCGGCGACCACACTCATTCTGCCGACGTAGACCCGGATCGCGAGGCGTTCCGCAAACAGATTGCGGGAGAACTCGGCATCTATTCGGTCGAGAAGCGTTTTATCCGCAAAGACGGGCGCGTGATCTGGCTGGCGGTGCGCTCCGCGCCGGTGTGCGACGCCGACGGGCATTTTCTTTATTCGGTGCGCGTGGTGCAGGACATCACCGAGCGCAAGGCGGCTGAGGTGCGGCAGAAACTGCTCGTCGATGAACTCAACCATCGCGTCAAAAACACGCTCGCGACGGTGCAATCGCTTGCCTCGCAGACCGCGCGTGGCACGCCCTCGCCGGCGGACTTCCGCGAACGCTTCGAGGGGCGGCTGATCGCGCTCTCGAAAGCGCACGACCAGCTCACGTTACGCCACTGGGCGAACGCCGACTTGCGCGACATCATCGGCGCCAGTCTCGCGCCCTACATGTCCGGCGGGCCGGAACGCTTAAGCCTGCGCGGCGCGGATGTGACGTTAAAGCCGCGCGCGGCGCTCACGCTGGCGATGACCTTTCACGAACTCACCACTAATGCGGCGAAATACGGCGCGCTCTCCGTTCCGGCGGGAAAGATCGACATTGGCTGGGAGCAATTACCGGCGAAAGGCAAGAGCCCGGCGCTGCTGCGGATCGAGTGGGCCGAGCAGGGCGGTCCTGCGGTGGTCAAGCCGAAGCGGCGCGGCTTCGGCTCCAAGCTGATCGAGGGCAGCGTTTCAACGGAACTCGGCGGCAAGGCGGCGCTGGTCTATGACGCCGCGGGCCTGCGCTGCACGATCGAATTGCCGGCCGAAAAGACGGTGGGCGACGAGCGGCCCGCGCACGCGGAAGGGTAAGAGGTTTAGAGAGCAAGCTGGAGCTTGGTGGAGCCAGGCGGGATCGAACCGCCGACCTCCTCATTGCGAACGAGGCGCTCTCCCAGCTGAGCTATGGCCCCAAGCTGATCCAACTTTGCGACCCGGCTATAACGGCGGCGATCCCGGACTGTCAAGGATCGGCGGACAGCACGGCCGGTCGGCTTGTTCGCGAGGCTCCGACCCGCTAGGTTTCATTGCCGATTCATTCCATTGAGCCTCATGCGCGCGCTTCTCGACGTCATCCTCCTGGTGCTGCAAGCCTATATCTGGCTGCTGATCGCGGCGGCCATTTTGTCGTGGCTGATCGCCTTCAACGTGGTGAACACGCGCAATCAGGTGGTCTCGCTGATCGGAGAATTTCTCTATCGCATCACCGAACCGGTGCTGCGGCCGATCCGCTCCGTGATGCCGAATCTCGGCGGCATCGACATCTCGCCGATCATCGTCATCCCCATCATCTTCTTCCTGCAAAGCGTCATCATCCGCTACATCTATCCCAACGTGTTCTAAAGGTGGCTTCGCTGCCGTGGAACGCGGTGGCGGGCGGTGTCTCGCTCAGCGTCCGGCTGACGCCAAAAGGCGGGCGCGATGCGATCGACGGCATTGCGGTGCTGGCGGATGGCAGCGCCGTTGTGAAAGCGCGGGTTTCTGCCGCGCCGAGCGAGGGCGAAGCGAATGCCGCGCTCATCAAACTGATCGCCAAATCGCTTCGTATCCCGCAGCGCGACGTGACGCTTGTTTCCGGCGATACGGCCCGCATCAAACGGCTCACCGTCGCGGGCGATAGCCCAACGCTGATGGCGGCTCTGGAGAAAATGACGCATTCGGGGTAACAATTCGTCATGACCGCGCGCATCATCGACGGCAAACACATCGCGGCGGAACTGCGAGGCAAGGTCACGGATGCGGTGCATCGCATGCTTCGCGACCGCGGCCTGGTGCCTGGCCTTGCCGTTGTGCTGGTCGGCCAGAATCCCGCCAGCGAAGTCTATGTCCGCAACAAATCCAAGGCGGTGACCGAGGCTGGCATGCGCCCGCACGATCATCATTTGCCCGCCAGCACGAGCGAAGCCGCACTGCTTGAACTTGTCGCCAAGCTCAACGCCGATCCGGCGGTGAACGGCATCCTGGTGCAATTGCCGCTGCCGGAACAGATCGACGCGCAGAAAGTCATCGCGGCCATCGATCCGGCCAAGGATGTGGACGGATTCCATCCCGTCAACGCCGGAAAACTTGCGAGCGGATTGCCCGCGCTGGTGCCGTGCACGCCGCTTGGCTGCATCATGCTCGCCAAGAAAGTTCACGCGTCGCTCGCCGGACTTGAAGCGGTGGTGATCGGCCGCTCCAACATCGTCGGCAAGCCGGTGGCGCAATTGCTGCTCGCCGAAAACGCAACCGTCACCATCGCGCATTCCAAGACGGTGGATTTGCCAAGCGTGTGCCGCCGCGCGGATGTGCTGGTCGCAGCCATCGGGAAACCCGAGATGGTGCGCCGCGACTGGATCAAGCCGGGGGCGACCGTGATCGACGTCGGCATCAATCGCGTGGCAGGCGAGGGCGGCAAGACAAGAATAGTGGGAGATGTCGCGGCGGAAGTATCGCAAGTCGCCGGCGCGCTCACGCCCGTGCCTGGCGGGGTCGGTCCGATGACGATTGCTTGTTTGTTGGCAAACACATTGCGCGCCGCCTGCATGCAGCATGGGCTGCCGGCGCCTAACATCGGGAGTTGATATGACCAGGTTTTTCATCGCAGCGGCGGTTGCCGCAATGGCTGTAAATCTCTCCGGCGCACCGGCTTTCGCCCAGAGCGCGGAAAGCGCCGTAACGGCGCTCGATTTGAAGAAGTGCCGGCACACGCGCGGCAAGGTGGAAGAAGATTACGGCAGCTGGCGTTGCAGCGGATACAACGGGATCGCGGTTTACGTCGCGGCCGGCGATCAGCGCAGTTATGTCAGCTTCGGGCCCAAGGCCAAGGACGAACCCGCCGCCAAGCAGACGCTGGCCTCATTCAACGGCGAAGGAAAATCGATTGAATGGCGCTTGCAGCGTGGCGCCGATAAAAAAGCCGTTCCGTACGCCGCCATCATGCGCTGGAGCACAACCGTTTCCACCGACGACCGCCCGGTGCGCGGGCAGGTGCTGGTGGTGATGCGGCTCGCTCCCGGCCCGGTCTGCCATGTCGGCTACGTCGATGCGGGCGCCAATCCGGACGCGAATGCTCTGGCGCAGAAAATCGCCGACGAGCGCGCGCGCGATTTCCGCTGCGGCACCGACAAAGCGATTGTGATGGGAAAAAAGGGGCCGGGATTCAGCGGCCCGTACGGCGACTAGAAGTAAATTACGCCTGCCAGGCGTAGGCGACCTTATCGAGCACCTTGGTGCCGAAGCGTTCGGATGAGCGAGCGACGGCGCGGCCGCCGAGCGCGCGATAAAATTCCACCGCCGGTTCGTTGTCCGACAGTGCCCACACGACGATGGTCTTCAATCCGCTTTGCAACAGGTCGCGGCGGGCGGCGGTGAACAGGCGGCGGCCAAAACCTAGCCCCTGATATTCGGGTCGCAGATAAAGTTCATAGACTTCGCCGTCATACGACAGGCTGCGTGCGCGGTTGCGTCCGTAATTGGAATAGCCGGCGACATGCTCGCCGAATTGCAGCAGCGCGATGCGGCTGCCTTTGCGAATGGCGGAGTCCCACCATTCCGGTCCGCGGCGGTTGATAAGCTTGTCGAGTTCGGCGCCGGGAATGATGCCGCGATAGGCCGAGCGCCAGGCTTCGTCATGCGTGGAGGCGACGGCCACGGCATCGGACGGCTTTGCGCGCCGGATCTCGATAGTAACGGTATTCATGCGCGGATATGACCAAGCAACCCGCCGCGCATCAAGTCCCGTGTTTAATCATGGTTTAATGGTGTGGATTACTCGCCACAGTGCGGTGAAAACGCATTAGCGGCGGGCATTAACGCGGAGGTGATTCGCGAATCACATGCTGCGGCACGGCCTGCGCGCACGCACTGCAACAGGGACGAATGCGTCCAAGCCGCGCGTAAATCGCAAAACTGATTCGTTTTTGAGTTAGGCGACCGCCGCTTCTTTCTTGCGTTCTTCTTTCTTGCGGTCGTTCTCGTCGAGCAAAATCTTGCGCAGCCGGATCGATTTCGGCGTCACTTCGACCAGTTCGTCGTCCTCGATATAGGCAAGCGCTTTTTCCAGCGTCATGCGGATCGGCGGCGTCAGGCGAACGGCTTCGTCCTTCGAGGTGGTGCGCACGTTCGAGAGCTTTTTGCCCTTGAGAACGTTGACGACGAGATCGTTGTCGCGCGTGTGTTCGCCGACGATCATGCCGGGATAAACTTTCCAGCCCGGCTCGATCATCATCGGGCCGCGGTCTTCCAGGTTCCACAGCGCGAAGGCGACTGCCTCGCCGATGTCGTTGGAAATCAGCACACCGTTGCGCCGGCCCTGGATCGTGCCCTTGAACGGGGCGTAAGCGTGGAACAGCCGGTTCATGATGCCGGTGCCGCGCGTATCGGTGAGCAGTTCGCCCTGATAGCCGATCAGCCCGCGCGTCGGCGCGTGGAACACCAGCCGCAGCCGTGCGCCGCCGGAAGGCTTCATCTCGATCATCTCGGCTTTACGCTCGGACATCTTCTGAACGACGATGCCGGAGTGTTCTTCGTCCAGGTCGATGACGACTTCCTCGATCGGCTCCTGCATTTCGCCGGTCTTGGGATCTTCGCGCATCACGACTTTCGGCCGCGACACGGAAAGCTCGAAGCCCTCGCGCCGCATCTGCTCGATCAGAATGCCGAGCTGCAATTCGCCGCGGCCTGCGACTTCCATCGAATCCTTGTCGTCCGACTCGCGCACGCGAAGGGCGACGTTGCCTTCCGCCTCGCGCAGCAGCCGGTCACGGATCATGCGCCCCGTCACCTTGTCGCCTTCGGTGCCGGCGAGCGGGGAATCGTTGACGCGGAAGGTCATCGCCAGCGTCGGCGGATCGATCGGCTGCGCCCGGATCGGCGTTTCCACCGACATATCGCAGATGGTGTGCGCGACCGTGGCGTTCGGCAGTCCGGCCAGCGCGACGATGTCGCCGGCTTCCGCTTCCTCCACCGCCGTGCGCTCAAGTCCGCGGAACGCGAGCACCTTGGTGATGCGTCCCTGCTCGATCAGCTTGTCGTCGTGGTCGAGCACTTTCACGTTCTGGTTCGGCTTGACCGAGCCGGAGGTGATGCGGCCGGTGACGATGCGGCCCAAATAGGAATTGGCTTCGAGAATCGTGCCGAGCAGACGGAACGGACCTTGTTCGACGACCGGCGGCTTGACGTGGCTGAGCACCAGATCGAACAACGGCTTCATGCCGTCTTCTTTCGAGCCCTCGAGGCTCGTCGCCATCCAGCCCTGCTTGGCGGAGCCGTAGAGAATCGGGAAATCGAGTTGCTCGTCGGTGGCATCGAGCGCGGCGAACAGGTCGAACACTTCGTTGACGACTTGGACGGGGCGCGCGTCGGAGCGGTCGACCTTGTTGATGACGACAATGGGCTTGAGACCCATCTTGAGCGCCTTCGACACCACGAATTTGGTTTGCGGCAGCGGACCCTCGGCGGCGTCGACCAGCACCAGCGCGCCGTCCACCATGTTGAGGATGCGCTCGACCTCGCCGCCGAAATCGGCGTGACCCGGCGTGTCGACGATGTTGATGCGCGTGTCCTTCCAGAGGATCGAGGTCGCCTTCGCCAGAATGGTGATGCCGCGCTCGCGTTCCAGATCGTTGGAATCCATCGCGCGTTCGGCGACCTTCTGGTTCTCGCGGAACGAACCGGACTGCTGAAGCAGCCGGTCGACCAGCGTGGTCTTTCCGTGATCGACGTGGGCAATGATGGCGACGTTGCGCAGATTCATAAGAGGTCCAACTGAGGGTTTGGAAACCAAGCGCGGGCCCTTTTGAGAAGGACCCGCGACACTGTTGCGGCGCAATATAGTCAGCACGGCGGCGGAAGCAACGCCCCGATGGAGCTTTATGCGAGGAACTCGCTTATATGGGTAAATAGCTAATGAGGTCGCAGATGCCCGCTAAACTCAGCGCAGATGCCCGTAAATCCGCGCTCGCCAAGCTGTCCGGCTGGTCCGAGGTGCAAGGCCGTGACGCCATCACCCGCAAGTTCGTTTTCAAGGACTTCAACCAGGCCTTCGGCTTCATGACCCGCGCGGCGCTGGTGGCCGAGAAGCTCGATCACCACCCGGAATGGTTCAACGTCTACAAGACCGTGGAAGTGACGCTCTCGACCCACGATGCCGGCGGGCTGACCGAACTCGACATCAAGCTCGCCGAGGCGATGGATAAATTGGCCGGCTGACGGTCTTGCGGGCGGCAATCACCCCGACCATCTAAGCGGCATGGACTTTGGCCGCACAGCTTCCTGGTTCCGCTTGAAAAGCGATCCCGCGCGCGACGAAACGATGGTGCAGCACGCCTTCTGGGCGAAGGCGCGCCGCTTCGCCGCGCGTCTGCCGTTCGCCGAGGATTTGCTGGCGGCTTATTACTGCGCCTTCGACCGCGAGACGCCGTTTCAGGTGAAGGCCGCGCTGATCGGCGCGCTCGCGTATTTCGTGATGCCGTTCGACGCCGTTCCTGATTTTCTTCCCGTGCTCGGTTTTACCGATGACGCCGCGGTGCTGGCGACCGCGATCAAGCTGGTCTCCGATCACATCCTGCCCGCGCACCGCGACGCCGCGCGCGAGTGGCTGCAAGACTTAAAATCCAAAACCTGACTCAAGGGCGCAAAATCACTTTGCCCATCACCTTGCGGGCGACGATGTCCTTGAGCGCTTTCGCGGTTTCCGCCAGCGGATAAACCGCGTGAACGTGCGATGAAAGTTTCCCCTCCGCGCACCAGTTTACCAATTGCGCGGTGTTGGCGCGGTGGCCCTCCTTGTCGCGCTCGATGAACGATCCCCAGAACACGCCGAGCACGTCGCAGCCTTTCAGCAGCACCAGATTGAGCGGCAGCTTCGGAATTTCACCGGCGGCGAAGCCGACCACGAGGAAGCGGCCCTCCCACGCGATCGAGCGCAGCGCGGCTTCCGCATAGGCGCCGCCGACAGGGTCATAAATAATGTCCGCGCCGCGCCCTTGCGTGACGCGCCGCAACGCTTCCTTCAAGTCTTCAGCCGCGTAATTGATGCCCTCGTCGGCGCCGTGTTTTTTGCAGAAAGTAATTTTCTCGTCCGATGACGCGCAGGCGATCACGCGCGCGCCCATCAGCTTGCCGAGTTCTATTGCTGCGAGGCCGACTCCGCCGGACGCGCCGAGCACCGCAAGCGTCTCGCCGGATTTGAGCGCGGCGCGATCCTTCAGCGCATGCAGCGTCGTGCCGTAGGTGACGCAAAGTCCTGCCGCGCGGTCGAAGTCGAGAGCTTCGGGAATCTTCACAAGCTTCTCGGCGGCTATCGCAACGCGCTCGCGCGCCGCGCCATAACCGGCATAGGCGAGCACGCGGTCGCCGATTTTGAATCCCGTCACGCCCGACCCAAGATTCTCGACCACGCCGGCGAATTCGGCGGCGGGCGAAAACGGCTTTGGCGGCTTGAGCTGGTACTTGTCCGCGATGATCAGCGTGTCGAAGAAATTGAGCGCCGCAGCTTTCACCCCCACCACGGCCTCGCCCGGCCCGGCTATGGGCTCAGGGATTTCCGAGAGCGTGAGGTCATCGGGGCCGCCGGGACGGCTGCAAAGCACGGCTTTCATGGGTATGTTTTACAGGTCCTGGCGGGCAAGGATAACAGGCAAGGGTACGCCCAGGCGAAATGTGCCTTCACATTGCCGATTTCCTAACCTATTCGGCTATTATTCAAGGAATCCTCGGGCTCCGGTCCGGTATTGCCGATGCTTTGATAGGGTGAAGCCTGATGACACCGACGCCATTTTTCCGCGCCGCGCTGCCGCTGGTGGTGGCTGCCGCATTCGCCTTCTCCGGTGCCGCGCTGGCGCAAAACACGCCTGCGGCTCCTGCTGCGGCTCCGGCGAAAAAGCCCGCGGCAAAACCTGCACCCGCGCCTGCGGCCGCTGCCGCGCCGAAACCGGCGGCCCCTGCGGCTGCTTCGCCAACAGCCGGCGCCATACTGCTCGGCGAATTCGGCGGCTGGGGTGCTTATTCCGCCACCCCCGGCGGCAAGAAAGTTTGCTTCGCACTCGCCAAGCCGGCATCAGCCGTGACCGAACCGGCGGGGCGCAATCGCGATCCGGCCTATCTCTTTATCTCGACGCGCCCGTCGGAGAAGGTGAAAGAGGAAGTCTCGGTCATCGTCGGCTACACGCAAAAGCCCAACGTCGATGCCAGCGCCGCCATCGGTGCGACCAGCTACGTCATGTACACGCAGAACGACGGCGCCTGGATCAAGAACGCCGCCGACGAAGCGCGCATGGTCGATGCCTTGCGCAAGGGATCGGATGTCGTGGTCAAGAGCGAGTCCAGCCGCGGCACCAAGACGACCGACACTTATACGCTCAAGGGCCTTGATCAGGCGCTCACGCGCGTCGCGCAAGAGTGCAAATAAGAGAGCGTAACTAGCTCTTTCTTTCCCTCGCCCCATGTGGGAGAGGGAAGCGAAAGCACAGATGACAACTTTATCCGACACCGTTCAGGGCCCGCTCGAGAAGACGCCGCTCGAGCGCTATGTCGCGCCCGAAAAGCCCTCGCTCGTGGGTCTCTCGCGCACGGCGCTGGCCGACGCGCTCGGCAGCGTCGGCGTGCCGGAGCGCCAGCGCAAAATGCGGGTGCAGCAGATTTGGCACTGGATTTATCTGCGCGGCACGCAAAATTTTGACGACATGACCAGCGTGTCGAAGGAATTGCGCGCGACGCTTGAAGAGCATTTCACGCTGGCGCGGCCTGAAGTCGTGGCGGAGCAGGTCTCCGTCGACGGCACGCGCAAATGGCTGTTGCGTCTGCCGGGTGAAACGCCGGGCGAGCGCCCGCACGAAGTCGAATGCGTCTATATCCCGGACACCGAGCGTGGCACCTTGTGCGTCTCCAGCCAAGTCGGCTGCACGCTCACCTGTTCGTTCTGCCACACCGGCACGCAGCGTCTGGTTCGCAACCTCACGCCCGGCGAAATCGTCGGCCAGATCATGGTGGCGCGGGATCGTCTCGGCGACTGGCCTTCCTCTCTTCTCCCTCCCCTGAAAGGGGAGGGTCGGATCGCTGAAAGCGATCCGGGGAGGGGTCAAGACGACACCTCCACCCGGACGGCTTCTCCGTCCGGCCTCCCCCTTGCAGGGGGAGGTAAAGATAGAAAAATCAGCAACATCGTCATGATGGGCATGGGCGAGCCGCTTTATAATTTCGAGGCGGTGCGTGACGCGCTGCTCGTGGTCGCCGACGGCGAGGGCCTGAGCATCTCCAAGCGCCGTATCACGCTCTCCACTTCCGGCATCGTGCCGAACATCGCGCGCACGGGAGACGAGATCGGCGTCATGCTGGCTGTGTCGCTGCACGCGGTGCGCGACGAATTGCGCGATCAGCTGGTTCCGATCAACCGCAAATATCCGATCGCGGAATTGCTGGAAGCCTGCCGCAATTATCCCGGCGCTTCCAACGCCCGGCGTATTACGTTCGAATACGTGATGCTCAAGGACGTCAACGATTCCATCGAGGATGCAAAAGCATTGATCCGCCTGCTCAAGGGCATTCATGCGAAGATCAATCTTATTCCGTTCAATCCGTGGCCGGGCACGAAGTACGAATGCTCGGACTGGGACCAGATCGAGAAGTTTTCGCAGGTCGTGTTCGACGCCGGTTATGCCTCGCCGGTGCGCACGCCGCGCGGGCGCGACATTCTCGCCGCCTGCGGCCAGCTCAAGAGCGCAACCGAAAAGCTGTCCGCGCGCGAACGCATGGCGCTGCGCGCGATGGCGATGACGGAGTAAACGTGGCGTTGATCGGCCGCATCTTCGTGATCTTCTTCGCCGTCATGCTGGCGATGCTCGCTGCTAGCATCGCGATTGCCATCGGGCTGCTGGGCCCTGAATGGCACGGCTTTACGGGCGATCTCGCGGAACGCTCCGGTTTCTGGGTGCTGGTGCTGTTCACTTCAGTCTTTACCGGCGCCGCAGCCCTGCTGCCGCTGTTTCTTTTTATCGTGCTGGCGGAAGCACTCGCGTTGCGCTCGATGCTCATACATGCGGTGGCTGGCGTCGTCATTTTTCTGTTCGGCTATTACGGCGCGATCGCCGGCAACCGCTATGAGGAATCCATCGACCGCGCGCCGCCGCCGATTTCGCGCGGGACCGAACTCGCCGCCGCTGCGGGCGCGGTGTTCGGCTTTACGTATTGGGCCATCGCCGGACGCAGATCGGGCATGTGGCGCCGTCGCGCAGCCTGACTGTCTTCCCTTCGCAACATCGCTCAGATAGACCCGCTCCGCATGATCCCGAAAAGTGGGTACCGGTTTTCGGACAAGATCATGCGCAGGGAAAAGACATGAATCGCACCGGATTGACGATCACGCTTGCCGTTGCCGTGGTTGTCGGCGCCGTCTTCGGCATTTATCCGGAACTCGATCTGCGCATCTCGCAGCCGTTCTACGAAACGCTCGATGCCAGCAAGAACATCTTTGCCTGGCGCATCTATCCGCCGCTGATGTGGCTGCGCGATATCATGCTCTGGATCGTGACGGCGGTCGCGGTGGCTGTGCTGTTCGCGCTGATTGCGAAGCTCGTGCTGCCGCGCCGGCGCATGCTGATTTCCGCACGCGCCATATTGTTTCTGCTCGGCACGCTTGCGCTCGCGCCGGGCCTCGTCACCAACGTCCTATTGAAGGATCACTGGGCGCGGCCGCGCCCGATCGATGTGACGCAATACGGCGGTCCTGAGCATTTCGTTCCGTGGTGGGACCCGCGCGGGGATTGCCCGAACAACTGCTCGTTCGTGTCGGGCGATGTCTCCGGCGTGTACTGGTTGCTGGCGCCTGCCGCGCTGGCGCCGCCGGCCTGGCGCGCGGCGGCCTATGCCGGGGCGCTCGTGCTCGGCACCGGCATGGCGGCGATCCGCGTGGCGATGGGCGGTCACTTCACCTCCGACGTTGTGTTCGCCGGCGTGTTCACGTTTTTGATCGTATGGCTGATGCATGGCCTGATCTATCGCTGGCCGCGCACGCGATTGCCGGAGAAAAAACTGGAACGCGCCATCGAACGTGCCGCGCTGCCGGGTTATAATTTTGTGACGGGATTGTTCGCGGCAAGAAAACCGGCGCGCAAGAAGCGAAAGCGAACCCGGCGCGCGCGCAAATGAAAACGGCCGCGCACCGGAATGCGCGGCCGTGATGTTTGCCGACTTGAAAGCTTAGCGCTTGGCGCGTTTGTCGGGCGTCAGTTTTTCCTTGGCGGTTTCGGCGGCTTTCGCCGACTTGCCGCCGTCGAGTTTGTCGGCGAAGGCGGCGATGGTGCGGGCGTAAACGTCCGCCTTGTTCCACTGCTTGATCACATCGAAGTTCGGCTTGTCCGGACCCCAGGCCTGGCCGCGCTGCCAGCCGTAGCTCTTGAGATAATTAGCGGTGGAGCCGAGCACGTCCGGAACGCTGCGGACGAGATCGCGCTTGCCGTTGCCGTCAAAGTCGACAGCGTATTTCATGTAGGACGAGGGCAGGAACTGGGTCTGGCCGATTTCACCGGCCCAGTCGCCGCGCATTTCGTCCATTGAGAGATCGCCGCGCTCGATGATGCGCAGCGCTTCGGTGAGTTCGTTCTGGAACATGTCGGTGCGGCGGCAATCGTAAGCGAGCGTCGCGACCGAGCGCACCACGGACATCTTGCCCTGGTTGGTGCCGTAGTCGGTCTCCAAGCCCCAGATCGCGATCACGACCGCGCCGGGAACGCCGTATTGCTGCTCGATCTTTTTCAGCGTCGAAGCGTGCTTCGACATCATGTCCTGGCCCTTCGAGACGCGGCTGGACGAAATCATGCGGCCGGAGAACTGCTCGAAGCTCTGCTTGAACACGCCCTGACGCTTGTCGGCGGCAAGCACTTTTTCGTCGAGCTTGAGCCCGTCGAGCGCGGCGAGGCCGCGCTTCGATATGCCCTTGGCCACGGCGTCTTTCTTGTAGTCGTTGATGAAGGAATCGAACGAGCCTTTGCCGCAGGTGGCGGCGAGCGAAGGCGTCGCAAATGCGATGGCGCCCGCGACGAGGGTGAGCGTGGCGATACGCGTGTTAACTTTTGTCATGTCTGGCTCGCGTGTTGAATTTGAATGTTGCGCCAGATGTAGCCGAGCCGCCGGAGGGCGAGTAGCGCGTTTGAAATCTGAGGTTAATGCGCGAGCGCACGCCGCCACCTTGCACCACGGGCCATTCCCCCTATAGTCCGCGCGACTTCAGTCATTTCACCGGCTCCCGCGACGGGCGTTAACCAATGGCCAAAGGCGAGACAAAAAAGGACGTGAAGAAAGTCGTGCTCGCCTATTCCGGCGGGCTCGACACCTCGATCATTTTGAAGTGGCTGCAAACCACTTACGGCTGCGAGGTTGTCACCTTCACCGCCGATCTCGGACAGGGCGAGGAACTCGCGCCCGCCCGCGAGAAGGCGCGCCTGCTCGGCATCAATGACTCCAACATTTTCGTCGAGGATCTGCGCGAGGAGTTCGTGCGCGACTACGTGTTCCCGATGTTCCGCGCCAACGCGCTGTACGAGGGGCAGTATCTGCTCGGCACCTCGATCGCGCGGCCGCTGATCGCCAAGAAGCAAATCGAGATCGCCGAGAAAGTCGGCGCCGACGCGGTGGCGCATGGCGCGACCGGCAAGG
Organism: Rhizobium sp. Q54; assembly: GCA_945907045.1. Lineage (GTDB taxonomy): Bacteria > Pseudomonadota > Alphaproteobacteria > Rhizobiales > Xanthobacteraceae > Pseudolabrys. The sequence continues at coordinate 1,912 of CAMDSH010000041.1, read as the reverse complement.
GCAACGATCAGGTGCGCTTCGAGCTTGCCTATTACGCGCTCAAGCCGGACGTGAAGGTGATCGCGCCGTGGCGGGAATGGGAATTCGCTTCGCGCACGCAGATGCTCAAATTCGCGGAAGCAAACCAGATTCCGATCGCCAGGGATAAAAAGGGCGACGCGCCGTTTTCCGTGGACGCAAATTTGCTGCACGCCTCGTCGGAAGGAAAAGTGCTGGAAGACCCGGCTAGGGAAGTTCCCGACTATGTTTATTCGCGCACCGTCGATCCGGAAAAAGCTCCGGACAAGGCAACGTATGTGGACGTGGATTTCGAGCGCGGCGATCCGGTCGCCATCGACGGCAAGAAGCATTCGCCCGCGATGCTGCTCACCAAGCTCAACGAGTTTGGCCGCGCCAATGGCATCGGGCGGCTCGATCTTGTCGAAAACCGTTTTGTCGGCATGAAGTCGCGCGGCATGTACGAGACGCCGGGCGGCACGATTTTGCTGGCGGCGCATCGCGGCATTGAGTCGATCACGCTCGACCGCGGCGCGATGCACATGAAGGACGAGCTGATGCCGAAATACGCCGAGCTGGTGTATTACGGCTTCTGGTTCGCGCCCGAGCGGGAGATGCTGCAGGCGGCGATCGACAAGAGCCAGGAATTCGTCACCGGCCGCGTGAAGCTCAAATTGTATAAAGGCAACGTCGGCGTCGTCGGCCGCGAGAGCAAATATTCGCTCTACGATCAGGACCTCGTCACCTTCGAGGAAGGTGCGGTCGCTTACGATCACCGCGACGCGGAAGGCTTCATCCGGCTCAACGCGCTGCGGCTGCGCACGCTCGGCCAGCGCAAGAAAAAGCTGAAGCTGTAATCGGGTACGCGCCACACGTTTCAAAAAAGAAAAAACCCCGGCTTATCACCGGGGTTCTTTTTTGCGCCAGAAGATAATCAGTTCTTCTGCTCGGGCTGCGGGTTCGCGGCCTGAAAGTCCTTGAAGGTCTTGCCGGCGAAATTCTGCGGACGTTCCGCTTCGCTCGACTGGGCAGGAGCACCGTCAACCGGCGCGCTCGCCATTTCCTTGGTGCAGAGATCCTTGAACACCACGACGCCTTCCGGGGTGTATTCCTTGGTCAGGCAGTTGCAGGTGTTGCGGGCAGGCGAGACCAGAGCGATCGGGCGAACGTAAGGACGATCGACGATGTAAACCGGACGGATGTGATGGCCGTGCCAGTGCGGGTGAATCGGCTTCACGATCTTGATCGGGGCGTTCGGCTTGGCCTGCGCGTCGATGGACACGAGGGTGGCCGGCGCGAGAGTGGCGATGGCGGCGAGAGCGAGGATGAACTTGCGGGTCATGATGTTTCTCCGGGGTTTGCGTTCTACCCATTAGTCGGGCGCCGCCGGAGAAAGGTTCAAAGCCGAATAACTATTTTATTTCAGCGGCTTACAGGCCACAAAGCCGCGCTCTTTAAAGCTGCCGGTCGACCATGCTCTTTTTGATTTCGGCGATTTCCTTCGCCGGATTGAGCCCCTTCGGGCAGGCCTTCGCGCAATTCATGATGGTGTGGCAGCGGTAAAGCCGGAACGGGTCTTCGAGGTTGTCGAGCCGCTCGCCGGTCGCCTCGTCGCGGCTGTCCTTGATCCAGCGGTTGGCCTGCAGCAGCGCGGCGGGCCCCAAAAAGCGGTCGCTGTTCCACCAATAGCTCGGGCAGGCGGTCGAGCAGCACGCGCACAAAATGCATTCGTACATGCCGTCGAGTTTCTCGCGGTCCTGCTTGCTCTGCCGCCATTCGCCGGTCGGCGTTGCGCTGACGGTTTTCAGCCACGGTTGGATGGAAGCATATTGCGCGTAGAAATTGGTCAGGTCCGGCACCAGGTCCTTCACCACCGGCTGATGCGGCAGCGGATAGACGCGCACCGGCGCTTTCG
>CAMDSH010000040.1 GCA_945907045.1 Rhizobium sp. Q54 | reverse complement strand
TCCGCCTCGACCGCCTGGGCAAGCAAGGAACGCGCGCCACGGCGCAACACTTCGGTCAGCTGATCGCTGAAGGTGCCTGGCTGAACCAGTTTGACGACGTTAGAATTCGACACGGCATATTACTCCTTCGGTGGAGAAGTGGAGGCTTCAACTACCCCCACGATATGCCGCCTTCCTGATCTACCCCGTCACCAACTTTCGACCATAGCTCAGAAGCGCGCGTCATCACGCGCTTCCGGCACCCCAACATCGTGCATGTGCGGCGTTTCTTCGAACTCAACGGCACCGGCTACATCGCGCTGGATTACGAGCGCGGTCTCACATTGAGCCAGCGTCTCGCCAAAGGCTCGCTCTCCAAAGACGAACTGCGCAATATTCTCATTGGCTTGCTTGAAGGGCTGGAGACCATTCACGACCGCGCGGTGCTGCATCGCGACTTGAAGCCGAGCAACATCATCTTGCGCGAGGACGGCAGTCCGGTGCTGATCGATTTCGGCGCCGCGCGCGATTTCAAGGAACGCCACAGCCGCAGCATCACCGCGATCGCCGCGCCCGGTTATTCGCCGCCCGAACAATACGGCGTCGGCGGACGGCAGGGGCCGTGGACCGATATCTACGCGCTCGGCGCCATCGCCTATCGCTGTGTGACCGGCAATGTCCCGGTCGATTCACTGCGACGGCTACGCAAGGACCCGCTGGTGCCTGCGGTGAAAGCCGGCTCCGGCAAATACGACATGGATCTGCTCAAGGCCATCGACTGGATGTTGCAGATCGAGGAGGGCGATCGTCCGGCGTCGGCCGCGCAATTGCGCGACGCGCTCTGGAAAAATCCGGAAGGGCAGATCAAGAGCAGAAAAACGAAGAAGAAGGGTTTCACGCTGACGCAACCGCAGCAGATCGCTGCCGGCGTGGCGGCGGCGGTGGTGCTGCTCGGCGGCATCGCGGCGTTTAATTTCGGGAGCGTGCGCGCATTCACCTGCGATAAAATGAACATGCTGTGTCAGGCGGAAGCCAGCGCGAGCGACACAACGGTTACGGCGAATGCAACGCCGGGACCCGCCGCGAAAAGTCCCGTAACGGCGTCCGTGCCCGCGGCTCCCAAAGCCGGCACACCAGCGCCTGCGACGGCGCCCGCGCGCCGTTCTGACCCGGACGAATTCGCCTGGGATTTCCTCAAGGACAGCCGCGACGCGGTGCAACTGAAATCCTTCATCCAGCAATTCCCCACCAGCCCGCATCGGCCTGAGGCTATTTCCCGGCTCGCCGCGATGGGCCAACCGTTCGTCGAGAGCGCCACATCGTCGCCTGCGCCTAGCGCTACGCCGCAAGCAACGCCTGCGTCCACCGCGCCCGACGAGATCGCCTGGGAGATGGTGAAAGACGCCAACGATCCGCAGCAGCTTCGCGTCTTCATGGAGCGATTTCCGAACAGCACCCGCAAGGCGGCTGCGACCGTGCGCATGGCGATGCTGGAAGAAAAGAAGGCGGCTGATACCGCGAAGGCCACGGCGAACACGCAGCTCGCGGCGCGCACGCCGAGTTCATCGACGCCATCGGTCGACGATCCGACTGTCATCAACGACGGCAACCTGCTGCGCGAAGTCCGCTCGCGTCTTTATGAGCTCAATTTCGATCCCGGCCCGACCGACGGCAGCCGAAATGAGATGACGCAACAGGCGATCCGCGAATTCCAGAGCGCGAGCCGGCTTGCCTCCACCGGAACACCCACTCTCGGACTGCTGCAGCGTTTGCGGCAGACCGACACCCTGCAGCCTTGGGGCGCCATCGTTTACATGAAGGGCAACGACAAGTGGGGCATGGCCTGGGGACATGAAACGCGCCGCGAAGCGGTAGCGAGCGCGCGCGCGACCTGCGGCGACACGTGTCCGATCGAGGTCAGCTTCTTCGGCCGGGAGTGCGCCGCCTTCGCGTATTCCAACACGTCATGGGCGATCGTTTCGCGCGATGACCTGCAAAAGGCGAAAGACGCAGCGCTCGATGACTGCCGCAAGAAGAGCAGGACATGCCAGGTTATCGCATCCGTGTGCGCCAACGGTTCGGACAGAAACAAGGCGGCGAGATGAGCCTGCCTTTGTCGTCGGAGCGCTAGGATGAAATCCTATCTGATCGGGCGAAAGAAGGACTCCGACATCGTCCTCACCGATCCCAGCGTCTCGCGCCAGCACGCCGAGCTGGTGATGAGTTCCGGTGCGCAAATCGTTCTGGTGGATTGCGAAAGCAAATTCGGCACTTTCCTCTATGTCAAAAGCAAAAAAGAGTGGGAGCGCATCACCACCATGCGCGTGAACATGGATGACCGGGTCAAGCTCGGCCGGCATGAGACGTCCGTCAAGGAATTGGTCGCGAAGCTGCCGCGCGGAGCTGCCGCGCATGGTCCCCGCGGCTCCGATCCGGCGCCGGCGTCAAATTCCGCGTCAAGTCCTGACGCCGGCTCGCCGGTTGAGCGCAATCCGGAAACCGGAGAGATCATCACACGCCGGCGGCGCTGAGCAGCGTCCGCTCCGGTTCGTGCAACAGGGTCGAGGTTAAAGATGGCGAGCATGGCGCAACCGGAAGCCGGGGAGACCCCGCAAGGTTCATGGGAAGATCAGCGGCGCAAGATTGCGCTGATCTGCGTGGGCATTGCGCTGGTATTTGTCACCGTGTTGCATTTCGTTCTGCCGGAAGAACCGGCGAAGATATTTCTCGACCGTGGCGGACTGGGTTATCCGTTTTCCATTCAGAACATCATCTGGATCGTGTTCGCCGTTGGGTGCGGGGAATTGTTCGTCCGCTTCCGGGTCGGCCGCGACGAAACCGAACAACTGTCGCGCAATTATCTGCCGCAAGACGAGCGCACCGTGCTTGAGGTTTCCAATGTGGGCGAGATTTACCGCATCGTGCGCTCGTCGCCTGGCGCCAGCACATGTTTTCTGCCGCGGCTGATCCAGCGCGCGATTTTGCAATTTCAGTCCAGCCAGTCGGTCGATCAATCCAGTTCGCTGCTCAACACCAGCGTCGAGATGTTCCTGCACGAGGTCGACCTGCGCTACAACATGCTACGCTACGTCACCTGGCTCATTCCCTCTCTTGGATTCATCGGAACGGTTGTCGGCGTCGGCCGCGCGCTCGCCTATGCCGGCGATCCGCTGCATGCGCAGGACCCGACATTGCTGAACGAAGTGACGCGGCGGCTCGCGATTTCATTCGACGGCACGTTCCTCGCGCTGTTGCTGGCCGCCGTGCTGGTGTTCCTCACCAATCTCGCGCAGGCGCGCGAAGAACATGCGCTCAATCGCGCCGGGCAATATTGTCTCGATAATCTCGTTAACCGGCTTTTTGTGCGCAAGGGCGCGGGCGGCGAGCGCCGCGTCTAGCGATTGCTGACTTGAAGCATTGATCTGAACGGAGACGCGCTTGAGGCGGCCAAATCGCAACATCGAAATCTTCAGCATGTCGGTGCTGGATTTGTTCGCGGCGTGCCTTGGCGCGTTCATTCTGATTTCGGTCATTTTGTTCCCGAATTATCAGAAGACGCAGCAAGCCGAACAAAAGAAAGAGGAAAGCGAAGTCACGCTGCGGCAATGCAAGTCCGACCGCGCGGTGATCGAGAAAACGATTGCTTCTTGCGAGGCGGCGCTGGCCAGCACGTTTATTGTCGTCTCGATCGAATGGAATTCATTCGGCAATTTCGACATCGATCTGCACGTCTACGATCCGAAAGGCAATGAATTCTTCTGGGCCAAGAACAATCGCACGCGGACCGATTACCCCGACACCGACGCCCAGCTAAGCTACGACAACACGCGCGGCCCCGGTGTCGAGCTTTGGCAGCATCCGAAGGCCGAACCGGGCGTTTATAAGATTGCCTACGAATATTACAGCACGCCGAACGAGAGCACTCCGGTGGAAGTGAAAGGCAACATTTTCTACCGCAATGGCCGGGTTGAATTGCCCGCGATTACGCTGACGGAAAGGCATGTCATTAAAACGATCGCGCATGTGACCGTGAGTCAATCCGCGACCATCGATGTGCGGATTGAGCCATGACGCGCAACAAGACCCCGCAGAAACGCTTTGGCGCGGCCGCCGGGATGGCGGGAGCGCTGGCGGTTTTGCTGGCGTTCTGGAACACGCCTACGCTGGCGCAGAATATTTACGATGCCGACTGGGGCGCCAATTATTCGAATTGCTCCGGTGCAAAGCAGGCCGAACGCTACAGGGCCGGCAATTATGAAGGCGCGGATGTTCTTGTGAGCGGGGTTATCACCTGCCGGGACGATGGCGACGCCTACGTCTACGGCATCGACTACATGAATTTCGCTTTGTCGCCCGGCACCAGCTGGAAAAATGCGCGCATCGACTGGATCGGAGCCGGTGCGCAACGCGATGGAGGCAACGGGCGCAACGAATGGATTTATGATGAGGTGAGGCCGGTCCGGGTGGACATCAGGGGCAGCAACGCGCGCGTGTCGATTGCCAATTTGTCGTTCCGCGTCCCCAAGGCGACGCTGGCGAAAGCGCGCGGTTTCAGTTTTTACATGGTGGGCGGCGGCATTTTCTGGACCTTGAATATTATGGGGCCGCATACGGAAGACACAGCGCCTCCATCGGCTACGCGATCTCCCAGTCCGAGCAATACGGTGATGCCATCGATTGTCGCGCTCCCGTCCGACAATGCGTCGGCAAAACAGGAGCCGCCCGCGCCTGACTCAAGTGCCGTTGTCGGCCAGGCTGACTGGGGCGCGCAGAAGATAACCTGCGAAGGCGAGAAAGGCTTACGGCAGCTCAAAGCTGCCTCGCCGGACAACGACAATCTTCTTGCGAACGGAATCATCACTTGCACCGACGCGGGCGATGCTTTCGTCTATGCCGTCGAATACATGAATTTTTCGCTAGCTCCGACAAGCAAGTGGAAATCGGCGCATCTTGAATGGTTCGGCGCGGGCGTTCAGCGCGCAGGCACCGATGGAAAAAACGACTGGATTTACGACGAAGTGAGGCCGGTTCAGGTGGATATCAAGCCGGACACCAAACGCGCTGCCGTGACGAATATTTCGTTTCGTGTCCCCAAGACCGTGATCGCGCAAGCCCGTGGCTTAGGATTTTATGTTGTGGGTGGCGGGATCATGTGGTCGATTTTGCTGCTCTGAAAGGAACGCGCTGTGAAGCGGCATTGTCGCATTTACGCGTGGGGGTTGGCGGTCCTGCTCGCTGCATTCGCGGCGGCGGGGACAGTTGACGCCGGGCCGATTTCGTCCGGCGACCGGCCCGGAATTAAAATGTTCACCGGCGAATATTACAAGCCGAACGATTCCGGCAGCCGCAATTACGACTGGACGCGCCCGCGCGCCGAAGAAACCTCGCCGCCGGTTGAGCGCTCGCTGGCGCAGCGCCCGTATCTGAAAGATGTGCGGCCCTGGAGTTCGCAGGTCGAATTTCGCGTTCAGGCGCCTCCGGCGGACTGGGCGGTGAAGCCGCCCGCAGGCACGCTGGTGCAAAAGCCGGCGGAATCGCGATGGGCGAGGCCGTTGCCGCAGGAGATCGTCGCCAATCCGGTTTCAGGAATAGGCGCGCGCCCCTATCTGCGCAGCGTCGGCCGGGGCATCGCGCTTAACCAGGGCAAAGTCCGCGACTACGGCAGCAATGTCTCCACCGACACAAAAAAGCGCGTCATCGCAGTGGCCGGTGGCGGAACGAAAGCCGGCACGAAGCGCGATGAAGAGAAGGATGAAAAAGATATAGCGGGCGAGAATGCGGATAAGCCCAAGGACGACAAACCCGAAGAGGGCGCGGCGAACGAGCCAGAGAGCGCAAAGCGGGGAAAGTCCGTCACTTCCGCCGACGATCCCAAAAAAGATCAGCCGGGCGGCAGTAAAAAACCCGATCCGAAAGCCGACAAGAACGCCATCGGCGGCGGCGATGAAAAAGACAAGCGTGACGATGGCAAGGGCAAGCGGGTTGCGGCTATCGATCCGAAGACGGGCGATTCCGGCGACAAGAAGGACGGTCCTGAGAAGGAAAAGGCGGGCGATCCCAAGGGCGACAAGGATGGCGCTGAAAAAGGAAAGCCGGGCGATCCTAAAGGCACAAAGGACAGCGCCAAGGATGGAGCCAAAGACGGGGCCAAGGATGGGGCCAAGAACGGGGCTAAGGACGGCGCAAAAGACGGTGCAAAGGATGGGGCCAAAGACGGAAAAGATGGCGGCAAAGACGGCAGCAAGACCGCGGCCAAGGACGGCGACAAGGACAAAGATCCCGGCAAGGATATGGATGGCACAGATGACCCGGCCGGCGGCGCGGGACCCGGTATCCGCGCCTATCTCGCCGGCGCGCAGGTTGCTTCGCGCGAGCGCGGTGCGGCGCTCACCGGCAACATGGTCGATTTGTTCAACTCATCCGCCACGCCTCCGCCAAAAGTTGCGAATGCAAACCCTCAGGCAAATGCGCCTGACAATAAATCCGGGCCGGTAGCGCCGTCCGCGCCTGCCGGTGCCTCGCCTTCGCTATGGACGCGCACGACCTCATGGGCTGGCGGCTTGTGGAACAAGTTGTGGGGGGCGCAGCCGGAACTGGATGACAAATCCGGACTGTCGCGCGCCAATCCCTCGATCCGTGGAGACATCCGATGACGATTGTCATTCGCCGTCTCTTCGGCGCGCTTGCGATGCTGGTGTTGATCGTTTCCGCCGTCCGCGCGCAGACGCCGCAGCCGTTCAACGTGCTCGATCAGGTCGAATACGATCCGAGAACGCAAAAAATCAGTCTCGCCGGTCATTACGATCCGGCCTATGGCGACCGGCAAATCCCTTATCTGGATTATCTCGCAACGTTTCTCGATTACCCGACACCGGCATTTTCGCTCGACCCTCCGGCGGAAGCGCGCGCGGCATGGATCGAACTTAACAAGCGCCTGAAGTCCGAAGAGGAATGGAAAAAGATCGTCGGCGAGTGGGGTCCCTGGATTGACGACAAGGGGGCTCTTACGCCAACGGGCCGCAGCTTCCTCAATGCGTTCGGCGTGAATCCTCCTGCCGGACCGGCGGAGAAATCCGATAATCCGTGGAGCACCTCCGACCGCTATCAGATACTGGCGCGCATTTTCGCGGGAGCTGGCAACGAACGCGCCGCGAAAATTGTCGATGCGCTCGGGAAGGCGTATCGCGCGCTTCCGAATATTACGCAGGACATGCTGAAGGAACTGCTGGCGGCAGCCGGGGTCATGGACGAATTCAACCGCAATGCCGCGGCCGTCAAAGAAGGGAAGATCACCGACGCGCAGGGTCTCGCAAAGACTTACCGGACATTTTTCGAGAGCATCGAGCGCTCGTTTGCACTGGCGAGCGCTCCGGCGACCGCGGCTTTCGACGTGGCGATCGCGGACAAGAAACCGGTGCCGGAATCAATCGAAATCGGACTGCGCGAGTTCGATCGGCAATTCCAGACGGTTTATCAGCTTGCGCTGGTGAAGTTGTGGGAGTCGCGCGACGAAATCCACATCCAGCTCACCGATTTCACCCCGTCGTTGCGCAATCAGGCGATGATCACCCTGGTGTTTCATAATCTTCCGCGCAATTCGCTGCTCGCCAAACTGATGTTCGAGAGCGACTACTTTTTGAAATACCTCACGCGCATGCCGCAACTGACGCAAAAGATTCCAAATTTTCAGACCGAGTATTCGTTCGCCAAGGGAAAAACCGATCCGGACACCAAGTCGAACCGGCGGACGTGGATATCGGTGGACTACATCGAAGCCGCGCGTTCGCCTAGCAACAACATATTGGCGATCTCCGACGTCAAGATGCGCATCAACATCCGCCGTACGGATTCGGTCACGGGCGACGATCTGCCGGATCAGGAGCCGGGCGAATACGAAACTCTCCTGACGTCGCTCTACGAAGACTTCTCGCGCGCGTTTCCGCATGTGTTTCACGAATTGCGCGAGGCCGGAAAACTTTCTTACGCCGCGCAATGGCTGAAAACGAAAAACGCCAGGCTCAAATTGCCGGAAGCGCAGCGCGCGGTGTGGAATGGCCCGTCGCAGATTCCGTCGCTGCTTTTTGTCGTGCAGGCCCCGAAGCGGCTGGATCCGGGCACTGACGCGAGTTCTGTTTCGATTTCGGGTGGTGTCGAACTGCAGGCGCCGAAACCGAGCGGCGACAAATTGCCAAGCAATTCGTCTGTCAATCCGGCCGCCGGCCGCACCGGCTGCAAGCCGGGCACGGCGCCCGGCGGCGCGATGACTGGATCGGGCGGCGCCAACGCGGTGCTGATCGATTGCAACGAGTTCGGCCGGCCGATTGATTTTAAATTTTTCCGCGACCAGAACCCGAAGCCAGGGCAGGCGAAAGCGGGTGGCCCGGACACCCCTGGCGGAAAGAAGCCGAGCGGCGGCAAACCGCAGCAGACTCCTGCGCCCGCGCCGCCCTCGGCTGGCGACAATACGCCGCCTGCGCCTCCGGTTGCCGCAGCGCCCCCGCCGCCTCCGCCAAAACCGCCGGCTCCTCCGGTCGCGGCAGCGCCTCCGCCGCCACCACCGCCGCCTTCGCCGAAACAGGCGAGCAAGGACGACTGCAAGTCGCGCGCGGGCACTGCGTTCTTCGGCCAGCAGGCAAATCCGGAAGGCGTCAATCTATGTGACGATCCCGCGCCGCCGGTCGATCTTTCGAAAACGGTGCCGTTATTGCGCGAACCGGAGCCGGAGGTTAAGCGCGTCCATTCGCCGCCGCCCGGTCCGTGCGACATCATGCAGGCGGAGATCAACGATCTCACCGACGCCATCCCGCGCGCGCGTCTCGCGCAGGATGCTTACTTTCCTCACGACCCCAAGTCTTCCGGCGCGCCGGCGGGTTTCGAGGTCCTCAGCAATGACATGAAGGAGCTGCGCAAGCTGCTTCCCGACCTGTCCGAAGAAAGGATCAAGCGCCTTATCAATCCGGATAAATCGGAATATCGCGCCGTTATTTACCGGGATAAAATCACCAACAAGGTTTTTCTGGCGTTTCGTGGAACAACGGAAGCGGCGGCAGACTGGTGCCAGGGCAATTTCCCGCAAGCGCAGGGCGTCCGCTCCGAGTATTACGAAAACGCCAAGCGTCTCGGGGCTGAACTGGAAAAGACCCTAGGTGCGCAGAATCGCGGCTTTGAGGTGATTGGTCATTCGCTCGGCGGCGGCATGGCCGCTGCGGCGACGCTGGCGGCGGTGCAAGCCTGCGGCAACAAGCCGATCTGCAACGTTAAAGGCACCACGTTCAACGCATCGGGCCTGCATCAGAGCACGCTGCCCGGATTCAAGATGTCCGACGCCGCGCGCTATATTGATTCATTTGTTCTCGACGGCGAGCCGCTTAATACTCTTCAAGATAACCGTGACAAAACGATTGGCGGCCTGGCCAATGCTGCCGAGGCCTTACAGCATGTTCCCATAAACCCTGTTTTGCGGGCGCTGGCTGGCGGCTATCTGCAAGCGAAAATAAATGAATATGGATACAACACGTGTCTCCCGCCGGAAGCACAAAAAAATCTTCCTCAGTGGATCCGCGACCAAGGCGCGCTCAACGATGCGCTTCCGCCATCCGTCGGCCACCGCATTACGATTCCACCGAACGATGGCAGCGCGGGAAAATTATCAATCGACCGTCACATCATAAGAAACGTGCGGATCGCAATCGACGACCGGCTTCGCAAGCTGAAAAAGGAATACACGAAGCAATGTGTCCGGGGAGGCGCGCCATCGACGTCGAATTCTCCTGACAAGCCCAAGATTGCGGTGAAAATTCCGAAAGAAGTCATCGATCTCATCGACAAGAAAGTGAACTGGCCGAATGCGCTGTGGGATTTCGTGCAGCTGAAAAAACCGCGCAAGGACTGGTCGGCGGATGAGCGTTTGATGTTTAACGCCGATGCGCAGAATCTGAAAAACGCGCAGCGGGTGATGACCGAGTTGAAGGAGCTCGGCCTGTCGGAAGGCGACCTGGCTGAACTTCTCAAGACGGCAATGATTAAAAATTCGCTCGACGCCTTCCGCAGCGGCGAAGCAAAAACAGCGGACTTGTACCGGCAGGCGCGCAGCGACGGGATCAAGGGACATACCGGCATGTTAGGCGACAAGGTTGCGACCACTGCCGCGGAGTGGGCAGTGCGTTATTGTCCCGATCTTGTGACGTGCCGGCCGTTGGCAGCCACTTATCTGCTCGCGCGCAAAGGCCCCGAGGCGGTGAAGGAAACGATCGAACACGGCGTCGAGGGCGCAAAGTACATAGCCGAGTCCTTTCACAAGAGGATTGAACTTGGCCGTGAGCGCACAAAAAACCAGTCGGGGGATCCCTTGGCGCCGATTCCCGGCACGCCTGCTTGGGTGCGGCAACAATCGGCGCCGCCGCCCGCGGGCGCAACGCCGCCCCAGGGCACACCGCCTGCCGCGCCAAAACCCATAGAGCCGCTCGAAAAGCGCGCCGAAAAATTTATTGAATCAGGCAAGACCGCGACCGCGGTCGGAAAGTTTCCATTCGAAGTAAAAGAGACCGTTGAGTTTGGCGATAAAATTTTGGACGTAGGCAAAGCCTTCAAGGCCGAAGGAGCCACGGGAGTGGCGAACCTCGCCCGCGACTTGGCTAATAAAGTGCCGGAGACGCCAAGCACGTTGTCGCGCGTCGGAAGCGGTATCAGCACCGGTCTTGGAACCGCGAAGGATGTTCTGGACATCGCCGATCGCGGATTGAAAAAAGATTGGGCGGGCGCGGCGCAGGCAGGCGGACATCTTGCCGGCGACATCGCCACCATAGCCGGCAAAAAGTACGGTGGTCTCATCACCAGCGGTACGGATACCCTCAAAAGCACAGGGGACCTGTGGAGTGCCGCCAGACTAAAGCCGCCGGTACAGGGACCCGCAGCGGCGCAGTTACAGACGACATACGAAAATCGCGACAGCGCACAAAGGCTGTATCATCAACTCACATCCGGCGGGCCGGTCACGATTGAATCTTATGCGCCGGGGCCGTGATGGACATGAAAAAAAATCAACGCAAGACTCGTGTGCTTCGCCTGCTGCTACTGGCCGCGCTGGCATTTGCCGTTACTGCGCCGGTGCGCGCCCAGGTCGTGACCGGTTATCGCGATGGGCTTTTAACGCGCGCTGAAATCGTCGATGCGCAATTATTCCTGAACTGGCGCTTCCTGCGGCCGCTGCCGACGCCGCTCGATGCCGTGGTTGCCGACATCAACGGCCGCGCGCTGACGCAATCGGAATTCAAAGCTTACCCGCAGCCGAACGATGTCACTATGATCGGGCTGCTGGTGGATGTGAGCAGTTCGGCCCGCGCGGAGGAATTGGCGGCCAACAATGCGCTGCTGATCGCGCTGATGAGCCAGCTCAAGCCGCATCACCGCGTTGCCGTCATGAAATACGGCGCCGATCTCACCGTCGTGACGCCCCGCACGGGGAGTTCCGCCGAGTTGATCGAAGTGGTCCTCGACTTCGATCCGCAAGACGAAAAAGCCAATCGCGATGAGACGGTGATCAAGGCGATCAACGCCATCAGTGGCGTGCCGGCGAACCGGCGCGCGCTTTTCGTTCTCACGGACGGCTACAGCGATTTCCCTGCGCGCGCGGACGATGTCGTCGCGGCCGCCAACCGCTATGGTGTCGCGGTTGTGTTTGTGGTGGCGAACGCTGCGGGAGTGCGCACCGCCGATCCCGCGCCGGTCGTCGATATGGCGTTGCGAACCGGCGGCGATGTGATCGGGTCGACGGGTTTCGATGTATTCCTGAACAATCCGTTTGCCTACATCGACAGCGGCGCTGCAGTGACGTTTCCGCTGGCCGGCGCGTTCCAACTGCCGTGGGAAAATGCATCCGGCATCAAGCTGCGTATGATCTACGGCAATCAAGCGCTGGAAATGACGGTACCTGCGGCTTTGCCGGCGGCTTCCACGGATCAGCTCATGCGCGCCGGCGCGCCGATTGCGCTGGCGGTTGCCGTGCTGGCCGGGATTGCGTTCGCAGGGGTGAGATTTGTCCGCCGCAGGCGGGGCGGGGAGGCCAAGCCGGAAGCGCCCGCCGCCGCTGCCGCCGTCAGCCCGCCGCCGGCTGCGCGTCGTATTCTGGCAACGCTGGAAGACGTTGAGAGCGGGACAAGCCATCCGGTAAACGCGCCGCTCGTGCGTATCGGCCGCAATCAGGACAACGACATCGTGCTCAGCGATCCGAGCGTTGGGCGTTTTCACGCGGTATTGCAGCAGGTCGGGGATCGTGCGTTCTCGATTGTCGATCAGTCGAGCGCCAACGGCACGCTGGTAAACAACAAAAGGATCGACACGGCGACGCTGGCCGAAGGCGACCTGATTACGCTAGGATCGAAAACGCTGCGCTTTCATAAAGTGTCAAAGTCCGGAACCGTTGCCGGCAGAACGAGAGCCTGATGCCCATTTTCATCGCATTGCTTGCTCTCATAGCCGCTGCGTTGTTCGATGCGCCTGCGGGCGCGATCGAACAGCCGATCGTCATCGCGCAATCCGGGAGCGCCGGCGGATCGATCGGCAAGCAAGGCAAGTCCGCCACCAGTCACGACGACCAGCCGCAGTCTCAACCGGCAAAGCCGCCCGTGCAGGCCGAGCCGAAGGTGCAGGCACAACCGCAACCGCAACCGGTAAAGCCGCGCGTCGCCGTGCGGGCGCGTCCCAGCGACGAGCAGCCAAATAGTTCTGCGGACTGCAACAACCTCGCGGGCACGCCCAAGGAAAATCAGGATCTGCCCGCGGCTGTCGTCGGTACCGTCACAAGTATTGTCGGCAACATCGGGCGTTGTGTGCTTGGCGTCGGTAAGCCGAAAAACTAGCGGCGCAAATTCAACGCGGCTGAATCAATTTCACTTTTGTAATTTTATTTGCGCGTGCCGGAAACTGCGATTCCGAACATGCCGCTGCCGGACAGCCGTTTGCCGCTGGATGAGAGCATGAGCTTGTCCTGGTTGCCGAGCGGCTGCCAGACCAGCGTGTACATTCCGTCTTCGCAGCTCCATGTTCCGCGGTAGCCGTTACTGGACTGCATGGTGCCGCCCGCGTTGATCACCACATCGACGCTATTGAACCATGCCCATGTTCCGGCGATCCGTCCGCAGTTGCCGTCGGAGCGGGCGGCGGAGCGAGGCTCGGCATCGCTATCGTCGGCGGGTGCGCGTACCCTTTGCCGCGGCGGCGCAGGACGCGGCGCTGGCTGATCATCGCCGCCCGAGGCTGATTTACCTTGCTTGCCGATGGCGCCGCCGGTGCTGCCGGACTGTGCGAGGACAAGCGGGCTTGCCATCAACGCAGCAAGCAGCACCATCGCCGGTACCGGCAGAACATATATGCGCATGCGCATCTCTTTGGTTCTCGGCTGTCATATTATCGGCGGATCGGGTCCGATCGTCCAGTCAATCCGCGCCGCCGCTACTGGTGCTTGACCATCACCTTGGTGCCGACCGGCACGCGGCCATAAAGATCGATCACCTCGTCATTCACCAGCCGGAAACAACCGGATGACACCGCGTGGCCGATTGTCTCCGGCGCGTTGGTGCCGTGGATGCGATAGACCGTCTCCCCGATATACAACGCCCGCGCGCCCATCGGATTGCCCGGTCCGCCGGCCATGAAGCGCGGCAGATACGGCTGGCGCTCGATCATCTCCGGCGGCGGCGTCCAGTCCGGCCACTCCTGCTTGCGGCTGATGCGGTGAGTGCCGCCCCACTGAAAGCCGTCGCGGCCGACGCCGACGCCATAACGCATCGCGGTGGTGCCGCTCATGATCAAATAGAGATAACGCTCGGCGGTGTTCACGACGATCGTGCCGGGCGCGTAATCGCTGCGGTAAAACACCGGCTGGTGGCGGTATTGCTCCCCCAGCGCCGCTTCGTTGGCGGAGTTGTCGATGCCGGGATCGGGCTCATTGATGGTCGGCTGCGGCGGCGGCGCGAAACCTTGCGCGAGCGCCGGCGGCGCGAGGAGGGCGCTCATCAGGAGAAGGGCGGACGTGACTTTCATCGCCGCAACCTGCGCAAGAGCGAACCTCATATAGCGAGGCCGCGGCTTCCGCTGCCGACCTACTTCCGCTCACGGCGGTGCGCTGCAATGAATCTTGCCCGAGCGCCGCCGGTATTTTTTAGACGCTACGAGACTGCGTCTTTGACGCCCTTGACCGGACGGGCCCTGATGATCTTCCGGGCCGGCTTCGCCTTGAATATCGTCGGCTCTTTTGTGAACGGATTAATGCCGGCCCGCTCCTTGGTGGCGGGTTTCTTGATGACAACGAATTTGGCAAATCCGGGCACAAGGAACGTCCCTGATTTCTTCAGTTCCTTGTAGCCAACCTCGGCGAGCGACTCGATGATGCCTTTGACATCCTTGCGCGACACATTCGAATGCTGCTCGGCGATTTTCTGAATGATCTCCGATTTCGACATCATCTTGGCCATGTCTCCTCCAAATTTTCCGAATCGTACGTTGAATGAGTTAGCGCGAAGATTGCCCTTGAGGGAACACGAGTGTTCGCTTTCATGCAGGAATTCAGGGGAAAACGAGGTTTTAGCGGTTTTGGCGCCGGCGGCCCCGGCCGCTTGAGAACGGCCAAAACCCCAAGACCGAGCCGGCTGGAAAACCGGAACCGGTCAGCTTTGATCGCCGTATCGCTCTGTTACAGCCGCTGCGACGAACTTTTTGCGTCCATCGGAGCCCAAGCTTGTGCCGTGTGCGGCGCACCAATCGGGAAATGTTTTCGGGTCGATGTAAACGCGCAGGACGACGTGCCCGTAGGCCTTGAGTCCGTGCTCCATTTCCTCGGCCATCCTTAGCCATTCCTTCCAGGCGGGTGGCATCTTGCCGCCATCGGGAAAAAGCGTTCGCAGCGACGGATAATCTTCCTCGCGGATCCAATAGGCCCCGACCGCTGGAGGCGGCCTGTCTTCCGAGTCAGTCATGCGAGTTATCGGGTCTGATTGTGGACGATGATTTGAATGGTCGGGGCGGGGAGATTTGAACTCCCGACCCCCAGTCTCCCAGACTGGTGCGCTAACCGGGCTGCGCTACGCCCCGACTGACGGCGCGGACTATAGGGAGGCACCGTGTGCGGTGCAACGACCCAAGACTACGTATTAAGTCCACGTATTATGGCCGCGGTTTATAGCTCGGCGGCGCGCTCCGGCTTCCACTTGCCGGTGACGAGATCGATCAGGCCGAGCAGGTTGCCTGCGAACCGCCCGGCGCGGTCGATGTAGGGCTCCGGCCGCAACGATTTGACCGCATTGGCGATGATGTTGCCGCCGGCAAGGCGGATCGCGTCCGTCGCCCGCATGGTGCCCTTGGCGACGAGATAGCGCGGATTGACGATCTGCGAATAACCTAATTTCCGGCCGCGCACGCGCCCGCCTTTGGTGCCGAGGTGAACGCCCCAAAGCGCGTTGGTCCACACCAGCCGGCCGCGCTTGGCGACGCGCGCGCCGAAGTCGCGATCCTCCTGCCAGGCGTAAAGCACCAGCCGCTCATCGAAGCGCAGACCGGCCATCGCCGAATGCCGGAAGGCCATGTCGCAGCCGAGCGGCGAATAGTCTTCCTGCCACGACGCCATCTTGCCGGTGAGGGGCCCGCGCGCAGCGTCGGCTTCCGCGACGATGTTAACGCCATGCGCCCAGGCGACGCCTTCGGTCTTGCTGCCGTCGGCGAGAACCTCTCCGGTGAGTGAAGCGATCTCCGGCGCGTTCTCGAATATCGTGCGTACGCGCTCGATCCAGAAGCGCGATGGTATGAAATCGTCATCGAAGAACACGACGATGTCGATGTTGGACGGCACCAGCGCGAGCGCGGCGTTGCGCTGGCGCGGCAGGCCGGGCTGTAGACGACGTTCACCGCTGGATTGACCTTGGCGACATCGGTCACGTCGGCAGGATCGCACGCCGAGACGATGAGCAGCTCGGGCGCCGAGGTTTGCTTGCGCAAGGCTTCGGCCAGCGCGCGGACGACTTCCGGGCGGCCTTTGGTAGCGATGATGACGGCGACGCTCAGCATGATGTTTCAGCCCTCTTGCGAATGGGGCGCCAGCCGGATCGGTTTGACGATGGCGAGCGCGAGATAAAGCAGCGAGCCGCAGGCGTAGGCGGCAGTGTAGATGGCGAGCAGTTGGATCAGATCGAGCTTTGCGATGACGCCGATTGCGACCACGGCGGTGGTTCCTGCGGCGATCGCTAGCGCAAGCCGCGAGATGTCGCGGAAGAAACCGGTGTGCTGAAGCAGAAAATTCGCGACGGTTTTTGCAACGCCCGCGGCGAGCAGCACGAGCAAAATCGGCGTGATGGCGGCGGGCATTGTCGCCGCCGGGCCGAGCAGCAGCGCGAACAGATCGTTGGCGGCAAACATCAGAAGCGCACCAATGGCGATGGCGGGTGCGGCGCACAGCAGCGCCGCCATGACGGTGGCGCGGATCAGCGTGCGGGCATCGCGCGCGGCGTAGGCGGCGGTCTGCTTCGGCACCAGCAAATCGCAGGCAGCGGAATAGAGCACTAGCGTGCCGAAGAACACCTTGAACGTCGTGTCCAGCACGATGGTCGGCGCACCGAGGCCGAAGACCAGCGGCACGGCGAGGTACATGACGTTGTGGATGTAGAGCTCGCTTGCCGCGTGCGTGCCGGTGCGTAGCGCGGCCTTGCGGTTGATACGGAAGAAAGTACCAAGCCGCGAGAAAACGCCGCGCAGCTGGCGGGTGAGCGCGCCACGCGCGAGCAGCCTTTTCACGGCAAGCGTGAACAGCACAACCCACAACGCATTCGCGGCCAGCAGGAACACCGCGAAGGGCAGGCCAATCAGCATTGCCAGCATCACCGCGATATGAACAACGCGGCGCAACGCTTCGAGCGTTTCGAAATAGATAAACTCATCGACGGCGATGCTCAGATTTCGCAGCACGAACCAGACGAGATTGAGCGCGGAGAACAGAAAAAACAACGCAAACGCCGCCGCCTGCCAAGTCGAATCTGAAGTGGAGACGGAGGGCCGCGCCGCCATGACGGCAAAGCAAATCAGCACGCCAATGCCGACCAGCGCTGCATAGAGCAAAGCGAGAGCGTTGGCCTGCTGCGCGATCTGCTCCTTGCTTTCACCTGCAAGATGGCGCGCGCGCAGCTCGACGAACAGGATTTTCGGCAGACCGAGATCGAACAGCCACATCGAAATGCCGAGCGTTCCGACCAGAATGTAGATCGAGAACAGTTCGGGCTCCAATACGCGCGCAAAGACGAAAGTCTGGATCAGGCCCGCGAGCAGCGCGCTTCCGGCGGTGGAGAACCGCAAAATGAAATAGCGCAACGATACGAGGTTCGCGATAGGCGAGCTTCGTAGCGCCTCAAGAAAGGATTTGCGTGCACCTTGTGCCGGGAGAGCCGCCATTGTCATTGATCGATCACCGCGAGATATTTCTTCGCCATGCTGTCGAACGAATAAGACGGGGAAAGCCGCGCCAATTCGGAGACGACACGCGAGCGTGTCGCGGTGTCAGACAACACGGCGCGGATTTGGGTCAGCCAGCGTACGCGGTCGTTGAGCGGCGCCAGCAGCGTCTCGCTCAGCAGCGAAGAGTCACGGAACATTTCGCGGAACGAGGGAATGTCCGAGCACACCAGCGGGACGCCGGCATGCAGCGCCTCAATGGCGGCAAGGCTCAGGCCTTCAAAGCGCGAGGGAAACACGATGGCATCGACGGCTGCGTAGAACAGCCCGATGCGCACATGATCGATGGCTTTGAGAATCTGAACGCGATTTTCGAGGTGCCCAGCCGCGATGGCGGCCTTCACCGCCGCCTCGTCCGGTCCCGCGCCCAGCAGCGCGAGCTTGATGCCGGGCAGGTCCTTGATGAGATCAAGCGTGAGGCTCTGGTTCTTCTGATAGTCGAAGCGCCCGATCTGCCCGACAAAAATGTCGTTGGGGCTGAGCCCCAGTTCGCGGCGGGCCTCGTCGCGCGCGAACGTCGAAGGCTTTTTCTGGCCGTTGACGACAACGGTGAGCCGTTTTGCGTAAGCCGGCCCATTCGGCACGAAGGTTTCGGCCACGGTCTCAGCGCAGGTGATGACGCGCGTGTAGAAACCGAGATTGCCGGCAACGCGGTCGACTTTCATCAGCGCCGCGTTCTGATGCACGATGGCGCTGTGATAGGTCGGGATACGGTTGCGGATTCCCGCGAGCCGCCCGCCAATGCCGGTGATCAGGTTCGCCAGCGACTGCAAGCCGTAAACGGCATCGGGCTTGTGCCGCCACAGCGCGATGACGACGCGTGCGAACAGCGAAATCAGCGTGAGCGGCGATCGGGCGCGCTGCTGCTTGACGAAGATGCGCGTTCCGGCGGGATGATGCCCGTCGGAATCGAACAGATACCATTCCTCGACATGGTGGCCTTCCGCGCGCATGACTTCGGCGAGATTGGTGGCGAGGATCGAACTGCCGCCGTTGTCGTGTGCGGTGCCGAGAAACACGATCGATTTTGGCCGCATCGCGGCGGTGTTTGATTTGCTCTGCGGTGCCGCCATCGACGACGGCCGAGCCATTGCTATGCCTGAGTTACGCATATTGTCCCTGCTGGCGTTGCCGTGAAGAATTCATCGTCGCGACCACGAGTCCCCAGATAATTCCCTGCAGCACGTAGTAGTGCCGCCAGTGGTCGGTATCGACCACGAAGGCCTCGAGCACGAGCGCGACGAAGGTGAAATAGGTTGCGATCAGGAATGTCTGCCAGGGCGTGCGGACCAGCGCGGCGCGCAATCCGAACCAGAGCGTCATCAGCACCTGCAGGATGTACGCGAAACCGCCGACCCAGCCGTGATTGAGCAGCGTGCCGAGGAAGGTGTTGTGCGACACCATCCCGTAAATTTTACTGAACCCCCACGGGCCCATGCCCATCGGGTTGACCAGGATTTCCTTGATGCTGTTCTGCTGCAGATTGAAACGGCCGCCGTCGGCCTCGAGGTCGTATTGCTGAATGCCGGCGCGCTGGAACAGCATCTTGTTCACGACCTCGACCGACATCAGCCCCGCTGCGATGACGGCCATGAATGCAGTACCGAGCAGGACGATGACGATGATGCGCTTGCGCGTGCGCCCGCTTGGCTGCGTGAGGAAGATCGTCCCCAGCGTCATCATGGTGGTGAAGGCAAAGCTGCCCCAGGCGGCGCGCGAGAAGGCGAGGATCAGTCCGACCAGCATGATCGCGCTTGCGATGACGTGGCGCAGGCGAACCTTGTCTATGACGAAGTCCACGATCAGCCACATCATCGGCGGAATGAGAAACACGCCGAGCACGTTGGGATCCTTGAAGCCCGCGACGGCGCGGTCGTTCATCGAGAAAATTTCAAGGCCCGGATAGATCGGAAAATACAACTGGAAATAACCGAGCGAGCCGAGGATCGATGCGATCACACCGGACATCACGTAAGCCGACTTCATCGTCGCCAGCCGGCGCATGGTGTCGTCGGCAAACAGGCAGGCGAACAGAACGGCGGTGAGGCCGAGATAGAACGAGGTTGCGAGAAAGCGGAATGAATCGTCGTGATGCAGAATGGGCATCAACGCGATGGCGCCGCTGACATCGCGAATGAGGAACAGCAGCAACAGCGGCATCTGCTTGCGGTCGAGCCTGACACGCGCGAGCAGCGCGGCGAAAGCCAGCACCGCCGCGAGATATTCATAAGGCGCGGGCTGAACGAAGACGAAGAACCCCGAGAGGATCGTCAGATACAGCATCGCGTGGAGGAAGCCGTCCGCCAGACGCGCAACGGGAGCGCGCGGCATCGACATCGCGCCGAGCGGAATCTCGATCCGCGGGCGGGCTTGTTCCAGCGTAATCAATAGGCGCTCTCGGTCTTGATCAGCGCGAACGGCGTGCGCGCCACGATGTAAAGATCGAACAGCACCGACCAATTTTCGATGTAGTAGAGATCGTGCTCGACACGGCGCTGGATTTTTTCCTGCGTGTCGGTTTCGCCGCGCCAGCCGTTGACCTGCGTCCAGCCGGTGAGGCCCGGCTTGACGCGGTGGCGGGCGAAATAGCCGTCGACCGCTTCGTCGTAGCGGCGCGCTTCGGCCTTGGCGTTGACGGCGTGCGGGCGCGGGCCAACGAGCGAGAGGTTGCCCTTGAACACCACATTGAAGAGCTGCGGAAGCTCGTCGAGACTTGCTTTGCGGATGAAGCGGCCGACGCGCGTGACTCGCGGATCGTCCTTGGTCACCAGCTTCGAGGCGGTGGCGTCGGCTGCATCGACGCGCAGCGAGCGGAACTTGAAGACCTCGACCAGATCGTTGTTGAAGCCGTAGCGGTTCTGCTTGAAGAAAACCGGCCCGCGGCTGTCGAGCTTGATGAGAATCGCGATCACGGCCATCACCGGCAATGCAGCGATGAGCAGCAGGCCGCCGACGAATTTATCGAACAGCCATTTCATCACGACGTCCCAATCCGCGATCGGGCGGTCGAATACGTCAATCACCGGCACGTCGCCGAGGAACGAATAAGAGCGCGGACGGAATTGCAATTTGTTGGTATGCGCAGCAAGGCGGATATCGACGGGCAACACCCACAATTTTTTCAGCATTTGCAGCAGGCGCGTTTCCGCCGAAATGGGCAGCGAAAACAGCACGAGATCGACGCGCGTGCGGCGGCCGAATTCAACGAGGTCGTCGACGGTGCCCAGTTTGCGCTGGCCGGCGCACTCCGCCGAGGAGCGGTCGTCGCCGCGATCGTCGAACAGGCCGATCAGCTCGACGCCGGAATCTTTCTGGTCGCGCAGCGTCTCGATCAGCGTTGCGCCCATGTCGCCGCCGCCGACGATGACGGTGCGCCGGGTGAGGCGGCCTTCACGCGTCCAGCGCCGCACCATGAGAAACAGCGCGCGGCGGAATACGATCAGCGCCGCAAGACCGATAACGTAAAAACTGCCGAGCCAGACGCGCGAGAACAGATCGCCCGCCTTGGCGAAAAACGAAACGCCGATCACGATCATGAACACGACCGACCACGCGGAGGCGAGCCGCATGTATTGCTTTTCGTGACCGCGAAACGCCTGCACCTGGTAAATGTCGGCGGTCTGGAACGCGAGCATCGCGAGCACGGCGATGCCGCCGATGGCCGCGGCGTAATACCATTCGAAGCCGTCCACCGGCACGACGTAAAACAGATAAACCGAAAGGCCGACGAGCGAGATGAGCGCGAACTCGATCATGCGCACGGCGCCGGCAAGCACGATCGGTGAATAGGCCGGCGGCACGTAACGGCCCGCGGCGTCGAGCGCGGCTTGCGATAACACCGGCGCGCTTTTCGGCGCGCGCGGAGATCCGCTCAGAGCCTCGAACACCGCCGAGGCTGCCGAGCCGCTCAGAGCTGTGCGAGCGTTCGTGTCGTTCATGATTGACGCCAAGTAGGGCGGCTGTGGTGCCGCTTCCGCGCCCTTCGGAAAACGGCCGATTTTTGCCCGTGATTGGCAGGATTTTTATGTAAAAAGTCTCAAGAAAGGCTTAGCGGCAGGTATCGAAAATGATTAATAAGTGCCTGATTTAGACCACTTTCTGCCCGATTGCCTCGGCGTAAGCCGCTAGAACGCCCTCGACCATCACATCCACCGAAAATTGCGCGGCAACACGGGCACGCAGCTGTTCTGCCAGCGCCTTGGCCAGCGCTTGCGGGTTTTCCGCCGGCACCAGCGCGTCGGACAGCGGGCCGTAAATCTCCGGAATGCCGCCGACGCTGGTGGTGACCAGCGGCTTGGCCGCGGCAACGGATTCCAGCACCGCATAGGGCAGCGACTCCGCGCGCGACGGCACCGTCATGACGCCGCCGAGCGCGAAGGCAGATCGCGCGGCCATCGCCGGCATGAAACGGATGGCCGCATCGAGCCCAAGGCGCGTCACTTGCGCTCGCAGCGCAGTTTCATCGGGTCCGCTGCCGACGAGCGTTGCGCTTAACTTGCGTCCATCCTGCCGCAGCTGGCCGATCGCTTCGATCAGAACATCGATGCCTTTAACGTGACGCAGCTCGCCCATGAACACGATGTCGGTGGCATCCGGCACCAGCGCCACCGGCTCGAACTCCGCTTTCGAGACGCCGTTGTGGACGACGCGCACGATGCCGCCGGGGCTTCCTATTTTTGCGTTGAAAATATCGCGGCTGTAGGCGCTCTCGAATAAAAACAGATCGCCGCGGCGCATCAGGATGCGCTCGAGGGTGAGATAGATTTTTCCCGCCAGCGTGTTGTGGCCGAACAGCAGGCTGCCGCCGTGCGGGGTATAGGCACGCACGACGCTTTGCTGCGCGAACGCAAGCCGGGCATAGGCGCCGCCTTTTGCCCCGTGACCATGAACGACATCGGCGCCGGCTTGCGTGATGCGGCGCGTGACGTGCCACGCCGCGATGGCGTCGCCGGGGTTCAACTGGCGATGCATCGGCAGACGGGTGAGGCCGAGCGCCAGCTGCGGGGCGAGGGCGGCGAGGGCCTCCTCAGCGCGCTCACCCCCGGTGCGGCTGTCGGCGATGAGGCCGACGCGATGCCCGCGCGCGATCTGCCCGCGCGCCAGATCCACGACGTGGCGGAACAGGCCGCCGACCGGAGCGCGGAAAACGTGCAGGATGTTCATGGGTTTTGCAGCCATCAAAACCATCGCTCGCCGACGACGACGGTGTCGCCGGGCTTTAACGGGAAGCTCAGCGGCACGTCGCCGCGCATTTGTTGTCCCGGAAGATTGCGCGTGATCTTCACGCTGCCCTTCGACGCGCGCGGCGCAAAGCCGC
>CAMDSH010000039.1 GCA_945907045.1 Rhizobium sp. Q54 | reverse complement strand
GCTAGCGCCGTGACGGCGCCAAGAGATTTATAGATGAAGTTCATAGGCATCCTCCGTTGGATAAACCGATGCAATACAACGCGCAACGGCGAAGCTTGTTCCTCGCGAAATAGGCGGCACGGATTCAACGCTGTTACAAGGCGGCGATGGATTTCCGTCCGGTTTCGTTACTCGCGAGACAGCGGCTCGGATAATTCAGGCGCGCCGACACTGCCAGTGGGCTGAACGCCGGATCGCAACCGACCATAACCTTCGGGACACGTGCAGGCGTGGAGCGCGGCGAGCGTACGGCGTTGTTATTTACGATCAGGCGGTCGCCCTTGTTGGTGCGGTCAACGATTGTGGTGGGCGGCGCGGGCGCAATCGATCCCGCGACGGTAATGGCGGGCGCAGACGCGCGCGCATCCAGCACCGTTCCAGACGGCGGCGTGAGGTAATCGGCCGCCAGAAGGACCGCAAGACCACCGATAAAATATGAAGCCAGGCTGTGCATCGCCGTTCTCTCCAGATCGCAAGGGCTTTACAGGCCGCAGGCACGATCAATAAGAGAACGCCAACCAGCCGCAATTGGTTCCATCCGGCAAAGCCGTCCGGGTTAATCGGCGGACTGCATCTGGGCGGACGGTATGACAATACGGCAGCGAACGCCTTCCGGCGCGAACTTCAACTCGACTTCGGCATTCACCGAGCGTGTGAGGTTATGTTCGATAACGAGACTGCCGAATCCGCGGCGGCGCGGGTTACGCACCTTCGGCCCGCCTTCTTCCACCCACAGGATTTCCAGCCCGTTGCCCTGTGCAAGGTCCAGCCGCCGCCACGAAATCATGACACGGCCGGCCGGCACCGACAGAGCGCCGTATTTCGCCGCGTTGGCGGAGAGTTCGTGCATGGCGAGACCGAGGTTTTGGGCGGCTTCCGGTTTAAGCGCGATCGGTGGCCCATCGATCGACACCTGCGAGCCGCCGCGGTCGAAATAATGCCCGAGCTGCGAGCGCACGAGCTGGTAAAGCGAAGCGCCGCGCCAGCTCTCCTCCACCAGCAGATCGTGCGAGGCTGCCAGCGCCTGCAGCCGCGCGCTGAACTGGTCGAGAAATCCCTGAATCGAGCCGGCATGACGGGCTGTCTGCCGCGCCATCGCCTGGATCACTGCCAGCAAGTTTTTCGAGCGGTGAGTGATCTCGCGCATCAGCAGGCGTAAGTGCGCCTCGCCCTCTTTGCGTTCGGTGACATCGACGACCGCGCAGGTAATTCCGGTAATCTGTCCATCTGGATCGCGCAGCGGCTCGATGTGCAAATCGTAACTGCGGGCGCCCGTGGCGTCCTTGATGGTGACCTCACCGTCTTTCGGCGCACCGGTTTCCAGCACCTCGCGTTTGAGCGCGACGATCTGAACGCGGCTCTCGGCGGGTAGAATTTCGTCATCGGTGCGGCCGATAATGGCGTCGGCTTCATAGCCGAACATCGGGCGGCTCATGGAAGTGTAACGAAGCTCGCGATCCTGGGTGTAGATGGTGACGTTCGATCCGCGCAACGCCGTTTCATAGCGCTCGAACTTCGCCCGAACCTGTTTTAACTCGCGAGCCTGCTCCGCAACGCGCGACTCAAGTTGCTGCGTGTCCTGCCGTTCCCCTTGCGCGCCCCGTTCCCGCGTCGCGTCCGTCATGATCATGACCGATCTAGAGCAAAGGCAAGCATCACGCACTCCGTACCGTATTCGGTTTTAAAAATAGTTTTGGTGCGGAAAATTTTATCGCAGTAGTCCATCTATATAGCTTGATAGCTATACCCCCACAGCGTGTTTTCCCACCGTAAATATTTTCTCTCCGCTGCGACTAAAGACGGAACTCGAATCAGTCTTGCGCATTGTACTCGCGACCGGCCGTTTATCCCCCCTCCCCCTCGTGCTCGGCCGGCCATCTTAAGGCGTAGCCGGCATAAACCGCCGGCTACGCCTTTTCTTTTTGCACTCAAGAGCGAGTGGGAACTTTCGGACGCGGCGACGCGTTGTCCCGCGAACGAATTTCATTTCATTGCGAGGCGAGGACCAAATGACGACGCGTTCCAAAGTTGCAGCATCCACCGCCGACGAGATCGCGGCCATCGAGGATTTGATGAGCGATCTGGAAAAGCGCCTGCGCCGCCTGAACGGCAACGCCAAGCGCGAGATTTCAGGCGCTTCCAGCGACATCAACGAGTTCGTTAACGACGCGCTCTCCGGCATCATGAAGCGGGTGCGCGACGGCTCCAGTACGGTTGCTGAATCGGTCGCCGACGAAGCGACAAAGATGGGCGGCGATGCCCTCAAGCGCATCGTCGATGAGGTCGAACACCGCCCGATGGCCATGCTGGCCGTTGCCGCCGGTATCGGTTTCCTGTTCGGCATAACGCGCCGTTAGCGAGCAAGAGCCATGCGGCTCAATCAACTCACAGGTTTTGCGTTCGGCAAGATTTTCGGCCAGTTGCGGCGGCGCGCCATTGGCGCAGCGCTGCTGGGCCTGTTCGCGCTCGTCGCGCTTTATCATTTCACCGTCGCGGGCAGCCTCGCGCTGGAGACGCAATATGGCTTGCTGTATGCCCGCCTGATCGTCGCCGGCGTTTATGCCTTCGCGGCGTTGACGACTTTCGTGATCCTGTGGGCGACGCGCGCCAAGCCGATCGACGAGGAGACAGCGGGTGCGCTCGGCTCCTCGCGCAGCATGCAGTTTGCCATGCTGGCAGAAGCCGTAGCGCTCGGCTACGCACTCGCGCGCAAACTGCCGGGCCGTTAGGCGGTCGCCCGGCGGTCGCGACGCTTGGCGTTGCGCTCGAAGAACAGCGCCTGACTCAACACCGCCGATACCGTCGCCGGCTGGAACGGCTTGGCGATCAGGAACGCCGGCTCCGGCCGCTCGCCGGTGAGGAAGCGTTCGGGATAGGCGGTGATGAAGATCACAGGCACTTCGAAAGTGCGCAGCAGTTCGTTGACGGCGTCGAGACCCGAGCTGCCGTCCGCCAATTGAATATCGGCAAGGATCAATCCGGGCTGTTTCGCTTTCGCCAGCGTCACCGCCTCGCTGTGAGTGCGGGCGACGCCAATGACCTTATGGCCGAGACTCTCCACCAGCCCCTCGAGATCGAGCGCGATGAAAGTCTCGTCCTCGATGATGAGAACGTCGGTGGCGATCTCGGCGGCCAGTTCGCGACCCGATTCTTCCACCAGCGTGCGCAGCGCCGGCACGTCGATATTGAGCACCTTGGCGGCGTCGTCTTCCGAAAGCCCCTCCAGCGCGACCAGCAGGAACGCCTGCCGCGGCTTGGGGGTAATCTGGGCAAGGCGGTCCTCGACCGGCTTATTCGCCTTGGCCAGGTTTTTGGCCGCCGGCTCGGGGTTCGCATTGAGCGCGACCGAATTCCAGATCTTGGAAAACAGCCGGTAGAGCCCGATGCGGGTGGAAGTGTCCTTTTCCAGGACGGAGGGGTCCTCGATCAGCGCCTCCAGGGTGGCGGCCACATAGGCATCGCCGGAGCTCTGGTTTCCGGCCAGCGCACGGGCGTACCGGCGCAGATAAGGCAAATGCTGGGCTACCGCTTGAGATGTCGACAAGAATCCCTCCCGCTTAAAAACGAGGCGTCGCGAATAAGGCGCGAAACGCTCCCCGGTATATGGCTATTGAACGTTAGCCTAGGCAAACGCAGCCTGAAGAAAAAAGTTCCAATCTTTGGAACCATTAGGCTTTTCAGGGGTTTTGGTTGGATAGCCTTGAGGGGAACCAGCGCCGTTTGAAGTCATTCGGGTGCGGGACAGGGGGATAAGAGACGACGATGAAAGACCGCAAACCAACAGGGTCCCAACCGCCAATGGACGCCGCAGCCAACCAGAAGAAATCCACCGCCAAACTCGGCCGCGATATCCAGGCAAAGCTCGGTCAGCAACTGCGCGCCATGTACGACGATGTGGTGAGCCAGGGTGTACCGGATCGTTTCAGTGATTTGCTGAACAAGCTCGATGACAACGGCGATAAAGGAAAACGCTAATGCGCATCGACGACTCCGTACGCGATTCTGTCTTGGGCGCGGTGCCTAGTCTCCGTGCCTTTGCGATATCGCTATGCGGTAATGTCGATCGCGCGGATGACCTCGTGCAGGAAACGCTGCTGCGCGCGCTTGCCAACATCAATTCGTTTCAGCCCGGCACCAACATGTCGGCTTGGCTGTTCACGATCCTGCGCAACCATTTCCGCTCGGAATACCGCAAGCGCCGCCGCGAGGTGGAAGACGCCGACGGTAGCTACGCGGAAAGTCTCAAGTCGCATCCCGCGCAGCAGGGCCATGTCGAATTCGGTGAATTCCGCGAGGCGCTGGCGCAGCTTCCCGCCGATCAGCGCGAAGCGCTTGTGCTCGTGGGCGCCTCCGGCTTTAGCTACGAAGAAGCTGCGAATATCTGCGGCTGCGCGGTCGGCACCATCAAATCGCGCGTCAACCGCGCGCGAACGCGGCTGGCCGAATTGATGTCGATCGAGACGACAGATGAGTTCGGCCCCGATCACACCACTCGCGCGGTGCTCGCCGGCAACGACCGCAACTAACGCTTCCAATCGGACGATAAATAAAAACTCCCGCGAACCTTGCGGCGCGCGGGAGTTTTAGCGTTTGAAGTGCCGATGGCTTAAGGCATCGTCGGCGTGCGCCCGCGAACCAAAGCAACGACCGCGGAGATCGCGAACAAGATGATCGCGACTACGAAGATCAGCTTGGCGGCTTCGACGGCGAAACCTGCAATGCCGCCAAATCCAAGGAAGGCGGCGACGAGAGCCACGATGAGAAATGTTACGGCCCAACCGAGCATGGCATATCCCCTTTATCGATCACGGCATGAATAGCCGCTCGGCAAAACAATGCGGAGGCGCCCGATTTGTTCCGGGAGCGGAACTTCCCAACCGCTTGCCGCGTTCATCCGCGGGCGGCGCAAGTTCAGGGATTGCGATGAATCATAAAGCAGACGCACATAATCATCGTTCGGGGGCGAACGGCTCGTGGCTACATAAGCACTTCACGCGTTTCGCGCATAAGACGGCGCAAGTTACCGGGCACCCCTCGGCATTCATCGTCGCCGTGCTGGTCGTCGTGGTGTGGGCAATTACGGGACCGATTTTCAATTACAGCGACACCTGGCAACTGGTGATCAATACCGGCACCACCATCGTCACGTTCCTGATGGTGTTCCTGATTCAGAATACGCAGAACCGGGACACGATGGCGTTGCAGCTCAAGCTCACCGAGCTGGTGCTGGCGGCCGATGGCGCGCGCAACCGCTTCGCCTCGATCGAGGATTTAAGCGACGAGGAACTGGAAGAACTGCATCAGGATTGCCGGCAGCGCGCGGAGCATACGCTCCACGCGTTGCATCAGCGGCGGGCTAAAAAGCCGAAAACGTCAGTGAGCAAAACTCAGGCTTCCGGCGCGTAGACAAGCCCGCCGGGGGCGGCAATGAAGCGTCCGCTCATCGTGCCCTGCAGCGCACCGTTCACCAGATCGATGCGAACCGTGAAATTGCAAACATAGCCGGGCATTTCGCCCGAGCGCTTGCACTCGCGCTTATGAAAATCGTTGATGTTGAAACGGTCGGTGCCGTTCTTGCGAACCGTGGCCAGAGCCTCGGCGCCGCCGGTTTCTGAGACGAACGTGACCGCGCTGCGCACTTTCGCAGCCAGCGAAGACTCGAAAGCACTGCGCATCATCTGTTCGGTAGGTTCATCATTGGCGCTGCCGAAAAGGGCGCCAACGGCGACTAACGGGACAAGCAGAACACGCATGACAAAACCTCGCGATGCACGCCACCCTCAATACGGGCAAACGTACACGCGGAAGTTTGCAATCCGGTGTTCCAAATGGCTCGAATTGTATCGATCCATATTAGCCGGGCATTAACCCTGCGGATCGCCCTTCGAGACCGGCTGCCGCGGATGCACGCAATCCTTGAAATCCGCAAATCCCTTCCACGCCGGTTCCGGCGGTTCGTAGCCCGCCTTCGGCGTATAGATCGAGGGCTCGACCAGTTGCATGTTCGGAATGTAACGCGGACAGTTCGGAAAGATGGCGGTGGCCGCAACGCGTACGATCATTTGCGCGCCGACGGTGGCAGCCATCAGCGGATCGTCCCGGCGCATCGACGCGCTGCCATTGACGCGCAGTCGTCGCGGTTTGCCGTGCATGGCGATGAACAGCAGCCCCACATGCGGATTGACCGCGATGTTGCCCAGGCTCTTGAACATGCCGTTGCCATCGTAGTCCGGAAACGCCAATTCGGCGGGCCCGGTCACGCGTACGAACCCTGGCATCCCGCCCTTGAATGAGCAATCCGGCCGAGCTTGCGTATCCGCGCTCGCCAGAAAGAAATAAGCCACGCCTTCAATAAAAGCCTTGTCGTCCTCAGTGAACGCGGTGCGCGTGAGCTTTTCTTCCAGCCGGTCTGCAATCCGCCGGCTGTCGAACGCATCCTGCAACCGGCGGCTGCCATCGTGATACATTAGGGTGTCGGTCATGATCGGCCTCGCGAAAATTCGCCTGCGATATATTATACTCATCCCCACCAAGGCCCTCCACCGCCAACCCTCAAGGAATTGACGATGCCCGCAAAACGCCCGGCGCCGCGCCTCGCGCTGATCCCGGAAGAGAAGATGAATGCCGATCAACGCGAATTGCGCGACATGATCCGCTCCGGCCCGCGCGGGATATTCAAGAACAGCGGCCCTTTCGCGGTGTGGATGCATGCACCCGTGTTCGGAAAATTCGCGCAAGGGCTCGGCGGCCATTGCCGCTACAAGACGGCGCTCTCACCGCGCCTGTCGGAATTCGCGATCCTCGTCACCGCGCGGATGTGGCGCGCACAATACGAATGGTACGCGCATGCCCCGATGGCGGAGAAAGCCGGCGTCAAACCGCAGACGATCAAGGATTTGCGTGCGGGCCGTTTGCCCAAGACCGCCCCCAAAGACGAGCGCGCGATCTACGACTTCATCAAGGAGCTTTACAGCACCAAACGCGTTAGCGACCGCGCTTACGCGCGCGTTCACGCCTTCCTCGGCGACGCGGCGACGGTCGAACTGGTCGGCATCCTCGGCTACTACGTGATGATCTCGATGACGCTCAACACGTTCCGCATGCTGCCGCCGCCGGACAGCGAAATGCCGTTCGGCGCGGAGAAGCGCTGAAATATTTCAAGACAGATTGTTGGGTAGCTTGTTTTAAGCGACTTGCCCGACCGGGTTCGGCGCAGGCTCGGCCGGCTGCTTGGGCTGTGGCTTGTTCATGCGCTGGCGCAACAGATCGAGGAAGCGCTCCTTCGGCATCGGTGGCGCAACCAGCACGCCCTGGCCGAAATCGCAGCCCATCACGAGCAACGCCTGAAGGTCCGCCATACTCTCGATGCCTTCCGCCACGGCAACGCTGCCGAAGCGGTGAGCGAGATCGATCGCCGTCTGGCAGATCGCCGCGTTGGTGGCGTCGGTCGCGCAATTTTTCACGAACGAGCCGTCGAGTTTCAACTCGGAGAACGGCAGATCGCGCAGACTGGAGAACGACGAATAGCCGGCGCCGAAATCGTCGATCGCGATGGTAATGCCGCAGGCCTTGAGCTGGGGCGCAATCTTCTGCGCCTGCGCGATGTCGCGCACGATCTGGTCTTCCTTGATTTCGAGGATCAGGCCGGGCCAGTTCTCGGCCTTCGGGCGATGCTGCTCGACCAGCGCGATGAGCGGCAGCTTCGAAAGCGCGCTCGACGGCACGTTGATGGCAAGATGCAGATTGAACCCTGAATCCGCGAAGGTCGTCCAGTTGCGCAGCGTCGCAAGCAGCGCGTGCTCGGTGAGCAGCGCCAGGCTGTTTTCATCGACGCCGGGAAGAAAGCTCTCCGGCCACAGCAGGCCTTCCTGCGGATGCCGGATGCGGGCGAGCGCTTCGGCGCCAGCCAGACATTTGCGCTTTAGATCGATTTTCGGCTGGTACCAGATCTCAAGCCAATTGTTGCGCAGCGCCTCGCCGATGGCGATACGCGGACGCATAGGCATGGCCATGGAATCGTCGCGAGCCGTCATCCGATTACTCGACGGTTGTTACAGCCCGCAGATATAGGCCGAATTGTCTTAACCAATGGTATTGGTGCGCAGCCGTTTAGGTTCTGTTTACCAGCCACAAACGGTGAAATTCGCCGGTTAAATTACCCGGCTCGATCTCCAGTCCGCCGGAAAGCGGCAGCGATCTAAGCAGAAGCAGGATAGCGGCGGATGAGCTGGGTCTGGCGGATCAAGCTGGAGACGAAATCGCCGATCCCGGTCGGGCGGAAGCCGCGCGCGCGATTGCGCTTGCCGATCAGGAACAGCAGGCGCTGCTGATCGGCCAGCCGCCGGTACACTTCGCTCACCGGCAAGCGCGGGTCCCAGACATCGATCGCTTCGCCGCCGATACCGTTGATCTCCACGATGGAGAAATCGTCGCCGCGCATCAGCGCCTCGACCGAGCCGAAGCGGATATCGAAACGCCCGTAATGGAACTCCGGCATGCTGCCGGCGATGGCGTCGAATCTTTCTTCCAGCGCCGCCGTGATGTGGCGCCGCGCGTCGTGATAAAGCGCGCCCGCGCGCTGATTGCCGATGAGCGCGATCTGCACCACCTCACCGCTCGCCGGCACCCGCAGCAAGCCCTTTTCGTCGATTCCGCGATGGGTCGGATCGATGCCGAGATGCAGCGCGGACTTCCATTGCGCGCGTGGATCCTTGCGGATCAACTCGCGCACGGTGGAAACGCCGTTTCCAATCACGTGAGGGAAATAACGGAAGGTAAGCGAGACAACGCGGCCTTTGCGATCGCCCGGCAGGCGCGCGTAAAGCACCGCCGCCTCGCCCGCATGCGGCACGAAACGCTGCAGGATCAGTTGCACGCCTTCCGGGAAGCGCGCGATGTATTCATGCAGCGCCTGTGCGTTCTCGATGCGGCGCACACCGTGGCCATGCCAGCCGATATCCGGCTTGGCGATAATCGGATAATCCATGTGCGCGTCGGCCAGCGAGCGTTCGGAACGGTCGATGTCCGCGCGAACGCTCCAAGCGCCGGCGCCGCGCTTGATCACCACGAAATCGGCGATCCATTTCCGTTCGGCCGGGCTCACGTCGATGAAATACGAACTTTTGGATTCGCCCCACATGCCGCCCGTCGGGATCGACGGATTGGCGGCGGTCGGAAGCGTCATACTGCGGTGACGCAGACCGAGACGGATCCAGTTGAACACCAGAGGCAGGTAAAACAGGGCCGGCGGAATGCGCTCGGCCAAGGCGACCTTGCGGTCGGCGCCGGCAAGCGCGGGCATGCCGCGGTGGCCGTGCGATACGGAAGTGTCTGCCACCGGCAAAGGCTCGACGTCCTTGCTCTCGCCGAATGCAAAGATGCGCTTGCGCGCGAAGCTGGTGGCGCTAAGCGCCAGGAACAGCATCGGCCAAGCCCATAAACCGAGATGTTCGTCGAGCGCGTCGCCGAAGACGATGACCAGATACAGCATCAGCGGCAAGTAGAGCGCCGAGACGACCAAGCTCGCGACCGTGAAGCGTGCCAGCGAAACGCGCGCCCACCCGCAAGCGACAAAGGCGACGAAGACGATGCCCGGCACCACGCGGCAGAGCGCGACGATGCTGAACACATTGCGTTTAAGTGAATCTCCGAACGTGCGAACCCGATCGTCCACCGCATAACGGCTGAGCCAGGGTACGTAGCGCGCACCGGCGCCAATGCCGTAAAGGGCGAAATCGCTTGCGACCATGCCGCAGTAAATGCTCAGCGTGACGAGGGCCACCGGCAGCAGATCGTTGACGATGATGTAACCGCCGAAAATGATCGCCAGGTCTTCGTGCGCGAACGGCAGGACCAGCAGCGAACCGATTTTCGCGCCCCAGGAAAGATCCGGCGCGAAATTATTGAATGACGCGAGCCCCTCTAACACGGTCGTCCCCCATCCCCCACACTGACCCTCCGGACTGTACCGAAGGGTGCGCCTCCCATCCGCCACGGCTTGCTGCCGCAGTCGTAATGCCGATCGGGTTTATCCCGATGAAAGGCGAGGCCGTATTATTGATGTTGTCCAGCCCCGGAAACGATCTTCGCCTAGCCCGGCCGTAACCACAAGAAAGATCGCATTTAATCCGCTCAGCATCATGAACGGGGCTTCATCTTGCCTAGGCTAGGCCGGGCGAATTTCTGGGCTGCCGGCATGGCCGCGTGTTTGCTCGAATGCCGGAAAACTCAGAAATCGCCAAGGATACCAGCGAGAATGAGCAGGCCGGCGCAGGGTTCAACTGAGCGCGGCTTTGTTTTTCGCAATGTCTTGAGAAATCCAGCGGTGCCGTCCGGACAGTCCAATGCCGCCGCCCGCCATGCTAATCTGCCCGTCATGGCATCCGACAACCCTTCACCAAACGAGACCGAACGGCGCGTGTTGCGCTTCCGCCGAGGTGGCCAGCATGGCGCTTCCGGGCCGGTCTCCAGCCCGCCGCCGGTGGAAGACCTCGGCAAATATGAGCGGACCGGCGACACTGACGACTATCGCCACCGCATGATCACGAACGTGGCCGCATTCGTCTTCATCATCGGGCTGATCTGGGCCGGCGTTTGGCTTGCCAACACGATGGCGCAGATGCGCAAAAATCAGGACTGCGTGCTCTCCGGGCGGCGCGGCTGCACGCCGGTGGATGTACATAAAAATTCGTGGTGAGACGGCGTTGCCCGGAACTTGGGCCGCGCGTATCGTTGAGCGGAAATTCAAAAGTGACGGCAGCAAACGCCGCACAAGGGGAAACGTCATGATCGAGCAGTTCAAGCGGCCTAGCGCCGCCATCCTTGCTGCCCTCATCGCCGTCCTGATGAACGGCGCCGCCACCGCCCAAGATACCTGCAAGAACCGCGGACAACTCGACACGCTGTATTGCGACGACAACGGCGATCTCGTCGCCGACGCGCCGAAAGATCCAAAGCTGTGGCGCGATCCCGCAACGCTTGTGTTCGCCTACACACCGGTCGAAGACCCCGCCGTCTACGCCAACGTCTTCAAGCCCTTCACCGACCATCTGACAAGCTGCACGGGCAAGCGCGTGGTCTATTACCCGGTGCAATCGAACTCCGCCGAGATCGAAGCGATGCGTTCGGGCCGCCTGCACATTGCCGGTTTCTCGACCGGACCAACCGGCTTCGCAGTCAACATGGCGGGCGCAGTGCCGTTCGCGACCAAGGGCACCGATAAAGGCGTGCAGGGCTATCATCTGCTTGCCATCGTCAAGAAAGACAGCCCGTACCAGAAATTGTCGGACCTGAAAGGCAAGCGTGTCGCGCACACTTCGCCCTCGTCCAACTCCGGCAACCTTGCGCCGCGCGTGCTGTTCCCGCCGCTCGGCCTCACCCCTGACACCGATTACAAACCGCTGATGTCGGGCGGTCACGACAAGTCGGCGCTCGGCGTGCAGTCGGGCGACTACGACATGGCGCCGGTCGCTTCCGACGTTTACGAGCGTATGGTCGGGCGCGACACGATCAAGGGCGACGAGATGCGCGTCATCTACAAGAGCGCGATCTTCCCGACTTCCTCGTTCGCACTCACCTACGACCTCAAGCCGGAGCTGTTCGCGAAAATCAAAGAATGCTTCTTCAATTTCCGTTTCCCGCCCTCGATGGTGAAGGAATTCAACGGCGACGACCGTTTCGTCGAGATCACCTACAAGGACACTTGGGCGGTGGTGCGCGATGTCGCGGAAAAAACCGGCACGCCTTACAACAAGGCGGCCTACGACGCCGAGGTGAAGCGCGAAGCCGAAGCCCTCGCCAAGAAACAGCAGCAGCAAGCACCGGCGGCGCCAAAACAATAATCAACCGCAGACGGCCGGGCGCATGGACGCCAAAGCACCATTCAAACCGGCGGCAGCCGACGGGATCGACCGCTCGCTGGTCATCCGTCATTTGCGGAAGGAATACCGCTCCGGCATCGCCGTCCTTAAAGACGTCTCGTTGACGTTCGAGGGCCGCGGCATGACCGCGATCATCGGCCCCTCCGGCACCGGCAAATCCACGCTCGTGCGCTGCATCAACCGGCTGGTTGATCCGACCGCGGGCGAAATGCTGTTCATGGGGCAAGACCTCGCCAAATTGCGCGGAAGCGCTTTGCGGATGGCGCGCCGTCGCATCGGCATGGTGTTCCAGGAATACAATTTAGTTGAGCGGCTCACGGTCATCGAGAACGTGCTGTGCGGACGGCTCGGCTATCTGCCGGTCTGGCGCGCCTGGATGCGTAAGTTTCCGCCCGGCGATATCGATCGTGCATTTCGTCTGCTCGACGCGGTAGGCCTCGGCGACTTCTCCAACATCCGCGCCGACCAGCTTTCCGGCGGTCAACGCCAGCGCGTCGGCATTGCGCGCGCGCTGATGCAGGACCCCGATCTGATATTGGCGGACGAGCCGACGTCATCGCTCGATCCAAAAACCTCGGTCGAGATCATGGAATTGATCGCGCGCAGAGCCGGCGAGCGCGACATCCCGGTGATCGTCAACATCCATAATGTCGAACTCGCGCGCCGCTACGCCGACCGCATCGTCGGGATGGCGAAAGGGGAAGTCGTATTCGACGGGCCGCCGAGCGCGCTTGAAGATTCCCATCTGCTCACGATTTATGGCGGTGAAGGCTGGCTGGAATGAGCGACATCCCCGCTCCCGCGCCAACGCGAGTTGCCTTTCCGCCAAATTGGCCGATGCGGATCGGGTTCGCGGTGCTGGCGCTCTACATCGTCTATGCCAGCACGATCCTCGACATCACATGGACGCGTTTCATCGCCGGCTTCGGCCACGCCGAGCGCTTTCTCTCGCGCATGTTTCCGCCGGATTTTGCACCCGACAAACTCGCGCTACTTCAATCCGGAATGATCGAGAGCCTGCAGATCGCAGTGCTGGCGACGATCTTCGGCGTGGCTTTATCGTTGCCGCTCGGACTTGCCGCCGCGCGAAACCTGTGCCCCGCCCCGCTGGCGTGGACATCGCGCACCCTGATCGCGCTCTTTCGCACGTTTCATCCGGTGATCGTCGCCATCCTTTTCGTCAAAGCCGTCGGCTTCGGTGCGCTCGCAGGCGTGCTGGCGCTTATCATCGCGTCTATGGGTTTTCTCTCCAAGCTCATCGGCGAGGCGGTGGAGGAAATGTCGATGAAACAAATGGAGGCGGTGCGCGCCACCGGCGCGCCGTTTCTTTCCGTGGTCGTCATGGGCGTGATGCCGCAGGTGCTGCCCCGATTTATCGGCTTTTCCGCCTACCAGCTCGATTCCAATTTGCGTAACTCTGCGCTGGTCGGGCTGGTCGGCGGCGGCGGCATCGGCGCTACGCTATTCACGGCGTTCCAGCGTTTCGATTACGACTTCGTACTCACCATCGTGCTCACCATCATCGCCATTGTGATGGTGGGTGAAATCCTTTCCGGCTGGGTGCGGAGGCTGTTCCAGTGAGCCCGGAGACAGCCGCGTTGCGCGAGTGGGATCGCTTCACGCTGCGCGAGCGCATCGGGCGCTCAGCCTTTTATATCCTCGCGGCCATCGCCCTCATCTGGTCGCTGCGGACCATCGAGATCATCCCGGAATTCCTCTATGACGCTCCGAAGCAGACCGCGGACCTGTTCGTGCGCATGTGGCCAATCGACTGGTCCTGGTACCCGAAGGTTGTGCACGAGGCGCTGATCGAAACGCTGCATACCGCGACGCTCGGCACCATTCTCGCGGTGCTGCTCGCGGGCCTGACCGCGCTGCTCGCCGCCCGCAACATCACGCGCTCGGTCACGCTCAATCTCATCGGGCGCTTTATCCTGGTCGCGACGCGCTCGGTGCATGCGATGGTGTGGGCGCTGTTCTTCGTGGCGGTGTTCGGACCGGGCGCGCTCGCCGGAACGCTTGCCATTGCGGTGCATTCGATCGGCTTCACCGGCAAGTTGCTCTCCGAAGCGATCGAGGAGGCCCGGCCCGGCCCAATCGAGGCGCTCACGGCGGCGGGCGCTTCCCCGCTGGCCATTCTCCTGAAAGGCTACTGGCCGCAGGTGAAGCCGGCGTTCCTGGGGATCGCGGTTTTCCGCTGGGACATCAATGTGCGCGAATCGGCGGTGCTGGGCCTCGTCGGCGGCGGCGGTCTCGGCATGGCGCTCGATACCGCGCTCTCCAACCTCTACTGGGACCAGGCCGGGCTGGTGCTGTACGTGATCTTCGTCGTCGTGATCGCGACCGAGATCGGCGTCTCTTGGTTGCGAGGCAAGATCATTTAAGTCCCCGGCCACGCCCGGAAGATGTAAAATCCCCATAGAATCAGGCCGCCATTGAACTTCCTGGCCCGCTTCGCTATACGGGCATCCATCTTCATGCGGGTGGGAGGCTGCGCCGGGCTACCACGCTTCATCCGCGCGCACGGACGCCAAAAGCCGCCAAATTCCACCCCAATCAGAGATTTACCGATGTCTTCGACCTTCGACACTGTGGCCAACATCATCGCCGAGACCTGCGATATTCCGCGCGACACCATCAAGCCGGAAAGTCACGCCATCGACGATCTCGGAATCGACAGCCTGGACTTCCTCGATATCGCCTTCGCCATCGACAAGGCGTTCGGGATCAAGCTGCCGCTCGAGCAGTGGACGCAGGAGGTCAACGACGGCAAGGCGACCACCGAGCAATATTTCGTGCTCAAAAATCTGAGCGCGCGCATCGACGAACTGGTCGCCGCCAAGGGAGCCTGATCGCCACCGCATGCGCCTCGAGTATTTTCAACTGATCGACCGGATCGTCGAACTTAAGCTCGCCGACCGCAAGATCCGCAGCGAGGCGACGGTTCCGGCTGAGAGCACTATCTTCGAAGGGCATTTCCCCGGCTACCCGCTGATGCCGGGCGTGCTGATGATCGAGGCGATGGCGCAGACATCCGGCTGGCTGCTCGTCGCCGCCAACAATTTCAAGCGCATGCCGTTTCTCGCCGCGGTGAAGGAAGCCAAGTTCCGCAATTTCGTCACCCCCGGCCAACGCCTCGCCCTCTCCGCCAGCCTGGTGCATGAAGGCTCCGGCTACGCTGTAACGGAAGCAAAGATCATGGTGGACGGTAAGCTGGCGTGCGACGCCAATCTCACCTTCCGCATCACGGATTTTCCCAACCCCGCCATGCATGAGCAAATGCGCGAAGTCGCCAAGCGCATCGAGTTTCCGATGGGGGCGTTAGCCGATGGCTGATGCTCCGCACGAAGCCTGGATCACCGGCATCGGGATCGTGTCCTGCCTCGGCGAGGGGCCGGACGCGCATTGGCAAAAGCTGAACGAAGGCCGCCCCACCGCCGATGCAACGTCGTTCGCGCCGTGCCTGATGCATCCGCTGGCGCCGATCAACCTCGACTCCCAGATTCCGAAAAAAGGCGACCAACGGCAGATGGAGGCATGGCAGCGGATCGGCACTTACGCCGCCGGCCTCGCACTCGACTCCGCCGGCGTTAAGGGCAAGACCGACATTCTCTCCCGCATGGATATGATCGTCGCCGCCGGCGGCGGAGAACGCGATCTGGCGGTGGACAGCAACATCATGGCCGCCAATCCGCAGCCAGATAAAGCCGCGGCCTTCCTCAACGAACGGTTGATGAGCGATCTGCGGCCGACACTATTCCTGGCGCAGCTTTCCAATCTGCTGGCCGGTAATATTTCCATCGTGCACGGCGTCACCGGTTCCTCACGTACCTTCATGGGCGAGGAATCCGCCGGCGTCGATGCGGTGCGCATCGCGCTCTCGCGCATCGCTGCCGGGCAAAGCGACATCGCGCTCGTCGGCGGCGCGCATAACGGCGAGCGCAAGGATTTGCTGATGCTGTACGGCTTCGGCGGCTACAACTGGCAAGGCAAATACAAGCCGGTGTGGGAGCGCGGGGATAAAGGCGGATTCATTCTCGGATCGCTGGGCGCGTTCATGGTCATCGAGTCGCGCGAGCACGCGGAAAAACGCGGTGCGAAACCGCTCGCGCGCCTGAGTGCGGTAATGTCGGACCGCTCCGGCGGCAAGCCCGGCAACTCGGCTTCGACGCTCCGCCGCATGTGGGACAAACTCGCGCCGCGCCTGAAGCCCGGCCATCACGGCATTATTTCCGGCGCCACCGGCGCTGAGCCGGCCACGTCCGAAGAACGCTCGTTCATAAAGTCGCTCGGCGGCGTTGCCGTGCGCGCGAGCGGTTCCTATATCGGTCATGGATTTGAACCGCAGTTTGCCATGAACGTGGCTCTCGCCGTCGTGGCGCTTGGCCATGGTAAACTGTTTCCGCCTTGCGATGCGTCGGGGCTGGAGCAGCCGATGAACGGTGAACTCGCCCAGGTCGTCGTCACTGGGGTCGGCCATTGGCATGGCGAAGGTTTGGCGC
The DNA here is from genome assembly GCA_945907045.1 of Rhizobium sp. Q54. Lineage (GTDB taxonomy): Bacteria > Pseudomonadota > Alphaproteobacteria > Rhizobiales > Xanthobacteraceae > Pseudolabrys. Next base: position 9,234 of record CAMDSH010000039.1, on the reverse strand, counting down.
TCGTCGAGCGGGCCGGCTAGAGGGAGGACGATATGGCAGCGATGCGGGATAAAATGGGCCGGCCGGTCGTCGTCATCACCGGCACGGGCGTCGTCACTTCGCTCGGCGCCGGCAAAACCGAAAACTGGCAAAAGCTCACCGCCGGCACATCCGGCATCCGCTCGATTACACGCTTCCCCACCGACGGCCTGAAAACCCGGATCGCCGGCACCATCGATTTCGTCTCGGCTGAACCCACCTGTGCGGCCGCGCTCTCCGAGCGTTTCGCGGAAATCGCAGCGGAGGAAGCCATCTCCGAATCTGGCGTCGGTGGCAAAGCGGATTTTCCAGGGCCCTTGTTCCTCGCGGTGCCGCCGGTCGAGATCGAATGGCCGCAACGGCTGGAGATCGCAGCGCGCAGCGGCGCCAACGACAAAGTCAGCTATGACGATCTGGTGCGCGTGAGCGGCGAGTTTCCGGCCTATCACCCCCGCTTCATGTTCAGATCGGTCGCCGATCACCTGGCGGAAAAATTCGGCACCAAGGGCTCGCCGATTTCCCTCTCCACCGCCTGCGCCTCCGGTTCGAGCGCGATCCAGCTCGGCGTCGAGGCGATCCGGCGCGGTGAAACCGATGCGGCGCTCTGCGTCGCCAGCGACGGTTCGGTCAATCCGGAATCGCTGATCCGCTTTTCGTTGCTCTCGGCGCTCTCCACCCAGAACGATCCGCCGCAAGCCTCGGCAAAACCCTTCGCCAAGAACCGCGACGGTTTCGTGATGGCCGAAGGCGCCGGCGCGGTGGTGCTGGAAAGCTATGAATCGGCGAAGGCGCGCGGCGCCAGGATTCTCGGCGTGATCGAAGGCTGCGGCGAGGTGGCCGACAACTTCCACCGCACGCGCTCCTCGCCCGACGGCAAGCCAATCATCGCCTGCATCGCCAACGCCATCAGCGATGCCGGTCTTGCGCCCAGCGACATCGACTACGTCAACGCACACGGCACCGGCACGCCGGAAAACGACAAGATGGAATATCTCGGCCTGTTCACCGTGCTGGGCGAGCGCATCAAGAACGTGCCGGTCTCCTCCACCAAGTCGATGATCGGACACACGCTCTCGGCCGCCGGCGCGGTCGAGGCGGTTGTGACGCTGCTCACGCTGCAGCACCAGCGCATTCCGCCGACCATCAACTACCAGGTGGCCGATCCCGCCATTCCGCTCGACGTGGTGCCCAATACCGCGCGCGATGCGAAAATGCGGCACGCCATGTCCAATTCCTTCGGCTTCGGCGGACAGAACGTCTCGCTGGTGATGGGGCTGGAGCCGGCCTGATCTTCCGGTTGACGGCGGCCCGCTCACGCGCGATCAATCGCCCAATTCCTGCCTTTGCCTGCATTCACCGGAATACCCCATGCGCGCGCTCACGCTTGTAGCCGACCGCAAGCTCGAACTGGCCGAGGTCGCAGCCCCGCCCCCGCCTGGCGCCGGCGAGGTGCAGGTTCGCGTCAAGGCCGTCGGGCTCAATCATCTCGATCTGTGGGGCTTTCGCGGCATGGCCTTCGCCAAGCGCAAGATGCCACTCGTGGTCGGCGCCGAGGCGTCGGGCGAGATCGCCGCGGTCGGGCCTGACGTTGCGAATTTCCGCGCCAATGACCCAGTTGTGATGTACGGCGCGCTCACTTGCGGCACCTGCAAGGCCTGCCGCGAGGGCCGCGATAATTTGTGCGAAAACGTCGCCGGCATCATGGGCTTTCACGTCGATGGTTTCGCCCGCGATCTGATCAATCTTCCCGCGCGCCTGGTGATCCCGGTGCCGAAGGGCGTGAGCCTGCGCGACGCCGCTTGCGCGCCGATTGCGTTCGGAACGGTCGAGCACATGCTGTTCGATAACGCCAAACTGCAGCCGGGAGAGACAATCCTGGTGCATGCAGCCGGTTCCGGCATCGGATCGACCGCGATTAAGATGGCGAAGGCGATCGGCTGCACGGTCATCACCACTGTCGGCGACGACGCCAAGGCGGAAAAGGCGAAAGCCATCGGCGCCGATCACGTCATCAATTACCGCACACAACGCTTCGAGACGCTGACTCGCAAGCTCACCGGCAAAAAGGGTGTCGATGTTGTGTTCGAGCACGTCGGCGGCGAAGGCTTCAACGGTTCGCTGCTCGTGCTCAAGCGCGGCGGGCGGCTGGTGACTTGCGGCTCCACAGCAGGCCCGAGCGTGCAGCTCAATTTGATGCAGCTGTTTCAGCAGCAATATAAAATCTTCGGCTCGTTCGGCGCATCCATCCGGAATATCCGCGACAGCCTTGCCAAAATGGCGGCTGGAATGAACCCGGTGATCGACACCGAAGTCCCGCTCAGCGAATTCGAGCGCGGGCTGGCGCGCATCGAGGGCCGGCAGGTGTTCGGCAAGGTCATCGTGCATTTCTGATGACAAGATTCGGCAGTGGAATAGTCCGGCGCCTGCGCAAAGCGGCAAAGCGCACGGGCGATGCGGTGCTCGGGCGGCTCGCGGTCTGGCTGCTCAAGGGCCTGCGCCTGACCGACCCCGACATGATGGCTAATTTTGCCGGCTGGTGCGCGCGCACGATCGGTCCGTGGCGGCACGAGCATCTCACCGGCCGCGCCAGTCTTGCCGCAGCCTTCCCGGAAAAGCCGCCGCAGGAGATCGAAAAAATCCTGCTCGGCGTGTGGGACAATCTGGGACGCGTCGCCGCCGAGTTCGCCCATCTCGACCGGCTGTGGGATTACGATCCGGAGCGCAAGACGCCGGGACGCGTCGAGTTCTCCGCCGCCAGCGAGGAGCTCTATACCCGGTTGCGCGACGACGGAAAACCCGCGCTTATTTTCGCGACCCATCTCGCCAACTGGGAATTGCCCGCGCTCGCGGCGGCGGCGCATGGCATCGAGTCGGCGATCCTGTTTCGCCGCCCCAACATCGGCGACATCGACCGCGTGGTGCGGGAAATCCGCTCCATCAATATGGGAATGCTGATCCCGACCGGGTTGGATGCGCCGGTGAAGATCGCCGAAGCGCTGGAGCGCGGACTGCATGTGGGAATGCTGGTCGACCAATATTACGTCCGCGGCGTGCCGGTTACTTTTTTCGGCCGCAAGACGCGCGCCAATCCGCTGATCGCGCGGCTCGCGCAGCATGTCGATTGCCCGATCCACGGCGTGCGCGTCATTCGCCTGCCCGGCCACCGTTTCCGCGTCGAACTCACGGATGCCGTCGCGCCGTCGCGCGACGCCGCCGGCAAGGTGGATATTCAGGCGACCATGCAGAAGATCACGTCGATCGTCGAAGGCTGGGTGCGCGAGCACCCCGAGCAATGGTTGTGGCTGCACCGGCGCTGGCGGCCGGAGGACGATCTCAAGACGTCCAGCGCATGATCCCGAAAAGTGGGAGCCGGTTTTCGGATAAGATCATGCGCCAAACGCTTATCTTCCGGTCTTGATCCGCGTCCACAGCCGGTTCATCAGCCGCTGCGTCTTGGCGTCGTGCGCGTTGATCGTATAGAGGCGGCTCATTGTCGCCGCTTCCGGATAAACGCTGGCGTCCTCGAACACCGCCTTGTCGATCAATTTCTGGCTCGCCAGATTGCCGTTGGCGTATGCGACAAGGTTCGAGTTTTTCGCGGCAACTTCCGGTTTGAGCAGATAATCGATCAACGCATGTGCATCCGCCGCGTGTCGCGCGTCCTTCGGGATCGCGAGATTATCAAAGAACATCTGCGCGCCTTCTTTCGGAATCGAATAGCCGATCTCGACGCCGCCCTTCGCCTCCGCCGCGCGTTTCTGCGCCTGCTTGATGTCGCCCGACCAGCCGACCACGAGGCAGATTTCGCCGGACGCCAGCGCGTTGAGATATTCCGAAGAGTGAAACTTCCGCACATAGGGCCGCAGCTTGCCAAGGAGGTCAGCGGCCTTTTCAAGCTCGGCCGGATTTGACGTGTTGGGATTTAAGCCGAGGTAATGCAGCACGGAGGTGAGGATGTCGTCGGGGGAGTCCAGCATGTGGACGCCGCAGTCCTTGAAGCGGGCAAGGCTCTCCGGCTTGAACACGATGTCCCAGCTGTCGATTTTCGCCTGCGCGCCCAGTACCTCGCGCATTTTCTTGACGTTGTAGCCGATGCCGGTGGTGCCCCACATATAATTGACCGAATGGAGATTGCCCGGATCGTAAACCGCGAGCCGCCTGGCGATGTCCGGCCAGACGTTGACGAGGTTCGGCAACTTCGACTTGTCGAGTTTCTGGAACACGCCCGCCTTGATTTGCCGCTCAAGGAAATATGCCGACGGCACCACGAGGTCGTAGCCCGATTTGCCTGCGAGCAATTTCGTTTCCAGCGTGTCGTTGGAATCGAAGGTGTCGTAGACGACATTGATGCCGGTCTCCTTGGTGAAGTCGGCGAGCACCGCCGGGTCGATATAGTCCGACCAGTTGTAGAAATTGACCACGCGCTCTTTCGCCGGTTGGGCGAAGGACGAGCCGCACATGGCAAGGAAAGAGGCCGCGACAATAAGGATGAGGCGCATTGGAAATCTCACGTGTGTGTCAGGTTTTCGTGGGCAGCCCGGCTGCTTTCCACGCGATGATGCCGCCGGCAAGGTGGCTGTCGTAGGCGAACCCGCTGTCCTGCGCCGCCAGCGAAGCGGTGACCGAGCGCTTGCCGGAGCGGCAGGCGAACACCACCTGCTTGCCGGCGGGATCGGGGATGGCGGCGGGATCGAAGCTTGAGAGCGGGACAATGACCGCGCCGGGGTAGCTTTCCACCGCAGTCTCGTTCAATTCGCGCACGTCGACCAGCAGCATGCGGCCTTCGGTCAAACCGCGCGCCACCTCTTCCGGCGTCAGGTTCTGCACCTCGCCGGCGCGCTCCATTCCATCGGCCACGACGCAACTCCCTGTCGGTCAGAGCGCCGTTTTACCCGGATTTTTGGAAAACCGCACGTCCCCAATAAGCAGCTGCCGAGTATTTACACAGTCACTTGTGTTCCCACCTCAACCACCCTGCCGGTCGGGATCTGGAAATAATCGGTGGCGTCATTGGCGGCGCGGGCAAGCCCGATGAACAGCCGGTCCTGCCAGCCCGGCATGCTGGAGCGGGCGGCGGGCTTGAGCGAACGCCGCGACAAGAAGAACGATGTCGCCATGATGTCGAAGTGCCAGCCGAGTTTGCGGGCGATGGCCAGCGCCTTCGGCACGTTCGGCGTCTCCATGAAGCCAAAGCGCAGCACCACGCGGGAAAACGTCTTGCCCACCGGTTCGATACGAACGCGTTCGGCATCGCCGACGCGCGGAGTGTCGGCGGTTTCGACGGTGAGGATGACGTTCTTCTCGTGCAGCACCTTGTAGTGCTTCAGGCTGTGCATCAGCGCGGTCGGCGCGCTGGCCGGATCGCTGGTGAGGAACACGGCTGTGCCGGGCACGCGTTGCGGCGGCTTTTTCTCCAGCATGGCGACAAGGGCTTCGAGCGGTGTCTCCTGGCGCCGGGTTTTCTCGAACAGCGCGCGGCTGCCGCGCCGCCACGTGTACATCAGCGCCATGATGACGCCGCCGAGCGCGAGCGGCATCCAGCCGCCCTCGGCGACCTTGAGCAGGTTCGCCGCGAGGAATGTCAGATCGATGAACAGGAACGGCACGATCAGCAAAGCGGCGGCGAACGGCGACCATTTCCACACCTTCCACACGACGACAAAGGCCATCATTGCCGTGACCACCATCGTGCCGGTGACCGCGATGCCATAGGCCGAAGCCAGCGCGCTGGATGAGCGGAACAGCATCACCAGCAGCAGCACGCCGATGAGCAGCAGCGTATTCACGCGCGGCATGTAAATCTGCCCGAACTGCGATTCCGATGTGTGGCGGATTTCCAGGCGCGGCAGCAGCCCGAGACCGATCGCCTGCCGGGTGAGCGAATAGGCGCCGGTAATCACCGCCTGGCTCGCGATCACGGTCGCGGCGGTGGCCAGCGCCACCATCGGCAGCAGCGCCCAGTCGGGATACAGCAGGAAGAATGGATTCTCGATCGCCTTCGGGTCGGCGAGCACGAGCGCGCCCTGCCCGAGATAATTGATGGTGAGCGCCGGCAGCACGACGACGAGCCAGGCAAAGCGGATCGGCCCGCGGCCGAAATGTCCGAGATCGGCGTAAAGCGCTTCCGATCCGGTGACGACGAGAAACACCGCGCCGAGCGTGACAAAACCGATCATGCCGTGATTCAAGAGGAAGCTAAATCCATAAACCGGGTTAAAGGCGCGCAGCACTTCGAGATTTTGCCCAATGTGCCAAAGCCCGGCGGCGGTGATGGCGATGAACCAGATCAGCGTGATCGGACCGAAGAAGGCTGCAACGCTGGCGGTGCCGCGCGACTGCACGGCGAACAATGCGACCAAAATAACAATCGTGAGCGGCACGACATACGGATCGAAAGCCGGGGTGACGATCTTCAAGCCCTCGACGGCGGAGAGCACCGAGAGCGCCGGCGTGATGATCGCATCGCCGTAGAACAGCGCCCCGCTGATGACGCCGAGCAGGATCACCGCGCCTCCGCCTTTTTTAATTGCGCGGTGCGCCAGCGCCATCAGCGCAAGCGTGCCGCCTTCGCCGTGGTTGTCGGCGCGCAGCAGGATCAGTACGTATTTCGCTGTGACGATGAGCAGCAGCGCCCAGATGATCAGTGACAAAATTCCGAGGACGACTGTCTCGCTCGCGGGGTTGCCGGCGCCGACGGCGGCCAGAACCGACTCGCGCATCGCGTAGAGTGGACTGGTGCCGATGTCGCCATAGACGACGCCGATGCTCCCGAGTGTGAGACCCCAGAAAGAGGCCTTGGATTGCGTCTCGCCGTTGCCGTGAGCCGGCAGTACGCCCCCTTCGGGAGCGGCAATGCTGTGTGACATGGTGTGTTGCCCGGAATGTTGCGCTGCAAAATAAGAAGGCGCGCATATAACGCCCGACGCAGACAACAAGCATCGCCATTTCCGCATTCCGCCTGATCGAGGCATGCAGAAACCGCAGATTACGTTTTAAAATTTATATAGTTCTATCAAATACTTAGTTGGCAAGCCCCGGCGGAACCGCGTCTTTAGACGGTCACCTGCGTGCCGACCTCGACCACCCGTCCGGTCGGGATCTGGAAGAAGTCCGTGGCGTCGCTGGCCGATCTCGCAAGTGCGATGAACAGCCGGTCCTGCCAGCGCGGCATTCCGGAATGCGCCGACGGCTTGAGCGAGCGGCGCGAGAGGAAGAACGACGTCGACATGATGTCGAAATGCCAGCCGTGCTTGCGCGCCACCGCCAGCGCCTTCGGCACGTTGGGCGCTTCCATGTAACCGAACTTGAGCGCGACCCGGCTGAAGTGCGGCGATATCGGCGTGATCTGCACCCGGTCGTCTTCCGGCACGCGCGGCGTGTCGGCGGTGATGATGGTGAGGATCACGTTATGCTCGTGCAGCACTTTGTTGTGCTTGAGATTGTGCAGCAGCGCGGTCGGCGCGAAATCCGGCGTGCTGGTGAGGAACACCGCGGTGCCCGGCACGGTATGCGGCGGCTTTTTTCCCAGGCTGCGAAGAAGCGAGTCGAGCGGCACTTCGGTGCGGCGGGTCTTGCTCGCCAGAATTCCGGTGCCGCGCCGCCAGGTGAGAATCATCATCACCATCGCGGTGCCGAACAACAACGGCGCCCAGGCGCCTTCGAACAATTTAAGAAAGTTGGCGGAGAAGAATGTGACGTCCACCACAATGAGCGGAACGAACAGCAGGAGCGCCTGCCACAGTTTCCATTGCCACAGTTTCCAGATGACGATGAACGCCAGCAGCCCGTCCACCACCATCGTCGTGGCGACTGCGATGCCGTAGGCGGACGCAAGCGCGCTGGAGGTGTGGAACATGCCGACCAGCAGCAACACGCCGACCAGCAAGGCACCCGTCACGCGCGGAATATAAATTTGCCCAACGTGCGAAGCGGATGTGTGAAGGATGGCGAGGCGCGGCAACAGCCCGAGCTGGATCGCCTGATGCACCAGCGAATATGCGCCGGTGATGACAGCCTGGCTCGCGATCACCGTCGCGGCGGTCGCCAGCACCACCATCGGGATCAAAAGCGCCTCAGGAACAAGGCGATAGAACGGATTTTCGATCGCGGACGGATCGGCGAGCACCTTCGCCCCCTGCCCGAAATAATTCAGCAGCAGCGCCGGCAATACGAGGCTGAGCCAGGCGACATGAATGGGCTTGCGGCCGAAATGCCCCAAGTCCGCATAGAGCGCCTCGCCGCCAGTGACCACAAGGAACACCGCGCCGAGCGTGACGAGGCCGATCTGGCCATGTCCGAGCAGAAATTCGATCCCGTAAATCGGATTGAGCGCGAGCAGCACGTGCGGGTCGTCGCGAATGTGCAACAGGCCGGCGAGCGCGATCGCCACGAACCAGATCACCATAACCGGGCCGAACATGGCGGCGACCTTCGCCGTGCCGCGGCTTTGCGCTGCGAACAAGGCGAACAGGACCACGACCGTGAGCGGCACCACGTAATCGCCAAATGCGGGCGTTGCGAGTTTTAGCCCCTCGATCGCGGAGAGCACGGAAATCGCCGGGGTGATGACCGAGTCGCCAAGAAACATCGAGGCGCCGATCACGCCGACGATAAAAACGAATGGCGTGCGCCGGCCGAGCGCGCGCGTGGCGAGCGCGGTGAGCGAGAGCGTGCCGCCTTCCCCGTTGTTGTCGGCGCGCAGCAGCACCAGCACGTATTTCAGCGTAACGACGACGATGAGCGACCACACGATCAGCGAGAGCACGCCGAGAACGATCTCGCGACTCACCAGGCCGTTCACGCTGGCCGCTTTCGCCGCCTCGCGGAAGGCGTAGAGCGGGCTGGTACCGATGTCACCGTAGACGACGCCGACGCTGCCGAGCGCCAAAGCCGCGAAGCTTTGCGGCGCTTCCACTCCTGTGCCAGCGGCAGCTTGGCTGGGCGGCGCGGCCGTCTCGTTGACGCGATCGTTCATGTTTACGCGATCTTTGGGGGGCCGTAGCGGCCACGCTGGGGCTGGAAGGCGGGCTTATATCACCGCCTAGCCAAGAAAACATGGCCCGCAATAGGCGAAAATAACACGCAATGCCGCCCGGCCACGGAGCTATCGCCTAAAGTTGGTGACGGCCTGATCTTTTAGGCGGCGGTTTCGTCCTGAAGGTCGCTCGCCTTGGCGATGACCTCCAACCCGTTAGTGAACTTTACCCCCAGGATAAG
>CAMDSH010000038.1 GCA_945907045.1 Rhizobium sp. Q54 | reverse complement strand
CCAGTGGCGCGGCGGCTTCGCGCTGCATGTGGACACCGGCATGAACCGGCTCGGCATCTCGGCCGGCGAAGCGGCGGCGGTCGCGGGCCGCATCAAGGCGGAAAACCACGGCATTACGCTGCTGATGAGCCACCTCGCCTGCGCGGAATTGCCCGATCATCCGCTCAACGAGCGCCAGATTAAACTGTTCCGCGAGGTGCGCATTCTCTATCGCGGCATCCCGGCCTCTCTCTCCAATTCGTCGGGAATATTTCTCGGCGCGGCCGCGCATTGCGACATGGTGCGCCCCGGCGTCGCGCTCTACGGCGTCAATCCGACGCCCGGACACACAAATCCGATGCGGCCCGTGGTCGAATTGCGCGCCCGCATTCTGCAGATCCGCAATGTCCAGCGCGGCGAGACGATCGGCTACGACGCCACCTGGACTGCCAAGCGTCCCACCCGCATCGCAGTGGTTGCGGCCGGCTATGCCGATGGTTATCTGCGCGCGGCAAGCGCCACCGACGGCGCGCCCGGCGCCGACGCCATCGTCGCCGGCAAACGCTGCCCTCTGGCAGGGCGCGTCTCCATGGATTTGCTCACGATCGACATCACCGACCTGCCTGACGGCGCCGCGCGCCGTGGCGATATGGTCACGCTCATCGGCGATGAAATCAGCGTCGACGATTTCGCGGCATCCGCCGGCACCATCGGCTACGAGGTGCTGACCAGTCTTGGCCGCCGCCATCACCGTATTTACCGCGCGGGCTGAAAACATCATGGCCCGCCGCGCACCCGCCTTCACCTGCCAGAACTGCGGCGCCACGGCGAACCGCTGGCAGGGAAAATGCGAATCCTGCGGCGAGTGGAACACGCTGGTGGAAGAAGGCACCGATCCGCCGGCGCCGGGCGGGCTTGGCCGCGCGCCGCGCAAGGGCCGCCTGTTTGTTCTTGAGCCGCTCGCCGGCGAAGCGCATGAGGCGCCGCGTCTTCCTTCAGGCGTTGCCGAACTCGACCGCGTGACCGGCGGCGGTTTCGTGCGCGGCTCGGTGCTCCTCATGGCGGGCGATCCCGGCATCGGCAAATCCACGTTGCTCATTCAGGCTGCGGCGACACTGGCAAGCTCCGGCCACCGCGCGGTTTATATTTCCGGCGAAGAGGCGGTCGCGCAGGTGCGGCTGCGCGCCGAGCGGCTTGGCCTCGGCAAGGCTCCGGTCGAACTCGCTGCCGAAACCGCCGTCGAAGACATCATCGCTACTTTGTCGGAAGGCAAGACACCGCGCCTCGTCGTCATCGATTCCATCCAGACCATGTGGACCGGCGCCGTTGAATCCGCACCCGGCACGGTAACGCAAGTGCGCGGCTCGGCGCAGGCGCTCATCCGCTTTGCGAAGAAATCCGGCGCCGCCGTCATTCTGGTTGGCCACGTCACCAAGGACGGGCAAATCGCAGGGCCGCGCGTCGTCGAGCACATGGTCGATGCGGTGCTCTCGTTCGAGGGCGAAGGCTCGCACCAGTTTCGTATTTTGCGCGCGGTCAAAAATCGTTTCGGCCCGACCGACGAGATCGGCGTGTTCGAAATGACCGGCTTGGGGCTGCGCGAGGTCGCCAATCCATCCGAACTTTTTCTCTCCGAGCGCGACCTCGGTTCGCCCGGCACAGCGGTGTTCGCCGGCATCGAAGGCACGCGGCCTGTGCTTGTGGAAATGCAGGCGCTGGTCGCCCCGACTTCGCTAGGTACGCCTCGCCGCGCCGTGGTCGGCTGGGACACCAGCCGCCTCGCGATGGTGCTCGCCGTGCTGGAAGCACATTGCGGCGTTAAGCTCTCCGGTCACGACGTTTATCTCAACGTCGCCGGTGGCCTCCGCATCAACGAACCCGCTGCCGATCTTGCCGCCGCAGCTGCGCTGGTTTCCTCGCTGGCGAATGCGCCGCTTCCCGCCGACGCGGTTTATTTCGGCGAAGTCTCGCTCTCCGGCGCGGTGCGGCCCGTTGCTCAGAGCCCGGCGCGGCTGAAAGAGGCGGCCAAACTCGGCTTCAAGCGCGCTTTCCTGCCGGAAGCCGCGAAGGGCGAAACCAGCTCCGAGGGCCTCGCCCTCACCAGCATTGGCTCGCTCTCAAGCCTGGTCGCCGACATCGCTGCGCGCGGCTCGGGGCCTCGCCGCGGCGGGGCGAAAAGCGGTGGACAATACGGGTGACGGCACGATCCGGCCCGGCTATACACAATTTGAAAAGCAGGCCTTCGTTGCGTTAACCGTGCGACCGGACTTAACGGAAAAGATGCCTAAAATCAGTATCTTGTGCCGATGATGCCGCACTCTCCCAGCACCCAAAAATCGGGTGCGGATTCGCTGGTCCCGATGCGCGCGGACCGGCCCGCCAGCCGCACGCAACAGCAGAGCTAAAGAACACGTATGCCGATTACGCTTCTCGACATTTTTTTGCTGGTCGTGATGCTGGTGTCGGGTCTGCTCGCCATGATCCGCGGCTTCATGCGCGAAATCCTCTCCATCGGCGCATGGGGCCTCGCCGCGCTGGCGACGCTCTACTCCTATTCAAAGCTGCTGCCGGTCGCGAAGCAGTATTTCAATAACGACATCGTCGCCGCCGCCATTACCGTGGGCGGCGTATTCCTCGGCACGCTGCTGATCGTCACCATCATCACCGTTCGCATATCCGACATGATCCTCGACAGCCGGGTCGGCGCACTCGACCGCACGCTCGGCTTCCTGTTTGGGCTGGGGCGTGGACTGGTGATCGTCGTTGTCGCGTTCCTGTTCTTCTCATGGCTGGTGCCGGATCGTAGCCAGCCGGTCTGGGTGAAAGATGCCAAGTCGAAAATAGTACTGAAAAGCACCGGCGATTGGCTGATGTCGATGTTGCCGGACGATCCCGAGAGCACCATCTTGAAGAGATTGAAGCGGCCGAAGCCCGAGGATCAGGAACCGGCGGATGCAGCCCCGGACCAGAAATCGGATATTCGCAGTCCAACGACCACAGGTTCGCTGCCGGAACGGGACGGCTATCAGCGCGCCGACCGCACCGGGATGCAGCAATTGATCGATACCAAGGGCGTAAAAACGCAATAGCCGGCGTAGCAACGATCCGAGGAAGGACACGAGGTTAGATGGCCGAAACGACAGGCGAAGACTTAAACCTCGAATCCGACCGGCTGCGGGAAGAATGCGGCGTGTTCGGCATCTTCGGCCACCCCGACGCCGCCGCCATCACCGCGCTCGGCCTGCATGCGCTCCAGCACCGCGGCCAGGAAGCTGCAGGCATCGTCTCCTTCGACGGCAAGCGCTTCCATTCTGAACGCCGCCTCGGCCTCGTCGGCGACACCTTCGCGCGGCGTGAAGTCATCGACCGCCTGCCCGGCACATCGGCCGTCGGTCATGTCCGCTATTCGACCACGGGCGAAACGGTGCTGCGCAACGTGCAGCCGCTGTTCGCCGAACTCAACGCCGGCGGCTTTGCCATCGGGCATAACGGCAATCTCACCAACGGCCTGACGCTGCGGCACGAACTGGTGCGCGACGGCGCGATGATGCAATCGACCACCGACACCGAGGTGATTTTGCATCTGGTCGCGCGCGCGCGCCGCAATCGTTTCGTCGACCGCTTCATCGAGGGACTGCGGCAGCTGGAAGGCGCCTACGCCTTCGTCGGCCTCACCAACAAGAAGCTCGTCGGCGCGCGCGATCCGCTCGGCATCCGCCCGCTGGTTCTGGGCAAGCTCGACGGCTGCCCCATTCTCGCGTCGGAGACCTGCGCGCTCGACATCATTGGCGCGCAATACGTGCGCGACATCGAAAACGGCGAAGTGGTCGTGTTCGACGAAGAGGGCTTGCAGACCTTCAAGCCGTTCCCGCCGATGGCGGCGCGGCCATGCATCTTCGAATACGTCTATTTCTCGCGACCGGATTCCATCGTCGGTGGACGCCACGTCTACAACGTACGCAAGACGATGGGCGCGGAACTGGCGCGCGAAGCGCCGGCCAGTGCCGATGTCATCGTGCCGGTGCCGGATTCCGGCGTGCCGGCGGCGATCGGTTACGCGCAGGCGGCGGGAATTCCGTATGAGCTCGGCATCATCCGCAACCATTATGTCGGGCGCACATTCATCCAGCCGACGCAGGCCATTCGCGAGTCGGGCGTGCGGCTCAAGCACTCCGCCAACCGCGCCGTGGTCGCAGGCAAACGCATCGTGCTGATCGACGATTCCATCGTGCGCGGCACCACCTCGCGCAAGATCGTGCAGATGATGCGCGATGCCGGCGCAAAGGAAGTGCACTTCCGCATCGCCTCACCGCCGATCATGCATCCCGATTACTACGGCATCGATACGCCCGAGCGCGACAAGCTGCTCGCCGCCACGCACGATCTCGATGGCATGCGGAAATTCATCGGCGCGGATTCGCTCGCGTTCCTCTCGGTCGATGGCATCTACCGTGCAATGGGCGAGAAGGGCCGCGACGCCGAGCGCCCGCAATTCACCGATCATTGCTTCACCGGCGATTATCCGACGCTGCTGACCGACCAGTCCGCGAAGAACACGTCACCGCGGCAATTGTCACTGCTGGCGGAAGCGATCTAAGCTCCCACGAATGTCTAAACCTCTTTCCGGGCGCATCGCGCTGGTGACAGGCGCTTCCCGCGGCATTGGCGCCGCGGCGGCTCTCGCGCTGGCCGGACAGGGCGCGCACATCGTCGCGGCCGCGCGCACCGTCGGGGGCCTCGAAGAACTCGACGACCGGATCAAGGCAAAAGGCGGCACAGCGACGCTGGTGCCGCTCGACATGAAGGACAGCGACGGCATCGTGCGGCTCGCGCTTGCGCTGAAGGAACGCCACGGCAAGCTCGATATCCTGCTCGGCAACGCCGGCATGCTGGCGACGCCGTCCCCGCTCGACCACATCGAACCGAAAGCGTGGGACGAGGTGATGGCAATCAACGTCACCGCCAACTGGCAACTGATCCGCGCCTTCGATCCGCTGCTCAAGCTGTCGGACGCGGGACGCGCGGTATTCGTGACATCGGGATTGGCCGCCGCGGCGCGCCCCTATTTCGGTGCCTATGCGGTCTCGAAGGCGGCGCTGGAAGTGCTGGTGAGGACTTACGCGGCCGAATGCGCCTCCACCAAGGTGCGGGCCAATTTGTTCAGCCCGGGGCAAACGCGCACGCGCATGATGGCGACGGCGTTTCCCGGCGTCGATCCGGAAACGCTGCCGACGCCGGAAGAAGTGGCCGGGAAGATCGTACCGCTTTGCATGCCGGATTTTAGCGAGAACGGGAAAATCTACGACTTCCGCGCGGGAAAGCTGCTGTCGTTCCAGCCGCCGAAGTAATTTTTTATTTAACGCTTCTTCTTCGCGCGCCCCTCGAACGGATTTTCTTTCTCGCGCAGCGCGAGGCGGATCGGCGTGCCGGGCAATTCAAACGTCTCGCGCAGTCCATTGACGAGATAGCGCTTGTAGATGTCCGGAACCGCGTCGGCGCGCGTACAGAACAGCACAAAACTCGGCGGGCGCGCTTTTGGTTGCGTGATGTAATTGAGCTTGAGCCGCCGCCCTGACACCGCCGGCGGCGGATGCGCGGACATCGCCTGCTCCAGCCAGCGATTGAGCGCCGAAGTTGACGCGCGCTTGTTCCACACCGCGTAGGCATCGAGAATGGCCTGCATCAGCCGCTCAAGTCCCTCGCCGGTGAGCCCCGACACGGCGATGACGGGAACGCCCTTGATCTGCGGCAATTTGTGTTCAGCCTGCTCGCGTAATTTGCTGATCGCGCCCTGCTTGCGCTCAGCCAGATCCCATTTGCTCACGGCGAGCACCAGCGCTCGCCCCTCTCGCTCGACCAAGTCGGCTATGCGCTGATCCTGTTCCTCGAAGGCGCGCTCTGAGTCGATCAGCACCACCACCACTTCGGCAAAGCGAATGGCGTTGAGCGCATCGGCGACGGAGAGTTTTTCCAGTTTCTCCTCGACGCGTGATTTACGGCGAAGGCCCGCGGTGTCGTAAAGACAGAATTTGCGGCCTTCCCACTCGAGATCGACCGCGATGGAATCGCGCGTGATGCCGGATTCCGGCCCGGTGAGCAGACGCTCCTCGCCGATCAGGCGATTGATCAGCGTGGACTTTCCAGCGTTGGGACGGCCGACGATGGCGACGCGGATCGGACGTTTGGTGACATCCACCTCATCGTCCATATCGATCTTCTCTTCCTCGGCGGGCTTGGCGGTGTATTCGGGCGCGGCGGCGCGAAGTGCGTCGTAGAGATCGGAAAATCCTTCGTTATGTTCCGCCGAAATTGCGACCGGCTCCCCAAGGCCCAGCGCGTAAGCTTCCAGCCGCCCATTTTCGCCGGCACGGCCTTCACTCTTGTTGGCGATGACGACCGCGGGACGGCCGGATTTACGCACCAGATCGGCGAACGAGCGGTCAACCGGAGACAGGCCGGCGCGCGCGTCGATCATGAAGAAAATCGCGTCGGCGGAACCGATTGCCGTTTCGGTTTGCGCGCGCATGCGCCCCGAAAGGCTCTCCGGCGCGGATTCCTCCAGCCCCGCGGTATCGACCACGGTGAAATCAAGATCGCCAAGACGGCCTTCGCCCTCGCGGCGGTCGCGCGTCACGCCCGGCCGGTCGTCGACCAGCGCCACGCGCCGTCCGACCAGCCGGTTGAACAGCGTCGATTTGCCCACATTGGGGCGGCCGACAATGGCGATGGTGAAGCTCATAAATCTTTTTCTAATCCCCCTTCACGCCGCAGAGGGAAAAATAACGGCTGGCTCAGCGCGCGCCCGGTTGCCCGGTTTGCGTTTGTCCCGGCGTGGGCCACGGCGCCTGTGCCGGCTGCTGTTGCGATTGCTGTTGCTGGCCCGGCCAAGGCGCCTGACCTTGCGGCGACGGCTGCGCCGGCGGCCGCGCGGCCACTTTCGGCTTCGGCTTGGGTTTCGGCTTTGGTTTTTCCACGACCCTTTCAGGCTCCGGCGGGATCGCGCTCGCCGTCTCGGGAAGCGGTTGCGCGCCCTTGACCAGTTCGGGCGGCACGCCCTGGCTCACGCCCGGCACGCCTTCCGGAAACACAGCCTTGCGTTCGCCCGGAATTTTTTTCTTCTCGTTCAAATTGAAGACGTCGAGGTTGTCGGGATCGAAATTCTGACAGGCGGAAAGCCCCGCCGCGAGAGCAAGCAAAGCCGCCACAGCAATCGCACGATTGACGCGGCGCATGCGCGGCTCCTTCAGCTTTTGCCGCCGGCGGCGATCAGCGCCGAAAGCACGTCGATGCGCGAGCGCGTTCCCTGCGGGGTTTCCGCATCGACCGCGATGATATCGATGAAACGCTTTGCGGCCGTCATATCACCGGCCCGCCATGCCGACATCGCCAGCAGTTCGCGCGCGGAGTGACGGAATGTCCGTCCGGGCTCGGCCAGCGGTTCGAGGCGGCGGCGCAATTCATCGAACGGAGCGGTATCGACAAGAATAAATCCTGCGCGCAAGGCGGCGAGGTCGCGCATCGATTGATCGAGCGCGGAACTGGCGGCGATATCGTCGTAGGCTTTCACCGCCTCCTTGGGATCGCGCTGGGAAATCGCGGCGGCTTCGCGCAGACGCGCGAGCGCGCGATAACCTGCCGTGCTCTGAACCGCGAGCTTGCCGAAGGCCGCTTCCGCTTCGGCGTGCTTGCCGGCATCGCTCAGCGTGACGGCGGCCTCGAAGGCAGCGCCGGCTTCGGCGGCCTTCTTGTTTTCCCACCATTCATAGCCACGCCATGCGCCGATGCCCGCGACGAACAGCACAGCCGCCACGATTAAATAGGTGCCGTAGCGGTCCCACAGCTTTTGCAGCCGTTCGCGCCGGACTTCTTCGTCGACTTCGTGGAAAATATCGGACACGCAAAGCTCCCCGGCCGTTTCGAAAATTACGGTTGGCCGCACCCCGTCCGCCAAGCGCGGCGTAACCTAACGATGTGGCGGGTCCAAGGCAAAGACTCGCCTACAATCGTTAAAATTCAGGGGTTTAGCGCTGTTTTCCCTTCATGCCGTAGACATGCTCGGGGCCCGGGAAGCCGCGCGCGCGCACATCCTCGGCATAGGCTTTGACCGCCGCATCGATGGAGGGCCCGAGTTCGGCATAACGTTTGACGAATTTCGGCACCCGCGCCGAAAGGCCCAGCATGTCCTCCAGCACCAAAATTTGTCCGTCGCAGGCCGGCCCCGCGCCGATGCCGATGGTCGGGATCGCGACTTGTTGCGTGATACGCCGCCCCAGCGGCTCGGCCACCGCCTCCACCACCAGCGAAAATGCGCCCGCCTCCGCCACCGCCTTGGCATCGGCCTCGATCGGACCCCAGTCGGCTTCCTCGCGCCCCTGCGCGCGAAACGAGCCGATGGTGTTGATCGCCTGTGGCGTTAAGCCCACGTGCGCCATCACCGGCACGCCGCGCGCGGTGAGAAACGCGATGGTCTCCGCCATGCGCACTCCACCTTCGACCTTGATCGCGCCGCAGCCGGTTTCCTTCATCACCCGCGCAGCGCTCATGAAGGCCTGTTCCTTCGAGGCCTCGTAGCTGCCAAACGGCATATCGACGACCACCAGCGCACGCTTGGAGCCGCGCATCACCGCGTGGCCTTGCAGGATCATCATCTCGAGGGTGACCGGCACGGTGGTCTCCAGGCCGTGCATCACCATGCCGAGCGAGTCGCCGACCAGAATCACGTCGCAATGCTGGTCGAGCAGCCGCGCGGTGTGCGCGTGATACGACGTAAGCGCGACGATCGGCGCGCCGCCCTTTCGCGCCAGAATGTCGGGCGCTGTAAGGCGCCGGATTTCGTCCTGTATCGACAAAGCTAGCCTCCGAATACCGGGACGCCGATGACGACCGGATGGAACGACAGCGCCAGTGCGGCGTAAATGAATGCACCGATGACGACGGCGATGGCGTCATTGGTCCAGCCCGGTCCGACCTGCTGGATATTGGTGATCTCGCCCGCCGCTTCACGCCGCTTGATCGCGATGCGCGCGTAAATGCCCCAGACGAGGAACGAGCCGAACAGCAATATCGAACCGAGATCGCCGTTGGAGAGCAGATGCGCGAAGGCCCACAGCTTGATTCCGGCGAGCATCGGGTGCTTGGCCGCGCGTTTGATGTGTCCGGGCAGGTAAGCCGCTGTCACCAGAATGATGGATGGCAGCATCAATCCGATGGTCAGGTGACGCATGAAACGCGGCGGGTTCCACACATCGATCCAGCCGGTGGCGCGATATTCCGCAAAACCCCAGGCGATGAGTACGACGCCCGCGGCCGAGGCGAGCGCGAAGATCAGCCAATAGGCTTTGCCCAGCCGTTCGATCGCCACGGCGCGCGCCGCGCGGAACGTCACGAAACTGTGGGCGCCAAGGAAGATGGCGAGGCCCAGAATGAGAACCAGCAAACCCATGACGAAACTCCGGCAACAATATGAGCAGTAGAGGCGATGGCCCGGCGCGAGGCAAGCCACAACTCGTGCGGCAACGCCGCGCCTATTTCGCCGCAGCCTTCTTGTTCTTCACATCCTTGATGTCGGTGAAGACGATGCCGCCCGCGCGCTCGCGCGTGTAATCGAGCGTGAACTGGTTGCGCGCCATGAACACCATGTCGCCGTCGAGGTCTTCCGCCATGCTGGAATAGTTCGCCTTGACGAAGTCGTCGAGTTTCTTGCGCTCGTCGCATGCGATCCAGCGCGCGAGTGCGAACTCGGGCGTCTCGAAATCGATCTCAAGGCCATACTCGCCGTCGAGACGTACTTTAAGCACATCGAGCTGCAACGGGCCGACAACACCGACCAGCGCGGGCGCGCCGTCGAGCGGGCGGAACACCTGCACCACGCCCTCCTCCGCCATCTGTTGCAGCGCCTCTTTCAGCTTCTTCGCCTTCATCGGATCGCCAAGCCGCACGCGGCGCAGAATTTCCGGCGCGAAATTCGGCACGCCGACGAAATTCAAATCCTCGCCTTCAGTCAGCGTATCGCCGATGCGCAATGTGCCGTGATTGGGAATGCCGACCACGTCGCCGGCATAGGCCTCGTCCGCCACCGAGCGATCCTGCGCGAAGAAAAACTGCGGTGCGCTCAGGCTCATCGGCTTGCCGGTGCGCACCAGTTTCGCCTTCATTCCGCGCGATAGTTTTCCGGAGCACAGGCGCGCAAAAGCAATGCGGTCGCGGTGGTTCGGGTCCATGTTGGCTTGAATCTTGAACACAAACGCCGACATCGAGGGCTCATGCGCGTCCACGCGGCGCGTATCGCTGTCCTGCGCGCGCGGCGGCGGCGCAAATGTAGCCAGCGCATCGAGCAAATCCTTGACGCCGAAATTTTTCAGCGCCGAGCCAAAGAACACCGGCGTGAGGTGCCCTTCGCGGAAGGATTGAAAATCGAAACGGCGGCAGGCGTCCTTCACCAGCGCCAGTTCTTCCGTGATCGCCTTGGCGTCGAGCATCGAATTCTTCGCGGCGAGGCCAAGCAGATCGAGCTTCTGCGCCGCGCTGGTTTTGCCATCTTCGTCCAGGAGGCGCATCTCGCCGGTCTCGATATCGTAGGTGCCGGCGAAGTCGCGGCCCCGCCCGATCGGCCAGGTCATCGGCGCGGTGTCGAGCGCCAGCGTCTTTTCGATCTCGTCCAGCAGTTCGAACGGGTCGCGGCTCTCGCGGTCCATCTTGTTGATGAAGGTGATGATCGGAATGTCGCGCAGGCGGCAGACCTCGAACAGCTTGCGCGTGCGCGCCTCGATGCCCTTGGCGCCGTCGATCACCATGACGGCGGAGTCGACGGCTGTAAGCGTGCGATACGTGTCCTCGGAAAAGTCCTCGTGGCCCGGCGTGTCGAGCAGATTGAAGACGCGGCTGTCGTATTCAAAGGTCATCACCGAGGTGACGACGGAAATGCCGCGCTCGCGCTCGATCGCCATCCAGTCCGAACGGGTGGAGCGGCGGTCGCGTTTTGCCTTCACTTGCCCCGCAAGATTGATGGCGCCGCCGAACAGCAGCAGCTTTTCGGTGAGCGTCGTCTTGCCGGCGTCGGGGTGCGAGATGATGGCAAAGGTGCGCCGGCGCTCGACCTGCGCGCCAAGTGGCGTCAAAGGCGTGGAATCATCGGCGCGCAGCGGCTTGTTCATGGCCCGCATGTGGCAGGGAAAACCGCGCGGATCAAGGGCCCGCGACCCCGGCACCGCTCGTCCCCGCGAAAGCGGGGATCCAGGGAGCTATTCATTGGCGTTTCAAAAATAGCTCTGGATTCCCGCTTGCGCGGGAATGAACGAAGTTAGCGTTTCACGGCGGAGGCGTATTCGTCTGGCTTAAACCCGACCAAAATCTTGCCGCCGCCAAGATCGAGCACCGGGCGCTTGATGATCGAAGGCTGCGAGAGCATTAGCGCGATGGCTTTCTTTTCGGTGACGCCTTCCTTGTCCTTGTCAGGCAATTTGCGGAAGGTCGTGCCGGCGCGATTGAGCAGAATTTCCCAGCCGGCTTTCTTCGACCAGCGCACAAGTTGTTCGCGCTCGATGCCAGCCGTTTTATAATCGTGAAAGGCGTATTCGACGCCGGCCTTGTCGAGCCACGCGCGCGCCTTCTTCATCGTGTCGCAATTCTTGATGCCGTAGATTGTTATTCCCACTCAATCGTCCCCGGCGGCTTGCTGGTCACATCGTAGACCACGCGATTGACGCCCTTCACCTCGTTGATGATGCGCGTCGCAACACGGCCGAGGAACGCCATGTCGTAAGGGTAGAAATCCGCCGTCATGCCGTCGGTCGAGGTCACCGCGCGCAGGCCCACCACGAAGTCGTATGTGCGCCCGTCGCCCATCACGCCGACGGTTTTCACCGGCAACAAAACGGCAAACGCCTGCCAGATATCGTCGTAAAGCCCCGCACGGCGGATTTCCTCGATGTAGATTTCGTCTGCGAGACGCAGGATGTCGAGCTTGTCGCGCGTGATTTCGCCCGGGCAGCGGATGGCAAGTCCCGGCCCCGGAAACGGATGCCGTCCGACAAAAGCCTCCGGCAATCCCAGTTCGCGCCCCAGCTTGCGTACCTCGTCCTTGAACAGTTCGCGCAACGGCTCGACCAGCTTCATGTTCATGCGTGCGGGCAGGCCACCGACATTGTGGTGCGACTTGATCGTCACGGACGGGCCGCCGGTGAACGACACGCTCTCGATCACGTCTGGATAGAGCGTGCCTTGCGCCAAAAATTCAGCGCCGCCTATTTTCTTCGCCTCCACCTCGAACACATCGATGAACAATTTTCCAATAGTCTTGCGCTTTACTTCGGGGTCGGTGACGCCCGCAAGCGCATCGAGAAAAACCTTCTCGGCTTCAACGTGCACCAGCGGAATGTTGTAGCTGCTGCGGAACAGCGTGAGCACCTTTTGCGCTTCGCCCGCGCGCAGCAGGCCGTGATCGACGAAGACGCAGGTGAGCTGCTCGCCGATGGCGTGATGCAGGAGCACGGCGGCAACTGCGCTATCGACGCCGCCGGACAATCCGCAGATTACGCGGCCCTTGCCGACCTGTTTGCGAATTTTTTCGATCGCCTCGTCCTTGAACGCGCGCATGGTCCAGTCGCCGCTTGCCCCGACGATCTTGCGAACAAAATTTCGCAACAGCGCAGCTCCGTGCGGCGTGTGGATCACTTCGAGATGGAATTGCGTGGCGTAGAATTTGCGTGCGTCGTCGCCGATCATCGCAATCGGCGCGTTGGGCGAAACGCCGAGCACGCGAAAACCGGCGGGCAATTTCGTCACCCGGTCGCCGTGGCTCATCCACACCGGATATTTCTCGCCCTTGCGCCATACGCCTTCGAACAGCGGTGCGTCTTCCGTCACCTCGACTTCGGCGCGGCCGAATTCGCGGTGATGCCCGCCCTCAACCTTGCCGCCAAGCTGCGCCGCCATCGCCTGTTCGCCGTAGCAGATGCCAAGCACCGGCACGCCGGCTTCGTAAATTTCCTTCGGCGCGAGCGGCGCATCCTTGTCGAGCACGGACGCGGGGCCGCCAGAGAGGATGACGCCCTTCGGCTTCATGGCGGCGAAGGCTTCGGCGGCTTTCTGGTAGGGCACGATCTCGGAATAGACCCCCTCCTCGCGCACCCGCCGCGCGATCAATTGGGTCACCTGGGAGCCGAAATCGACGATAAGGATTTTGTCGTGCATGGACGGCGTTTGGGCCACGAATGGCGCCGGAATCGGGCGAAATGCCTGTCCGGGGCCACCTTGTGCGGCGTGTGGGGGACCCGGTCAAGCAGCTACGGCATTCAGGTAACCCAATGTTAGCGCCGTTAGGCCTAGAAAATCGCTCAACCCAAGGGTTCTACACAGCCCCTTTTGCCGGAGCCGATATGGCATTCGAGGCCGGACGTCTCTCCTTACCGCTCGCGGGCGATGCACGTGCCGCGCGCCGGGCGGAGCTATTCCGCGAGAGCCCAATTGCGATGATCCAGCGCCTCGCGCTCGGCACCGTCTGGTCGCTGATGCCGCCGCGGCTCTATGGCCTGCCTGCGCTGGCGCAAATGTGCCTGACCGAACTGATGGCGCCGGATTACGCGCTGCCCGATCCCGAACGCGCGCTGGCGCAACCGGCCGGACTTGCGGGGATCGTGCACGAATTTTCATTGCCGGTTTTGCTGAGCGCCTACCGGCGCGGATTGTTTCCGCTCGCTCACATCGCGCCGCTGAAATGGTGGTCGCCGCCGCAGCGTTCCGTCTTGTTTTTTAACGCCACACACATCTCCAAGCGCCTTCGCCGGCAGATGCGGCAGGGCCACTACACCGTCACGTTCGATCGCGACTTCGAGGGCGTCATCGCCGCCTGCGCCGGACAACGCAACGGGCGCTGGCGCATGACCTGGATCACACCGCGCGTGATGCGCGCCTACGCGGAAGCGTTCGACGCAGGTTATGCGCATAGTTTCGAAGTATGGAACGAAGCGGGCGCGCTCGTCGGCGGCGGCTATGGCGTCGCGATCGGCGGGATGTTCTCCACCGAGTCGCAATTCTCGCACGAGCCCAACACGTCGAAGATCGGCTTCTCGGTGCTCAACTGGCATCTCGCCAAATGGGGTTACGCTTTCAACGACGGCAAGCTGATGACGCCGACCTGCGAAGACATGGGCTTTCGCGATATACCGCGCCAGGAATTTTTGACGCGGCTGTCCGATGCGTTGCGCCTGCCGGGAATGAGCGGGCGCTGGCAGGTGGAAGACGATGTGGCGGCGGTGGCGGACTGGCAGCCCGCAGGCGGCAACGCGGACGCGGCTTAATTCCGTTTCAACACGCTGACGAAAAATCCGTCCGTGCCGGTCGTGCGCGGCGTCATCAGAATCCCCTCATCCGATAGCCGCGCTGCCTTCGTGAACACCAGCACGCGCTCGCCGAGTACGCTTGCGGCTTCGCTTGGCGGCACCACGGAAAATCCCTTGTGACGCGAAAGGAACGCGCGCACCGACGCACCGTTTTCCTCGTCCAATACCGAGCAAGTGATGTAAGCGATCCGGCCTGCGGGCTTGAGCAAC
Source organism: Rhizobium sp. Q54 (assembly GCA_945907045.1). GTDB lineage: Bacteria > Pseudomonadota > Alphaproteobacteria > Rhizobiales > Xanthobacteraceae > Pseudolabrys. The sequence goes on along the minus strand of CAMDSH010000038.1, from coordinate 13,499 downwards.
GGCACTGCGCGGTCGAGTGTCTCGGCTTGTTCCTTTTGCCGCTGCTCCAGCGCGCCGGGGCGCACGCGCCACTTCGCGTCAGGATTGCGCCGCCACGCGCCGGTGCCCGTGCAAGGCGCGTCGATGACGACGAGATCCATGCGCCCTTCGAGATCGCCGATGGTGTCGCCGACGGATTTTGGCGTGCGGACCTGCACGTTACGCGCGCCGGAGCGCGCCAGCCGGTCATGAATCGGCGCAAGGCGGCGTTTGTCGTTGTCGGTGGCGAAAATCTGGCCGTGGTTTTCCATCAAAGCCGCCAGCGCCAATGTCTTGCCGCCCGCGCCCGCGCAGAGATCGACAACCTGCTCGCCCGCCTTTGCGCCCGCGAACAGAGCGGCAAGCTGCGAGCCTTCGTCCTGGATTTCCACCATGCCTTTGAGAAAGGCGGGCTCGGCATGAATGGCCGGGCTCTTGGCGTCGGCGGTGAGCTTGATACGCAGACCAAGGGGCGACCAACGCGCCTGTTCCGGCGCAAGGTCGGCGAGCAATTCCATTGCCCGCGCCTGATCGGCTTTAAGCGAATTGACGCGCAGGTCGAGCGGCGCGCGCGAGGCGAGTGCTGCTCCCTCTTCCGCGCGGTCCTCGCCAAAGACTTTTGCAAAATGCGGATCGAGCCATTCGGGGTAATCGCCCGCGACCCACGCCGGTGCGCCATCGAGCGTACCTGCTTCCAGCCGCACGCGTTCGCCTTCCGTCAACGGGCTGGGTGAATAGCCCGCGCCGTCCGCCAGCTTCGCGATTGCATCGATGCCGAGGGTGCGCTCGCGCTTCAACATGCCGAGCAGAATGGCGCGCGGGCTTTCCTCGCCCATGAGATGAGCGCTCGATGCGCGCCGCCGCAGCGCATCGTAAAGCAACCCAGCGATGGCCGCGCGGTCGCCGGAACCGGCGAAGCGATGCGCGAGGCCCCAATCTTTCAGCGCCGCCGCCGCCGGCCGGCGCTGTGTTTCGATGCTGCCGAAAATTTCGATCGCGGCGGCAAGCCGCGCACCCGGCGTCATGGCGCCCCGGTGAGGATGCGGACCATGAAGACGGCCCACATCACGATCAGCACAATCGCGCCGACCAGGTAATACATGAACCGGTAGCGCACGTTATTGCTGGTGGCGTAAATCCAGGCTTGAAGAATGCGCATCACCACGAATATCCACGCCATGATCACGAACAGCAGATCGCCCTTGCGGGTGATGATGACCAGAATGGTCAGCACATAGAACAGCACCGGCAATTCGAACTGGTTGCTGAAGGCGTAACTCACCTGCTTCGCGCGCGGCGACCAGTCCGGTTCGCCAAGCCCCATCTGCGAGGGCCGCACCGCGCCGCTCGCAACATCCCGCCGCCGCAGCTCTGCGAGGCAGAGCAGCAAGCCTAGCGTGAGCGCGACCTGGACGAACAAAGGCAGCAGGATGGCTTGGATGGACATGAATTTCCTCGACGTAGCCGCTTTAACTCAGCACCGCGCGCTTCACAACTTGATGCTGACCGCCGTTTCGCCCTCAGTGCCGATAAATCCGGTGAGCCACAATTTCCGGTTCATCAGCCCGGTGCGGTAGGCTTCCGCCTCCTTGCCGCCGTGGGTAAGATTGGCGGAAATCAGCACGCCGCGCGTGCGGAGCAATCCGCGCAAACTTTTGAGCACTGGCGGAGATGGCGAGAAGCCGTCGAAGAAAGCGACGTCGTAGCCGGAATCGAGGCCGCTCAAAACATCCACGAAGTCGCCATGATGGACGATGATGTGGCCGTCGAGATCGTTGGCAGTGACGTTCTCGCGCGCCAGCCGCACATGCTCCTCGTCGCGCTCGACGGTATCGACCACTGCGCCGGGCGCGCCATGCGCGAACCACATCGCGGTGTAACCAAGCGCCGTGCCAAGTTCGAGGATGCGCCGCGCATTCGCCGCGCCCGCCAGCACGCCAAGCAGCGCGCCGTTGGCATAAGGATAAGCGCCGCAGCCGTGTTGCGCGCGGTGCGCGTCGGTCGCCGCGCGAACGGACGCGAACGGATCCGGCTCAGCCCGCTTCGGCTTCGTGCTCACACCTGGCTCGGATAATTCGGGCTCTCGCGGGTGATGAGCACGTCATGGACGTGGCTCTCGCGCAGGCCCGCACCTGAGATGCGAACGAACTCGGCCTTCTTGTGAAATTCATCGAGATTGGCTGCGCCGACATAGCCCATCGCCGCGCGCAGGCCGCCGGCGAGCTGATGCAAAACGTTCGCCGCCGAGCCTTTGTAAGGCACCTGCCCCTCGACGCCTTCTGGCACCAATTTGAGCGTGTCCTTGATGTCCTGCTGGAAATAGCGGTCTGCCGAGCCGCGCGCCATCGCACCGACCGAACCCATGCCGCGAAAGGTTTTGTACGAGCGGCCCTGATAGAGGAACACCTCACCCGGCGTCTCGTCGGTGCCGGCAAGGAGCGAGCCCACCATCGCGCAATCGGCGCCGGCAGCCAGCGCCTTGGCAAGATCGCCGGAATATTTGATGCCGCCGTCGGCGATCACCGGAATGCCGCTGGCGCGCGCGGCCTCGACGCTGTCCATGATCGCGGTGAGCTGCGGCACGCCAACGCCTGCAACGATGCGCGTGGTGCAGATCGAGCCCGGTCCGATACCCACTTTGATGGCGTCGGCGCCGACATCGATCAGCGCCTTGGCGCCGTCGGCGGTGGCGATGTTGCCGGCAATCACCTGCACGGCGTTGGAGAGTTTTTTGATGCGGTTGACCGCGTTGAGCACATGGCGGGAATGGCCGTGCGCGGTATCGACGACGACGAGATCGACTCCGGCCGCGATCAAAGCCTCGGTGCGCTCGAAGCCTTTGTCGCCGACTGTCGTGGCGGCGGCAACGCGCAGGCGGCCCTGATCGTCCTTGCAGGCGTTTGGATTGGCGACCGCCTTTTCCATGTCCTTGACGGTGACGAGACCGACACAACGGTATTGCGAATCCACGACGAGCAATTTCTCGATGCGATGCTGATGCAGCAGACGCTTGGCCTCGTCCTGTCCGACGCTCTCGCGCACGGTGACGAGCTTGTCCTTGGTCATCAACTCGGCGACCCGCTGGCGTGGATCGGTTGCAAAACGCACGTCGCGGTTGGTGAGGATGCCGACAAGCTTGCCCGGCCCGCCGTTGGCGGCGCGCTCGACAACCGGAATGCCGGAAATGCGGTTGTCCTTCATCAGCGCCAGCGCGTCGGCGAGCGTCGCCCCCGGCTCGATGGTCACCGGGTTCACCACCATGCCGGATTCGAATTTCTTCACCTGCCGCACTTGGCCGGCCTGTTCTGCCGGCTCCATGTTGCGATGGATGACGCCAATGCCGCCGGCCTGCGCCATGGCGATGGCCATGTGCGCCTCGGTCACCGTGTCCATCGCGGAGGCGATGATCGGGATATTGACGGAAATGGCCTTGGTGACGCGCGAGCGGATATCGACGTCGGCAGGCATCACATCCGACAGGCCGGGCTTGAGCAGCACGTCGTCGAAGGTGAAAGCCTCGCGCGGGGCTTCGTTGAATTTAACCGCCATCGCCAACTCCGTTCGCCGCGAAGCGGGTCCGGCCAGATGTCGATGGGTTGTAGTCCCGATTGCGAGGGATTTGGCGTCCCTCGCCCGACAAAGCGGCCCGCTTTTGGGTTGGCGATGGTCGGTAGCATGGGCCAAGCCTGATTCCTAGGCCGAGGCCCCTGCACCCTGGGGATGGCTGATTTTACGGCCTTGCAGGGGTTCCGAATTAACCATATCCGCGACTTGTCGCACCCTGAATCTATGGACAAGTCATTGGAACTCCGTGTATTTTTCAAAGTTAAGCTAGTTCGTTAAGGTAAACGAGTATGCGTATGCGACGGCCAAAAATTCGCTTTTGGTCCGGCCTCGCCGCTTCGGCGGCGTTGCTGGCGGCCTTAAGCCAAACTGCCGCCGCGCAGAGCGCTGCCGTCAAAGGCTGCGCCAACCAGAACGAAGCCACGCCCAATCCGCGCATCGCCGCCTGCACCAGCGTCCTGCAATCGGGCGTGAAGGGCAAAGCGGCGGGAATGGCTTATGGCCTGCGCGGGCTCGCTTACTTGGATCGCGGTGACATCGCGCACGCCATCGCCGATCTCGACAACGCCATCAACCTCGCGCCCGACATGGCGTTCGCCTATCAGAACCGCGGCAACGCCTGGTACGGGCGCGGCAATTACGGGCGCGCGATTTCCGATTACGACATGGCGATCAAGCTCGATCCCGCCACCCCTTCGCCGTACATCAACCGCGCCGTGGTGCGCAGCAGCCTCGGCTACACCGATGGCGCGCTGGAGGATTACGCCAAGGCGATCAATCTCGGCGCCAAGCGCGCCAGCCCCTATGCCGGACGCGGCCAGCTTTATCTGCGCCAGCGCGATTACGCGCGCGCGGTTTCGGATTTCGATGAAGCGATCCGGCTGGAGCCGCGCCTTGCCGGCAATTACATGTGGCGGGCGCAGGCGCGCGAGGCCATCAACGATTTCGACCGCGCACTGAACGATTACACCGAGGCGGCGAAGCTGGCGCCGAAAAACGTCGAGGCGCATACCGCGCAAGCGGCGGTCTACAAACGCAAGGGCGAATTCGATCAGGCGATTGCGGCCTATGACCGCGCCATCGCAGCCGACCAGAATCTTCCCACGACCTATAAGTTGCGCGCGCAGACTTACGCCGACAAGGGCGATCGCAAGCGCGCTCTGTCCGATATCAACCGCGCGATCAAGTTCGACTGGAATATCGACTTCATCAAAGTGCGCGGCATGCTTCGGCTGCAAGATGGCGACATCAACGGCGCCATCTCCGACGCCGATGTCGTCTTCAAGACCGAGACCGACAGCGCCGCCGCGCTCGCGATCCGCGGCGCGGCCTATAACCGCAAGAAGGATTATGCGCGCGCGCAGGCCGATCTCGACAAGGCCATCAGTGTCGATGCCGGCAACGCCTTCGCTTATGCCGAGCGCAGCCAGGTTTGGGCGGCAAAGGGCGACAGCAACCGCGCGCTCGCCGATCTCACCCGCGCCATCGATCTCGGCGCCAGCAGCGCAAATCTCTACCTCGAGCGCAGCGCGATCTGGAAGGCGCGCGGCGACTACGCCAAAACCATCGACGACCTGAGCCAGGCGATCCGGCGCGATCCGCAACCCTCGACGCTCTATCAGCGCGCGCTGGCGCGGCGGATGAAGGGCGAAACGGATTTGGCATTGGCCGATTTCGACGCAGTGATTTCGCGCGATCCCAAAAACGGGCAGAGCCTGTACGAGCGCGGCCTGCTCAAGAAAACCAAAGGCGATATCACAGGCTCGATTTCGGATTTCGACGCCGCCATCAAGCTCGATGTGAAGGACGTCTCGGTCTATCGCAACCGCGGCACCGCACTGCGCGATAAGAAGGATTACGACAAGGCTGTCGCCGATTTCGACAAGGCGATTGCGATGGATCCGAAGAACGGCGCGACGTACTACCAGCGCGGCCTGACGCGCGAGGCGATGCAGGAGCGCTCGGCGGCGGCGGTCGATTTCAAGCTTGCGCTGGCACGCGATCCGCAGCTTGCCGATGCCCGCAAGGCTCTGGCACGGCTCTCGGAGCCGCAGAGCAAGAAGGACCGCATCCCGGAGAAGGCGGCTAAGGATAACCGCGCGCCCGAGAAGGCCGCCAAGGAAGACCGCGCACCTGAGAACGTGACAAAGGACGACCGCGCACCGGACAAGAACGCCAAGAATAGTAAAGACATCAAGAAAGACAGCGCGCAAAATAAGCAGCCGGAGAAACACGAGAAAAACGCGAAGATCGATCGCAAGCCGGATAAGCCCGCCGACAAAAAGAATGCGCGCGAGGCCGAGAAACGCTTGAAGCTCGCGAAAGAGCGCGAGCGCGAGAAGGCCGCGCAGATGCGTGAGCGCGAGAAGGCGCGGCGTGTTGTGAACTATCCGCAGCGCCGCACGCGCTTTTCCGACGTCTGGGATGACGGCTCATGGCGCTACAATCGCCGCTAGGAGCGCGTCCAGGAAAAGTGGAAACCGGTTTTCCGCCCCTACGCGCGACAATCGATTAATTGCTTCCGCGGAAACCTGTCGCCAATAAATACAGCTCGGCTGAATCGGCGCGGCTCGCCGCCGGCTTGATGTGCTTTACGCTGGCAAAGTCTCGCTTCAGACCGGCCAGCAACGCCGATTCAGTGCCGCCTTGCAGCACCTTGGCGAGGAATGTGCCGCCGGGTGAAAGCACCTCGCGGGCGAACTCCGCCGCGGCCTCCACCAGCGCCATGATCTTCAAATGATCGGTCTGCCGGTGGCCGGTGGCGTTGGCCGCCATGTCGGTGAGCACAATATCCGCCGGTCCGCCCAGCATGGCCTTTAGACGATCGGGCGCGGCGGCATCGAGAAAATCGAGATGCAAGAAGTTCACGCCGGACAGCGCTTCCATCTCCAGCACATCGATGGCGATCACGCGGCCCTTGGCCGGCGCGCCGGTGCGCTTGGCCGCGATCTGGCTCCAGCCGCCGGGGGCCGCGCCAAGGTCAACCACGCGAGCGCCGGTTTTCAGGAAGCGATGTTTGTCGTCGATTTCCATCAGCTTGAAAGCCGAGCGCGAGCGGAAACCTTCTTTCTTGGCGCGGGCGACATAAGGATCGTTAAGCTGGCGCTCCAGCCAAATCTTGGAAGAAAGCGTGCGCTTCTTTCCGGTCTTCACCCGCACTTTAAGTTCGCGCGAGCCGCCTTTCTTGCGCTCCGTCACGGCGGTGCCGCTTGCGCTTCGCCCCACACGCCGTCCTGCCGCATCATCTGCACCAGCAGGCCTTCGCGCAGGCCGCGGTCGGCGACGCGCAATCGCGGACATGGGAACGCACGGCGGATGGCTTCCAGGATCGCGCAGCCGGCCAGTACCAAATCCGCGCGCTCGGGCCCGATGCAGGGACTGGCGACGCGTTCCTCGTAACTCATGGCGACGAGCCGCTCCATCACGCCGGAAATTTCATCATCGCTCATCCAGCAACCATCGACGCGGCGGCGGTCGTAGCGTTTGAGATCGAGATGCACGCCGGCGATGGTCGTCACCGTGCCGGAGGTGCCGAGCATGTGAATGCCCTCAAGGCCGGCGCCATATTTTTCGGCAAACGGCGCGATCATCGCCGCGACTTCATCCACCATCGCTTCGTAAATCTCGCGCGTCACTTTCACGCCGCCATGCCGCTCCGCCAAGGTCACCACGCCGTTCGGCAGCGATATCCAGCCGCGGATCTGCGGCGGCGCCGGCCCGCGCGGCGAGACCGGAGAGCGGTCAAGCCGCACCAGCTCCGAGGAGCCGCCGCCAATATCGAACAGCACGACGCCTTCCGCTTGCGGATCCATCAGCGGCGTACAGCCGGTGGCGGCGAGCGTGGCTTCGGTTTCGCGGTCGATGATTTCCAGCGTCAGCCCGACCTGCTCGACAACGCGGGCGCGGAACTCCGCGCCATTCTCCGCCGTGCGGCAGGCTTCGGTCGCGATCAGCCGCGCGCGCGTCACGCCGCGGTTCTTCATCTTGTCGCGGCAGATGGCGAGCGCCACCACCGCGCGATCGATAGCCGCTTCGCTCAAACGGCCGGATGCCGTTACGCCCTCGCCCAGCCGGATGATGCGCGAGAAGGCGTCGATGACACGGAAGCTGTCGTCTGTCGGGCGCGCGACCAGCAGGCGGCAGTTATTGGTGCCTAGATCGAGCGCGGCATAGGTCGGCCCGCCGCGGTCGGTCCCGTCCGATGCGCCATCGAACGAGCCGCGCGACGATCTACGACCCCACCGGAGCCGCCGCCGCGGCGCCCGATTGGCGGGGTCGAGGCCAAGGGTGTCCCGGGCCTCGTCGGTCATATTTTTAGCCTTCCTGCCACACCGAAGCCCCCTGGGCTCAACGGCACGGCGTGTTTCTTTCAATCGGGGAAAGTGTAACAGCGGCGGCATTCCGTGCAACCCAGCCGCGATCAGAGCGTTCTTGTGGAACGCCCTGCGGTCCGTTATCTCAAGCCAACCCCACCAGTAACCCTCAAGCAGAGCGCATGGACGATCGAACCCCAGAGGCAGCCTTGGCGCTGACGCAATTCGGCATCGGGCAACCTGTGCCGCGCACCGAGGACCCCACGCTGGTGCGCGGGCATGGCCGCTACACCGACGACATCGCACTGCCCGGTCAGGCTTACGCCGCCATCGTACGCAGCACGCACGCGCACGGCACCATCCGCTCCATCGACACGCAGGCGGCGAAGGCGATGCCGGGCGTGCTCGGCGTTTATGTCGCCGCTGACTTGAGCACCTATGGCTCACTGAAATGCGCGCTGCCTTTGAAAAATCGCGATGGAACGCCATTGCGCTACGTGCCGCGCCCGGCGCTTGCCTCCGACAAAGTCCGCTTCGTCGGCGATCCGGTCGCATGCGTCGTCGCGGAAACCTTGACGCAAGCGAAGGACGCCGCCGAATCCATCGCGCTCGACATCGAGCCGCTCCCCGCAGTGACGCGCGCAAGCGAAGCCGCGCAACCCGGCGCGCCCGTGATCTACGACGCCGTGCCGGGCAATGTCGCGCTCGACTATCATTACGGCGACGCTGAGAAAACCGCCGCCGCCTTCGCGCAGGCCGCGCATGTGGCAAAACTTGAGCTGCGCAATACCCGCCTCGTCGTGAGCGCGATGGAGCCGCGCGCCGCAATCGGCGCGGTCGATGCATCAAGCGGAAAGTGGACACTGCATTCCCAAAGCCAGGGCGCTTTCGGAATGAAAACCCAGCTGATGGATATTCTCGCGGCCCCTGCCGACAAAGTACGCGTGCTCACCGGCAATGTCGGCGGCTCCTTCGGTATGAAGGCCGCGGTCTATCCCGAATACATTTGTATTCTGCACGCGGCGCGCGCGCTCAATCGTCCCGTGAAGTGGACCGACGAGCGCTCCGGCAGTTTCGTCTCCGACCATCATGGCCGCGACCACGAGATGACTGCGGAACTGGCGCTCGGCGCGGACGGAAAATTCCTCGCGCTGCGCCTCACCGGCTACGGCAATGTCGGCGCGTATCTGGGGCCCGTCGCGCCATTGATGGCGACCGTGAACGCCGTGAAGAACGTCGCCAGCGTCTACCGCACGCCGCTGATCGAGGTGTCGTCGAAAATTACCTTCACCAATACGTCGTTCGTGTCCGCCTATCGCGGCGCCGGACGCCCCGAGGGCAACTACTACATGGAGCGGCTGATCGACAACGCCGCCCGTGACATGAACATCGACCGGCTGGAATTGCGCCGGCGCAATTTCATCAAGCCGAAGGAGATGCCGTATCACGCGGCCTCCGACATGAAATACGACAGCGGCGATTTCCCCGCCATCCTCAAGCACGCGGTGGAATTGTCCGACTGGAAGGGGTTCGCCAAGCGCAAGCGCGAGAGCAAAAAGCGCGGCAAGCTGCGTGGTCTTGGGCTCGGCTGTTTTCTCGAAGTGACGGCACCGCCGAACAAGGAAATGGGCGGCATCCGCTTCGAGCCGGACGGCACGGTGACCATCATCACCGGCACGCTCGATTATGGACAGGGTCACGCCGCGCCCTACGCGCAGGTGCTTACGTCCAAACTTGGCATTCCGTTCGATCGCATTCGCCTGCTGCAAGGCGACAGCGACGAATTGATCGCCGGCGGCGGCACCGGCGGCTCGCGCTCGATCACCGCCAGTGGACAAGCGATTGTCGAAGCCTCCGTCAAAGTCATCGAACAAGGCAAGCAGATCGCCGCGCATGTGCTGGAAGCCTCCGCGACCGACATCGAATTCGCACAAGGCCGCTTCACTATCGCCGGCACCGACCGCGCCATCGGCATCATGGAACTTGCCGAGCGCCTGCGCGGCGGGCTGAAATTGCCGGATGGCATGCCAAATTCGCTAAACGTAAAACACGCCACCGAGCCCGTGGCCTCCGCATTCCCGAACGGCTGCCACGTCGCCGAAGTGGAGATCGATCCGCTGACCGGCGTGGTCGAGGTGGCGAAATATTCCGCCGTCAACGATTTCGGCACGATCATCAATCCGCTTCTCGTCGATGGCCAGGTGCATGGCGGCGTGGTGCAGGGCATCGGCCAGGCGCTGATGGAAAACGTCGCCTACGACTCGGAAGGGCAACTGCTCACCGGCTCCTACATGGACTACGCGATGCCGCGCGCGCATCACGCGCCGGATTTCCTTTTGGAAAGCCACCCGGTGCCGGCCAAGACCAACCCGCTCGGCACCAAAGGCTGCGGCGAAGCCGGATGCGCGGGCGGTCTTGCTTCGGTGATGAACGCCATCGCCGACGCGCTGGCCGAGCAAGGCATCAAGCACATCGACATGCCGGCCTCCCCCGCGCGCGTGTGGAAAGCGCTGCAGGAAGCGCCGGGAATTAAATGAGCCAAAGATGAGCCAAGCAACCGGGGTTGCGGAGACGGCGAGCCGCGGGGACGGACGGATCATCGCGCTGGTGAGCGCCGCTCATTTCGTCTCGCATTACTACATCCTCTTGCTGGCGCCGCTGTTCGCCTTCGTGCGCGCGGAATACAACGTGAGCTACACCGAGTTAGGTCTCGCGCTCGTCGCGTTCAATGTCGTCGCCGGTACTTTGCAGACGCCGGCAGGATTTCTCGTCGACCGGCTGGGTGCGCGTATTCTTCTCGTAGCCGGCCTGCTACTTGGCGCCATCGCCTTCACCATTGTTGGGCTGGTGAATTCGTTCTGGGTGCTGGTCGCGATGTTCGCCCTCGCCGGAATGGGCAACGCCGTCTACCACCCGGCGGATTACGCGCTGCTCTCGCAGCACGTCTCGAACGAGCGCATGGGGCAGGCTTATTCCGTGCACACCTTTGCGGGGCTGCTGGGCGGCGCGGCGGCGCCCGCGAGCCTGCTGGTGATGGCGAACCTGTGGGGCTGGCGCGGCTCCTTCATTGGCGCAGGCGTGCTCGGTTTTGCCGTCGCGGCGATTTTGGCGCTGCATCGCGACGGCGAGGCGCATGCTTCGGTAAAACCGCGCGCGAGCGATGCATCGGGCGAACCCGCCGGATGGCGGCTGCTGATGACGGGGCCGATCCTGCGCAATCTTGTTTTCTTCATCCTGCTCGCGCTGATCAGCGGCGGATTGCAGAATTATTCCGTCGTCGCGCTGATCGCGTCCTACGGCACGCCGGTCGCCACCGCCAACCTCGCGCTCACAGGATATCTCACGCTTTCCGCCCTCGGCGTTCTGGCCGGCGGATTGGTTGTCGCGCGCACCTCACGCCACAGCCTCGTTGCCGCGCTTGGGCTTACAGTGACCACCGCGCTCGCCGTTCTCGTCGGCTTGGTCGATCTCGGCTCGCTGCTGCTGGTGATCATCATGTCGGCCGGCGGATTCTTCACCGGCGTCATCCTGCCCTCGCGCGACATGATCGTGCGCGCGATTACCCCGCCCGGCTCGTTCGGGAAGGTGTTCGGCTTCGTCACCACCGGCTTCAACATCGGCGGCATCGTCTCGCCATTGATTTTCGGCGCGGTAATGGATCACGGCGATCCGCGCACGGTGTTCATCCTGGTGGCTGTGTTCTGCCTGCTGTCGATCTTCACGGTTGTGCAGAAAACACCGCAGGCCGCGCAGCATTGAGCCGGTTTAGCTGAAAGGGGCGCTGTGTTAGGCTGAAAACATGGAACTGCAATCGCTCGGCTATATCGGCATCCATGCCAAAAACCTTGAGGACTGGGCGGGCTACGGCTCGCGCTTCCTTGGGCTGCAGCTCGTGGATAAAAGCCGCGCATCGCTGGCCTTCCGCATGGACGATCGCAAGCAACGCGTGATCGTGCACGAGGATGGCGGCGAAGGCGCGGGATTCTACGGCTGGGAAGTTGTTGATGATGCCGCGCTCGACCGCATCGCGGCGCGCATCGAAGCCACCGGCGTTCAGGTCGCGCGGGCCTCGCGCGCGCTGGCCGAGGAGCGCAAGGTGAAGGACCTGATCGTGTTCAACGATCCGGTCGGCAACCGCGTCGAGATTTTCCACGGGCCGGAGACGACCACCGAGACGTTCAAGCCCGGGCGCTCGATTTCCGGTTTCCGCACCGGACCGCTCGGCATGGGACATGCGGTGCTGACCTGCGCGAGCATCGACGACGTGCTGCCGTTCTATCAGGACGTGCTCGGCTTCAAGCCCAGCGATTTTATCCTGCGCCCGTTCCGCGCGTATTTTTTCCACGTCAATGCGCGCCACCACAGCCTCGCCTTCATCGAGACCGGCAAGAACGGCATCCATCATCTGATGATGGAGCTTTGCTATCTCGACGACGTGGGGCAGGCCTACGACCTCGCGCTGGCGAAACCCGAGACGATCGGCACCACGCTGGGGCGTCACGTCAACGATCACATGACCTCGTTCTATTCGTGGACGCCGTCGAACTTCCTGGTCGAATACGGCTGGGGCGGGCGCTCGATCGATCCCGCCACCTGGACGCCGCACGAGCGCACGGAGGGTCCAAGTTTATGGGGCCACGACCGCGCCTGGCTGGACGACAAAGGCCGCGCCGAGGCGCGCGCCCTGCGCGTGGCGACGGCGGAAGCCGGTGGGCGCACGCCGGTCAACGTGATGGACGGCAACCACCAGCTCGCACGCGATGTCTGCCCGTGGTGGGACGCCACCGTCACGGCGCGCAAGAAAACCGGCTGAATAAAGCGATTTTCATTCAACAGCAGGCGGGCTTGTCAAAAGCCGCGAATTGCATCATTTGATGTTGCGCGCCGGCGCAAATCATCCGCCCGGCTTCAAGCCCAGCCGCCGCTTGGGGGATCGTCCAATGGTAGGACTCCAGACTCTGACTCTGGCTATCTAGGTTCGAATCCTAGTCCCCCAGCCAACTCATTCCCGCCGCGCGACGGAACAGCCCTCTAACTTGCGATAAAAAAAATGGCTTTCGACAGACCACGCAACAACGCCAACGACCCCCGTTCCAAGGCCGAGGCCGCGTTCAAGGCGGCCACCACCAAGCCCGCCGATCTGCCGGCAAAGGCGCCCGCCGTACCGAACGCCAAGGAGCAAGTGTCGCTTCGCATCGACCGTGACATCCTCGATCATTTCCAGGAAGGCGGACCGGGCTGGCAGGACCGCATCAACGACGCGCTGAGAAAAGCGCTCGGCAAATAGCCGAAAACAAAACGGCCGCCCCGAAGGGCGGCCGTAAATGCATCAATCGAACTTAAAGGCGCTTAGCGCGCGGGCTGCAACTGCAGACCGGCGACGCCGATCGCGAGGTTCAAGCCCGTCTGGCCCTGCACCGACACCGGCTGCAAGGCAACCGTGCGATCCGAACCGCCCACCAGCACGTTGGCCCCAAGGCCCGCGCCGACGGTCGCTTCCGCGCTCGCGCCGCCGTATTCGCCGGCCAGCGCGCCGAAGCGCTTGTTGCTCGGCGCATACACCGCCCAGATCATCTCGCCGCCAGTGGTGGCTCCGATGTCGAG
>CAMDSH010000037.1 GCA_945907045.1 Rhizobium sp. Q54 | reverse complement strand
CTGCCGCGCGATTTCACCGCCGTCGCGCCGCTGATGGACACTGACCTCGTGCTGGTCGTGCATCCTTCCGTGCCGGTGAACTCTTTTGCCGAGTTGATCGCGCTCGCGAAAGCAAAACCCGGCACGCTCAATTACGCATCGTCCGGTCCCGGCTCGAACTATCACATGGCGGGCGAACTGCTGAAAAACCTGACCGGCATCGACATCGTGCACATTCCCTACAAGGGAAGCACCGGCGCGCGTAACGACATCATCAGCGGCCAGGTGCAGATGATGTTCGATTCCGTGCCGACGATGGCGCCGATGATCCAGGCCGGGCTGGTCAAGGCGCTTGGGACCACCGGACTCAAACGATCCGAAATTCTTCCAAACGTGCCGACATTGGCGGAGGCCGGCGTTGCGGGTTATCAGGCGACCTTGTGGACGGGACTGGTGGCGCCTGCGGGAACACCGAAGCCGGTGATCGATCTGCTCAACCGCGAAATCACCAAAATCCTCGCCCGCCCCGACATTAAGGAAGCGTGGGAGAAGCAAGGCGCGATCCCGATGTCGATGACGCCCGCGCAATTCGACGCACACATCGCGGCGGAAATTGTAAAATGGGCGAAGGTCATCAAGGCCAACAACATTAAAGCGTTCTGATTTTCAGTCACCCTCACGCCAAAGGTTTAGTGATGAACGAAATGTCCAAGCCCTCGACCGCCGCGGTCACCGGAAAAGAACACTGGACCAATAAGGGCGACGTAAAACTGTTTCTCTGGAACAAGTGCGCGGTCGATCCGGCAAAAGCTCTCGGCACCATCTTGTTCGTGCACGGCTCCTCGATGGCGTCGCAGCCGACGTTCGATCTGCATGTGCCGGGACGCGCCGATTCATCGGCGATGGACTGGTTCGCGCGCAAGGGCTTCGATTGCTGGAGCGTGGACATGGAGGGCTATGGCCGCTCCACCAAGGACCGCGACAACAACGCGCCGATCGCACAAGGCGCGGACGACTGCTTCGAGGCGGCGAAATACATCCAGAAACTGCGCGGCAAGAAAGCACTGCTCACTTACGGGATTTCTTCAGGCGCGTTGCGCGCCGCGATGTTTGCCGAACGGCACCCGGAGCTGGTGGCGCGTCTCGCGCTCGATGCCACCGTGTGGACGGGCGAAGGTTCGCCGACGCTCGCCGAGCGGCGCAAGAAGCTGCCCGAATTCCAGTCGAAGAACCGCCGCCCGATGAGCAAGGCGTTCATTCATTCGGTGTTCGACCGCGACCATCCCGACACCGCCGACCGCAAGGTGATAGAAGCATTCGCCGACGCTGTCTGCGCGCTAGATGACTCGGTGCCTACCGGCACCTATGTCGATATGTGCTCGCGGCTGCCGGTGGTCGATCCGGAAAAGATCACGGTGCCGACGCTGGTCATGCGCGGGCAGTTCGACGGCATCGCGGCGTTCGACGATCTGATCGAATTCTTCAAGCGGCTGCCGAACCCGGACAAGCAGTTCGCTGTGATGCCCGGCATTTCGCACGCCAGCTTCCAGCAGAAGAACTACATGCTGGTCTATCACATCCTCTGGAGCTTCTTCTCGCAGCCGGAGCCGGTTTACCGCGGGTAAATCTCAAACTCCGAGCTTGGCGGCCAAGTCTTCCAGACTCAAAGCCGCGACATCGACCGGCACCTTCGGCGCACTCTCGCCGGTACCGGGGCCGTATTCGTCCGGCCGCGCGATGTGCCCGGTGCGAAGCCCGCACGCCGCGGCGGCGGACAAATCCTTGCTGTGCGCGGCGACCATCATGCACTGCGCGGGCGCAAGACCGAACGCGTCAGCGGAGGCGAGATAAACGCGCGGCTTCGGTTTGTAATCGCCGGCAACTTCCGCGCCCAGGATCGCGTCCCACGGAAAACCGTTGCGGCGGGCAAGATCGACGCCGAGCGAAATGTTGCCGTTCGACACCGGCGCCAGCCAGAATTTTTTCCGCAAGCGCACGAGACCCGGCGTGACATCGCGCCAGGCATCGAGCCGGTGCCAGGCGAGATTGAGTTCGGTCACGGCTTTTTCGTCGAGCCTGTCCAAGCCGAAACGCGGACGAATACGATCGAGATTGTGCCGGTGCAGCACGTCGAGCTTGGAGAATGGAATTCGCCCGGACCGGACCTCCTCCATGCCGGCCTGATATTCGCCGCGCCATGCGTCGGCGAAGGCGATCCAGTCGATCGAGTAACCGAGCGGCTTGAGCAGCACTTCGGCTTCGCGCGCGATGCTGGTGCGCCAGTCGACCAGCGTGCCGAAGACGTCGAAGAACAGCGCTTTTACGTTTGCCGGCATGGGATCGCCTCAAAAGGCATCGCGGCGGCGCGCATGCCGCCGAAACTCATCGCTTAAGTGATTGATTTAATGGCGGGAGCGACGGGACTCGAACCCGCGACCTCTGCCGTGACAGGGCAGCGCTCTAACCAACTGAGCTACGCCCCCGCGGGCGTGTCGCGGACTTAAAGTGCGCCTCGGGACGAGTCAAGGAGCGCGGCTTGGTCGCGGCTAATACTGCGAAAAAGCCCCATTTTCCGAGAAGAATCGATGGTCGCCTGCCCACGAATCGTCTACTGCGGACGGTGTGATTGGCCGTTCGCCAAACCACCTATTGCAACGAGGAGGGTCCAACCCATGGCAATGGCACCGGTACCTGGTGCGGCTCCGAAAGCACCAACGCCGCCGACCGTCACTTTGAAGCATCTCGCCGCGGCGCTCGCGGAACAGCATGAGATGTCGAAGAAGCAAGCCGAGACCGTTCTCGGCGATCTGGTCGGCAACATCGTCAGCCACCTGAAAAAGGGCGAGCGCATCCGCATCGGCGGCCTCGGCATTCTCCAGGTACGCAAACGCGCCGCCCGCATGGGCCGCAACCCGGCGACGGGTGAAGCGATCCAGATAAAGGCGAGCAAGAAGGTTGCATTCCGCGCTTCCAAGGAACTCAAGGAAGCGATCTAAACGAATTCCGGACCCTCCGGGGCATGCGTCAGGTGCGGAGAAAAATCTTCGCGCCTGACGTTTTGCGTTTTGGGGCACGCGGCCGGCTTGCCAGTCGAAGCCGCGCTGAATTGCGTTCGTCCGCCTACGCTGAAGTTACGGCAGACAGTCTTCGCCTCTGCGCGGCAAAGACTGGTGGGCGGTGACGGGATCGAACCGCCGACATCCTGCGTGTAAAGCAGGCGCTCTACCAGCTGAGCTAACCGCCCAAGTTCGCCCTATATAACGGCTACGCCCCGGAAAAACCAACGCCCCCGCAAGCGTTAAGCCGCAGGGGCGTTTGCGCGTTTAACTTGGCAAACAGCTTAATCGTTGACGGCCTCTTTCAGCCCCTTGCCGGCGGCAAAGCGCGGCCGCCTGGAAGCCTTGATCTTGACCGGCGCGCCGGTGCGCGGATCGCGCCCATCGCGCGCGGCACGGCGCACCACACGGAAATTCCCGAACCCCATGATCTTGACCTCATCGCCCTGCTTCAATGTGGAGGTGATGGTGTCGAAGGTCGCTTCTACGACCGAGGCGGCCGCAGTCTTGGTCATCTGCGTCTTGTCCGCCACCGTGGCGATAAGCTCGTTCTTGGTCATGACACCGATCCCTTTTCTGCGCCGACCAGGTAAACGGCAAGTGGCCGCTGATGCGCCAAGGTTTTCCCAAACATCGCGATTCGCAAGGCGATTTTGCAGGCGCACGCGTAATCTTGCGCGAATCGCAGGCATGGATTTTCGGACGATGCAAGCAACAGCGCTCAGCCGCGACGAAAAAGAAAACGGCGGCACCTCACGATGCCGCCGTTCGATTTTGTTCCGCGCGTTCGCGTCAGTGCGCGGTGAGACCGGGATCTTCCACCGGTGTTTCCGCGACGACCGGCTTGGAGGTATCTTCCTCCCACACGATCGGCTCCAGCTTGCGCACCAGCGCGCGTTCGAGCACTTCGTCCATGCGCGAGATCGGGATGATCTCGAGACCCTTCTTGATGGTCTCGGAAATCTCGACCAGATCCTTGGCGTTCTCTTCCGGGATCAGCACGGTCTTGATGCCGCCGCGGTGCGCGGCCAGCAGCTTCTCTTTCAGGCCGCCGATGGGCAGCACCCGTCCGCGCAGCGTGATCTCGCCGGTCATGGCGACATCGCGGCGCACCGGAATGCCGGTCATCGTCGATACGATGGCGGTGACCATGGCGACACCCGCCGACGGGCCATCCTTCGGCGTCGCGCCTTCCGGCACGTGCACGTGGATGTCGCGTCTGTCGAACAGCGGCGGCTCGATGCCGAAGGCAACCGCGCGCGAGCGGACATAAGATGCCGCCGCCGAGATCGACTCCTTCATCACGTCGCGCAAATTGCCGGTCACCGTCATCTTGCCTTTGCCCGGCATCATCGCGCCTTCGATGGTCAGCAGCTCGCCGCCAACGTCGGTCCACGCGAGGCCCGTGACAACGCCGATGAGATCGCTCTCCTCGACTTCGCCGTAACGGTATTTCGGCACGCCAAGGTAATCGGGCAGCGTCGTCGATGTGACGTGCACGTTTTTCTTCTTCGAGGTCATCAACTCCTTCACCGCCTTGCGGATCAAAGTCGAGAGCTCGCGTTCGAGATTGCGCACGCCCGCTTCCCGCGTGTAACGGCGGATCATCGTGAGCAGCGCGTCGTCGTCGATCGCCCATTCCTTGGAGTCGAGGCCGTGCTTGGTGATCGCGTGCGGAATGAGATGCTTGCGCGCGATCTCGAGCTTTTCATCCTCGGTGTAGCCGGCGATGCGGATGATCTCCATGCGGTCCATCAGCGGCGCCGGAATATTGAGCGTGTTCGCAGTGGTGATGAACATCACGTTGGAGAGATCGTAATCGACCTCGAGGTAGTGATCGTTGAAGGTGTGGTTCTGCTCCGGATCGAGCACTTCAAGCAAAGCCGAGGACGGATCGCCGCGGAAATCGGCGCCCATCTTGTCGACCTCGTCGAACAGGAACAGCGGATTGGAAGTCTTGGCCTTGCGCATCGACTGGATGACCTTGCCGGGCATCGAGCCGATATAGGTGCGCCTGTGGCCGCGGATTTCCGCCTCGTCGCGCACGCCGCCGAGCGAGACGCGCACGAATTCGCGCCCCGTCGCCTTTGCGATGGACTTGCCGAGCGAAGTCTTGCCCACGCCCGGAGGCCCGACCAGGCACAAGATCGGCCCGGTCAGCTTGTTGGCGCGCTGCTGCACGGCGAGATACTCGACGATGCGTTCCTTGACCTTCTCCAGGCCAAAGTGATCGGCATCGAGGATTTCCTCGGCAGCCTTGAGGTCCTTCTTCACCTTCGACTTCTTGTTCCACGGAATTGACAACAGCCAGTCGAGATAGTTGCGCACGACGGTTGCCTCGGCGGACATCGGGGACATCTGCCGCAGCTTCTTGAGTTCGTGCGTCGCCTTCTCGCGCGCTTCCTTGGAGAGCTTGGTCTTCTTGATCTTGTCTTCGAGTTCGGCAAGTTCGTCCTTGCCCTCCTCGTCGCCAAGCTCCTTCTGGATCGCCTTCATCTGCTCGTTGAGGTAGTACTCGCGCTGCGTCTTCTCCATCTGCCGCTTGACGCGGGTGCGGATGCGCTTTTCCACCTGCAGGACGGAGATTTCGCTCTCCATCAGGCCGAGAACTTTTTCCAGGCGCTCGGTGACGACCGGCGTCTCCAAAATCGCCTGCTTGTCAGGAATCTTGACCGCGAGATGAGAGGCCACGGTGTCAGCGAGCTTGGCGTAGTCCTCGATCTGCTGCACGACCCCGATGACTTCGGGCGAGACCTTCTTGTTGAGCTTCACATAGCTCTCGAATTCGGTGACCACCGAACGCGCCATCGCCTCGGCCTCGACGCGCTCGCCGACATCGTCGGCCAGCACGGTCGCGTCCGCTTCATAATATTCGCTGCGGTCGGTGTACTTGAGCACCTTCGCGCGCTCGGCGCCCTCGACCAGCACCTTCACGGTGCCGTCGGGCAGCTTGAGCAGCTGCAGGACGCTCGCCAGCGTGCCTATTTCAAAAATGGAGTCGACCGGCGGATCGTCGTCGGAGGCATTCTTCTGCGTCGCCAGCAGAATGTAAGTGTCCGAGCGCATGACTTCCTCGAGCGCGCGGATGGATTTCTCGCGGCCGACGAAAAGCGGAACGATCATGTGCGGGAACACCACGATGTCGCGCAGCGGCAATACCGGATAGGCCCGGGTTTCGCCCGGCTGCAGCGTGGGTCGTGGCTTGGCAGTCGTCATAAACGTCATTCCTTGTTGTTGCGCCCCTCTCCCGCAGCCCGGCTAAACCGGCACCGCAACAGAGTGCTGGAGATGAGTGGGGATACGCGGCAGGAGAAACTGACCGCGCGCTTTGGAGGAACCCTCACCCGCTTGAGTGAACACGATCCTTCGTACGTTCGTATCAATCGAACGCTATAGGTATGACGGCCCGCGAGGGTGTCAAGTAAGGCCCAGTTTTCAAGTAAACAGCACGCCGTACACAGTGGAAAGCCAACGCGTACAAAGCGAATCGGGCGGGCCATGCGGCCTCAGCCCTTAGCGTTAATCAGGCGCTCGCGCTGCCTGCAGCGGCGTCGTTGGCGCGGTCGGCGTAGATATAAAGTGGCCGGGCGGTTCCCTCGACCACTTCCTTCGAGATCACGACTTCCTCGACGCCCTCCAAGCTGGGCAGTTCGAACATGGTGTCGAGCAGGATGCCTTCCATGATCGAGCGCAAGCCGCGCGCGCCGGTCTTGCGTTCGATCGCCTTGCGGGCGATGGCGCCGAGCGCCTCTTCCGCCAGCGTGAGATCGATCGACTCCATCTCGAACAGCCGCTGGTATTGTTTCACCAGCGCATTCTTCGGCTGCGTGAGGATGAGCTTGAGCGACGGCTCGTCGAGATCGCCCAACGTGGCAACCACCGGCAAGCGGCCGACGAATTCCGGGATCAGGCCGTACTTGAGCAGATCCTCAGGCTCGACCTCGCGGAAGATTTCACCGGCGAGGCGGTCTTCCGGCGCCAGAACCTTGGCGGAGAAACCGATGGAGGTGGAGCGCCCGCGCGCCGAGATGATTTTTTCCAGACCCGCAAACGCGCCGCCGCACACGAACAGGATGTTGGTCGTGTCGACTTGCAGGAACTCCTGCTGCGGATGCTTGCGGCCGCCCTGCGGAGGCACCGACGCGATGGTGCCTTCCATGATCTTGAGCAGCGCCTGCTGCACGCCCTCGCCCGACACGTCGCGGGTGATCGAGGGGTTGTCCGACTTGCGGGAAATCTTGTCGATTTCGTCGATGTAGACGATGCCGCGCTGCGCGCGCTCGACGTTGTAGTCGGCCGACTGCAGCAGCTTGAGAATGATGTTTTCCACGTCCTCGCCGACATAGCCGGCTTCGGTGAGCGTGGTGGCGTCCGCCATCGTGAACGGCACGTCGAGGATGCGCGCGAGCGTCTGCGCGAGCAGCGTCTTGCCCGAGCCGGTCGGCCCGATCAGCAGAATGTTGGACTTCGCGAGTTCGACGTCGTTGTGCTTGGTCTGGTGATTGAGCCGCTTGTAGTGATTGTGGACGGCGACCGAGAGCACCTTCTTGGCGTGATCCTGGCCGATGACGTAGTCGTCGAGAACCTTGCGGATTTCCTTCGGCGTCGGGATGCCGTCGCGCGACTTGACCAGCGAGGATTTGTTTTCCTCGCGGATGATGTCCATGCAGAGTTCGACGCACTCGTCGCAGATAAACACGGTCGGCCCGGCGATGAGCTTGCGCACCTCGTGCTGGCTCTTGCCGCAGAACGAGCAGTAAAGCGTGTTCTTGGAATCGCTGCCGCCGACTTTGCTCATTCCTGTCTCCGTCGAGCGCAATTGCGCGCATCAGGTATCGAAGCAAGATTCGCGCCGGGAACCCCGTAACGGCACGTACTCAACTTTTCCAGCCCCACCGCCGGATAGCCTACAGCAACAACAACGAAGCATGCTAACGGGCGGACAATCAAGATTCTATTAATGATAACGCCCCGCTACTCACATCGGTTATTGCGGCCATTCTGGGGCTGATGAAACACCGGGCAGATCGCCGGCCTCACGCCGGTTTTGGCATCATCTCCTCGGGACGCCTGTCGATCACCTTGTCCACAAGACCGAAGTCCTTCGCCATGTCGGCGGTAAGGAAGTTATCGCGCTCGAGCGCGTCCTCGATCTTCTTGAGCGACTGACCGGTGTGCTTCACATACATTTCGTTAAGACGTTTCTTAAGGTTCAGAATCTCCTGCGCGTGCAGCATGATGTCGGTGGCCTGGCCCTGGAACCCGCCGGAGGGCTGATGCACCATAATGCGCGCATTGGGCAGCGCGAAACGCAGGCCCTTCTCGCCGGCGGCCAGCAGCAGCGATCCCATCGAGGCGGCCTGTCCGACGCACAGCGTCGAGACCGGCGGGCGCACGAACTGCATGGTGTCGTAAATCGCCATGCCGGAAGTCACCACCCCGCCGGGCGAGTTGATGTACATCGACAGCTCTTTTTTCGGATTTTCCGCCTCGAGGAACAAAAGCTGCGCCACGATCAGCGTCGCCACCCCGTCCTCGATCGGACCGGTGATGAAGATGATGCGCTCTTTCAGCAGCCGGGAATAAATGTCGTAGGCCCGTTCCCCGCGGTTCGTCTGTTCGACGACCATGGGTACAAGGTAGTTCATATAGGTATCGACCGGATCTCTCATTTCTACTCCTCGGGCGAATCGCCAAAGCTAGATTAGCCTTCCAGCGCGCCGATTAATCGAATTTTGCGAGCCGCGGCGCACAACCTTTGACGAAGCCTTTGGAGCGCCTTCAGGCCGCCTGCTCGTCTTCTTCCTTGTAAAGCTCCTCGCGCGACACCTTGGTCTCGGTCACGTTGGCGAGCTCGACGATGAAGTCGACCACTTTCTCTTCATATAACGGCGCGCGCAGGCTGGCGACGGCGCCCGGATTGCTCCGGTAGTAATCCCAAATCTGCTGCTCTTGCCCGGGGAATTGGCGAACCTGATCCACCATGGCGCGCCGCATTTCCTCTTCGCTCACCTCGACTTTGTTCTTCTCGCCGATCTCGGCCAGCACAAGGCCGAGCCGCACGCGGCGCTCGGCGATCCCGCGATATTCGACCTTGGCTTTTTCCTCGGTCGTGTTCTCGTCGGCAAAACTCCGGGCGCCGGTTTCCAGCTCCCCCTGGATCGCCTTCCACATACGATTGAATTCGTCGTCCACAAGGGTGGCCGGCGGCTCGAACTTGTGCAGCCGGTCCATCTCGTCGAGCAATTGCCGCTTGAGCTTTTGCCGCGACATGTAGGTGTTGTCGCGCCCCAGACGCTCTTTCACCGCGTCGCGCAATTTGGCGAGCGACTCCATGCCGAGCGTCTTGGCGAAATCGTCGTCGATCGTCACCGCGCCCGGCGCCTCGATCGATTTAGCCGTGACCTCAAAGGAAGCGTCTTTGCCCGCGAGTGCCGCGTTCATGTAATTCTTCGGGAAGCTTGCCTTCACGGTGCGCGTCTCGCCCGGCGCGATGCCGATCAGCTGGTCCTCGAAACCCGGAATGAAGGTATTCGAGCCGATGTGCACGACGATGTCTTCGCCGGTTCCGCCTTCGAACGGCTTGCCGTCGATGCCGCCGGTGAACGAGATCGTCACGCGGTCGCTCTTTGCCGCCTTCTCTCCCTCGGGCTTGGCCGCATAGGGACGGTTCTGCTCGGCGATCTTTTCCAGTCCGGCATCGACTTCGCTGTCGGCCACGTCGGCGACCAGCTTGGTAATCTTGATGCCTTTGAAATCGGCCAGTTCGATTTTCGGCAGCACCTCGATCGCGACGGTGTAATCGAGATCGCTTTTGCCGGAGATCAGCTCCGCGACAATGCTTTCATCGCTCGGCAGAGTGACCTTGGGTTCGGCGGCAAGCTTGAAACCGCGGTCGGTGAAAATCTGCGCGTTGGTGTCGCGCACCGCAGCTTCAATCGCCTCCACCATCGCCGAGCGTCCGTAGATGCGCTTGAGATGCGCGACCGGCACCTTGCCTGGCCGGAAGCCGTTGACGCGCACGCGATCTTTGAGTTCGCCGAGACGCGCCTCGACTTTGGTCACAAGATCGGCGGCGGGAACGACGATGCGGAATTCGTGCTTGAGGCCTTCGGACAGCGTTTCGGTAACTTGCATGACAACACTTCGTCTTTCATTGCGACTGGCAAGCGGCGCTTAAGCGGGCATCGGCCCGGAGGGGCGCGCCTTGGGCGTGGTGCGGGCGGAGGGACTCGAACCCCCACGACTTTCGTCACGGGAACCTAAATCCCGCGCGTCTACCAGTTCCGCCACGCCCGCAAAGGGCATCCCTCGCGCCGCATTCGTAATGACAGGATTTGCGCTTCCCAATTGGGCGACACGTAACCTGCCTGCGGGCGGCGCGGTATATCACGCACCCGCCGCGCGACACCAATAAAATAGGCCTCGTTGCCGGGCCGCGCCACTAGGCCGGGGCGCCCGATTTACCTTCCAGTTGGGCATTCAGCCAGCGATAGACCGTAGGGAGCATCTCCGGCAGATCGTCGGCAATGAGCCCCGGACCGAAGGCGTTGGCCGCCTCGCCATGCAGCCAGACGGCTGCCGCCGTGGCCTCGAAGCCCGGCATGCCCTGTGCCAGCAAGCCGCCAATCATGCCGGCCAGCACGTCGCCGGAACCGGCGGTGGCGAGCCAAGGCGGAGCATTTGCTGCAATCGCGGCCCGGCCATCCGGGGCGGCGACGACGCTGTCGGCCCCTTTGAACAGGACAATCGCCCCGGAATCTTTGGCAGCTAGGCTGGTTTTCTGAAGTTTTGAATTAACATTAGGTAGTCCGTTTATTTTACTGAATAAACTTGAGAATTCACCTTCGTGTGGAGTGAGTATGGTAGGCCACCGGCCTCGCTTTTCTATCGCCTGAGCAAGATCAGATGGTTTTTCGGCAAAGCTGGTGAGCGCATCGGCATCGAGGACTACGGCGGCCTCACTGGCGAGCGCCACAAGGGCCAGTTCACGCATTTGCGGCCCTACACCGCCCCCGGGGCCCAGAACCACCGCATTGCGCCGCCTATCGCCCAGGAATGCCGCCAGCTCGGCTGCCCCATCGACGGCCCGCACCATTACGGCAAGGTTCGCGGCTGCGTTGACGGACAGGGCCTCACGCGGCGAAGCGATGGTGACCAGTCCAGCCCCTGCCCGCAGCGCTCCACGCGCGGCCAGCCGCGCAGCACCCGTGGTCTCGATGCCGCCGGAAACCGCCACCGCATGCCCGCGCATGTATTTGTGTCCGTCGATGCGCGGCCGTGGAAATGCGCGCGACCACAACTCCACATCGTTGATGAAAGTGCGCGGCTTGATTTGCTCCAGCACGCGCGCCGGAATTCCGATATCGGCGACGTGAACCTCGCCGCAATGCATCCGGCCCGGCAGCAGCAGATGACCCGGCTTGCGGCGGAAGAACGTCACCGTCTCGGTGGCGCGCACCGCGGCGCCCATGACCGCGCCGCTGTTGCCGTTGATGCCGCTCGGCAGATCGGCGGCGATGACCGGCACGCGCCGCTCGTTCATCGCTTCGATCATCGCGCGCGCAAGTCCCTCGACCGGGCGGTCGAGCCCCGCGCCGAACAGCGCATCGATGATGATCTCGGCATGCGCCAAAGTCTGCGGCGCTGCCGGCTCGACGACGCCGGTCCATTGCTTCGCCATCGCGGCGGCACCGCCTTTCAACTGCGCCACCTCACCGGCAAGAACGACACGGACAATAAAGCCGCGCTCGGTCAGCAGCCGCGCCGCGACAAAACCATCGCCGCCATTGTTGCCGGGACCGGCGACGACAACGGCGTGGCGGCCCGGCTTGGCGGCGGCGCAATCGGCCAGCGCGCGGCCGGCGTTTTCCATCAGCGTGAGGCCCGAAATGCCGCCCGCCATCGCCAGACGATCGGCCTCGGCCATTTCAGCGGTGGTGAGGAGCTCGATCATCGGGGCAAAGGGTATCGGCGCGGGACCCGGGCCACAAATCCCCGTAAACCCGCCAACCAATTGGACAATGGACGGGACGGTCGAAAGTTAGGCAATATGCCTAATCGGTGGGCGTCAGAGAATGGGCAGCCTGATCCGATAGCGGCTATGCAGTTGATTGGCCGTCCTATTTTAGCCTGTGCTGGCTTGGCATGGGACCTGCTACCGATAGCGCGGTGCGCCGGTTCGTGTTCGACGCACCGAGGGAAGGAACGCAATGAAAAAGATCGAGGCAATCATCAAGCCCTTCAAGCTCGACGAAGTGAAGGAGGCGCTACAGGAAGTTGGACTACAGGGGATCACGGTCACCGAGGCCAAGGGCTTC
Organism: Rhizobium sp. Q54; assembly: GCA_945907045.1. Lineage (GTDB taxonomy): Bacteria > Pseudomonadota > Alphaproteobacteria > Rhizobiales > Xanthobacteraceae > Pseudolabrys. Next base: position 17,088 of record CAMDSH010000037.1, on the reverse strand, counting down.
GGACGGCAGAAGGGTCATACCGAACTTTATCGCGGCGCCGAATACGTCGTCGATTTTCTCCCGAAGGTGAAAATCGAAATCGTGCTGGGCGACGGCATGGTGGAGAAGGCAGTTGATGCGATCCGGCGCGCGGCACAGACTGGCCGTATCGGCGACGGTAAGATATTCGTTTCCAATATTGAGGAAGCCATCAGAATCCGAACCGGAGAATCCGGGACGGATGCAATCTAAACCGCGGGTCGTACCAAGCTCTCGTCTCCGCATTTGTGTGTCATGAAACAGGGGGAATGCAACCCATGACGACCGCTAAGAATGTCATGAAGATGATCAAGGACAGCGACGTGAAATACGTCGACTTCCGTTTTACCGACCCGCGCGGCAAGTGGCAGCACGTCACTTTCGACGTCACGATGATCGAGGAAGAGACTTTCGCCGAAGGCCAGATGTTCGACGGCTCCTCGATCGCCGGATGGAAGGCGATCAACGAGTCCGACATGAACCTGATGCCGGACCCGGCGTCCGCCACCATCGATCCGTTTTTCGCCGAGACGACGCTGGTGCTGATCTGCGACGTGCTCGAGCCGACCACGGGCGAGCCCTACAACCGCGATCCGCGCGGCATCGCCAAGAAAGCCGAAGGCATGGTCAAGTCCATGGGCATCGGCGACTCCATCCTGTTCGGACCGGAAGCCGAATTCTTCGTGTTCGACGACGTCAAGTTTAAGGCCGATCCCTACAACACCGGCTTCAAGCTCGACTCCGTCGAATTCCCGAGCAACGGCGACACCGAATACGAAGGCGGCAACCTCGGTCACCGCGTCGGCACCAAGAAGGGCTACTTCCCGGTTCCGCCGCAGGACTCCGTGCAGGACATGCGGTCCGAAATGCTCGGCTCCATGGCGCGCATGGGCTGCGTGGTCGAAAAGCACCACCACGAAGTCGCCTCCGCGCAGCACGAGCTTGGCCTGAAGTTCGCGCCGCTCACCATCATGGCCGACCGGATGCAGATTTATAAATATTGCATCCAGCAGGTCGCAAACATCTACGGCAAGTCGGCGACGTTCATGCCGAAGCCGATCTACGGCGACAACGGCTCGGGCATGCACTGCCACCAGTCGATCTGGAACGCCGGCAAGCCGGTGTTCGCGGGCAACAAGTACGCCGACCTGTCGGAGATGTGCCTCTCCTACATCGCCGGCATCATCAAGCACGCGAAGGCGATCAATGCCTTCACCAACCCGACGACCAATTCCTACAAGCGTCTGGTTCCCGGCTTCGAAGCGCCGGTGCTGCTCGCCTACTCCGCGCGCAACCGCTCCGCTTCATGCCGCATCCCGTACTCCACCAACCCGAAGGCCAAGCGCGTCGAGGTCCGTTTCCCCGATCCGCTGTGCAATCCGTATCTCGGCTTCGCCGCGATGACGATGGCGGGTCTCGACGGCATCAAGAACAAGCTGCATCCCGGCGAGGCGATGGACAAGGATCTCTACGAGTTGCCGAAGTCGGAACTGAAAAACATTCCGACTGTGTGCGGCAGCTTGCGCGAGGCCCTCATGAGCCTCGACAAGGGCCGCGAGTTCCTTAAAGCCGGTGGCGTGTTCGATGACGACTTCATCGACAGCTACATCGATCTGAAGATGACCGAGGTGATCCGCTTCGAGCACACGCCGCACCCGGTCGAATTCGAAATGTACTACTCGTCGTAAGCGTAGCTTCCTCCCTTCATCGCTCACGCGATGCAACTCATCGGGGCGCTCTTCGGAGCGCCCCTTTTCTTTTGCGAGATGTAAAAGTGGAAGAAGCCTAGCTGGCGAAAATAGCGATCATGGCCAGCAGGACCATGACGCCCGCCGCGACACCGGTGCAGACAATCTGCCGCTGGAAACGCGAAGGCCCGTAGGCGCCCGCCGCGCGGCGCACGCGGATGATATCGGCTTCGAATTCGTCCGACGAGGAGAACGCGCAGGCAAGCGCCAGCCCGGCATGCTGCGCTTCGAGCGCAAGGGTATCGGAACTAGCCGGTGGACTCAGCGTGCGTGACATGCCGCCATCTAACGCCGATTTGGTAAACGAGACGTTGCTTTGGCGGCTATGCGCTCGTTTGTCCCCTAATTGCAGGGCTTTGTATCAGGCCGCCGAGCGATGGTCGCGATCCGGCTGGGCCTCAATCGCGCACTCGCGCTCATGTTCCAGTGCGGCATTGCCGGCCCGCGCCGCCGCGATCAGGCGCTCAGCCGTTGTCGGCTCCGGTGTTTCTTCGGCGGTGTAAATGCGGTTGCGGCCTGCCTCCTTGGCGCGATAGAGGGCGGCGTCGGCGCGCGCGAGCAACATGCCGACGTCCATGACCGGATCGAGCGAACAGGCGGCGCCGATGCTCACAGTCGTCCCGATGCGCCCGATGGGAATTTCCACCGCCGCCATTTCAAATCCCGCGCGAATGCGCTCCGCGATCTTGACGGCGGTATCGCACGTGCCCGGCACGATGGCGGCAAACTCCTCGCCGCCGAGACGGCCGATAAGATCGCTCGCCCGCATGTTGGCGCGTGCGTTGGCGGCGAACAGCCGCAGCACATCGTCACCAGCGGCGTGGCCGAAGCGGTCGTTGATTGATTTAAAATGATCGAGATCGAACATCAGCACCGTTACCGGTTGCCGTTGCCCCGCCTGATGCGCGCACAGGCTCTGCGCGCCATCGAGAAAGGCGCGGCGATTGAACAGGCCGGTGAGATGATCGGTGGACGCGGCGTTCTTGTGGACGTGCACGTGATAGTCCTTCACCAGCAGCAGCACGATGACGCCGGTGCCGACGCCGTAGAGCATGGTCTCCAGCGCGAACAGCTCGAACCAGCCGCTGGCGAATACCGCTCCCCTCACCTCCGGCGAGAGCGCGCGCAACGCGATCGGGATCAGGAATATCGCCGCATGCAGCAGCGGCACGATAACGGCGGCGCTGCGCGAATGCAGCGACTTGCGGCGCTCGCGCCACAACTCGAACGCCGTGAAAAATGCATAGGCCGATGCGATCATCGCGGCGAGCACGATCCGCAGGCTTTCTCCGGTCGCGAACACCGGCGCCTGGCAAAGGATGACCCACAGGATCGCTCCGGCGAACGTCGCCAGCGGCAAAACGCGCCGGCCGTGAAACAACCGCACGCCGTTCCAGATCATTCCGCAGGCGACGAAAATAAGCGCGCTGAAAACTTCCGCCGGAACGGGAAGCAGTGGCGCAGGCGAACTCCACAGCGCCATCGACGATGCGCCGATCAGATAAGCCGCGCCCCACCATGCAAGCGCGCGCATGCTGCGGTCCTGCAGCCATGAAATGATCAGGAATAATCCAAGCAACGCCACGATCGTCGTCGCAAAAAAGAGCAACGTCGGGATATCCAACGCAGACGAATATCCCGCCGACGGCGCGTACATCGCAGCTCCCGGTCAGCGCCGGAAAATCCGGCGTTGCCAATAGAGTACGCCGTGCGCAATTGGCGAAAGCTTGCCCGTACGCACAAGGTTCGATGAAACAAAGCTGAAAATTGGAGCGAAAAGTTCCGCTTTTAGACGCGCGCGGCGGCGGTGCGCCAGGCGCGGCGCATGTCGATATCGATGACAGGCATTTCCTGCGCCACCGCAGTTGCGCCCGAAGCTGTGGTTTCCACGCGGTTGCGGCCATTCGCCTTGGCGCGATACAGCGCCTGGTCGGCGAGCGCGAGCAGCGACTTGATTTCCACTTTCGGATCGCGGCCGATGGTAACGCCAACGCTCACGGTCGGCGTCAAATCCATGCTGCCGTGCGGCGCTGCGGCGACGGCAAAGTTGCGGCGCACCCGGTCAGCAATGGCCGTGGCTTCGCCAAAATCGCCAACGGGGAAAACCGCCGCGAATTCCTCGCCGCCGATGCGGCCAAATAGAATGTCGCGCCCGAGCGTTGCAGTCGCCGTGTCGGCGAAAAGCTGCAGCACCTTGTCGCCGACACCGTGGCCGAGCTGGTCGTTGATCATCTTGAAGCGGTCGAGATCGAACAGGAAGATCGCCAGCGGCTCGTTATCGTCAGCCTGCTGCTTCAGCAGCCGCGCCGAACCTTCCAAAAATGCTCGCCGGTTGGGAACGCCGCTGAGCGGATCGATCAGCGAAGCGATCTTGTGCTGCAATTCGGTGCGCTCTTTCGTCATGTTGAGCAGCAAGAACGCCATCACCACCGTGAACAGCAAAGTGCCGAACGCGATCACCGCGAAGGATACGCCGTGCATCAGAGTCTGCCCTTCCAGCGAGGACGAGAGCAGCGTCGCCGGAATGCGCGCCAGCAGCGCCGCGCCATAAGCGAGCAACACAACCACGGTCGGCCAGCGCGACATCAGCGGCTCGTCGCGGCCGGTCCAGAATTCTTCCGCCGTCACCGCGGCGAGCATCGCCAGCATCGCGGAGAGCAGCACAACGCCAAGATTGATATCCTGGGTGAACGCGGGGATACGGCACGCCACCAGCCAAAGCACGGGCGCCGCCAGCACCAGCATCGGGCGCACCGGACGCTGATCGAACATTCGCGCCCCCGCCCAGGTCAGCCCGAAGCCGAGCAGCACCAGCGCGTTGGCGATATCGATTGCGATAAAATCGGGACTCGATCCGTGCGTGGTCAACAGCGCGAGACCGACCGCACTCACGATGTAGGACGAACCCCACATCATCGGCGCGCGCACGTCGCGATTTTGCAAACCGGCGAACACCAGCAGCGCGCCGAGCAGCGCGGTCACGAAGACCGTCACCACCGCAAGTGTCTGGATGTCGAGCTGCATTGGAAACCCACCACCGTCTATCCCGCCTGAAACCTAAGCCCGGCATGGTTTTGCAGGGGTTACCGCGATGGGGCTCAAGAAAAACAGCGTTGCCGGAACGTAAACGCAATGCGCGCAATTTGACCGGATTGCCGCGGCGCAAAAGCAAAAGGGCGCCCGAAACGAGCGCCCTTCGCGATCTTCGTGAAAGATATTGGTTAGCGCTTTGAGAACTGGAAGGAGCGCCGCGCCTTGGCCCGGCCGTACTTCTTGCGCTCGACCACGCGGCTGTCGCGGGTGAGGAAGCCGCCGCGCTTGAGAACGGGCCGCAGATCCGGCTCGAAATACGTCAGCGCCTTGGAAATCCCGTGGCGCACCGCGCCCGCCTGCCCCGACAATCCGCCGCCGGAGACGGTGCAAATTACGTCGTATTGCGTCGCGCGGTTGGCGGCGATCAGCGGCTGGTTGATGAGCATGCGCAGAACCGGACGCGCGAAGAACACTTCGATCGCGCGGGTGTTGACGATGATCTTGCCGGCGCCCGGCTTGATCCAGACGCGCGCGACGGCGTTCTTGCGCTTGCCGGTCGCGTAAGCGCGGCCCTGTTTGTCGAGCTTCTGCGTGTATTGCGGCGCTTCAGGCGCTGCCGGCTTGAGCGCGGAGAGCCCTTCGAGCGACTGCACGGTGTCGGCCATCAGGCGGTCCTCGTGTTCTTGCGATTCATGGATGCGATGTCGAGTTTCACGGGTTGCTGCGCTTCGTGCGGATGATCGGGTCCGGGATAAACGCGCAAGTTACCCAGTTGCACGCGGCCCAAAGGTCCGCGCGGCAACATGCGCTCGATTGCCTTCTCGACGATGCGTTCGGGGAATTTGCCTTCCAGGATCGACTTCGCGGAGCGCTCCTTGATGCCGCCGATGTAACCGGTGTGGTGCATGTAGACTTTCTTCTGCACCTTGCGCCCCGTGAGCACCGCCTTGGCGGCGTTGATGATGATGATGTTGTCGCCGTCATCAACATGAGGGGTATAAGTCGCCTTGTGCTTGCCGCGCAGGCGCATCGCGACGAGCGAGGCGAGACGGCCGACGACGAGTCCGGCTGCGTCGATCATCACCCACTTCTTCTCGATGTCGGCGGCCTTGGCCGAAAAGGTTTTCATCGCAAATCCTTGGCTCTCGAAAGCGTGTGCGGAAGTGGCGCGGTATCTACAGCAGGCCCCCGCGACGGTCAACGTCACTGCGGTTAAATAACTGCATATATATCAGATACTTGATAAAATGGTGTAATAGTACCAGTTCATAATCAACTGCGCGGCGGGATCGAATAGGTCGAGGTGACATGCGCCACGACCTCGTCCTCGCCGGCTGAGCGGATGGTGACTTCGCCCACCGCCAGGCGCTTGCCGACTTTCAGTAGCCGCGCGTCGGCAAGCAAATCGGTCTGCGAGGGTTTGCGCAGGAAATTGATGTTGAGATTGATGGTGACCGCGAGCGGCACCGGGCCGATGGCCGCGAGAACCGCGACGTACATGGCAAAATCGGCGAGCGCCATCATCGTCGGCCCCGAAATCGTGCCGCCGGGGCGGATCGAATTCTCCTGATACGCCTGACGAACACGGCATCCTTCGGGCGTCACCGAAACTATCGAGACCCCGCTTTGCGCATTGAAGATCTGCGGAAACTCGACCTTCAGAAGCTCCTCGATCTGCTTGACCGATAAAACTTGCACCGCCATGTTTTTCTCCACGTCGTCATCATCATCGTCATCATGCCGGTTCGCGCGGCATGGCGGATCGGATACAATGATCGCACGTTAATCGCAAAGGCCGAATACTAACCGACATGAACGCCCCCTCGTCCAAAGCCCGCGCCGCCGCCCCAGAGCCGCTCGTTTCGCGCAGCGACAAGGACGGCATCGCGCTGCTGGTGCTCAACCGGCCGCAGGCGCGCAACACGCTCACCGAGGCGATGCTCACCGCGCTCACCGAAGCGCTGGCGGCCATCGCGGCCGATAAAAATGTGCGCGCGGTGGTGCTGGCGGCGAACGGTCCGGCTTTCTGCGCCGGACACGACTTGAAGGAAATCACCGCGCACCGCAGCGACGCCGACGGCGGGCGCGGTTACGTCAAAGCGCTGATGGACCGCTGCAGCGCGATGATGCAAAGCATTCTGCGCATGCCGCAGCCGGTCATCGCCGCGGTCGAAGGCGTCGCCACCGCGGCGGGCTGCCAGCTCATCGCCACCTGCGATCTCGCAATCGCCTCGAAATCCGCCAAATTCTCGACGCCGGGCGTTCACATCGGCCTGTTCTGCTCGACGCCGATGGTCGCGCTCTCGCGCAACGTATCGCCCAAGCATGCGATGGAAATGCTGCTCACCGGCGACATGCTCGCAGCGGAAGAAGCCTTCCGCATCGGCCTCGTCAATCGCGTGGCCGCGCCCGGCAAGGCGCAAGAGGAAGCCTTAAAGCTTGCGCGCAAGATCGCGAGCAAGTCCGCGCTGATCGTGAAGATGGGCAAGACCGCGTTCTATCGTCAGGCCGAGATGAACCTTGCCGACGCCTACCGCTTCGCCAGCGACGTCATGGTCGAGAACATGATGGTCGACGATGCGAAGGAAGGCATCGGCGCCTTCGTCGATAAACGCGAACCGAAATGGGAAGACCGCTGAAGCCGGCTATCCGGGCCTTTCGCGCCGGGGCTTGAGTGCATATCTTTCACCTCCCGTCCTCAGGCGGCGTCCGCGCCGATCGCTTCATGAACAATTCCAGCCGGGTCTTCACGCCCGCCGCGCAAAAGGCGCAAGCCGAACGCGGCTCCTCGAAGGCTTACGCGCAGCGCATCGAGGAAGGTTTTCCCGATCGCGTGACGCCGGAGCTGGCGGCGTTTCTGGCCGAACAGGACACCGTGTTTCTCGCAACCGCGACAGCCGACGGAGCGCCCTACATCCAGCATCGCGGCGGGCCGAAGGGTTTTGTCAAAGTCATCGACGATCACACGCTTGGTTTCGCCGACTACCGGGGAAACAGGCAATACATCACGCTTGCGAACTTGTCCGAAAACGACCGCGCCTATTTGTTTCTGCTCGATCCGGCGCGCCGCCAGCGCATCAAATTATGGGGCCGCGCCCGCGTCGTTGAAGGCGATACCGCGCTGATCGAAAAACTGTTCGACAAGGGCTACAAGGCGCGTCCCGAACGCGCCATATTGTTCACCATCGAGGCGTGGGACGTGAACTGCTCGGCGCACATCGTGACGCGCTTTACCGAATCCGAGATCGAACAGGCGCTCGCCACCGTACAGGCAAAAATCGCCGAGCTTGAAAGCGAGAATGCGAAGCTGCGCGCGCAACTCGCACAAGTTTCCGCGCCCGCCGGATCGCCGCAATGAACCACGACAATTATCCCGATCCTTACATCCGCGGCATCCTCAACACCGTGAAGACCATTGCGATGGTCGGAATTTCGCCGAAGGACAACCGGCCGAGCTATTTCGCGTTCAAATATCTGCTTGATCGGGGCTACCGCATGATCCCGGTCAATCCCGGACAAGCAGGCAAGGACATTCTCGGCCAGAAAGTCTACGCCAAGCTGAGCGACATTCCCGAACCCATCGACATGGTGGATGTTTTCCGCGCATCGCAATTTGCGCCCGCCGTTGTCGATGAAGCGCTCGCACTCAAACAAAAGCCGCAAGTTATCTGGATGCAACTCGGCATTCGCAACGACGAAGCAGCGGCCAAGGCGGAAGCTGCCGGCGTCAAGGTCGTGATGAACCGCTGCCCGAAGATCGAGTATGGCCGCCTGTCCTCGGAGATTTCCTGGATGGGGGTGAATTCGCGCACCATCTCCTCGAAGAAAGCGCAACTCATGGGCAAGGGCGTGCAGCGCATGTCGCTCAACCGCACCACCATGAGCGGCGGCACGACCGACGCCACCGACCGCGCCCTCAAGCGCGACGAAGAAAACGGCCATTGAGCAGGCCCGTTTAGCGGGCATGACTTTCTCGAATTGGCGCCTCCCGCAGCCGCGCGCTTTCGAATTAACGCAAGCGCCCTTTGCCGCCTTGACGCCCCCGCCTCCCGGCTCGATAAACCTTGACGATCAACGCCTTGACCGCCCGGCTTAAGGGCCGCGGCACAGGCAGAACGGGGCCGCCATGACCGACCGCATTCCGGGTTTTTCAACGCTCGCCATCCACGCCGGCGCGCAGCCCGACCCCACCACCGGCGCACGCGCAACCCCGATCTACCAGACCACCTCGTTCGTGTTCGACGACGTCGATCATGCCGCTTCGCTGTTCGGCCTGCAGGCGTTCGGCAACATCTATACGCGCATCGGCAACCCGACCAACGCGGTGCTGGAAGAGCGCATCGCGGCGCTTGAAGGCGGCACGGCGGGATTGGCTGTTGCCTCCGGCCACGCCGCGCAAGTGATCGTCATGCACACGCTGATGACGCCGGGCGACGAGTTCGTTGCGTCGAAGAAACTTTATGGCGGCTCGATCAACCAGTTCAATCATGCCTTCAAGAATTTCGGCTGGAATGTCGTTTGGGCCGACCCGGACGACATCTCTTCGTTCGAGCGCGCGGTGACGCCGAAGACGAAAGCGGTTTTTGTGGAGTCGATCGCCAATCCCGGCGGCATCATCACCGATCTTGAAGCTGTCTCCGCCATCGCGCGGCGCGCGGGCGTTCCGCTCATCGTCGACAACACGCTGGCGACGCCGTATCTCTGCAAGCCGATCGATTATGGCGCCGACATCGTGGTGCATTCGCTGACCAAATTTCTCGGCGGCCACGGCAATTCCATCGGCGGCATGATTGTCGATGCCGGCACCTTCAACTGGTCGCGCGAAGGCCGCTACCCGATGCTGTCCGAGCCGCGCCCGGAATATTCCGGCCTGGTGCTGCACGAGACTTTCGGTAATTTTGCGTTCGCCATCGCCTGCCGCGTGCTCGGCCTGCGCGACATCGGCCCGGCGCTCTCGCCGTTCAACGCATTCCTCATTCTCACCGGCGTCGAGACGCTGCCGCTGCGCATGCAGCGCCATTCCGACAACGCAAAACAAGTCACCGAATGGCTGGTGAAGCACAAGAACGTGGCGTGGGTGAGCTACCCCGGCCTCGCAGGCGATAAATACAACGCGCTCGCGAAGAAATATTGCCCGAAAGGCGCGGGCGCTGTGTTCACCTTCGGCCTCAAGGGCGGCTACGACGCCGGCGTGAAACTTGTGTCGAACGTGAAGCTGTTCTCGCATCTTGCGAACATCGGCGACACGCGCTCGCTCATCATCCACCCCGCCTCGACCACGCACCGGCAACTCTCCGACGCGCAGAAGGTGCAGGCGGGCGCCGGACCGGACGTCGTGCGGCTCTCGATTGGGCTGGAAGACCCGGCCGACATCATCGCCGATCTTGAGCAGGCGTTGGCTACTTAAAAAAAAGCTTCAGGATTTTTTGAAAGTCCGCGCGACGTAATCGCGGATGCGCGCCAGCGTTTCCGGCCGCGTCCAGATTTCGGTCACTTCCGCCTCGATGGCTTGGCTTAGCAGCAGCCGCTCGCTCACCGGCTGACGAATTTGCCGTTTTGCCATCGCGAACGCAGGCGGCGAGAGCGCGGCCAGAGTTTGCGCCAACTCCAGCGCGCGCTGCATCAGCGCAGCCGGTTCGGCAATTTCATCGATGAAACCGCGCTCGATGGCGGCGTCGGGCGGCTGCGTCGCGCCGCTTAAAATCGCCTGCGGGAAAAAGCGCGGCGTTGTCACCGCGCGCATGATCTCGAACGCCAGCACCGGAAACGGCACGCCCACCAGCAATTCCGTGACGCCGATGCGCCCGCTCTCGCGCGCCATCACGCGCATGTCCGCGCAACACGCCAGCACGCAACCGCCCGCAATCGCGTGGCCGTTGACGGCGGCGACGACGGGTTTTGGGAAGAAATAAACGGCATCGTAAAGTCTATGCAGCGCAGGCAGAAATTTGCGGATGTAATCGGTGCCATCGCCTGCAAGCCGCACCAGATCGACTCCGGCGGAAAATATCTTAGCCCTCCCCGTGAGCACCACCGCGCGCGCGGGCGAGGTTCTCAACTGCTCGAAGCGCGCAACCAGCGCCTCGCAAAATTCGATGTCGAGCGTATTGGCTTTTCCGTGTGCCAATGTGAGGATCGTCACGTTGCCGTTTTCCGATTGCTCGATCATTGACCACTCCTCGCGTTGAGCCGCTCGGCATGCACGACCGCGAGCGTGAGCACCACAATCGCCAGCGCCTGATGCGCCAGCGAAAGCCCCAGCGGAGCCTGCTGCAGCAGCGTGACGATGCCGAGCGCCGCCTGCAACGTGACGGCGATCGCGAGCACCAACGCGCCGTTAAACGCCTTTGAACGGCGGGCATTGAACGCGTGCCATATCGCCGCGAGCCATAGCGCATAAGCCACCATGCGGTGGTCGAACTGCACGGTGAGATGGTTCTCGAACAGATTGCGCCACGGCGGCGAGAGCAGCATCAGCCGGCTGAACGCCGGAACGAATGTCTCATCGATCAGCGGCCAGGTGTTGTAGCTCTGCCCTGCGTCGAGCCCCGCCACCAGCGCGCCGAGATAAATTTGAACGAGCACCAGCGCGGCAAGCATCCGCGCGCCCTTTGCGGAGCGCTGCGAAGTTGCAAGCGGCGGGCGCGCGAGCATTTCCTGCGCGGTCCACAAAATCGCGGCATAAATCGCGCAAGCGAGCGTGAGATGAAATGCAAGACGATACGGTGACACGCTGACGCGCTCGGTGAGGCCAGACGAGACCATCCACCAGCCGACAGCGCCCAATGCTGCGCCCGCGCCGAAGATCGTCCACAATCGCTTTCGCAGCGCAGGCTCAATCGCGCCGCGCCAGAGAAAAAACAAAAACGGCAGCAGGAACGCCGCGCCGACAAAACGCGCCAGTGCGCGGTGCGTCCACTCCCACCAGTAGATGGTCTTGAAATCGTCCAGACTCATCCCGCGATTGATCTGCTGGTATTGCGGAATGCTTTTGTATTTCTCGAACTCCGCCTGCCACTCGATGTCGGAACTTGGCGGCATCACCCCGGTTACGGGTTTCCACTCGACGATGGACAGCCCGGATTCGGTCAGCCGCGTCGCGCCTCCGACGAGCAGCGTGACCACCATCAGCGCCGCAACCACGAGCAGCCACAGCCGCACCGCGCGGCGCGCGGCCACGGTGGACGCGGATGAATATGGTTGCTTGCCCGGCACGGCGCGGACCATATAGTCACGCCATCAACCCCGCAACGCGGAACAACCATGCGCATTCGTCAACGCAAGCTGATCGGCACCGTCGCGCTGCTTTTATTGGTCGCGGTCTGGTCGCTGCTGGCGATGGCGTTCGCGCAATCGGCGCTGACATCGATCAACGGCTATATCGCGGCGATTTATTATGTGGTGGCGGGTTTGGGGTGGGTGCTGCCCGCCATGCCGCTGGTGCGCTGGATGTCGAAGCCGGATTGATCAGGCAGCCAAATCACGCAGCATTGACGCGGCGGAAGCCGTTCCACATCGCGGTCGCAGCACCCGACATCAGCACCTTCACATAGCGCTGCTGCTGGTATTCGCCGTTGACGGAAATGCGTGGCAGCGCCATCAGGTGATTGCGGTGCGCCTTGAACAGCACGCCCGGCCGCGTCGTCACGCCGGTCTTGAAGCCGAGCTGCTCGGCGATGTTGAACTCGCGCGGACCTGCGGACGTCTTGTCGCCGACCGGATAGGCGAAATGCTGCGGCCGCACGCCGAGCGCGGCCTCGATCACCGAGCGGCTCATCTCGATCTCGGAGCGCACAGCTGCATCGCTCGGAATCTTTTTCAGGATGACGTGATTGACCGTGTGCGCGCCAATCGTGCAGAGCGGATCGGCGGCAAGCTGGGCGATCTCCTCCCACGTCATGCACAATTCCTTGCACAGCGCCGGGATATCGACGCAGTGGCAGGCGCACAGATCGCGCACCACTTTGCGCAACTCGTCCTCGGTTTTCAGGCTGCGCAGGTAACCATAGACCGCGTCGTAAAGTTCGCGTTTCTCGCGCAATGTCGCGCATTCGAAGAACTGATCCTTGCCGTCGATGGTGATGCCGATGCGGTTGTTCTTCGCGATCACCATTTCGAGCGCGACCCACCACAGCTCGCCAAGCTGATCGGGAAAGCTGGTCGGGATGTAGAGCGTGAACGGCAGCTTGTATTTCTTCAACAGCGGATAGGCCCAGCGCAGCGTGTCGCGATAGCCGTCATCGAAAGTGATGCTGACGAAGCGGCGCTTGGAAACTCCGCTCACCAGGCGCTGATGCACCTCGTCGAGCGTGATGATGTCGATGCGCGAGCGCGCCAGACGGCGGATCAGGCCTTCGAAAAACACCGGCGTGATTTCCAGCAAACGGTTCGGCTGGAACGCCTCGCTGCGCGGCGGGCGGACATGATGGAAGGTCAGGATCGAGCCAATACCGCCGACCAGCGGGCGCATCAGGCGGTGGCCGCCGCTGAAATACAGCGTTTCCAGCCCCGTCCGGATGATGGTTTTCTTCATGCCCGCCAAGAATCCAACTCCCTTTGGAATGCCGCCTACTATCCCAACCCTTTATTGACAAATGTTTGCGAACCTTTCGCCCACACCAACCGAGGCGGGCGAAAGTCCGGTCTATTTCTCCATGAATGTCGCCCTGCGCCAGTTCCCTGCCCTTAATCCAGCCTCGCCAACCCCCGCCGATGGCCGGATCGCGCGCATCGCGGTTTTCAATGAAATGTCCAAAGCGGAAGCGCCCTGGAGCGCTCGATTGAGACTGACGGCGCGCTGGTGACGCCCTATCAGCGCTATGATTTTCTCGCCCTCTGGCAGCAGCATGTCGGGCAAGCCGCCGGCGTGACGCCGTTCGTCGTGGTTGGCTTCGATACCGCCGGGGAACCAATGTTCCTTGCGCCGTTGGGGCGGCGAAAGAGCGGCCCGTTCACCGTCGTCGGGTTTCTCGGCGGCAAGCACGTCAATCTGAACTTCGCGCTCTGGCGCCGCGATGCCGCCACGTCCGTAACCGCCGACGATCTCGCCTCGTTCGTGCGCCGTCTCGCGGCCGTTGAGAAAGATGTCGATGTGCTGGCGCTGCGCAATCAGCCCGAGCATTGGGGCGACACCGCCAATCCGTTTGCGTTGCTGTCGAAGCAGCCGTCACCGAGCAACTGTCCGCGCCTGCCGCTCGGCGGCAGCGGAGCGGAGGTGATCGAGCGCCAAATCAGTTCCAGCCTGCGCGGACGCCTGCGCAACAAAGAGCGCAAGCTGCAGAAGCTTCCCGGCTACCGCTATTTGCGCGCCACCAATGCCGCCGAAATGGATCGCCTCCTCGCCGCCTTCATGGTGCAGAGGAGCGCGCGGTTTTCCGAAAAGGGCATGGATAACGTTTTCGCCGAGCGGGGCGTGGAAGCTTTCTTGCGCGCGTCCTGCCATCAGGGTCTTGGCGCGGGCGCGCCGGTGATCGAAATCCATTCGCTTGTCACCGACGACGAAGTGCTCGCGCTTTACGCCGGCGTCAACGACGGCCAGCGTTTCTCCGGCATGTTCAATTCCTACACGCTGAGCGAGAACGCGCGCTGGAGCCCCGGCCTGATTTTGCTGTTGCACATGGTGACGGATTGCGCCGATCGCGGCCTTGGCATGTTCGATCTCGGCATCGGCGAGGCGCATTACAAGGAACTGATCTGCCCTTCGAACGAAACGCTGTTCGACAGCTTCATGGGGCTGACCCCGCGCGGCTCACTGATTGTCTTCGGAATGCAAACGGCGCTGTGCGTCAAACGCGCGATCAAGCATAATCGCTTGCTGTGGTCCGTTGTGCTGGGCGTGCGCTGGGCACGCGCGTTATTCTCGAAAGCGCAATAGGCTTTAGGCCGCCACCGCGCGGGCGCCGCCCGCGACCACCGTCACGTCCGCAAAGCCGGCGGCCAGCAGCCGCTCGCGCGCCGCGCGTGTCGCAGCCGCCGCGGGATCCGCCGCCACCAGCACCGCACGCGGGGCCAGCGGCGCGAAATATTCCACCGACACTTCCGGCGCAGCTCCGATATCGATCACCACATGCGCGTAAGTGCGCGTGAGCGCTTCGATGGTCGTTGCCAGCACCGGCGAAGCTGCAAGCGCGGGACCGTCTGCGCCGACATTGCCGGTCGCGATCAGGTGCACGCGTGAGAACTGGTCGCGGGTGATGATGTCGCCGAACGAGGCCTCGCCACGAGCGAGTTCCGCGATGCCGGGGGCGTTCGGATCGGTCGAAATCACCGAGAGATTAGGCGCGCCGAAGGCCATATCCACCAGCACAACCTTGGCGTCTTTCGCCAAAGCGCGCGCCAGTGCAATGGCTGCATAAGTGGTTCCGGCATTGCGTAAGCTGCCAACGACGGTGACACGGCGGCCACCTTCTCCGGCCTGGCGCAGCCCGCGCGCAACACCATCGATGCTGCCCGTTGGCCCTGTGGCGGCAGCATGCCGCGCTGGTGGCGCACGCACAGCGCGCGCGGCAAGTTCGACCGCGGGCGCCGCGGATGGCTGCGCGTAAACCGGCGCAGACGCCATCATCGGATAGGAATAGCCGCCGCTCGGCATCATCAATTCGCCGGTGACGATCCAGCCGCTGCTCAGCGTGAACATCGCGAAGGTCGCGATCAGCACCATGGGGAGCTTCTTGGGGAATTCCGGTTTCACCGCCACCGTGGCGCGCGAGATGATGCGCGCATCCGGCGGCGTTGCGTTGATGTTGTCGCGCGCGGCGGCTTCGCGGTATTTCGCCAGATACGATTCCAGCAGATCGCGCTGTGCCTTGCCTTCGCGCTCGAGAGCGCGCAATTGCACGTCCTGCTCGTTGGTCTGCGAGGCCATCCGTTTTACTTGGTCGAGGCTGGCAGTGAGCGATTCCAGCCGGCTGCCGGCAACTTTCGCGTCGTTGTCGAGCGCGCGCGCAAGCCGTTCCGCTTCGGTAATCATCAGCCGGTCGATTTCGGCGATCTGTGCTTTGAGTTCCTTGATGCGCGGATGCTGGTCGAGCAGCGTGGACGATTGCTCGGCGAGTTGCGCATGCAGCGCGACGCGTTGTTCGGCCAGCCGCCGCATCGACTCGGAATTGGCGATGTCGGATGATTCAATCGGCTTGCCCTGGCGCGCGGTCTCGCGCAACTGGCGCGCTCTTGCCTCAAGGTCGGCTTTTTGCCCGCGCGCGGCGGCGATCTGCGAATTGACTTCGGTAAGCTGCTGGTTGGCGAGCGAGGAATTGTTCGATCCCACGAACAGATTCGATTTCGTGCGGTAATCCTCGATCTTGGCTTCGGCCTCGGCGACCTTGGTGCGCATGGCATCGATTTCACCGGAGAGCCACTTGCCGGCGGAGCGCGTCTGGTCCTGCTTCGATGTCTGCTGCATGGCGAGGTATCCTTCCGCCACGGAATTAGCCACCTGCGCGGCAAACTCCGGATCGGAGGAGCGGAATTCGATCACCAGCACGCGCGATTTTTCCACCGCGTAGACCGAGAGATGATCGTAATAGGATTCAAGAATGCGCTCGTCCGGCGACATGCTGAGCGGATCGCGCCCCAAGCCGAACATGCCGAGCACGACTTTGGTCACCGAGATGCCCGCCACCGGATCGAACTCCGGCCGCTCGGCGAGCTTTTCCTTCTTGATGATGCTGCGCGCAAGATCGCGCGAGAGCACGACCTGGATTTGGCTCGTCACCGCCTCGCTGTCGAGCGCGTTGCGCTCCATCTGCTTGTCGGCTTCCGCGCGCAGGAAAACATTTTCCCGGCTTTCCAGCAGCAGGCGTGTTTCCGAGCGGAAGCGCGGCGTGAGCGCGTTGACCACCACGAAGGAAAGAATCGCAACCGCGATCGTGGGGATGAAAATTTTTCGCTTCTTGAGCCACAGCGCCCGGCCGATTCCGCCGAGATCCGGATCGCCCTCATACGCGACAGGCGGAGGAGCGATAGGTTTGTTTTTTGACTTCGAACGAAAGAACATTCACGACTCCAACGCTTACGCAGTGGCAACTTCGTGATCTCAAACTATTATGGTTGCTACTGCGTTAACTTTTTCCCGATTCAAGCTCCCGGTTAGGTTTTGTTAACCATCGGAGCCCTTAATCCGCTTGGTTTTTCTTAAGACCGGCCCGGATTCGCCTGATGCGGGGAGCTTCCCTTTTTATCGTCGCGCTGGCTGTTGCGCTGGCAGCTTCCGGCTGCGCGCGGCGGCAAGCTGCGCAGCAGCAATACGTGCTGGTCGATCCGCAGACCGGGCAGCCGATCGCGATGGCGC
>CAMDSH010000036.1 GCA_945907045.1 Rhizobium sp. Q54 | reverse complement strand
GCCGGACGTCGAGAAGGTGTGATGCGATGAGCGCGCCCGCGCAAAGTCAGCGCATCGACCTGCCGCGCGCGCTGCGCGAAACCGCATTCACCGCGCTCATCGCCTGCGGACTCTTTCTGCCGTTGATCGGCTTCGTCACCGTGACGGACATGCGCAACGAGCTGGTGCTCGATACGCGCTGGGAATTGCTCGCGGTCTTCGTCGCCATCGTGGCGGGCGGCCGGCTGATGTATTCGCTTCTGCTCGCGCCGTGGTTCGCGCAGCGCGCTGCAAAACCCGCCCCTGCCGCGCCCTCCGCATTGAGAATGGCGTTCGGTAAATGGTTCACGCCTTTCGCCATCGGCTTCGTCACCGTCTATCCGATCATCGCCTATGTCTGGGCCGGGCCCGGAGGCGCGGTGAAATGGGTCGACAATTTCGGCATCCAGATTCTGATCTATGTGATGCTCGGCTGGGGGCTGAACATCGTCGTCGGTCTCGCCGGCCTGCTCGATCTCGGCTATGTCGCTTTCTACGCGGTCGGCGCTTATTCCTATGCGCTGGTCGCGAAAACTTTCGGCTTCGCGTTCTGGGTGCTGCTGCCGCTCGCGGGCGTGCTCTCGGCGTTCTGGGGCGTGCTGCTCGGATTTCCGGTACTGCGCCTGCGCGGCGATTATCTCGCCATCGTCACGCTCGCATTCGGCGAAATCATCCGCCTCGTGCTCATCAACTGGGTGCCGGTGACGAATGGAACGGCCGGCATCACCGGCATTCCGCGCCCGACATTCTTCGGCATCCCGTTCAACGCCAACGATGACGGCTTTGCCGCCGTGTTCGGGCTGGAGTTCACGCCGCTCTACCGCACCATCTTTCTCTATTACGTTATTTTGGCGCTCGCACTGTTCACCGCCTTCATGACGATGCGGCTGCGGCGGCTGCCCGTCGGGCGCGCATGGGAAGCGTTGCGCGAGGACGAAATCGCCTGCCGCTCGCTCGGCATCAACACCACAAACACAAAACTCACCGCCTTCGCGATGGGCGCGATGTTCGCCGGTTTCGCGGGCTCGTTCTTCGCCGCGCGGCAGGGATTCATCTCGCCGGAATCCTTCACGTTCCTTGAATCGGCAACCATCGTCGCCATCGTCGTGCTCGGCGGCATGGGCAGCCAGATCGGCGTCGCGGTCGCCGCCATCGTCATGATCGGCGGCACCGAGATCATGCGCGAACTCGATTTCCTCAAACAGATCTTCGGTCCGACTTTCGATCCGACGCAGTACCGCATGCTGCTTTTCGGCTTCGCGATGGTGCTGATCATGATCTGGCGCCCGCGCGGGCTGGTGACGACGCGCGATCCTTCGGTGTTCCTGAAAGAGCGCAAGACGATTTCCAGCGACCTGGTGCGGGAAGGCCACGGATGAGCGCGCCCGCCGCAGATACGGTGCTGAGCATCGAACATCTCACCATGCGCTTCGGCGGGCTGGTGGCGGTGGAGGATTTGTCGTTCACCGCCAAGCGCGGCGAGATCACCGCGCTGATCGGGCCGAACGGCGCGGGCAAGACCACCGTGTTCAATTGCATCACCGGTTTCTACAAGCCGAGTGAAGGCCGCATGGCTCTCGCACACGGCGATCCTTCCATCTGGAACGAGCTTGCCGCCGTAACCGAAAGCGGCACGCGCGGCGTGACGCTGCCGAACGGCGCGTTGTTTCTGCTTGAGCGAATGCCGGAATATCTGGTGACGCAAAAGGCCAAGGTCGCGCGCACGTTCCAGAACATCCGCCTGTTCCCCGGCATGACGGTTCTGGAAAATCTGCTGGTCGCGCAGCACAACGTGCTGATGCGCGCGTCAGGCTTCACGCTCATCGGCGTCCTTGGGTTCCCCTCTTACAAGGCGGCGGAGCGCGCGGCGATCGACAAGGCGCGGGTGTGGCTGGATAAAATAGGGCTGCTGGCGCGCGCCGACGATCCGGCCGGCGATCTGCCCTATGGCGCGCAGCGCCGCCTCGAAGTCGCGCGCGCGATGTGCACCGATCCCGTGCTGCTGTGTCTCGACGAACCGGCGGCGGGCCTCAATCCGCGCGAGAGCGCCGAGCTTAACGACCTGCTGCTCGCCATCCGCGCCGAATACAAAATTTCGATTCTTTTGATCGAACACGACATGTCGGTAGTGATGAAAATCTCCGACCACATCGTCGTGCTCGACTATGGTGTGAAAATCTCCGACGGTTCGCCGGACGAGGTGCGCAACGACCAGAAAGTGATCGCGGCCTATCTCGGCGTCGAAGACAGCGAAGTCGCCCGGGTCGAAGCGGAGGTCGGGTTATGAGCACCCCCCTCCTCGCCGTTCGCGGCGTCAAATCGTTCTACGGGCGCGTGATGGCGCTGCAGGGCATCGACCTCGACGTGCATGACGGCGAAATCGTCACGCTGATCGGGGCCAACGGCGCCGGCAAGTCCACGCTGATGATGACCATTTGCGGCAATCCGCGAGCGCGCGAAGGCACGATCACATTTGACGGCACCGACATCACCCGCATGCCGACGCACGAAATCGCACGGTTGAAACTCGCGCAGGCGCCGGAAGGCCGCCGCATTTTCTCCCGCATGACGGTGCTTGAAAACCTGCAAATGGGTGCGCTGGTCGCTGACGAGTCCCAGTTCTCGCAAAACCTCGAACGCATGCTCACGCTGTTCCCGCGCCTGAAGCAGCGCCTGCTTCAGCGTGGCGGCACTCTCTCCGGCGGCGAGCAGCAGATGCTGGCGATCGCGCGCGCGCTGATTAGCCGCCCGCGTTTGCTCCTGCTCGATGAACCCTCGCTCGGCCTTGCGCCGCTGATCGCGCGGCAGATCTTCGACGTCATCCGCACGCTTAACCGGCAGGAAAAGCTCACCGTCTTTCTGGTCGAACAAAACGCCTTCCACGCGCTCAAGCTCGCTCACCGCGGCTATGTGATGGTCAATGGCCGCATCACCCATTCGGGAACCGGGAGCGAATTGCTGGAGCGCGACGAGATCAAGGCTGCTTATCTCGAAGGCGGACGCCAGCAGGTGGCGTCATGATGACGGACTTCTCCATTCCCGAATTTCTATATGAGGAAGGCTCGTTTGGCGTCTTTGTGCTGGTGAGCATCGTCCTCGGCGGCGGGGCGGCGTGGCTTTCGGGCCGCGCCATCGCTTCCACCTGGCGGGCATGGTGGCATGTTGCCGCATACATGCTCGTTTTGAGCATCGCCGTGCGCTTCTTCCATTTCGCGCTGTTCGGCGGCACTTTCCTGTCGCTGCATTATTACCTGGTCGACAGCGCGGTGTGCCTGACGCTCGGGTTTTTAGGCTACCGGATCACCCGGACGGCGCAGATGGTCACGCAATATCGCTGGATCAACGCCCGCAGCGGCGCTTTCGCCTGGCGCCGCCGGGAGCCGTAACGCGTCATCAGACCGCCGAATTGTGGGTGACTTTTGCAGCGAAGGCGGCTTGAATCCCGCCACAGGCGCTTTTCGCCCGCCAAGGCAGAGAGCCACCGATTTCCGTATGTTTTTTTGAGGGGAGTTACAGATGAAGAAGATCACCACGCTTTGCCTTGCTTTGGGCTTTGCCGTTGCCTTCGCCGGCGCGGCCACGGCGCAGATCAAGATGGGCGTCGCCGGCCCGATCACCGGACCGAACGCGGCTTTCGGCGCGCAGCTCAAGAACGGCGCCGAACAGGCCGTTGCCGACATCAATGCCAGCGGCGGAATTCTGGGTCAGCAGATTTCGCTCGCCTTTGGCGATGACGTTTCCGACGCGCGGCAAGGCGTTTCGGTCGCCAACAAGTTCGCCGCCGACGGCGTGAAGTTCGTCATCGGCCATTACAACTCCGGCGTCACCATTCCCGCTTCACTGGTTTACCAGGAGAACGGAATGCTCGCGATCACGCCGGCGGCCACCAACCCGACGCTGACCGAGCGCGGCCTGTGGAACATCTTCCGCACCTGCGGCCGTGACGACCAGCAGGGCGCGGTTGCTGGCAATTACATCGCGCAGCATTTCAAGGGCAAGAAAGTCGCCGTCGTCCACGACAAGACGCCTTACGGCCTCGGTCTCGCGGAAGAAACCCGCAAGACGATGAACGCCAAGGGCATCAAGGAAGTGATGTTCGAGGGCATCAACGTCGGCGACAAGGATTTCAACGCGCTGGTGTCGAAGATCAAATCGGCAGGCGCCGACCTCGTTTACTGGGGCGGCCTGCACACCGAAGGCGGACTGATCGTGCGGCAGATGCGCGACCAGGGCGTCAAGGCTCCGCTGATGGGCGGCGACGGCATCACCGACGACGAGTTCGCGTCAATCGCCGGCCCCGGCTCCGAAGGCACGCTGATGACCTACGGCCCCGATCCGCGCAAGCGGGCCGAGGCGAAGTCGGTGGTGGACAAGTTCCGCGCCAAGAAGTTCGAACCGCAGGCCTACACGCTCTATTCCTACGCCGCCGTGCAGATCATCAAGCAGGCGGCTGACGCGGCAAAATCGCTCGATCCGAAGAAGATCGCCGCGCAGATGAACTCCGGCATGAAGTTCAAGACCGTGATCGGCGAAATCGCCTACGACAAGAAGGGCGATGTCACCCGCCTCGATTACGTCGTCTATGTCTGGAAGAAGGAAGCGAGCGGCAAGATCACTTACGTCGAACTGCCGAAGTGATACTTACGCGCGCAGCATAAAAAAAGTGAGTCACCCCCGGGCATGTCCCGGGGGTTCTTTTTTCAGCCGAATTTGCCGAGCACCGGAAACATCTCCAGCAGCCAGAAGCTCGCGGTGGTGATCGTGCCGGTGAGGAATGCAATGCCGGTGAGCACCAGCAGCGCGCCCATCGCCTGCTCGACGCGCATGAGATGCTTGCGGAAGCGCGCGAGGAAGGCCGCGAACGGTTCGATGGCGAATGCCGCCGCGATGAACGGAATGCCTAACCCCAGCGAATAAATCGCCAGCAGCCCCGCGCCCTTCGCCACCGTTGCTTCCGTTGCCGCCACCGCGAGGATCGCCGCGAGGATCGGCCCGATGCACGGCGTCCAGCCGAATGCGAAGGCCAGCCCCATCACATAAGCGCCCCACAGTCCGACGGGCTTGGCCATTTCAAAGCGCTTTTCCCGGTGCAGCAGCGCGATGCGCGTGAGACCGAGAAAATGCAGCCCCATGATGATGATGACGACGCCGGCGAGGATCGACAGTTCCGCCGAATAGACCCGCACCAGCGAGCCGATGACGCTGGCGCTGGCGCCGAGCGCAACGAACACCGTGGTAAATCCCAGCACGAACAAAATCGCCGCGCCAACCGCATCGCGCTTTACCTGCGGTTGCGGCTCATTGTCCGCGAGGCGCTCCAGCGAGGCGCCAGCCAGATAGACGAGATAAGGCGGCACCAGCGGCAGCACGCAGGGTGAGAGGAAGCTCACGAGGCCGGCCGCGAGCGCTGCCAGAAGGCTTATGTCGGATGTCATGGCGAACTAGATGCGATGCATTGCTGCGCGATGCAAGTTGCGGTGACGCAACTCCCGCAGGTGTGATACGCGAGTGATGTGACCCCCACCCCAACCCTCCCCCCTTTTCAGGGGGAGGGAGACGGTGCCGCCAACGTTTCCTCCCCCTGCAAGGGGGGGGATCAAGGAGGGGTCGGGGTTTGGAGCGAGACCGCAGATGCGCAATCTCATCACCGATGTCGCGGGCGTCCGCGTCGGCCATGCCGATGACAAAAAGCTCGCCTCCGGCGTCACAGCGGTCGTGTTCGACGCGCCCGTTGTTGCCAGTGTCGATGTGCGCGGCGGCGGGCCCGGCACGCGCGAGACGGCTTTGCTCGATCCCGCGCAAACGGTGGAAGGCATCGACGCCATCGCGCTCTCCGGCGGCTCGGCGTTCGGGCTCGATGCGGCATCGGGCGTGCAGGCCTTCATGCGCGAGCAAGGGCGCGGATTTGCGGTGCGCGAGGCGCGCGTGCCGATCGTGCCGGGGGCGATTCTGTTCGACCTGCTCGCGGGCGGCGATAAAAACTGGGAACGCTATCCGCCCTATCGCGAACTCGGCTACGACGCCGCGCGCGGCGCGGGCATCGATTTTGAGCTGGGGAGCGCGGGCGCAGGCCTCGGCGCCAGCACCGCGGGCCTGAAAGGCGGCATTGGCTCGGCTTCGGCGCAAACGCGCGAGGGCATTACCATCGGCGCGGTTGCAGCGGTGAACGCCGCAGGCAGCGTGACCATCGGTAGCGGGCCGCATTTCTGGGCCGCGCCGTTCGAACAAAATAAGGAATTCGGCGGGCGCGGGTCGCCTTCAACGTTTCCGCCGGATGCGCTGGAGCCGCGCACAAAAGGCAGCATGCGCGAAAACACGACGCTCGCGGTCATCGTCACCGATGCGCTGCTGACCAAAGCGCAATGCCACCGCCTCGCGGTGATGGCGCAGACCGGACTGCCGCGCGCGATCTATCCGGTGCACACGCCGCTCGATGGCGACATCGTGTTTGCCGCCGCGACGGGAAAAAAGAAACTCGCCGATCCGTTGCTCTCGCTCACGGAGCTAGGCGCCATCGCCGCCAACGTGCTCGCCCGCGCCATCGCGCGCGGCGTTTATGAAGCGGCCGCCCTGCCGTTCCCCGGCAGCATGCCGAGCTGGAAAGACAAGTTCGGTTAGCTGAACCGCTCCGCGCGATAGGGCGCGGGATCGCAGAACGGCGTTGCGCCGGTCATCATCTCGGCAATCAAACGCCCGGTGACCGGGCCGAGCGTCACGCCCCAATGCGCGTGGCCTATCGCGAGCCATAATCCCGCTTGCCCCGGCGCGCGGCCGATGACGGGGCGCGAATCCGCGAAACACGGACGGCTGCCGAGCCACGGCTTGCTTTCCGCCGCCGCCCCGAGCGCGAATAATTCCTTCGCCTTCGGCAACACCTGCGCCAGTTGCACGGGCGTGGGTGCTGCGTCACGCGCGGCGAATTCCGCGCCGGTGGTGAGGCGTATCCCCTGCTCCATCGGCGTCAGGCAATAGCCGTTCTCGGCATCGACGATGGGACGCGCCAGCGCGGCGTTGCCTTCCGCGCGATAGTGCATGTGATAGCCGCGCTTGAACGCCATCGGCAGTCTGATCCCCAGGGAGCCGAGCAAATCCGGCGCCCAGGGGCCGAGCGCCACCACAGCCTCTTTCGCATCGAGCGCGCCGGAGTCCGTATCCACGCGCCAGTTCGCGCCGTTCCGGTGCAGCGAGCGCGCATCGCCGTTGAGCATGACGCCACCCAGCTGCGTGAAACGCGCGGCATAAGCCTGCACCACCGCGCGCGGGTTGGAGACGCTCGCCGCTTCCGGCCAGTGCACCGCGTGGCGGAACGCGGGCTTTAGGGATGGTTCGAGCGCCTGCGTGGCCGCAACATCCATCGGACGAAACGCGAGCCCGAAGCGCGATGCGTACTCAAACTCGCGCTGCGCGCGCTCGAACGCGCCGTTGGAGCGATAAATCTTGAGCCAGCCGGTCTTGCGCAGATATTTCGCCGCGCCGGATTCCGCCATCAGCGTTTCGTGCTCGGCCAGCGATTGCGCATAAAGCGGCCGCATCGCTTCGGCAAACGCCAAACGCCCCGCCAGCGACGTATTGGCGCGATAGGCCAGCAGCCACGGCGCGATGCGCGGCAGAAAGCTCCAGTGGAAGTTCGCCGCGCTGTCGCGCTTGAGCAGCAGCCGCACCAGCGCGCTCAACCCGGACGGGAAAGGATGCGGGAAGAATGTATTGCCCTCGATGATGCCGGTGTTGCCGTAAGAGGTTTCCTCGCCCGGCCCGCGCCGGTCGATGAGCGCGACACTCAGGCCGCGCTTTACCAAATGAATCGCGATCGAGGTGCCGATAAAGCCGGCGCCCAGCACAATCGCATCGGTACGGGCCATTCCAGTCGCCTCCGCGCACACCGTCCGCCGGACGGATGTCATTTATATGGTACGAACCGCAACCGCGCGCTATCACGTTTCGTGTCGCCTCCTGCCGGAGACTTTTCCAATGCCGTTGTTGCGAGGATTGACCGCCGCGCTGGCGTGGCTCGGCCGGCAGGGAACGCGCGCGCTGGCGGCGTCGGTGTTTCTCGGTCTCGCGGTGCCGCCGCTCGCGGCTTACGTCAAACCGCATCTCGGCGAGACCGTTTTCGTCCTCCTGCTCTTTTCTTATTTGCGCGCCGACCCACGCGCCTTCGAACGTTACTTGCGCGCGCCGAAGCTCGCCATCGTCGCCGCGCTGTGGGTGATGGTGGTGACGCCATTGCTGTTCGCCAGCGCTTTCGCGGCCTCCGGCATCGTGGACATAAACCCCGCGCTCTATTTCATCATGGTGCTGCACATCGCAACGCCGCCGATCACCTCGTCGGCGGCCTTCGCGGCGCTGATGGGTCTCGATGTCGCGTTCTCGCTGGTGACGCTGATCGCGTGCAGCGCGCTCTCACCTATCACCACCGTGGCGTTCAGTTATCTCTTCCTTGGCTCGTCGCTGTTTTCGCCGATCGAGTTGGGCCTGAAATTGTTCTTCTTCTTTGCCTCCTCGGCGCTGGTCGCCTACGCCATCCGCCGCGTTGCGGGCCAGGAATGGATCGAGCGGCAGAAGGAGCCCATCGACGGCCTCAACGTCATCGCTGTCTTCATCTTCGCCGTCGCCGCGATGGACGGCGTGCCGCGTTACGTGATGGCGGACCCGATGTTCGCGCTCGGCCTGCTGATCCTCGTTTTCGCCCTCACCTTCGCCCTCGTCGGACTGAGCATCCTGCTGTTCCTGCGCGCCGGCGTCGATCAGGGGCTGGTGATCGGCTTCCTCGCGTCCTTCCGCAATCTCGGCGTCATCATGGCGGCGGTCGGCGCGGCCCTGCCGGAAACCGCTTGGTTCTATTTCGCGCTCGCCCAATTCCCGATCTATCTGATGCCGCAAATCGTCAAGCCGCTGGCGCGCCGCGTCACCGGAAAGGCTTGATAACTCGGGCGCATCATTGCCCCTGCGCGCGCGGCATGTTACCCGAACGGCGCAAGGAGCCGATAAAGACAGCCCATGCGCCCGCTCATCATCGCGCCCTCGATCCTCGCGTCCGATTTCGCCAAGCTCGGCGATGAGGTCCGCGCGGTCGAAGCCGCGGGCGCCGACTGGATCCACGTCGATGTGATGGACGGGCATTTCGTGCCGAACATCACCATCGGCCCGGATGTGGTGAAAGCGCTCCGCCCGGTCACCAAGAAAACGCTCGACGTGCATCTGATGATCGCGCCGTGCGATCCCTATCTCGAAGCCTTCGCCAAGGCCGGCTCCGACATCATCACCGTGCATGTCGAAAGCGGCCCGCATGTGCATCGCTCGCTGCAGGCGATCCGCGCGCTCGGCAAGAAGGCCGGCGTGACGATGAATCCGGCAACGCCTGAATCGAGCGTCGAGCACGTTATCGATATGGTCGATCTGATTTTGGTGATGTCGGTCAATCCCGGTTTCGGCGGGCAGGCCTTCATTCCAGCGGCGGTCGATAAAATCCGAAACCTGCGCGCCATGGCGGGCGGGCGTCCCATCGACATCGAGGTGGATGGCGGCATCACGGCTGCGAACGCAGCGCAAGTCGTCGCCGCCGGCGCGAATGTGCTGGTCGCCGGTTCGGCGATTTTCAAAGGCGGCAACTACAAAGCCAACATCGCCGCGATCCGCCAGGCGGCGGCGCAGGCGCGCGGAGAAGCGGCGTGAGCTATTTAGTCGCCATGCAAACATTGCTGTCATGGCCGGGCTTGTCCCGGCCATCCCGATCAGGAAGGCACCGTGCCCTCCTAAGCGGGATCACCGGGACAAGCCCGGTGATGACAAGAAAACAAAAAGCGAGACGCGCTCTATGATCCCCCGCTATTCCCGTCCCGAGATGGCCGCGATCTGGTCGCCGGACACGCGCTTCCGCATCTGGTTCGAGATCGAGGCGCATGCCGCCGACGCGATGGCCGAGCTTGGCGTCATTCCGAAGGACGCCGCGAAGAAAATCTGGGAAAAGGGCAAAACCGCCAGGTTCGATGTCGCGCGCATCGACGCCATCGAGGCGGAGGTGAAGCACGACGTCATCGCTTTCCTCACGCACGTTGCGGAAATCATCGGGCCGGAAGCGCGCTTCATGCATTCCGGCATGACATCGTCGGACGTGCTCGATACCTGCTTCAACGTGCAGCTGGTGCGCGCCGCCGATATTCTCATCGCCGATCTCGACATGTTGCTGGCCGCGCTCAAGCGCCGCGCGGTTGAGCACAAAATGACGCCGACCATCGGCCGCTCGCACGGCATCCACGCCGAGCCGACCACGTTCGGTCTTAAACTCGCTTACGCCTACGCGGAATTCGCCCGCGCCAAGGAGCGCATGATTGCAGCACGGAAGGAAGTCGCCACCTGCGCGATTTCCGGCGCGGTCGGCACTTTCGCGCAGGTCGATCCCAAAGTGGAAGCGCATGTGGCGAAAGCGATGGGGCTTTCCGTCGAGCCGGTCTCGACGCAGATCATCCCGCGCGACCGCCATGCGATGTATTTCGCTACGCTGGGCGTCGTCGCCTCGTCCGTCGAGCGGCTCGCCACCGAAATCCGCCATCTGCAGCGCACGGAAGTTCTTGAAGCCGAGGAGTTCTTCTCCGAAAAGCAGAAGGGCTCCTCCTCGATGCCGCACAAGCGCAATCCGGTGCTGAGCGAAAATCTCACCGGCCTCGCGCGCCTCGTGCGCGGCTATGTGACGCCCGCGCTGGAGAACGTCGCGCTCTGGCACGAGCGCGATATCTCGCACTCCTCGGTCGAGCGCATGATCGGCCCCGATGCGACGGTGACGCTCGACTTCGCATTGGGCCGTCTCGCGGGGTTGATCGACAAGCTCATCGTCTATCCCGACAACATGCAGAAAAATCTCGACAGACTAGGCGGGCTGATTCACTCGCAGCGCGTGCTGATCGCGCTCACGCAAAAAGGCGTGCCGCGCGAGGACGCTTACCGCCTCGTGCAGCGCAACGCCATGAAGGTGTGGGCCAGCGAGCATGAATTCCTCGCGCTGCTCAAGGCCGACAAGGACGTGGCCGACAAACTGAGCGCGAAGGAGCTGGAGGCGAATTTCGACCTCGGCTACCACTACAAGCACGTCGACGCGATTTTCAAGCGCGTGTTCGGTAGCTAACGCGTCCATTTCTCCGCTCATTCGAGCGGGATGATTACGAATCGGCCAGTTGCCCGCCCACGTTGCGCCTTAAGATTTAGTCGCAGGCATTACGGCGACTCAGATAGCCTCAATTCATATTCCTCGCCGCATGGGAGAATGAAATGGGCCGTCTCGTTCGCATACCGACGCAAGCGAATCAGGATCTGACGCTGGTCGGCCTCGAAGGCGTGCTGCCGCACGGCCTCGGCCCCAAGGCTCCCGCCCCCGACAATTATCTCGAACGGATGGCGAAATACGTGCCCGCCGAGGTGCTGGCCTTCTCGCTGTTCATCAACGGCATTCTCGGTCAGGCGGTGAAAACTGGCGGCAGCGCGGCCAGCATGGCCGGCGTGCCCGTCACCACCATCGCCATGCTGGCGCTGATCGCCGGCATGATCGTGACGCCGCTGTTCATGTGGTACGTGCGCGAGGAAGGCGACGCCTGGCTCACCAACGCGATCGTCTCCACGCTGCTGTTTCCGGTCTGGGCCTATGCAATGGGCGCGGTCGCCTTCAGCGACATCCACGACGGCAATCTCGCCGCCATTTTGCTCGCCAGTGTCACCGTCGGCAGCGGGCTGGTCTCGCCGCCGGTCAAGCGCGAGAAGCGGCGCGAGCGGGCGGCATCGCCGGGCGAGCGTCCGCAACTGGTCGAAGTCACGGGCAGCCAGTTTTCCGCCTGATCCCAATCAGTCATTCCGGGGCGCTCGCAACGCGAGCGAACCCGGATTCCAGCCACAAATGGATATTGCGCCTCTGGATTCCGGATCGCCGTTTCACGGCGTCCGGAATGACTTCATCGGCGGTTGTCAGCGCGCGCTTCGCGTGATTTAGCTCAGCCTGCGCATGGCAGACACCGCTCCAACCATATTGGTGTTCGACTCCGGGCTCGGCGGGCTCACGGTTTTTCGCGAGATCGTGAAAGCGCGCCCGGATGCGGCTTACGTTTATCTCGCCGACGACGCGGCGTTCCCTTACGGCAATGTGCCGGAGGACGAACTGGTGACGCGCGTGCTCGCCGTCATTGGCGACGCGATTGAAAAACATTCCGCCGAGCTGGTGGTGATCGCCTGCAACACGGCTTCCACATTGGCGCTCGCGCAATTACGCACGAAATATTCCGTGCCCTTCATCGGCACCGTGCCGGCGATCAAGCCGGCCTGTGCCGCCTCGCGCAGCAAACTGGTTTCGGTGCTGGGCACGCAGGCGACGGTGAGCCGCGAATACACCAAGGGGCTGATCCGGGAATTCGCGCAAGGCTGCGAGGTCCGCCTGGTCGGCGCAAACATGTTTGCCACTTATGCCGAGGCCGAACTGCACGGCGAGCCGGCGCCGGATGCGGCGCTCATCGCCGAGATCGCGCCCTGTTTTGTCGAGGAGAGCGGCCGCCGCACCGACACCATCGTCCTTGCCTGCACGCATTACCCGCTGTTGCTCGACCGCCTGCTAAAACTTGCGCCCTGGCCGGTGGACTGGATCGACCCCGCCCCCGCCATCGCGCGGCGCGTGGTGGAACTCGTTGGCCCGCCGCTGGCCCCAAAGCCACCCGCCCCGGCGCAGATGATCTTCACCTCCGGCGTTGCGCCCTCACCTAAGCTAAAGGCCGCGCTTAAGGCCTTTGGGGTCGGCTAAAACCCCCTTAATTGACACCCCGCCGCAATCGCCCTAAAACCCGCGCGCCGTAAGGGTTTATCCCCTACGGCGTTTCGCACCCGTGGTAAGAGCCTTTCGCTTAGGCTCGAACCTGTCGGTCCCGGGAAACTTCCGGGACAGAGGAGGGCGCGGTTCCTCTACTTTCATCAACCATGAGGACGCGATGACCAAGCGCCATGAGGCCAAGTACAAGCTCGACCGCCGGATGGGCCAGAACATCTGGGGCCGCCCGAAGAGTCCCGTCAATAAACGCGAATACGGCCCCGGCCAGCACGGCCAGCGCCGCAAGAGCAAGCTCTCCGACTTCGGCGTGCAGCTCAAGGCCAAGCAGAAACTGCGCGGCTACTACGGCAACATTTCCGAGCGGCAGTTCCGCGGCATCTACGACGAAGCCATCCGCATGAAGGGCGACAGCGGCGCCCACATGATCGGCCTGCTGGAGCGCCGGCTCGACGCCATGATCTTCCGCGCCAAGTTCGTCCCCACCGTTTTCGCCGCCCGCCAGTTCGTCAACCACGGCCACATCAAGGTCAACGGCAAGCGCGTGAACATCTCGAGCTATCGCTGCAAGGTCGGCGACGTGATCGAGGTGAAGGAAGCGTCCAAGCAGATGAATCTGGTGCTCGAAGCCGTCGCGCTCACCGAGCGTGAAGTGCCCGACTACATCGAAGTCGATCACGGCAAGCTCACCGCCAAGCTCACCCGCATCCCGGTGCTCACCGACGTGCCGTACGCGGTGCAGATGGAGCCGCATCTGGTGGTCGAATACTATTCGCGCTGACGCCTTCCCAACGCGCCGCTTATTCGCCTACCGCAAAATCCAACCCCGCCTCGCCGGCGGGGTTTTTTGCAAGTAGGGGTTGGGCGATTGTCCCGCTATTAACAGGGCGTATAAATTCTCCAATAAAATCAATACTCGTGGGTTTACCGCATTGCTTGAGGGGCCCCGGCCTCGTACTTTAGTAGTGCTGTAAGAAAATTAGGGGAGAGAACGTTCATGAGCGGCTTAAATACAATCAAGGCGCTTATCGGTGGTTTGACCGAACTGGCGCTGATGCTTCTGGCGCTGGCGATCGTGCTTGCGCTTCTCGTCGGCTCGAATCTTCCGTTCTTCGGCGGCGTCACCGCCAACATCATGGCTTGGGTGAAGGAACTCGGCTCGAACGGGCTCGTCGGCCTGATCGCGCTCGGTATCATCCTCTGGCTGTTCTCGAAGCGGACGGTTTCGTAAGCCTTCCGACGACGGCGCCATAAACCGTCAAAAGCTACCCGCGATTATTCGCGGACGCAGTTATGGGTGGGGGGACCTCTCCCCACCCAGCTCTCCAGTCACGAGCCATCACAGGTGCCGGCCATGGTGGACTATCTCCATAAAGCCAGCGGAATCCTCTGGGCTGTCGTCGAATTCCTTTTCGTCGGCGTCCTCGGGGTAATGCTGATCTACCTGATCCTGGGTCAGGGTTCGGGGATCTTCGTGCTCTCGGTCGCCGATAACGTGATGAAATTCAGCAACGCGGTGCCGACGCCAAGCCTGATCGGCATGGCGGTGGTCCTTGCGATCATCTACGGGATCATGCCGCGTCTGCGGTAGGGCCTCGCGCCCTCGCCGCCGGTTTCCGTTAAACTTGGGGCCTCGCTTTGGCGAAGCCCCGAAGGAAACCCCTGCATGCCCGGCCCCATGACGCCCCTCGACAGGCGCTCCTTCCTCGCTGCCGCAGGCGGCCTTGCGGCCTGCGCTTTGCCAGGCGGCGCGCGTGCCGCCACCGCCCCTTTCACCTTCAAACAGGGGGCTTTCGAGATCACCATCGTGAGCGACGGGCATCTGGTGCTCCCCACCAGTTTTCTCGCGCCCGGCGCACCTCCGGGGGAGCGCGAAGAGGTGCTCAAGACCTCCGGGCAGACCGGCGCGCAATACCAGTCGCCGACCAACGTGACGCTGATCCGCTCCGGCAGCGAACTCATCCTCATCGACATGGGCTCCGGCGACCGCTTCATGCCGACCGCGGGCAAGCTCTGGGAAAATCTTAGCCAAGCGGGCATCGACAAGAGCAAGATCACCAAGGTCGTGTTCACCCACGGCCATCCCGACCACCTCTGGGGCCTGCTCGACGAGCTGGACGACCTCGTGCTGTCGCAAGCGGCCTACTTCGTTCCGGCCGCCGAGTGGGATTTCTGGCACGGCGCGGACGCCTTGCGCGGGCTTCCGCAGGAGCGGCAGGGTTTCGTCACCGGCGCGCGGCGGAATTTCGCCCGCATCAAGGACCGCGTGAAGATGTTGCAGCCGGGCGATGACATCGTGACGGGTTTGCGCGTGATCGCGGCGCCCGGACACACGCAGGGGCACGTCGCGCTGGAGGTTGCTGGCAGCGAAGGGCTGATTGTGGTGAGCGACGCGCTCACCCATCCGCGCATCGCCTTCGAGTATCCGCTCTGGACCAACCCGGCCGACCACGAACCGGCCCGCGCCAACGCCACCCGTTACCGTTTGCTCGACCGGCTGAACACCGACCGCATGAAACTGATTGGATTTCACTTGCCATATCCAGGGCTCGGACGCGCCGAGCGCTTCGGCGGCGATTACCGCTTCCGGCCCGAGGCTTAGCCGGCCCGATTCTGGTTCCCGGATACCGTCTCCGCGCGCGTGTGCAGTGCGGTAACACACAGCAAGTTTGGTGGAGACCTTGATACTTTTAGCTACATCTAGTAGGCACTCTGCGGAGTTAGTAACCGCGTCCCTAGAATCAACTGGGCAATGCCTAAGGGAGAATGCGCTATGAAAGGGATTGATTCCTTAAAGGACTGGATCGGAGCGTTGACTGAGCTCGCTCTGATGCTGCTGGCACTCGCGATCGTGCTGGCCCTTCTCGTCGGTTCGAATCTGCCGTTCTTCGGCGGCGTGACCGCGAACATTATGGCTTGGGTGAAGGAACTGGGATCGAACGGCCTCGTCGGCCTGATCGCTCTCGGCATCATCCTCTGGCTGTTCTCGAATCGGAAGATGGCCTGATACGGCGCGTCTGACTGATTGAGGCCAAGCTTTCAGAATTTGATGAGGCAACCTGGGTGGGGAGTCTAGGCTCCCCACCTGCTTCTCAAGCTCGCTCCTGAAAGTTTGCCGCTACAAACCTGCGCGCTAAGACTTCATGCCTGCGCTCTTAAGACTTGCGGCGCTAAGAGACTTGCGCCTGAAGCTCCCCCACCCTCTTTTGAGGTTTGAGCCATGTTGAAATTCACGGCCACTGCCAAACAGTATCTGTGGGAGTTCGTCGAGCTGGCCTTCCTGGCGGTCCTGGCGCTCCTGCTGATTTCCATTCTGCTCGGCCAAGGCGCCGGCAGCTACGTCGCTTCGGTCACCGAAAACGTCACCAAATTCGGCGCCTCGGCCGGTCCGGGCGTGCTCGGCGTGGTGATCCTGCTGGGTATCATCTTCCTGGTGATGCGGCGGGTGAAGCCAAAATAGCCAGCTACACTGGCAATACCAAAAACACTTTCGCCGCGGCTTTCGTCCGCGGCGAAGTCGTTTTTGGCGGACCTCATAGGGACGTCAGGGCGGCGATAATATCAGGCCCACAACAGTGATCGTGACCAGCACGAGCACCGGCAGCCACAGCACCAGCAGAACGCGGCGGCCTTTGCGCTTGTGCAGGGCGTAAGCCAGTAGCGGCGAGCCCGCCGACATCGAAAAGGCGATCAGCCACGCCGTGGTGACGATCGCCCCGGTTCCCGGCACACGGGTGTCGGACCAGCTGTCGATGACCCAGCCGGACACCGCCAGCAGAAGCAGCGAAATAGCCACATCCGCCGTCACGCCGAGGATTACCAGCGTGCGGAGCATGGCGTGGGTGCTTGAAATGGAGCCTAGGCCGTCTGCTTGACCGCGACGCCCTTGTCCTTGAACGCCTGCTGCAATTCCCCGGCCTGGAACATCTCGCGCACGATATCGCAGCCGCCGACGAACTCGCCCTTGATGTAGAGCTGCGGGATGGTCGGCCAGTTGGAATAGGCCTTGATGCCGTCGCGCAGGTCGGCCGATTCGAGGACGTTGAGGCCCTTATAGGGCACCCCCAGATGGTCGAGGATCTGCACCACTTGGCCGGAGAAGCCGCATTGCGGGAACTGCGGCGTGCCTTTCATGAAAAGGACCACGTCGTTCTTGGTCACTTCGCCCTTGATGAAGTCCTGGATGCTCATGGTCCGTCCTTTGGATTCGCCGGCGCGGGGTTCGATTTGAACGATATTTAACTCATGCGGAGCGACTTCCCAAGGGGTGAGCAGGCCGCTCCCCGGTTAATAGTTATGCTGAAATGCGGTAGCGTTACCGCCGCTAAAGCCGGGGGAAACATGGCCGAAACCGTCCGCGTCGCCGTCGTTCAGGATTGTCCGGTGCCGTTCGACCTTGCCGGCACCATCGCCAAGACTGAAAGCCTGACACAGAAGGCGGCGGCGACCGGCGCCAAGCTGATCGTGTTCCCCGAAGCGTTCGTCTCCGGCTATCCCAAGGGTCTCGACTTCGGCGCGCGCGTCGGCTCGCGCAGCCCGCAGGGGCGCGAGGTGTTCCGCCGCTATTACGACTCATCGATCGAACTCAACTCGGAAGAATGCCGCCACCTCGGCGCCGCCGCGCGTAAAGCCAAAGCGCATCTCGTCATCGGCGTGATGGAAAAGGACGGCGGCACGCTTTATTGCACGGTGCTGTTCTTCGGCCCGGACGGCGCGCTGCTCGGCAAGCACCGCAAACTTATGCCGACCGCGATGGAGCGGCTGATCTGGGGTTTCGGCGACGGCTCGACCATGCCGGTGTTCGACACCAGCGTGGGAAAACTCGGCGCGGTGATCTGCTGGGAAAACTACATGCCGCTGTTGCGCACGGCTATGTACGCCAAGGGCATACAGATTTACTGCGCGCCGACCGCGGATGACCGCGACACCTGGGCTTCGACCATGCAGCACGTCGCGATGGAAGGCCGCTGTTTCGTGCTCTCGTCCTGCCAGTATCTCACGCGCGGCGATTGCCCGGACGATTACGACGCCGTTCAAGGAACGGACGCAAAAACCGTGCTGATGCGCGGCGGAAGCTGCATCGTCTCGCCACTCGGGCAACTCATCGTCGCGCCGGATTTTTCCGGGCCAACAATCCTCACCGCCGATCTCGATTTAGGCGACATCGCGCGCGGAAAATTCGATTTCGACGTAACCGGGCATTACGCGCGGCCGGATGTCTTCCATTTGCAGGTGAACGAACGTGCGATGACGCCGGTTTCGAACACCGTCGGCGAGCCGTTCGAAAATTAATTCTCAGGCGGAGAGGTTTGCAGCGCGAGCGCGTGCAGCACGCCGCCCATGTTGCCCTTGAGCGCGGTGTAAACCATCTGATGCTGCTGCACCCGCGACTTGCCCTTGAAGGCGGATGAAATCACCGTAGCGGCGTAGTGGTCGCCATCGCCGGCGAGGTCGCGGATCGTCACCTGCGCGTCGGGGAGGCTGGCCTTGATCAGCCGTTCGATTTCGCCCGCGTCCATCGCCATCGCGATTGATCTTCCCTAGTTCACGCCGCCGGCCATGTAGGCGGGCAGCCAAGCCTCGAAACCCTCGCGCAGAATCGTGACAAGGATGGGGCGCTCGCCCGGCAGCGTCAATGCATCGCCACCCGTCAACCCTAACCGCCGCGCGGGAACGCCCGCAGCTTTGGCGCGCGCCAGCACGGCACCCGCCTGCGCCGCTTCGACAGTGATTAAATAACGGGCTTGGTCCTCGCCGAACCAGAAGGCGTGGCCGGCTTCCAGCTTTGCTTCGCAGCTCGCGCCGATGCCGGATGCCATCGCCATTTCGGCCAGCGCCACGGCCAGCCCGCCATCGGAAAGATCGTGCGCGGCGGTGGCGGTGCCCGCGAGGATCGCCGAGCGCACGAAATCGCCGTTGCGTTTTTCAACCACCAAATCGACCGGGGGCGGAGCGCCCTCTTCGCGGCCGCAGATGTCGCGCAAGTAAAGCGACTGCCCGAGCCAGCCGTGCGTGTCGCCGATCAGCAAAATCGCCTCGCCTTCGGCCTTGAACGCGAGCGTCGCCGACTTGGTAAAATCGTCGAGCAGGCCGACGCCGCCGATGGAAGGCGTCGGCAAGATCGCGCGCCCATTGGTTTCGTTGTAGAGCGAGACGTTGCCGGAGACGACGGGAAAATCCAGCGCCTTGCACGCTTCACCGATGCCGCGCACACAGCCAACGAACTGCCCCATGATCTCCGGGCGCTCCGGATTGCCGAAATTCAAATTATCCGTGATGGCGAGCGGCTTTGCGCCCACCGCCGTGAGATTGCGCCAGCATTCGGCAACCGCCTGCTTGCCGCCCTCGAACGCGTCTGCTTCGCAATAACGCGGTGTCACGTCGGTCGAGAGAGCCAGCGCCTTTGGCCCTTCGAGCACGCGCACCACGGCGGCATCGCCACCGGGGCGCTGCACGGTGTTGCCGAGAATGATGTGATCGTATTGTTCCCACACCCAGCGCTTCGAACACAGATCCGGCGTCGCGATCAGCGCCTGCAATGCTGGCCCAAGCGGCATCGGCGCTTTCACATCCGCCGCCTTGATGACGGGAAGCTTCGGCATATCCGTGAAAGGCCGTTTGTATTCCGGCGCCTGATCGCCAAGCTCCTTGATCGGCAAGTCCACCATCTGCTTGCCCTGGTGCTGCACGATGAAGCGCATTGTCGGCGTGGTGCGCCCGACAATCGCGAAGTCGAGCCCCCATTTACGGAAGATCGCCTCGGCCTCTTTTTCCTTCTCCGGCTTGAGCACCATCAGCATGCGCTCCTGACTCTCGGAGAGCATCATCTCGTAGGCGCTCATGTTTTCCTCGCGGCACGGCACGGCGTCGAGATCGAGCGTGACGCCGAGGTCGCCCTTGGCGCCCATCTCCACCGCCGAACAGGTAAGTCCCGCCGCGCCCATATCCTGAATGGCGATGACGCAATCCTTCGCCATGATTTCAAGACAGGCTTCGAGCAAAAGTTTTTCCGAGAACGGATCGCCGACCTGCACGGTCGGCCGCTTGCCTTCGGAATCCTCGTCGAACTCCGCCGACGCCATCGACGCGCCGTGAATGCCATCGCGTCCCGTCTTGGAGCCGAGATAGACAATCGGCATGCCGACGCCGGACGCCGCCGCGTAGAAAATCTTGTCGGTCTCGGCGAGGCCGACGGCCATCGCGTTGACGAGGTTGTTGCCGTCATAGCGCGTGTGGAAACGCACCTGGCCGCCGACCGTCGGAACGCCGAAACTGTTTCCATAGCCACCGACACCGGCAACGACGCCCGACACCAGATGCCGCGTTTTTGGATGCTTCGGATCGCCGAACGAAAGCGCGTTCAGACACGCGATGGGCCGCGCACCCATGGTGAACACGTCGCGCAGAATTCCGCCGACGCCGGTTGCCGCGCCCTGATAGGGCTCGATGTAGCTCGGATGGTTGTGGCTCTCCATCTTGAACACGCAGGCGAGGCCATCGCCGATGTCGATGACGCCGGCATTCTCGCCCGGTCCCTGAATGACGCATTTGCCCGTCGTGGGCAGCGTGCGCAGGTGAACCTTCGACGACTTGTACGAGCAGTGCTCGTTCCACATCGCCGAGAAGATGCCGAGCTCAGTCAGGCTCGGCTCGCGCCCGATCAGGTCGAGCACGCGCTGATACTCGTCGGGCTTGAGGCCGTGTTCGGCGACAAGTTTTGGTGTGATGGCGGGCTCATTAGTGACGCGCAACGTCTCATCCCTTATTCGGAGTGGCATCAATGAAATCCGAATATAGCCACCAGCCCCCCACACCGATCATGAGACCTCCAGCCATTAATATTCGACCGTAAATCACGGGTGAAAAAGCAAAGTGCCAAAGGACAACAACAATACCACCCAGTAGAAGCGCTATAGCGAATATCAAGGAGATGATTCTTCTGGTCGGCGACATCACGCCGCCCGCGCCAGATGGTCGGCCAGCCCTGCGAACAGCCCGCGCCCGTCCGTGCAGCCGATGGCGGCTTCAACATGATTCTCCGGGTGCGGCATCATGCCGAGCACGTTGCCCTTGTCGTTGACAATGCCGGCGATGGCGTTGGTCGCGCCGTTGAAATTGAAATCCGCGTTCAGCTTGCCGTCCGGCGCGGAATAGCGGAACAGCACCCGCCCCTCGCCTTCGAGTCGCGCTATTGTTTCAACGTCGGCGATGTAATTGCCCTCGCCGTGCGCGCTCGGCACGCGGATCACTTGGCCCGCGTTATAGCCGCGCGTGAACGGCGTATCGGAGCGCTCGACGCGTAAGTAAACGTCGCGGCAGATGAACTTGAGCCGCGCGTTGCGCATCAGCACGCCCGGCAGCAGCCCCGCCTCGCAGGCGATCTGGAATCCGTTGCACACCGCCAGAACCAGCCCGCCTTTTGCGGCGAAGCTGCGCACCGCGTCCATGACCGGCGAGCGCGCGGCAATCGCGCCGCAGCGCAGATAATCGCCGTAGGAAAATCCGCCGGGGATCACCGCCAAATCCGTGCCCTTCGGCAATTCCGTTTCGGTGTGCCACACCATCGCGGGCTCCTGGCCCGAGATGATTTTCAGCGTGCGCGCCATGTCGCGCTCGCGATTGATGCCGGGAAAAACGAGGACGGCGGATTTCATCGCACCAGCACCCTCATCCCAAAACCTCGACGCGGTAATTCTCGATCACCGTGTTGGCGAGCAGCTTGTCGGCGGCGGCTTTGAGCGCGGCTTCCGCCTTCGCCTTGTCGCTACCTTCGATTTCGATGTCGAACACCTTGCCCTGCCGCACGCTGGCGACGCCGGTGACCCCGAGCGAGCGCAAGGCGCCTTCGATGGCCTTACCCTGCGGATCGAGGACGCCGGTTTTCAGGGTAACGGTGACGCGGGCTTTCATTGTGGCCGCTTATGGCATGAGTCGCTGACCCGGCGGTGTGCGCGGGCCGCTCTATTCACGCCTAAACTAGAGACGCAAACGCCCGGCACAAGAGGCCGGGCGCAAAGCGTTTAGACCGCTGTGGATAGGCGATTTAGCCCTTCACCAGCACGGGGCCGGCGCCGCGCGGCGGCTCGCCCTCGTTCATGATGCCGAGGCGTTTTGCCACCTCGGTATAGGCCTCCAGCAGCCCGCCGAGATCGCGGCGGAAGCGGTCCTTGTCGAGCTTGTCGTTGGTCTTGATGTCCCACAGGCGGCACGAATCCGGGGAAATCTCGTCCGCGACGACGATGCGCATGATCTCGTTTTCCCACAGGCGGCCGGTTTCCATCTTGAAGTCGACCAGACGGATGCCGACGCCGAGGAACAGGCCGGAGAGGAAATCGTTGACGCGGATGGCAAGCGCCATGATGTCGTCGATCTCCTGCGGCGCGGCCCAGCCGAACGCGGTGATGTGCTCTTCCGACACCATCGGATCGCCGAGCTTGTCGTTCTTGTAATAGAACTCGATGATCGAGCGCGGCAGCTGCGTGCCCTCCTCGATGCCGAGGCGCTGCGCCAGCGAGCCGGCGGCGACGTTGCGCACCACCACTTCGAGCGGGATGATTTCAACTTCGCGAATCAACTGCTCGCGCATGTTGAGCCGGCGAATGAAATGCGTGGGCACCCCGATGTCATTGAGGTGCTGGAAGACGTATTCGGAAATCCTGTTGTTCAGGACTCCCTTGCCTTCGATGATTTCGTGCTTCTTGGCGTTGAAGGCGGTCGCGTCGTCCTTGAAGTGCTGGATCAGCGTTCCAGGCTCCGGGCCTTCATACAGGATCTTCGCCTTGCCCTCGTAGATGCGGCGACGGCGGCTCATCGGAATGTACCGTGGTTTGAGAAAGTCCATCGGGTTGCCGTGGCTCCATTAGAACGGTTGCGAGATCCGCGGCGGCGGAGACCGGAGAACGCTGGTCGCTGTGTGAGCAGCCAGTCCGGCCACAACTGCAAACTAGCCGATCACACCTAGCAGCACAATCGAAGCAGCGGCATGTTGTCCACTCCGAATTTTTGACCCGAATCGTTTTGCAGTAAGGTTGCCTTGACCATAATGGCCCTATATGCAAGGCGGCAGGTACGTTTGCTCTGTCACAAAAAAGTACGTTTTTAATTGCGAGGGGCGCACATGACGACGTTCGACAAGCGCGAAGAAGGCCTCGAGAAGAAGTTCGCGCACGACGAGGAGCTTCAGTTCAAGGCCAACGCGCGGCGCAACAAACTTTTGGGTTTGTGGGCGGCGGAAAAGCTTGGAATGACGGGCCCTGCGACCGACACTTACGCCAAGGAAGTCGTGATGGCGGATTTCGAGGAAGCCGGCGACAACGACGTGTTCAAAAAAATCCGCAACGACTTCGACGCCAAGAAAGTCGCAGCCACCGACGCGGAAATTCGCCGCGCGATGGACGAGTTCATGGCGCAGGCGATCGCGCAAATCAAAGCGACCGGCTAAAGGACACGCCTCATGCCCGCGTCGAATGGGTTTTCGCTCGGCCGCCGCCTGCGCGCGGGCGAAACTGTGTTCACTGCCTGGTGCGGACTGGCTTCGCCCATCGTCGCGGAAGTCACTGCGCGCGAGGGGTTTTCCGCCGTCACCATCGATCAGCAGCACGGATTGTGGGACACCGCCGCGACGGTTGCGGCGATTGGCGCCATTCGCCTCGCGGGCGCGGCCTCGATCGTGCGCATTCCGCTCAACGATTTCGCCACTGTCAGCCGCGCGCTCGATTTCGGCGCGGAGGGCATCATCGCGCCGATGATCAACACCGTGGCCGACGCCAAGGCTTTCGTCGCGGCGGCGAAATATCCACCCCTTGGAGAGCGCAGCTGGGGGCCGCACCGCGCCACCATGCTGGCGGGCATTCCCGACCAGAAGGATTACCTGCGCGAAGCGAACAATCTCACCGTCACGCTCGCGATGATCGAAACAAAAACTGCTCTCGCCAATGTCGACGCCATCGCCGCGACGCCGGGGATCGACATGCTGTTCATCGGCCCGTCCGACTTGTCGATTGGGCTCACCGATGGCGCCGTACTCGATCCGCACTCTAGGGAAGTCGAGGCTGCGAACGACAAGATCGTCGCGGCGGCCAAGAAGGCGGGCAAGTTCGCCGGGCTTTATTGCGCCACCGCCGAGCGCGCGGTTGCCTGTGCAAAACGCGGTTTCCAGTTCCTCGCCGTGGGCAGCGATCTTGGGTTCCTGCGCGCCGGGATCTCCCCGCAGGTGAAGACGCTCAAGGGCTGACCACTTTTGCTGTCATGGCCGGGCTTGTCCCGGCCATCCCGCTTAGGAAGGCACTGCTAATTGAATCGGGATCACCGGGACTCTCCGCTGGGCGGCGGCCCGGTGATGACAGATGAAAGTTGGTCCAGCACCTTCCCCACATCCTTCTCGACGTCGGCCGCCTGCAACGTGACAAAGCGGTAGCCGCGCTCGGTGAACCAGGCGTTGCGCTCGCCCCGCGCTTTCGCGCCCTCGCCCGACTCGTCCGGCTGCTGCATCTCGACGACCATGCGCAGCGGGAACGAGACGAAATCCGGGATGTGCTTGCCGACCGGCACCTGCCGCTTGAAGCCGCAATCGGCGAAGCGGCGGTCGGCGACCAGCGCTTTCCAGAATGCGCGCTCCGCCGGCGTCGGATTACGGCGTAACAAGCGCGCCAGCCCGCGCACCGGACTGCCCTCGTCGGCTTCAGCCCCGCCGCCGTGTTCGGCCAGAAGCGTGCGCAGCAACTCAGCCTCCGCGCCATCGAGAATGCCGCCCTGCGCCGGACCCTTGCGCCCTTCCGCGATCGCATTGATGACACCGTGCAGCGTGCGCACGTCCTGCTCGCTCGGCTGCTGGCGAATGAAGATGTTACGCAAGTTGATGCGCATGGTGTCGCGCTTCTGCGGCGGGCGGAAGAATTCGACCTTCTCAAGCTCGCCTTCCAGCGCGGCGAAAAATGCAGCCAGTTGCTGCTTCGACGCCGGGGGAGACTTTTCCGCCGTATTGAAAGGAAGCTTGCCGCCGGAAGTCTTGAACCACTCGTAAGCAACGATCAGCACAGCTTGCGCGAGATTGAGCGAGGCGAACGCCGGGTTCACCGGCAGCGTGACGATGTAATCGGCGAGCGCGACGTGGCTGTTCTCCAGCCCGCTCCGTTCCGGCCCGAACAGGATCGCGACATTATCGCCGCCCGCAACGCGCGGGCCCATCAGCGCCGCGGCTTCAGCGGGACCGACCACGGGTTTCGCCTGATCGTGCGCCCGCGCGGTGGTTGCCAGCACCAGCCGGCAATCGGCGATCGCCGCTTCCACGCTGTCGAACACTTGCGCGTTGTCGAGCACGCGGTCAGCGCCTGCCGCCATCACGCGCGCCTTTTCGTTCGGCCAGCCCTGCACGGGCGTGACCAGCCGCAGCCGTCCAAGCCCGAAATTCGCCATGGCGCGCGCCGCCGCGCCGATGTTCTCGCCCATCTGCGGCGACACCAGCACGACAACCGGCGCGGGGCCTTCCACCCAGTCTTTCGTCTTGTCGGTCCCGGCGCCGGGCATTCAAACTCTCCCTTCAAGCGGGTATAGCCGCGCCCGGGCGGCCCGAAAAGGCTGCGACCAATGTCCGCTTCCGCCGCCGCCATGTGGATGCTATAGCCACGCCCGCCGGCACCTGCACACGTCGCGCCCGTATTTTCCCAGAAGGTTTGAACGCAATGGCCAAGATCAAAGTCGCAAATCCGGTCGTCGAAATGGACGGCGACGAGATGACCCGCATCATCTGGCAGTTCATCAAGGACAAGCTGATCCATCCCTATCTGGACATTCAGTTGCTCTATTACGATCTGAGCGTGCAGAAGCGCGACGAGACCGACGATCAAATCACCATCGACGCCGCCAACAAGACACGCGAAGTGGGCGTCGCCGTCAAATGCGCCACCATCACGCCGGACGAAGGCCGCGTGAAGGAATTCGGCTTGAAGAAGATGTGGCGCTCGCCCAACGGCACCATCCGCAACATCCTCGGCGGCACCATCTTCCGCGAGCCGATCATCTGCAAGAACGTGCCGCGGCTGGTGCCGGGCTGGACGCAGCCGATCATCATCGGCCGCCACGCCTATGGCGACCAGTACCGCGCCACCGATTTCAAATTTCCGGGCAAGGGCACGCTCTCGATCAAGTTCGCCGGCGAAGACGGCCAGGTGATCGAGCACGAGGTGTTCAAGCCGCCGACTTCGGGCGTCGCGCTGGCGATGTACAACCTCGACGATTCGATCCGCGATTTCGCACGAGCCTCGATGAATTACGGGCTGCTCCGCAATTACCCGGTGTACCTGTCGACCAAGAACACGATCCTGAAGCAGTACGACGGCCGCTTCATGGAGCTGTTCCAGGAAGTGTTCGACAAGGAATTCAAGGAAAAGTTCGCGGCTAAAAAACTGACCTATGAGCACCGCCTGATCGACGACATGGTGGCGGCGGCGATGAAGTGGTCCGGCGGCTATGTCTGGGCCTGCAAGAACTACGACGGCGACGTGCAGTCGGACGTGGTGGCGCAGGGCTTCGGTTCGCTCGGGCTGATGTCGTCCGTGCTGATGACGCCGGACGGCAAGGTGGTGGAGGCGGAAGCCGCGCACGGCACCGTCACGCGCCATTTCCGCGAACATCAGAAGGGCAAGGAGACTTCGACCAATTCCGTCGCCTCGATCTTCGCCTGGACGCGCGGCCTCGCGCATCGCGCGAAACTGGACAACAACGCGGCGCTGGCGAAGTTCGCAGCCACGCTGGAGAAGGTGTGCATCGACACCGTCGAGGCCGGGTTCATGACCAAGGACCTCGCGCTGCTCGTCGGCGCCGACCAGAAGTGGCTCTCCACCACCGGCTTCCTCGACAAGGTGGACAGCAACCTGAAAAAGGCGATGGGGTAAGTTCGCCCGTCAGCCAAACCGCACTGCGTAGATCGGCGGCAGATGGGCGTTGGCCAGCTGCCAGCGCTCGCCGCCGTTCTCGCTCACCCAGAGCGAACCGGTGGTCGAGCCCATCGCGAGCTGCGTGCCGCTGCCATCGACATCGAAGCCGTGGCGGTAAATCAGATCGAACGCGTCACGCTGCGGCAATCCCTCGCGCAAAGTCTCCCAGCTTTTGCCGCCATCTCGCGTGCGCGTCACGGCAAACGCGCCATCGCGCGGGATTCGCAATTCATCCTTGATCGCAGGCACGAACCAGGCGGTGTTCGGGTCCTTCGGATGCGCGGCGACCGCGAAGCCGAAATCGTCGCCCGGCAATTTAAGCTGCGTCCACGTCACGCCCGCGTCGGTGGAGCGGAAGATGCCGTTGTGATGCTGCATCCACATCACGTCGGGCGCGGCCGCGCAGCGCGCGACGCGGTGCGGGTCCTGCACTTCCAGCGAGTTGGCCTGATCCGGCGGCATGTAGGCCGCGACCATCCCCT
The DNA here is from genome assembly GCA_945907045.1 of Rhizobium sp. Q54. GTDB lineage: Bacteria > Pseudomonadota > Alphaproteobacteria > Rhizobiales > Xanthobacteraceae > Pseudolabrys. Next base: position 2,240 of record CAMDSH010000036.1, on the reverse strand, counting down.
TGCCTTCGAGCTTCCAGCTTTTCGCGCCGTCGCGCGTTTCCCACACGCCGGCGCAGGAGATCGCGACGAACACACGCTTTGAATCGCGCGGGTCGGGCGAGACGGTGTGGATGCCGGCCATGTCGTAGCCGCCGCCGAACCACTTGTCCCGCCCCGGCACGTTCCACAGCGAGTCGACGAGTTGCCAGCTCTCGCCGCGGTCGTTCGAGCGGAACAGCCCGGCGGGAAGCGCGCCGATCCATAGGCGGCCCGGCTCGTCCGCGCCGCCGGCTTCCATCGTCCACATCTGAAACAGCGTCGGCGCGCCGGCCGCGTCCGCTGGGAACGCGGGCGCAGGGAGTTCCGTCCAGCTTTTCCCGTCATCATCCGAGCGATGCAGCTTGGAGCCGAAATGGCCGTGCTTGAGCGCGGCATAAATTGCGCCGTCGCGCGCATCGCGCAACACCGCCGTCACCGGAACGCCGGGAAATTCGGTGGACGCGACGGACCACGCGCCGCCTTTGCGCGCGAGCGCGAGCAGGCCTTTACGCGTTGCAACCAGAATGCGATCGCTCATGGCTTTTTATCCTTACCCACCCGACAGCGCCTGCATGACGTAGAGAGTCGATCCCGGCTTGATAGGATGATTCAAAGTGGCGTCGCCCGGCAACCGGTTTCCGTCGGCGAATACGCATACATGCTTGCGCAAAATTCCGCGGTCGTCGAGAACGTAACTGCGGACATGCGGCATCTGCGTGAACACGGCGGCGAGCGCATCGCCGACTGTGCCGCCCTCGACATTAACGGGGCCGTTCGGCACCAATTCCCGCAGCCAGCTGGTAAAATGAACTTCGGCCATCTCTCGCTCGGCAATTTCAGGCAGTGGAGTGAGTATGACGCCCTCCCCCTGCAAGGGGGAGGGTCGGGGTGGGGGTCGAAAGCGATCCCCACCCGGTTCGCGCTGCTCACCGGCCTCCCCTTACAAGGGGAGGTATTCGAAAGCATCAAGTTCATCGATAAAATTAATTCGCGAGCGCAGCCTCGATCGCCTTTAACGCCGCATCGGCCTTCGCGCCGTCGGGTCCGCCGGCCTGCGCCATGTCGGGACGCCCGCCGCCACCCTTGCCGCCGAGAACTTCCGACGCCTTGCGCACGAGCTCCACCGCGTTGAAGCGCTTGGTCAGATCGTCAGTGACGCCGACAACGATGCCCGCCTTGCCGTCCTCGGTGACGCCGATGAACGCAACGACGCCGGAACCGATTTGCTTCTTGCCCTCGTCGGCAAGGCTCTTGAGGTCCTTGATGTCGATGCCGGAGACGGCACGCGCCATCAGTTTGATGTCGCCGACGGTGCGAACACCATCGTCGCTGCCGCCGCTTTTCGCGCCGCCGCCCATCGCAAGTTTTTTCTTCGCGTCGGCGAGATCGCGTTCGAGTTTCTTGCGCTCGTCGAGCAGCGCATTGATCCTCTGCGGCAGTTCTTCCAGCGGTGCCTTGATCTCGGCGGCGACCGATTTCGCAAGCTGGATAGTGTTGTAGGCGGACTTGCGCGCGGCCTTGCCGGTGAGCGCTTCCAGCCGGCGCACGCCTGCGGCGACGCCGGAGTCAGACAGATTCGAAATCAGGCCGATATCGCCGGTGCGTTTGACGTGCGTGCCGCCGCACAATTCGACCGACCAGCCGAGCGTGTTGCCGGTACCCTCACCCATCGCGACGACGCGAACCTCGTCGCCGTATTTCTCCCCGAACAACGCGCGCGCGCCTGAACTACGTGCATCGTCTAGCGCCATCAGCCGCGTGGTGACGGGCGAATTCTGCAGCACGATGTCGTTGGCAATGTCCTCGACGCGCTCCAGCTCGGCGACGGTGATCGGCTTCGGGTGCGAGAAATCGAAACGCAGCCGGTCGGGCGCGACCAGCGAGCCCTTTTGCGCAACGTGATCGCCGAGCACCTGCCGCAGCGCTTCGTGCAGCAGATGCGTCGCGGAATGGTTCTGCCGGATGGCGGCGCGGCGGCCGTGATCGACGGCAAGTTCGAGCGGCGCGCCGGCTTTCAGCATTCCCTCTTCCACCGTTCCGATATGGACGAAGAGATCGCCCGCGCGCTTTTGCGTGTCGGTGACCTTGAAGCGCACGCCATTGCCGCGCATCTCGCCGGTGTCGCCGGCCTGGCCGCCGGATTCGGCGTAAAACGGCGTCTGGTTGAGAACGATGCTGCCGCTCTCGCCTTTGCCCAGCGACGCGACTTCCTTGCCATCCTT
>CAMDSH010000035.1 GCA_945907045.1 Rhizobium sp. Q54 | reverse complement strand
CGAAGGTGCTGCTCGCCGACGCGCCTGCGTACGAGCACATGCTGGCGGAGCCGATGGCGGCGCTCGTGGTCTCGCTCGCCGGGCCTTACGAGGCAATCGTGTCTCCCGCCACGACAACGGGGAAAAATTTCATGCCGCGCGTCGCGGCGTTGCTCGACGTGATGCAGATCTCCGAGATCATCAAGGTTGTCGCGCCGGACACTTTCGAGCGGCCGATCTATGCCGGCAACGCGATCCAGACCGTGAAGTCGAAGGACGCAAAGAAAGTCATCACCGTTCGCACCTCGACGTTCCAGGCGGCTGGCGCGGGCGGCGCGGCGCCGGTGGAGAACGCAACGGCGGCGGCCGATCCCGGCATCTCGTCGTTCGTCGGCGAGGAGCTTTCGAAATCCGACCGTCCTGAGTTGACCTCGGCGAAGATCATCATCTCCGGCGGGCGCGCGATGCAGAGCCGCGAGAACTTCACCAAATACATCGAGCCGGTGGCGGATAAATTGGGCGCGGCTGTCGGCGCTTCGCGCGCGGCGGTCGATGCCGGTTACGCGCCGAACGACTGGCAGGTCGGACAGACCGGCAAGGTGGTCGCGCCTGACCTCTACATCGCGGTCGGTATTTCCGGCGCGATCCAGCATCTCGCCGGCATGAAGGATTCCAAGGTCATCGTCGCCATCAACAAGGACGAGGAAGCGCCGATCTTCCAGGTCGCGGATTACGGGCTGGTCGCCGATTTGTATGTGGCGCTGCCCGAACTCGCCGCGGAGCTGGGCAAGCTGGGACGTTGACCATTGAGCAATTTAATTACCGCGCCGGTGGTGTCCGCGCGCGGATCGTCGTAAAAACGTAAGAACAGGACGTAACCGAGACCGAAGCTTAAGAACCGGGTCTTTGCATCGATCGGATAGAAACATGGCGTCCACAATTCAAAGCGTCGGCGTGATCGGCGCCGGTCAGATGGGCAGCGGCATCGCCCATGTCTGCGCGCTCGCGGGTTATTCCGTGATGCTCAACGACGTGTCGCCCGACCGCATCAAGGCCGGCATGGCGACCATCAACGGCAACATGACCCGGCAGGTCGGCAAGCAGGCGATCACTGAGGACGCCCGCAAGAGCGCGCTCGCCCGCATCAAGCCGGCGGAAAAATACGACGGCTTCGCCGATTGCGACATCGTCATCGAGACCGCGACCGAAAAGGAAGAGGTCAAGCGCAAGATTTTCTCCGAGCTGTGCGCCTCGCTCAAGCCTTCGGCCATCGTCGCCACCAACACATCCTCGATTTCGATCACGCGGCTGGCATCATCGACTGACCGTCCCGAGCGCTTCATCGGCATTCATTTCATGAATCCGGTGCCGCTGATGGAATTGGTCGAACTCATTCGCGGCATCGTCACCGACGATGCTACGTTCGAAACGAGCAAGGCGTTTGTCAGCAAGCTCGGCAAGACGATCGCGGTGTCGGAAGATTTTCCGGCCTTCATCGTCAACCGCGTGCTGCTGCCGATGATCAACGAGGCGATCTACACGCTGTACGAAGGCGTCGGCAACGTCGAGGCGATCGACACCGCGATGCGGCTCGGCGCGCACCACCCGATGGGGCCGCTGGCGCTCGCGGATTTCATCGGGCTCGATACCTGCCTCTCGGTCATGCAGGTGCTGCACGAGGGGCTGGCGGATTCGAAGTACCGCCCGTGCCCGCTGCTGGTGAAGTACGTCGAAGCCGGCTGGCTCGGGCGCAAGACCCAGCGCGGCTTCTACGACTATCGCGGCGAAAAGCCGGTCCCGACTAGATAACTTTCACGAAGTTGAGCACGGCGAGCGCGGCGATCGAGAGCCAGGTCAGGCTTTGGCCGGCGCGCCGTCCGATGCCTGCGATTTCGCTTCGCCACATATCCGGCGTCAAAAGCAACCGTCCTGCAATCAGCGCAACGCCTGCGATGTGCAGCACGGTGTGCGAACCGCCATTGATCTCGTAAACGAGCATCAGCATCAGCGCGAGCGGGATGTATTCGACGGCGTTGCCGTGCAGACGGATCATGCGCAGCATCTGCGGATTGCCGCCGTCTCCAAGCGAGATTTTCAGCTTCGCCCGGTGAACGGTGACGTTGATTGCGAGGGCGGTCAGGATGACGGCGAGGATGGCCGCGTATAAGGCAGTGAGTTGTACGAGCATAAGTTTTCTCCAATACCAGTGCCGCGGATTGCGGCTGCATGAAAATCAGGCGACAAATTTTTCCAGCTTGTCCATTGCGCTGGTCCAGCCTTTATTGTGATTGTCGCGCGCGGTCTCGTCGAAGAACTGTTCGTGAACCATCGTGAACAGGGTGCCGTCGCCATCGGGTTTGAACGTCAAGGTCACCAGCGATTCCCGCTCCGGCGTGCTCTTCCACGCCCAGGTGAAAACCAGCTTCGCGTTCGGAATCACCTCGCGGTAGACGCCGCTGACGTCGTGGTTCTCGCCGTCGGGCGCCTGCATCTGCCAGCGGAAGCGGCCACCGGCCCGCGCATCGCCTTCCGTTGCCAGGACTTTGACTTCGCCGGGGCCCATCCAGTGTTTTACTTTTTCCGGGTCGGCCCAGGCGGCGAAGACTTTCGCTGGGCTCGCGTTGAACCGGCGCTTGATGGTGAGACTTGGTTTGACGGCTGATGCGGTGGCCATGATTCATCTTCCTCCAGAAATTTACTCAGGCGATTTAGGCGTTCGGACCAGAAGTGTTCGTAACGGTGCAGCCAATCCATTGCGGATTCCATGGGCGCGGCGGCGAGCTGGCAGCTCACGGTGCGGCCGGTCTTGTTGCGTTTGATCAGCCCGGCATCGGACAGCACATCGAGGTGCTTCATCACCGCCGGCAGCGACATATCGAACGGACGCGCCAGTTCGCTGATCGAAAGATTGTTCTTCTCGCTCAGACGCGCCAGCAGCGCGCGCCTTGTCGGATCGGCGAGCGCGGCGAAGGTGCGGTCGAGTGTCGCATTTGAATAGTTAACCATTGAGTTAAGTATAGGAATACGCGCAAACGCTGTCAATCGCCATGCGCTGGGGCCATCCGGCTCCGCGCAGGCCGCCGACCGGTTAAATTTCGTTAAGGACTAAAGGCCCGCCGGTTGGAATTGCTTAACCAGCGCATTTTATTCTTGGCGGCAGGAGCGGATGTGCCATGGGCGACGGCTTCGTACATATGCGCTGGTTATCCTCCAGGTCCGCCTGGCAGGACATGGAATACCATCGCGCCAAGCGTGCCGAAGCGATTGCTCAGGACCAGGCCAATATGGACGCGGTCAATTCCGCGATGTCGAGCGCCCTGCAAAACAAGATTACCATCAGCTCGAACAACGCGGCAAAGGCGGCGCTTAAGCGCGTGCAGGCCGCGACAAAGGCCAAGAGCGATCAAACGACCAAGCAAATCGACGATACGCTCAAACTGATCGACAAAACCAAGGCGAGCGCGGCCACGACGACAACCGCCACCACGCCCACGGTGCTCGACACCACCGCATAAGCCGGCGCTGCCGCTAATCGCCGCTCTTTCCCGCCAAAGCCGCTTCGATCAATTTTATCGCGTCGCCGCTCGCCCATTCCGCCGGGCCGGCGATGGTGCCGAGTTCGCAGCCGTTCGGATCGATCAGCAAAGTCGTCGGCATGCCGAAGGCGCGGCCGATGGCCTTGAGGTCCTGAAACACCGCCGCGCTGGCGTCGGCGTAGTAGCCGAGCTTGCTCACGCCGACTTCGCGCAGCCATTCTTTCGGCTTGTCGAGATTGCGGGTGTCGATGTTGATCGCGACCACTTCGAAATTTTTGCCGCCAAGCTTCGCCTGCAACGCTTCGAGCGCCGGCATTTCCTTGCGGCACGGCACGCACCAGGTGGCCCACAGGTTGAGCAGCACCGTGCGACCGCGCCAGTCGGCAAGCGTGAGCTCTTTTCCTGCCGCATCGCGGAATGCGAGGTTCGGAATCTTCAGCGGTTTGCCGGCGACATTCACCGCCGCGACTTCCCCGCGCGCGAGCGGCGCAAGTTTCCGGGCCAACTCCACCGCCGGGCCGCAAGACGGGTCGCCATTGCGCGGCAAGGTGCCGATCCCGTATACCCCCGCGAGGCCGGCCAGGATTGCGATGGTTAACGCCGCCGCGATAGCCGCGAAACGCAAGCGTGACGGGCGTTTTGTTATTTTTTCGATTTGCGCGTTCATGGTCGTAAATTTGGCCGATTAGTTCTCGATGGATGTGTCATGAGCAACAAGATGTGGGGCGGGCGGTTCACCGCGGGTCCCGACGCCATCATGGAGGAAATCAACGCCTCCATCGACTTCGACCGGCATCTTTACCGGCAGGACATTGCTGCGTCCAAGGCCCACGCCTCGATGCTTGCCGAACAGGGCATCATCACGCGGGAAGATGGGGCCAAGATCGCTCACGGTCTAGACACGATCCTGTCAGAAATCGAGAAGGGCAAATTCGAGTTCAAGCGTGCGCTCGAAGACATCCACATGAACATCGAGAGCCGGCTTGCCGATCTCATCGGCCCGGCAGCGGGCAGGCTGCACACCGCGCGCTCGCGCAACGACCAGGTGGCGACCGACTTCCGGCTTTGGATGCGCGCGACGATCGATGGCATTGATGCTTCTCTCGCGGCTTTCCAGCGCGCGCTCGCCGAAAAGGCGCAGGAGCATGCCGGCACCGTGATGCCGGGCTTCACGCATTTGCAGACCGCGCAGCCGGTGACCTTCGGGCATCATTTGCTTGCATACGTCGAGATGATCGGGCGCGACCGGGGACGGTTTGCCGACGCGCGCAAGCGGCTGAATGAATCGCCGCTCGGCTCGGCGGCGCTCGCCGGCACTTCCTTTCCGCTCGATCGCGACATGACCGCGAAGGCGCTCGGCTTCGACCGGCCCTCGGCGAATTCACTCGACGCCGTCTCCGACCGCGACTTCGCGATGGAGACGCTGGCGGCGGCGTCGATCACGGCGATTCATCTCTCGCGCCTCGCCGAGGAAATCGTGATCTGGACTTCGCCGCTCACAGGTCTGGTCAAGCTCTCGGACAAATTCACTACCGGCTCCTCGATCATGCCGCAGAAGCGCAATCCTGACGCAGCGGAACTGGTGCGCGCCAAGACGGGGCGCATCGTCGGCGCTTCGCATGCGTTGATGATGGTGATGAAGGGGCTGCCGCTCGCTTATGCCAAGGACATGCAAGAGGACAAGGAAGGCGCGATGGACGCGCTCTCCGCCCTGACGCTCGCCATCGCCGCGATGACCGGCATGATCGGCGACATGCAGCCGGACGCTGCGCGCATGAAGAAGGCCGCGGGCGAGGGCTACGCCACCGCGACCGATCTTGCCGACTGGCTGGTGCAAACGCTGAAACTTCCGTTCCGCGAGGCGCATCACATCACGGGCCGCATCGTCGCCAAGGCGGCGGAGGCGGGCGCGGCGCTGCACCGGTTGCCGCTTGGCCAGATGCAGGCCATCGAGCCGCGAATCACCGATGCGGTGTTCGCGGTGCTCACCGTCGACCGCTCGGTGAAAAGCCGCGTCAGCTACGGCGGAACCGCGCCGAAAAACGTCCGCGCACAGGCACGGAAATGGCTGAAAAAGCTGGATAAAGAACGAAAGTAACGGGGATGAGGAGACCGAGAAGTCTCGCCCCGCTTGCGCCCGATCTGCTATGTTTCCGCCGATTTCAGGAGTTCGCTTCGTGACCCAATTTTGCAGCCGCCCGTTTGTCCGTCTTGCCTTGATCGGCGCGCTTTTCGCCGCGCTTGGGCTTGCGGGCTGCGGCCGTAAAGGGCCGCTCGATCCGCCGCCGGGAGCTTCCGTGGCGGACCAGCCCTACGCGCCCGGATTGATGTCGGGATCAGGCAGCACGACTTCTACGCCGATCGGCGGACAGACGAGGCAGGGCAATCCCGGTGTTGGCCCCGACGGCCAGCCGCTCGCGCCGGCGGGGCCGAATAAAAAAATCCCCCTCGACGTTCTGATCGACTGAGCCTGCGATGCATCACTTTGCCTATCGTGACGGCGTTCTGCACGCCGAGGCGGTGAATCTCGACACGCTTGCCGCGTCGGTCGGGACGCCTTTCTATTGTTATTCCACCGCAACGCTGGAGCGGCACTATCAGGTGTTCGCCGGCGCCTTCGCCGATGTGCGCGCGCTCGTTTGCTACGCCATGAAGGCAAATTCCAATCAGGCGGTGATCGCCACGCTCGCCAAGCTGGGAGCCGGCGCCGATGTTGTCTCCGGCGGCGAACTCAAGCGCGCACGCGCCGCTGGCATCCCGCCCGCGAAGATCATGTTTTCCGGCATCGGCAAGACCGCGGAGGAACTTTCGCTCGCGGTCGATGAGGGAATTCTCTGCGTCAACGTCGAATCCGAGCCGGAACTTGAACAGCTCTCTTCGATCGCGAAGGCGAAGGGGCGCACGGCCAATATTTCGGTGCGCGTCAATCCCGACATCGACGCCAAGACGCATCACAAGATCGCCACCGGCAAGGCGGAGAACAAGTTCGGCATTCCGATCAGCCGCGCGCGCGAAGTCTATGCCCGCGCCGCCAAGTTGCCGGGTCTCAAAGTCGCGGGCGTCGATATGCACATCGGTAGCCAGATCACGGACTTGAATCCGTTCGGCGACGCCTTCGCGCTGCTGGCGGAGTTCGTGCGTACGTTGCGTGCTGACGGCCACACGATCAGCCATGTCGATCTCGGCGGCGGGCTGGGGATTCCCTATCGCGACGATAACGAGCCGCCGCCGCTGCCCGATGCCTATGCCGAAGTGGTCAAGCGGGCGACGCGCGATCTCGATTGCACGCTGATTTTCGAGCCGGGCCGTCTCCTCGTCGGCAACGCCGGTATTCTGGTGACGCGGGTGCTGTTCGTGAAGCACGGCGAGGCGAAGAATTTCGTGGTGGTCGATGCCGCCATGAACGACCTGATCCGCCCGACGCTCTATGAGGCGCATCACGAAATCCGTCCCGTGGCGGAGCCGCGTGCGGCTGCTCGCCGCATCCGCGCCGATGTGGTCGGGCCGATTTGCGAAAGCGGCGATTTCCTTGCCCTCGATCGCGAGATGACCGAGCCGCCGCCGGGAGCGCTTCTGGCCGTGATGACGGCGGGGGCCTATGGCGCTGTGCAGGCCGGCACTTACAACACCCGGCCATTGGTGCCCGAGGTTTTGGTGCGTGGAACCGAGTGGGCTTTGGTGCGGCCCCGCCTCGATGCCGACCAATTGATCGCCTTGGATCGCATGGCGCCCTGGCTGTAAGGCGGCTGGTCTGCGATTTATGGCGTGTTACCGTGCCTTAAGAATCGGCTGGAACAGAGCTGATGGAGCCTCGATTGGACGGCAAAAGCCCGGGAGATATGGACGGCCAGCCGCCACGCGATCAGGCGGCCACATTTCTCCTGCTGGCGCGGGCGCTCAAGCGCGCGCGCGGGACGATTTTCTGGGAACGGCTGTGGCCGGCGCTCGTCACACTCGCGACCGCGGTCGGAATTTTCCTCGCACTGTCATGGGCCGGCCTTTGGCTGATGCTGCCGCCGCTTGGCCGCGCCATCGGCGTGTTCATTTTTGCCGTCGTCACGGCGGCGGCCACCGTGCCGCTGCTGCTGCTGCGCGTGCCGACGGTATACGACGGCTTGCGCCGGCTCGACCGCCGCAGTGGTCTGCCGCACCGTCCGGCGACCGCCGTTGCCGACGAAATCGCGGCGGCCCCGAGTGATCCGATCACCGCCGCGTTGTGGCGCGCGCATGTGGAACGCGCGATCCTGGCGGCACGCACGCTGAAAGCCGGATTGCCTTCACCGCGCATCGCCTTGCGCGATCCGATCGCGTTACGCGCATTGGCCTTGATCCTCGTGGTGGCGAGCTTCTTCGCCGCCGGGGGAGAGCGCATCAAGCGCGTCACCGCGGCGTTCGACTGGCAGGGCGTCATCTCGTCGGCGAATTATCGCGTCGATGCCTGGGTGACGCCGCCGGCCTACACGGGCCGCGCGCCCGTCATGCTTCCCGGCTTGCGTCCGGGCGAAGCGGTGCAGCAGGCCGGTCCGGTCGCAGTTCCGGCGGGGAGCACATTGGTCGTGCGCGCCACCGGCCGGGCGAATCTCGACGTTGTCCGCAAGGGCGGTCTGGAAGAGGCGGCAATCGATCCGCAGGCGCATCCGCCCGCCGGCACCGAGGAGCGCCGCTACATCATCAAGACCGACGGCACCGCGACCTTGCGCGGCATCGGCAGCGACGACATCACCTGGACATTTGCCGCCGTTCCCGACCGCGCGCCGGTCATTGCGCTGACCAAGGACCCGGAAGGGCAGGTTCGCGGCTCGCTGCTGCTCGTCTACAAGATCGAAGACGATTACGGAGTGACCGAGGCGCAGGCGACATTCACGCGCAAGGACGAACCCGGCGTGACCAGCCTGCCGCGCCCGCTTTACGCCGCGCCGGATTATTCGCTCGTGCTCCCGCAAGCGCGCACGCGCAACGGCGTCGGACAGACCACCAAGGACCTCACCGAACACGCCTGGGCCGGCGTCGATGTGGTGATGACGCTGGTCGCGCGCGACGAAGCCGGCAACGAAGGCCGCAGCGCGCCGCATGAATTTCAGTTGCCGCAGCGTATGTTCGTCAAGCCGATGGCGCGCGCGCTGATCGAGCAGCGCCGCATCCTCGCGCTCGATGCCGAGGCCAAGCCGCGCGTGCTGATTGCGCTGGAAGCGCTCACCTACGCGCCGGAGCAGTTCGAACCCGACACCCGCGTTTATCTCGGCCTGCGCTCGATCTTCTGGGAATTGACGCGCGCCAGAACCGACGATGCCCTTCGCGACGTGGTGACGCGGCTGTGGGCGATGGCGGTTTATCTCGAAGACGGCAACGTCTCAGACGCCGAGCAGGCGTTGCGCGCGGCGCAGGAAGCCTTGCGTCAGGCGCTTGAGCGCGGCGCCAGCGAGGAAGAAATCAAGAAACTGATGGAGCAGCTGCGCGCGGCGCTCGACAAGTTCATGCAGGCGCTCGCCGAGGAGATGCGGAAAAATCCGCAGCAGCTCGCGCGCCCGCTTGACCGCAACACCCGCATGCTCAGCCCGCAAGACCTCAAGAGCATGCTCGACCGGCTGGAGAATCTCGCGCGCTCCGGCAACAAGGACGCGGCCAAGCAATTGCTCGAACAATTGCAGCAGATGCTGGAAAACCTGCAGATGGCGCGCCCCGGCCAGCAGCAGGATGGCGACGACGGCGACGACATGATGTCCTCGCTGGATGAACTTGGCGACATGATCCGCAAGCAGCAGCAATTGCGCGACCGCACCTTCCGTCAAGGCCAGGATCAGCGCCGCGACCGCCAGCGTCAGCGCGGGCAACAGGGCCAGCAGGGCGATCAGCAGATGGGCGAGTTGCGCCAGAACCAGCAGGCGCTGCGCGACCGGATGAAAAAACTTCTGGAGGAGCTGCGCCAGCGCGGATTCGGCCAGCAACAGCCGGGCCAGCAAGGCCAGCCGGGTCAACCGGGCGGCGACATGGATCAGCTCGGCAGCGCCGGCGAGGCGATGGGCGACGCCGAGGGTCAACTCGGCGACGGTGATCCCGACAGCGCGGTCGACTCACAAGGCCGCGCGCTGGAGGCGATGCGCAAGGGCGCGCAAGGTCTGGCGCAACAGATGCAGCAGCAGGGCATGGGTCCCGGACCCGGTCAGCCCGGCCGCACGGGCCAGGCGCGCGCCAATCAGGATACCGACCCGCTCGGGCGGCCGTTGCGCGGCCGCGACTATGGCGACGATGTCACGGTGAAGGTGCCGGGCGAGATCGACGTGCAGCGCGCCCGCCGCATCCTGGAAGAACTGCGCCGCCGCTTTGGCGAGTCTTCGCGTCCGCAGCTTGAACTCGATTATCTCGAGCGGCTGCTGAAGGATTTCTGACTTTTACCGCCGGGGAGCCGTCAGCGCTTCCTTCACCGCGCCGCGAATTTGCGCGAGTGTAAACGGCTTCGTTATCACGTCATGGATCAACGCATCGAGGCCGTGGGCGCGCTCGCGCTGATCGGCGTAACCCGTCATCATCATTATAATGATATCGGGATGATCGCGGGCAGTTGCCAGCGATAGCGCAATGCCGTCCATCACCGGCATCTTGATGTCGGTCAGCAGCAGATCGAACTTGCCGCTTTTCTGCGCCAGCAGGTCGAGCGCCTGGGCGCCGTCGTTGGCCGTGGTGGTTTCGTGTCCGTCATCGACCAGCGCGCGCGCAACCAAAGAGCGCACCGCTTCGTCGTCCTCGGCGATGAGAATGCGCGCCATGATTATTTCGCTCCGGCGAGAATATCGCGGCGGTGGAAGAAGCGCACCAGCACGTCGTTGGCGCCCGGCGGCGGAGACGCAAGCCGGCTGCGGAACGCCATCGCTTCGCCCGCGCCGAGGATGCTGCGCGTGGGCTGCATGGTCCAGCTGTAGATTTCCAGGCCTGCGGCGTTACGCACCGCAAAGCGCAGGCGCGGCACTTCGACCGGCTTGCGCGAGGACGCAAGGATGCTGCCCTCGACCACGAGCACGTCGACGCCGTCATGCGTCTCCTTCGTGATCTTGACGTCTTCGAACGACAGTCCGCGCAGGTTTACCGGCAGGCCGATCGCGGCGAACAGCGAAGCTGTCTGCGGCACCATGCGCACCACGTCGGCGCGCCAGGTAATCAGCGCCGCGTTGACGCAGATCAGCGCGACGATGAGCATCGGCAGGCGCTGCGACTTCCGGCTTTTCTGCCGCATGGCAGCGCGCCGCTCGCGGCGGGCGGCGAAGCTTTCGATGTTTGTCTCTTCGGGTTCCGCCAGCGCGGGCAACGGTTCGGGGTCTACCGGCGGCACCAGCGAAGGCGACTCCGCGAGCGCTATTGGCTCCTCGGAGAATGCGGCAGGAGATGAAAATACGTCGAACGCCGGTTCCGGTTCGGGCCCGGGCTCGGCCCGGCTTTCATCGAGCGCGGCGGCGAATTCGGCAACCTCGTCGGCGGGCGGCGGCTCGGCGAAATCGTCGGGAGCCGGGGATTGCGGAGGCGGAGGATTTTCTCCGCTCGCGTCGCCTGCCGATTGCGCCGAGGCTTCCGCGATCACGTTCTCGACGAAAGCGGCGACGGCGGGCTCCTGCGGCGGTGTCGCGAACCATGCGGTCTTGCAGCGGGTACAGCGCACGGTGCGTCCGCCCGGACCGACGGAGGCCGGTTCGAGCATGTAGGACGTGGCGCAGTTCGGGCAGACGATCAGCATCGGCCTGGCTTCGGTTTGGTCCGCCCGAACCTAGCAGCCGTCCGTTAACGGATCGGAAACCATGAAAGTGCCCCGTTTGGGCCTAAAACCCAGGGGGAACCCGGCGGTCCGGCTATGTCACCGCCGTGGTAATCCTGTAAAAGCGCCTCTGATACCGGCGTCCCGCGCGTTTACAGCAGGCTACCGGGCGGGACGGCTGGGGGCTTTTTTCCGGAGACGGGCGTGGTCCGATTCGAGAATGTGGGCTTGCGCTATGGGCTCGGTCCGGAGGTCCTGCGAGACCTTACGTTCCGCATCGAGCCGCATTCGTTCCAGTTCCTCACCGGCCCTTCTGGCGCGGGCAAGACCTCGCTGCTGCGATTGCTGTTTCTCTCTATCAAGCCGACACGCGGGCTGATTACGCAATTCGGCCATGATGTCGCGACACTCAGCAAGGACGCGCGGGCAACGCTGCGCCGCCGCATCGGCATCGTGTTCCAGGATTTCCGCCTGCTTGACCACATGACGACGTATGAGAACGTCGCGCTCCCCTTCCGCGTCATGGGGCGGCATGAGGACAGCTACCGCGACGAGGTGGTTGAATTGCTGAACTGGGTGGGTCTCGGCGAGCGCATGTGGGCGCTGCCGCCCGTGCTCTCCGGCGGCGAGAAGCAGCGCGCCGCGATCGCGCGCGCGGTCATCGCGCGGCCGCAGTTGTTGCTGGCGGACGAGCCGACCGGCAACGTCGATCCTTCTCTCGCGCAACGTCTGCTGCGCTTGTTTATCGAACTCAACAAGTCGGGAACTTCGGTCGTCATCGCGACCCACGACATCGCGTTGATGGACCAATACGATGCCCACCGCCTCGTGCTGCACGAGGGCCGGCTGCATATCTACGATTGAGGACTTGCGATGACTGACGCACCCGATCTCACCGCGTCGATGCGCATGCCGAGCCGGCTGCCGCCGCGCAACGACACGCCGATGGTGCCGAAGAATTCGATCTCCGGGCGCGCGCTGGTGGCTGTGGTCGCGATCATGACGTTTCTCGCTTCGCTCACCACCGGCGCCGTGATGCTGGTGCGCGCGACCGCGAGCGAATGGCAATCCGATGTGGCGCGCGAAGTGACGATCCAGGTTCGCCCGGCGCCGGGCCGCGATCTCGATGCCGCGACCGCCAAGGCCGTGCAAATCGCCGGTGCGTTTCCCGGCATTACCGGCGTGCGCGCCTATACAAAAGAAGAATCCGCGCGGCTGCTTGAGCCCTGGCTCGGCACGGGATTAACGCTGGACGAATTGCCGGTACCGCGTCTGATTGTCATCAAGTTCGGGGAGAACGCGCCCGATTTGGGCCTGTTGCGGAAAATCCTGAGTGAGCAGGTTCCCGGCGCCAGCCTCGACGATCACCGCGGCTGGATCGACCGCATGCGCACAATGGCTGCGACCGTGGTGGCGGCCGGCGTCGGCATTCTCCTGCTGATGTTCGCCGCGACGATGCTGTCGGTCACGTTCGCGACACGCGGCGCGATGGCGGCGAACCGGACGGTGATCGAGGTGCTGCATTTCGTCGGCGCCAAGGACAGTTTTATTTCCGGGCATTTCCAGCGCCATTTTCTCATGCTTGGTTTAAAAGGCGGCGCCATTGGCGGCGGCTCGGCGATGGCGCTGTTCGCGATCGCGGGATTGTTCAGCGACTGGTTCGCGGGCTCGGCCGGCGTCGATCAGGTATCGGCTTTGTTCGGCAGTTTCTCGATCGGACCCGCGGGGTATATCGCGGTGGCGAGCCAGATCGTATTGATCGCCGCGGTCACCGCGTGGACTTCACGGCAAACCGTCAACCGCACTTTGCAGACGATTGGGTAGCATGTTTTCCGGGCTTGCACGCTGGATCGGCTTTTTGACCATGACCGCCAGCGTGCTCGGCGCCGTCGCGCTGGTCGCCGGATTCGGCTTGTTCGTCGGCAACCTGCCGGCCGAGGAAAGCACGCTCAACCGCAAGGCCGACGGCATCGTCGTGCTCACCGGGGCTGCCTCGCGCATCCCTGACGCAATCGAACTGCTGGCCGCCGGGCACGGCCAGCGGCTGCTGATCACCGGCGTGCACCAGAATACCAGCGCGCGCGAAATCGCCCGCCTCACGCCGCTCTACGCGCGCGTGTTCGCCTGTTGCGTCGATCTCGACCGCTCGGCGCTCAACACGCTGGGCAACGCCATCGAGGCGAAACGCTGGGTGACCGAGCGCGGTTTTCATTCGCTGATCGTGGTGACATCGAGCTATCACATGCCGCGCGCGATGGTGGAGCTGGAACGTCAGTTGCCCGATGTGGCGCTTATCCCGTTTCCGGTGATATCGGAAAAGATCAAAAGCGAGCCATGGTGGGCGAGCACGGGAACGACGAGGCTGTTATTTTCCGAATATCTGAAATATCTCTTCGCCGTTGTCCGCATGCGCCTCGACCCCGACTTCGCCGTCTGAAGGATTAATTCGCCGTGCTCGTGATCCGTTCTATTCTTTTCAACGTTCTTTTCTATCTCAACACTCTCGTGCACAGCATCGCGACGGTGTTCACCCTGCTGCTGCCGCGTCGTTGCGTGCTGCTCGTTTCCAAATCTTGGGCGCATGTCAGCCTGTGGCTGCTCAAGCCGGTGTGCGGGATCGATATCGAGTGGCGCGGGCTGGACAAAATTCCGCCGGGCCCGCTACTCGTTGCCTGCAAGCACCAGTCGGTGTGGGAAACATTCGTGCTGCTCACGCTGGTTCACGATCCGGCCTTCATCGTCAAACGCGAACTGATCTGGATACCTTTGTTCGGCTGGGCGATGTGGCGCGGCGGCATGATCCCGATCAATCGCGGCGCCGGCTCGGCGGCGCTCACCGCGATGACCGAGCGCGCCTATAACGAGCTGCGGCGCGGGCAGGGGCGGCAGATCATCATTTTTCCGGAAGGCACGCGCCGTCCCGCCGGCGCCGAACCGAAATACAAATACGGCATCGCGCATCTCTATGGTGCCTGCAACGTGCCGTGCGTGCCGATTGCGCTCAACTCCGGCCTGTTCTGGCCGCGCCGCTCGTTTCTGCGTTATCCCGGCACGGTGGTGCTCGAAGTTCTCGATCCAATTCCGCCGGGGCTCGATCCGGACGAATTTTTCAAACGCCTGAAGAGCGATCTTGAATCGGCCACCGCCAAACTGGTCGAGGAAGGCCGCCGCGAGCTTGCTGCCAAGGGATTAGGCTGACGGCGCGGCCGGCGTCTCGTGCGAGCCTTTCAGGCGTTCGGCGAGTTTGTGCAGATCGCCTTCGCGATAACCCAGAGCTTCCAGCGCCTTCACGGTCTCGATCACGTATTCACGGTTGGCGCCGGATTTTCCGTGGCCCTGGCGGACGTGAAGCAACTGCTGTTCAAGCGTGAGGCGGCCGGCATATTGCGGATGGCCGCGATCGACGACGTAAGTGAGCCCCTGCACGCGCTGCTGCGGATCGTTCTCCAGCCACATCGCGCGCAGGCTTTCCCGGTAGATCATGGTCACCTGTTCGCGCTCGCGCAGGTAAGCAATCGTCGCCGCCCGATTGGCCGCCGCCACCTTGTAGGCGAGCCCGCGGCAATTGCCGCCGCGGTCGAGGCCGAGGACAAGGCCCGGCCGCTCGGGCGTGCCGCGGTGGACGAAGGAATAGACGCAGAGCGAGCGGTGCACGCCGATCATCCGCGCCGGAACGCTTTCGAGAAATTCAAAGCCCGGCCGCCACAACAGCGAGCCGTAGGCGAACACCCACAGGTCCTCTTGCGCGTGCTGAAAATTTTGGGCGTGCTGGGAATTCAAGTCCATCGCAGCCGGGAATCGGATAATACGAGCCGGAAGCCGCCGGCGGTTCCGCTCGCCTAACAGGACGGCTGTTCCGGCGCAACATCGCGGAAATGCCGCATTCGGCGGCTTGTTAGAGGCTCATGACCTATCGCCACAACGACGATTTTCAGCCGGGCTACCGCCCGCTGCCGCCCTATCCGCCGGAGTACTACCGGCCGCGCCGGCGCGTGGGCAAATACATCGCCATGCTGGTTATTGTCCTGGCGCTCGCCGGGGCATGGTCGGGCTTGTGGTATTACGCCGCAGCCGTCACGGCGGACACTATTGCAGGCTGGCGCGACCGCGAGGCGAAAGTCGGCCGCATTCATTCCTGCGGGACGCAGAGCATCGATGGCTTTCCGTTCCGCGTTGAAGTTCGCTGCGACAAGGCCGGTCTTGAGCTGCGCAGCAATCAGCCGCCGCTCGACATCAAGACCGCCGGCATTCTCATCGCGGCGCAGATCTATCAGCCGACACTCCTCATCAGCGAGTTCACCGGGCCGCTAACCGTCGGCGAGGCGGGCCGCCCGCCGAACATCGTCGCCAATTGGGAACTCGGACAAACCAGCGTGCGCGGCACGCCAAAGGCGCCGGAGCGCGTTTCCATCGTGCTCGATTCGCCGACGCTCGACCGCATGGACGCGGGCGCGGCGCAGCAGATGGTCAAGGCCAAGCGGATCGAAATTCACGGCCGCATGGCGGAAGGCTCCGCCACCGATAATCCGGTGATCGAGATCGTGCTGCGGCTCGCGGCGGCGTCGCTCCCCGCCGTGCATCCGCTCGCGGTGGCGCCAATCGATTCCGATGTCACGGCCGTGCTGCGCGGCATGAAGGACTTTTCGCCGAAACCCTGGCCGCTGCGTTTTCGCGAAATGCAGGCGGCGGGCGGGCGCATCGACATCACGCAGGCGCGCATCGCGCAGGGCGAAACCGTCGCGGTCGGCAAGGGCGCGCTCAGCCTGAATGCGCGTGGCGGCCTGGAAGGCCAGATACTCGTCACCGTTGCCGGGCTCGAGCCGTTTCTCAAAACGCTCGGCGTCGAACAAATTGCGCCGGCGACTCCGGCCGTTGACAAGCTTGTCGGCGCGCTCGATCGTTTCGCGCCGGGTCTGGGCGCCGCCGCGCGTCAGCAGGCGGGCGCGGGCATCGTCGCGGGGATTGGCTTGCTGGGCGAGAAGACCATTCTCGAAGGCCGTCAGGCAGTGTCGCTGCCTCTGCGCTTTAATGACGGCGCTATGTCGCTCGGGCCGATCCCGATCGGGCGGGTGGCGGCGCTGTTTTAGTTTGTCATTCCGGGGCGCGCGTCAGTGCGAACCCGGAATCCAGAAACATATAATGAATTGAGTAGCTGGATTCCGGACAGCCTCGCTTTGCTCGGCTTCCGGAATGTCGGGGATGGTTATTCGTTGTCGGCGGCGTAGGGCCGCGGCAATGGCGAATCCGGCAGATGCGGATGCGGGCGGCCGAAATCCGGCGCGGATGAATCCTGGCCGAGCTCGACGATGCCTTTACGGATCGCGCGCGTGCGCGTGAAGTGCTCGAACAGCGCGTCGCCGTCGCCCTTGCGGATGGCCTTGGTCAGCGCCGACACGTCCTCGTTGAAGCGGCCCAGCATTTCCAGCACCGCATCCTTGTTGGCGAGAAACACGTCGCGCCACATCGTCGGATCGGACGCCGCGATGCGTGTGAAATCGCGAAAGCCGCCCGCGGAGAATTGCAGCACCTCGGAGCGCGTGACCTGACCCAGCTCGTCGGCGGTGCCGACGATGGTGTAGGCGATGAGATGCGGCAAATGGCTGGTGATGGCGAGCACCAGATCGTGGTGATCCGCCGTCATGGTTTCGACCTTGGCGCCGAGCGCGGTCCAGAACGCGGTGAGCTTCTGCACGGCAGCGGCGTCCGCCTTCTCGGGCGGCGTGAGAATGCACCAGCGGTCGACGAACAATTCCGCGAAGCCCGCGTCGGGGCCGGAATATTCTGTGCCGGCGACGGGGTGCGCGGGAATGAAATGCACGCCCTTCGGTAGATGCGGCGCCATGTCGCGCAGCACCGAGCCTTTCACCGAGCCCACATCAGAGACAATCGCGCCGGGCTTGAGATGCGGGCCGATTTCCTTGGCGACGTCACCGCAGGCGCCGACCGGAATGCAGACGATGACCAAGTCAGCGTCTTTCACCGCCGCGGCGTTGCTGTCCACCACCTGATCGGCGAATCCGAGTTCAACCACGCGCTTGCGGGTCGCGGCCGATCGCGCGGTGGCGATAATCGTATTCGCTGCGCTTTGCGCGCGGGCGGCGCGCGCGATGGACGAGCCGATGAGGCCCGTTCCGATCAGCGCGATGCGCTGGAAGATCGGCGCTTTCTGGCTCACGCCGTCTTCCCCAAAAATTCACTGAGCGATTTCACGACGAGCCGGTTGGCTTCTTCGGTGCCGACCGACATGCGAAGCGCGTTCGGTAATTTATAAGCACCGACCTGACGCAAGATCAGCCCGCGTTTCAGCAGAAACGCATTCGCTTCGGCAGCGGTTCGCCCCTTTGCGTCGGGGAAATGGATGAGCACGAAATTCGCCGCGCTTGGCGTCACGGCAAGCCCGAGCTTGCCGATTTCCTGCGTCAGCCAGGCCAGCCATTTTTCATTATGCGTGCGCGCCATCTCGGTGTGAGCGCTGTCCTGTATCGCGGCGATGCCCGCCGCGATGGCCGGCGCGTTGACGTTGAACGGCCCGCGAATGCGGTTGATCGCGTCCACCACGTGCGCGGGGCCGTACAGCCAGCCAAGCCGCACGGCAGCAAGCCCGTAGATTTTCGAGAACGTGCGGCACATCACCGTGTTGTCGGTGGTGGCGACAAGCTCGATGCCGGATTCGTAATCGTTGCGGCGCACGTATTCCGCGTAAGCCGCGTCAATGACCAGCAGCACATGCGGCGGCAATCCGCGATGCAGACGCTTGACCTCATCGAACGCGATGTAGGTGCCGGTCGGGTTGTTCGGGTTGGCGAGGAAGACGACTTTCGTCTTCGGCGTCACCGCCGCCAAAATCGCATCGACGTCGGCGGTAAAATCCTTCTCCGCCGCCACGACAGGCTTCGCGCCGGTACCGAGCGTCGCAATGGGGTAAACCAGAAAGCCGTGCGTGGTGTGGATAGCCTCATCGCCGTCGGCGAGATAAGCCCGCGCCAGCAGGTTGAGCAGATCGTCGGAACCCGCGCCGCACACAATGCGCGCCGGATCGAGACCAAAACTCTTGCCGATGGCCTCACGCAATTCCGATGCCGAGCCGTCCGGGTAATCCTCCAGGCGCTTGCCGATCTCGTTATAAGCCGCGATCGCGCGCGGGCTGGGCCCGAGCGGCGTCTCGTTGGACGAGAGCTTGAACACCTTGTCGACGCCCGGCGCTGTGCTCTTTCCCGGCACATAGGCCGCGATGTCGAGCACGCCGGGGCGCGGTTGTGGACGTGTTGCAGTCATCTCACGCGATCCAATTTGCGGTTAGACCCAGCCGGAGCGGGTCATTTCTTGTTGGCGGCAACCGTATAGCGGGTTGCGTGGCTGCCGACGAGGGCCGAGGAGCGCACGGTGGCCCCGGCCTTGAGCAGCGCCTCGGTGACCACCGGCAGACTGCCGCCTTGCGGCAGCGACACCAGCAACGCCGCGCCGTCGAAGGCGCGGTCGGGTACCGCGATGAATTCGGCCAAACTGGAGAGCGCTTGAGCGGATTTTGCGTCCCAACCGGAGACGCGGATGCTCCACACTTCGGATTCCGTCACCATCGCGTCGGCGGCGACGCGCGAAATCACGAACACCGGGAGCGCGGCGGGATGATCGTCGCGCTCCACGAAGGGCAACCGTGCGATGATCTTCGGCGCCGAGTCGAATTCGAGCGCACTCCACCACGCGCCAGCGCCGGCAACCGCAATGGCCGGGACGAGGCCGAGATCGCCCTTCGACGCCGACACCGCCGCAACGACGCCGGAAGCGCCCATATGCGGCACGAACGGCACCGTGAAACCGAAATGAAAGCGTGCTGAATCGCGCATCGCCGCGTCCCCGCCGGAGAAATCGGAGTGCACCGAGAACGGCGACTGCACGAACGTGAAAGTCGAGATGATGACGCGCCAGATGCTCTCGGCGGTATCGAGGGGCAAAATGCCTTTATGCCGCTTCACCAGACGGCGCATCATCTCCGCCTCGCGCGCGGGACGGAACGCCGAGCCGGTTTCCTGGCTGCGCTTGACCGCGATCAGGCGGTCGATGATGTCGCCGCGCTGCATCAGCAGCCCATGCATGGACTCGTCGATGCGGTCGATCTCGTTGCGGAGATCGGCGAGCGAGGGTGCGTCGGCGGGCTTTTTCATAACGCGATCAGGATGATTATGGCGGCCGCAAAACGGGCCGCGGGTGGGCCATTGATAAGAGCCTATTTGGGCGAAATCAAAGAAAACATTGACAGTTTCGGCCTGCACTACATACCTAACCGCCTTACGGGCTATGACAGCTAAGCGGACGCGCCGGGAGCGCGAACAATATGGTTGAGGCCGGTCTGAGCACACCGCGCGATGCGGCGGGCGCCTCAAGCGAGGCGGAGAACCCGCGCGACTCGCTCGTTGTCCGTTTCGGCGCCGACAAGCCGCTCAAGCTCGATGCCGGCGTGGAGCTTTCGCCACTCCAGATCGCCTACAAGACCTACGGCACGCTTAACGCTGATCGCTCGAATGCCGTGCTGGTGGCGCATGCGCTCACCGGCGATCATCACGTCGCGAGCGTGCATCCGGTCACCGGCAAAAACGGCTGGTGGGAGACGATGGTGGGGCCGGGCCGGCCCATCGATACCGAGCGCTATTTCATCATCTGCCCCAACGTCGTTGGCGGCTGCATGGGGACGAGCGGGCCGGCCTCGATCAATCCCAAAACCGGCAAGCCGTGGGGACTGGAATTTCCCGTCATCACCATCCGCGACATGGTGCGTGCGCAGGCGATGCTGCTCGATCATCTCGGCATCGCGACGCTGTTCGCGGTCGCCGGCGGTTCGATGGGCGGCATGCAGGCGCTGCAATGGGCGGCGAGCTATCCCGAGCGCGTGTTCGCGGCGCTTCCCATCGCATGCTCGACGCGCCACTCAGCGCAGAACATTGCGTTCCATGAGGTCGGCCGTCAGGCGGTGATGGCGGATCCGGAATGGAAACAGGGGCGCTATCTGCTGGAAGGCGGTAACCCGCGGCGCGGGCTCGCGGTCGCGCGCATGGGCGCGCACATTACGTATCTCTCCGACGCCGCGCTGCATCGCAAGTTCGGCCGCAAGTTTCAGGACCGCGCCAATCCGACGTTCTCGTTCGACGCCGATTTCGAAGTGGAATCCTATCTGCGCCATCAGGGGATTTCGTTCGTCGAGCGATTCGACGCGAACTCATATTTGTATCTGACGCGCGCGATGGATTATTTCGACATCGCGGCGGATTGCGGCGGCGTGCTCGCCAACGCGTTCAAGAACACGCAGACACGCTTTTGCGTTGTATCGTTCACCAGCGATTGGTTGTTCCCGACATCCGACTCGCGCGCGATCGTGCATGCGCTCAACGCCGCCGGTGCGCGCGTCTCGTTCGCCGAGATCGTCACCGACAAGGGTCACGACGCCTTCCTGCTCGACGAGCCGGAGCTGTTCGCCATCGTGCGCGGCTTCCTCGATGGCGCGGGTAAAGCGCGCGGGCTCAAGGCCAGAGGATGAGCATGCTCTCGCGCGCAAATCAGAATCTCAACGCTGCCAGCGCGGCGCGCACATCGGGCGGCGCGCGCGTCGATCTGTTGCTGGTATCGCAGATGGTGGAGAACGGCGCGAAAGTGCTCGACGTCGGCTGCGGCGACGGCGAACTGCTTCGTCTGCTGGGCGAGACGCGCGGCGTGGACGGGCGCGGCATCGAGCTTTCGCGCGAAGGCGTGAATGAATGCGTGGCGAAGGGGCTCGCCGTGATCCAGGGTGACGCCGACACCGACTTGGCGGATTATCCCGACGATACGTTCGATTACGTGATCCTGTCGCAGACGTTGCAGGCGACGCGGCATCCGCGCGTGGTGCTTGAGCACATGCTGCGCATCGGCCGCCACGCCATCGTGTCGTTCCCGAATTTCGGCCACTGGCAGGTGCGCCTGCAGCTTTTGTTCGCGGGCCACATGCCGCAGACCGAGATCCTGCCCTATAGCTGGTACGACACCCCGAACATCCACCACTGCACGATCAAGGATTTCCGCCAGCTGTGCGGAACCATCGGCGTGAAGATGGAAAAAGCCGTGGCGCTCAACGCCTGGGGAACGCCGCTGCGGCTGAACGCGCCGTGGTGGTTCTGGAATCTTTTCGGCGAGCAGGCGGTGTTCCTGCTCAGCCGCAAGGACCGGACGAAGAGCTGAGCCAGCCTCTGGCGCGTCTATCGTCCTGACATTGCTTTCGTATTTTCCCGCCGCAATTTGTGCATTGCAACTTAACTTTGCTGCAACCGCACACGACTTTCATTACAAGTAATAAGTTCATCAATATAAGTATACATTGGAACATATTGTGCGTATTTGAAGTAATAATTGATATTGTATTCTATGACATAAATATAAATGCAAAAACGCGCAATATCACCGCCAAAAGATCATATCTGTTTTCCCCGTAATTCATGATCTCGCCATTTTTAGACGGCGTTTAAGCCTACGCATTCGAGCTGATTCTGATTCAGCCGAATACATTGCTATCGAGACAGGGGACTAAACATAATGGGTATTATTCAAAAGCAAGCAGTACTGGCGTTGTGTTCCGTCGCGTTGGTGGCGTTATCGACTTCCGCTTTCGCGGGCCCAAAGCACCAGCGGAATGCTGCGCAAAATGCGCAGTCCCAGGAGATGTTGCCGACCGTCGTGAACGACGAGCGTTATCCCGTCTACAACGAATCCCAGACGGGAACCCGCGCAGGCAAGCGTTCGCGCGAGGCGGCAACTACGCCGTCATTGTTCGGGGCATTCGGCGGAGGTTCGCTGGTCGCGGAAGCGCGCAGCCACCTCGGCACCAACCCCACCGGGCGTTCGAGCCTGTGGTGCGGGGCTTTCATGGACATGGTGTTGAAGAAAACCGGGCACGCCGGCGGGGGTAATCTTGCCCGTGCCTATGCGAGTTACGGCACCCGCGTTGCCGGCCCGCAGGTCGGTGCCATCGCAGTGATGGCGCGCGGCGGCGGCGGCCATGTCGGCGTCGTCAGTGGCGTCGATGCCAATGGCAATCCGATCATCATTTCGGGCAACCACAATCATACGGTCGCGGAGGCGGTGTATCCGCGCGGTCGGATCATTGCCTACGTGATGCCCGGCGGCTGATCGTCCGCTTCATCTGCAACGAAAAAGGCCGCGCCCGGTGGAAACTGCGCGCGGTCTTTTTGCATTCAAGGCGTTGCGCGCGATGGCCGCGCTTTTTGCAGTTAGGTTTAAGGGTTAAGGTTATAGGTATAGACGTTAACCATTGAGCTTTGTTCGACAGATTTCAGCTAATTCATTGAATATCCAATGTAGTTTTCGCGAATAGACAAATTCATTTCTGAAATCGTGGTGCCGTATACCCTTTCATAGTTAATCAAAGACAACGGAAACGCGGAAAATTGCTGTGTTACGAGGGGTTTCTCGCCGGTTCTGCTTTGCGCCGGCGGCCGCTCAAGAACACTGGGACAACAGGGGCCCCGCATGTTTTTCCGTACCCGAACCATCCTTCTCGGCTGCGCCGTTCTGGCCGCGCTGAGCATTCCGGCATCGAGCCGCCCGTCGCCGAACGGCGTGGAGCCGTCCACGCGCCAGCAGAAAGTTCAAAAGCCGGCCGCGGCCAAACCCGTGGCGGCCAAGCCTGGCGCCGCCAAGAAAAACGCCAAATCGGCCACGAAGCCTGGCGTGAAGCGCAAGCTTGTACTGCGCTCCGGCCTGCAAGCGCGCCGTGTTGAGACCACCGATCCCGCCAAGCCGCCGTCGCAACCGGTGTTCGGCTGGCCCTCGCTGGTCAGCGAAGCGCGCAAATACATCGGCACCAATCCGACCGACATGAAACGCCGCTGGTGCGCGCGCTTCATGAACTTCGTGCTTGCGCGCGTCGGCTATGCCGGCACCGGCTCCGACGCCGCGCGCGCGTCATCGCTTACGTGATGCCGAAGGATGGCAGCGGCGCCGTGCGCCCGATGCAGCGCATTCTGCAGCCGTTGCAGCAACGCGTCGCGCAGCCTACGCAGCAGCAGACGCCGTTGCCGCCGGCGCGTCCGCTGCCGCCGCACCGGATCATTCAGCAGGGACCGGCGCAGCCGCGGCCCGCTCAGCCACCGCAGCCGGCGCGGGTGTCGAGAGCTTCGGACAAGCCCGACTTCGCCGTCGCCGTCGAGAGCACGATGGCGAAAGTGTTCGGCGACGCCGCGCTGACGCGCTAAAGTTTTTCAGCGCAGCGGATCGCCGGCGGCGATCTCGCCCGCCGCCGTCACCTCGGCATAGACGCCACAGTCGGCGTGGCCGAAATTTTTCAACAACGCGGCAGGTATAGTCAGGTCGCGAATACCGGTGGCGGGATCGACGTCGGTGGCGGCGCAGCGCACGATCCGCTTGACGACTTTCAGCCGCGCGTTCGCGCCGATGGAAATTTCTTCCCCAAGCAGATCGAACTCGCGCCAGGCCGGCCATCCCGTCACATAGACGTTGCCGCGAAAGCGAAGCGGATGTACCGGCGCGCCGGCGGCATTCTCCACCTCGGCGACTGAGGCGAGATTGATGATCGAGACGACTTTTTTCGCCACGTCTGAAAAACTGTGACCGGGCGCATTCAGCACCTTCGGGGGTCCGCGCAGATCGTTCGGCATGAAGCGGCGGAAGAACGCTTCGATCGCCAGCCTTCCTTCTTTCGTGCGCAGGTCGCCGTGGGCGGCTTCGCGCCCTTCCCACTGGATCGTCAGCGTGTGGCTTGCGTCGTCGAATGACGTGCGCAGTTCGGCCAACCGCTCGTTCCGCATCAGCATCAAAAACCGCTGCTTCGGCAGATAACCGGGCTCGGAGGGATCGAAGCCGGACGGGCCGTTTTCGATCGCATAGAGCCGGTCGGCGGGCAGGGTGCCCCCCACGCTCAAAGCCGTGCGGGACAAGGCCTCCGGGGTGAGCCCTTTGACCGGATAGCGGTAGATCGCGTCGATGCGGGCAGGCTGATTTGTCATTGATTTTCGGGCACTTTTGACGCCATCAAAGCGGGATGAGGTTCTGACCTATATCAAGCGACCCGGCTCTTCAAACTTGTATAAACGCACCCACATAATGTCCGGACAGGCTGCCTTCGGGGGCCTGCCGTTACGGTGCCATGATGGGCCGAAGGAGTTGAGTCATGAATTTCGAGAAGTATACCGACCGCGCGCGCGGTTTTGTGCAGTCCGCGCAGTCGCTGGCGTTGCGCGAGGGGCATCAGCAATTCGCCCCCGAGCATCTGCTGAAAGTTTTGCTCGACGATTCCGAAGGGTTGGCTGCGGGTCTGATCGACCGCGCCGGCGGGCGCTCGCGCGAAGCGCTGTCCGCCACCGAGGCCGCGCTCCAGAAGCGTCCCAAGGTTGAAGGAAGCGGCGCAGGACAGATTTACCTTGAGCCATCGCTGGCGCGCGCTTTCGACGCCGCCGAAAAGGCCGGCGAGAAGGCAGGCGACAGCTTCGTCACCGTCGAGCGGCTCCTTCTTGCGTTGGCGCTCGACAAACAGAGCGAAGCCGGGAAAATTTTGAGCAAAGCCGGCGTCACGCCGCAAAATCTCAACGCCGCCATTGAGGCGCTGCGCAAGGGGCGCACCGCCGACAGTTCATCGGCCGAAAACGCCTACGATGCGCTGAAGAAATACGCGCGCGATCTCACGCAGGCCGCGCGTGACGGCAAGCTCGATCCGGTCATCGGCCGCGACGAGGAAATCCGCCGCACGATTCAGGTTCTCTCCCGCCGCACCAAGAACAATCCGGTGCTGATCGGCGAACCCGGCGTCGGCAAGACCGCCATCGTCGAAGGTCTGGCGCTGCGCATTCTCAACGGCGACGTGCCGGAAAGCCTCAAAGACAAAAAGCTGCTGGTGCTCGATCTTGGCTCGCTCATCGCCGGTGCGAAATATCGCGGCGAGTTCGAGGAGCGCCTGAAAGCCGTGCTGGCGGAAGTCACTTCCGCGGAAGGCGGCATCGTTTTGTTCATCGACGAGATGCACACGCTCATCGGCGCCGGCAAGGCGGATGGAGCGATGGATGCGTCCAATTTGCTCAAGCCCGCGCTCGCACGCGGAGAGTTGCATTGCATCGGCGCGACCACGCTCGATGAATACAAGAAGCACGTCGAGAAGGATGCCGCTCTGGCGCGGCGCTTCCAGCCGATCTTCGTCAACGAGCCGTCGGTCGAGGACACGATCTCGATTCTGCGCGGCCTGAAAGAAAAATACGAACTGCATCACGGCGTTCGCATCAACGACTCGGCGATCGTCGCCGCCGCCACGCTGTCGAACCGCTACATCACCGACCGCTTCTTGCCGGACAAGGCCATCGACCTCGTGGATGAGGCGGCGGCGCGGCTCAAGATGCAGGTCGACTCCAAGCCGGAGGAACTCGATTCCATCGACCGCGAAGTCGTGCGGCTGAAAATCGAGCAGGAAGCGCTGAAGAAGGAAACCGACGCAGGCTCCAGGGACCGTTTGAAACGGCTGGAGACGGAATTGAAGGCGCTGGAAAAACAGTCTGCTGACATCACAACGCGCTGGAAGGCGGAGAAGGAAAAGCTCACCGACGCGCAGAAGCTCAAGACCGAACTCGAGCAGTTGCGCACTGAGCTCGCCAACGCGCAGCGCCGCGGCGAATACCAGCGCGCGGGCGAATTGGCTTATGGCCGCATTCCCGAGCTGGAAAAGAAACTCGCCGCCAACGAAGGCAAGCAGGGCGCCGCGATGATGGAGGAGGCGGTTACCGCCGATCACATCGCGCAGGTGGTCTCGCGCTGGACCGGCGTTCCGGTCGACCGCATGCTGGAAGGCGAGAAGGCCAAGTTGCTGCGCATGGAAGACGAACTCGCCAAGCGCGTAATCGGCCAGAAGGAAGCCGTGCAGGCGGTGTCCACCGCGGTGCGCCGCGCGCGCGCCGGTTTGCAGGATCCGCACCGGCCGATCGGTTCGTTCATGTTCCTGGGGCCCACCGGCGTCGGCAAAACCGAACTGACCAAGGCACTCGCCGAATTTTTGTTCGACAACGAATCCGCGCTCATCCGCCTCGACATGTCGGAATACATGGAGAAGCATTCGGTCTCGCGTCTCATCGGCGCGCCTCCGGGCTATGTCGGTTACGACGAAGGCGGCGCGCTCACCGAAGCCGTGCGGCGGCGGCCCTATCAGGTCGTGCTGTTCGACGAGATCGAGAAGGCGCACCCGGATGTGTTCAACGTGCTGTTGCAGGTGCTCGACGATGGCCGGCTCACCGACGGGCAGGGCCATACCGTCGATTTCCGGAATACTCTGATTGTTATGACCTCGAACCTCGGCGCCGATTATCTGGTCAACCAGGCCGACGGCGAAGATACCGACGCGGTGAAGGATCAGGTGATGGCGGTGGTGCGCTCGGCGTTCCGCCCGGAATTCATCAATCGCGTGGACGAGATCATTCTGTTCCACCGGCTCAAGAAGAACGAGATGGGACGCATCGTCGACATCCAGATGACGCGGCTGCAGAAGCTGCTCGACGATCGCAAGATCGTTGTCACGCTGGAGCCGGGCGCTCGCGATTGGCTCGCCGAAAAAGGCTGGGACCCGGCTTACGGCGCAAGGCCGCTCAAGCGCGTGATCCAGAAGTCGGTGCAGGACCCGCTCGCGGAAATGATTTTGGCGGGAACCGTGAAGGACGGCGAAAAGGTCACGATCTCGGCCGGCAAGCAGGGGCTGACGTTCAACGGCAAGCTCGCCGCGGCGGCTTAAAACGCGCGGGCGGAAACGCCCGCGCTATTTGCCCATCATCCCGCGCAGGTTCGCGACGAACGCGCCGGAATGGAATTTGGATAAACCGGATATCCGCAGCGGGTCGATGCCGCCGGAGCTTTCGATGCGGATGTCGTCCCAGATCAGGCCGCGGTCGAGCTCGATTTCCGCGACGTGCGACATCGGAAGATGCTCGTCCTTGCGCGACCATGGCGTGAGCCAGAACGAAACCTCATGCATCGAGATGCCGTGGCGATCGACCGACATTCGCATGGGGAAAATGAAATGCGTGATCCGCAGCGTCAGCAGCGCCCAGATGCGGCTTGACCGGATCTCGGAGTCCGTGCCGGTAGTCGGGGTAATGCTCAAGGGTTTTTAGCGGCGGGCGGTGGTGGCCGGCGCGGCTTCCGCGACGCGCGGCGGCTTGCGCGCCATCATGCCGTCGAGCCGGTCGCGCTCGCGCTCGAAGCTGGTGAGCACCGGCCCGTCGAGTACGCGGCCGCGCGGCAGCTTGATGCGCATCGGATCGACGAAGCGGCCGTTGACCAAAATTTCGTAGTGGACGTGCGCGCCGGTCGAAAGACCGGTCGAACCGACGAAGCCGATCACCTGGCCTTGCCGCACGCGGGTGCCGACATCGATGCCGCGCGCGAAAGCGGTCATGTGGCCGTAAGCGGTTTCATATCCGTTGGCGTGCACGATGCGGACATATTTTCCGTAGCCGCCTTCCCAGCCGGCCTTTTCGACCGTGCCGTTGCCGGCCGCGTAGATCGGCGTGCCGCTCGCCGTCGCCCAGTCCACGCCGGTGTGCATCTTGCTGTAGCCGAGGATCGGATGATTACGCACGCCGAAGGGCGAACGCATGATCGCTTCCGCCACCGGCTTGCGGACGAGGAACTTCTTCGCGCTCTTGCCGGTCTCGTCGTAGTAGTCGACGACGCCGTCGTCGGGCGACTGGTAGCGGTAGAATCTCTTGTTGTCTCCGCCGACCGTGAGCGCGGCGAACAGCACGTCGTTGCGGCTGTCGGCGGCGGGGGTTTCGTCTTCGCCGGCGAACAGCACTTCGAATGAATCGCCCGGCTGCACCTTGCGCTGGAAATCGACGTCGTAGGAATAGATGCGGATCAGATCGTCCACCACCGCGCGGGGAACCTGATTGCGCAGCGCGGTCTCGTAAACGCTTTGATAGAGACGCACGCCCTTGCCGTCATCGACGTCATCCTCGCCGGCGTCGGCAATTTCGGTGTCGGCGCTCTGCACGTCTACCGCGACATATTTTCCGGTGTCGGAGAGCGCAACCACCGCTTCGATCGCGTTGTCGCCGGTGACGATGACGCGGATCGGCTGCAGGCGCAGTCCGCCGTTGGCGGGCGCGGGCAGGATGCGAAGTTTCTGGCCTTCCTTCAGGCCGCCGTCGCGGCCGCGCGGGCCGAGTATGTATGCAATTGCTTTGATTTCTTCCGGCGTTGCGCCGAATTCGCGCAGCATAGTGGTGATGCTGTCGCCTTTTTTCACGGCGATGGTGCGCTCGCTCCAGGCGTTGCTGCTGGTTTGGGATTTCGGCAGCAGCGTAATGTTCTCGGGGACGATGCGGGCTTCAAAGCCGGCATAAGGATCCGAAGTGCTGCGGTCCACGGCGTAAGCGAGGCGCATTCCGCTGTCGATCGCCGCAGGCGGCTGCTGGCCGGGCGCGGTTTCGGTCCAGTTGGCGGCTTCGCGCACGCGCGACATGATTTCGTCCTGCGGCGTGAGCGCTGCGACTTTCACCCGCGTCAGCACGGCGGGCAGATCGCGCATCACGAATGCCACTTCGGCGTCCGGCTCAGCGGCGGTTGCAGCATCGGCGTTCGCGGGAGAGCCGGGCGCTGCGTCGGCGAGCATGCGCTGCGGATTGAACGGCGGGATGTTGGCGGAGAGTTCGGAGGTGGAGAGCGAAAGGTTGCCGGCGATGCGAACGAACGGGCGCACGCGCACGACTTCATGGTTGCCGACGCGCATCATCGTGGAAACGCGGATGATCTGGCGCGCGATATTGGATTCACCGGGAGGCGGCAGCCGGTCGCTCTTGCGCGGGCCGGCATTCTTGTCGGCGCCGCCGAGCGCGCCGCGCAGCGCCATCTCGACGCGCTCGGGCAGCGAGGCGAAATTCGTTTGTCCGTCGAGCGACGTGAAAACGGCGCCCCCCATCAAGGCGGCGCCGCAAAGCCCGGTCAAAATCGTTCCCGAATACCACTGCACCGAAACGCGGCGGCGATCGACCAGACCGCCGGTGCCGCCGTCGACTGACAGCGGCGGCTCGTTGCCGAGATCGACCGTGTCGGGCTCGTGCCTCGACCGGTATGCCCCGTGCGACCTCAAATGGTCCAAACTTGCCGTCCCCTGCGCGTTCAAATGGAGATGATCTGCCGCAACTTCCGTGCCGCCAGTTGCCTTTGACAGACCTTATGAATCGAGCCGGCACGATGCCGTTTGAACGAAAGCCCGTCAATGACGGCTCCCGTGCTCGGTTAAAAGGTCAGGGCACTCAGCTCCACCCGGTTTGAGGTTCCACATCCCACGAAAATCTCCCCCAAGAACGCCCGTGGAATGTGGCTTGAGTGCGGCGCGAGAAGCTTTCCGAACCGTCCCGGCGTTAACCGTAAAAATCGGCTCAATTACTGGTAAAACGGGCGGTATCCGGGATGCGCAAATCGCCGCGCGGGTGTTGACAATTTCGGACCCGAAAGCCTATATACGGCCACTCGGCGCGCCGTCCGCTTAACGGTGCGATGACGCGCCTTTGAAGCTCCTCACTGGAATAGTGAAAAAGCATCCGATCGTTTTCGGATGCATGGGCTTCTGACGGCCCCCGGTTCGCCGGGGGTGGGAGCCGCCCGGTTCCCGCCGCTGTTTGAAAAGTGAATCGGAAGAAAGAGAAACGTGGACGGCGGGGTCCTTGCGCCGCTCTCTCGTGAAGCGCTTCGAGAAAGTTTCGAGAAGCAATTCTTCAGGAGAGGCGGTTGGAAGAGACTTCTGACGGTCTACGTTTTTACAAAGGTACATCGCTGGTCGAGTGATCGATCAGTGGGTGGACCTCGTCAAAACGTGAAATTTTGCGCAAGCGAGAAGACCAGTCAGGGATAAATTTCTCATCCAACCTGAGAGTTTGATCCTGGCTCAGAGCGAACGCTGGCGGCAGGCCTAACACATGCAAGTCGAGCGCCCCGCAAGGGGAGCGGCAGACGGGAGAGTAACACGTGGGAACGTGCCCTTTGGTTCGGAATAACTCAGGGAAACTTGAGCTAATACCGGATAAGCCCTTACGGGGAAAGATTTATTGCCAAAGGAGCGGCCCGCGTCCGATTAGCTAGTTGGTGAGGTAACGGCTCACCAAGGCGACGATCGGTAGCTGGTCTGAGAGGATGACCAGCCTCACTGGGACTGAGACACGGCCCAGACTCCTACGGGAGGCAGCAGTGGGGAATATTGGACAATGGGGGCAACCCTGATCCAGCCATGCCGCGTGGGTGATGAAGGCCCTAGGGTTGTAAAGCCCTTTCGGCGGGGAAGATAATGACGGTACCCGTAGAATAAGCCCCGGCTAACTTCGTGCCAGCAGCCGCGGTAATACGAAGGGGGCTAGCGTTGCTCGGAATTACTGGGCGTAAAGCGCACGTAGGC
>CAMDSH010000034.1 GCA_945907045.1 Rhizobium sp. Q54 | reverse complement strand
GGCAAGCACCACCTTAGCCTTGAAGGCCGGTGTGTGGTTCCGACGGGGTCGTCTTGTCATGGTCTCTCCTGATTCGCAGGGCACAGCGTGCCCGCCGTCAGGCAGAAATTCCACTTATCGTCCTGTGCAGATTCCCGGGACCGGCTCTGACCGTCCTGCTACTGGACCCGCGAGCGTGTGTTCGACGGGTACGGCTGGCGGTTGCAGCGGGTCCGGGTTTGCACCTGAACCTAAAGCGGCCTGAGGACGACTAATACAAGGACTGAGAAAACCCGGCCTTTTCCCCCTGGGGGCTGGGTTTTCGCGTGCCAAATCAGGGGGAGGTGCTGGACGAAGCCGTTCACATCTAATTTATGCCAAGATAAGCTTGTTCCCTTCTACCCTTACTGGGTCCGTAATAGACTCAGCGATAATCCAATCAACGTTCGGCCAGTGCCGACCGGTGTCCCAAGGAGAGACCTAATGAAGAAAGCCTTGATTGCTCTCGCGGCGATCGCGACCCTCGCGGTGGCGACGCTTGCTACCCCGACCCCGGCGGACGCTCGCTGCCGCGGCTGCGCCGTCGGCGCCGGCATCATCGGCGGCCTCGCCGTTGGCGCCATCATCGCCAACAGCTATCCGCGCAGTTACGCCGTGCAGCCGGGTTACGACCCGTATCCGGGTTACGCGGTTGCTCCGGCCTATAGCTGCCCCGGCGGCTACTGGGCTCGCCGCCCGGTTCGCGACCAGTGGGGCAATGTGGTCGGCTACGGCCGTCCGCGCTTCTTCTGCCCGTAAGCCAAACCGCCACGCCTAAAACGGCGCTGGCACCAGGCTAGAGCTCCGCCCGGTTGGTTTCACACCAGCCGGGCGTTCTCTTTTTTGGCGCGGCCTCTCGCACGATGTCCGCGCTTATCGAATGTTTAATGCGCGCGGCGCATGATCGGCGGCAACAGTCATTACAAGGATCGCCGTGTCATGAAAAAAGTTGCCGTTATTTGCGCCGCCGCATCGCTTCTCGCCGCTGTGCTGGCGCAACCGGCGCAGGCGCGCTGCCGGGGTTGCGACGTCGGACTGGGCGTGATCGGCGGAATCGCGGCCGGCGCCATCATCGGTTCAGCCATCGCCAACAGCAACCAGCCCTATGCAGCAGCGCCTCCGCCGCCTGCGGCCTATGTCGAACCGGCGCCCGCTTACGGCGTCCCGCCCGCAAACTACGTCGACGGGCCGGTGTGTCACATCGAGCGGCAAAGCGTATGGGATGGTGACGGCTACCGCACCCGCCGCGTCCGGGTTTGCGATTAAAATTCCCGATCCGCGATCGATCGAAAGCGCCCGGCCGGTTTGATACGGGGCGATCAGCGCGACATGTGCTGCAGCACCTCCGCGGTCGGCCAGCAATCCACCTTCAACCCGTTCGCTTTCTGGTAGGCGCCAAGCGCGGCGCGGGTTTTCATCCCCGCCTTGCCGTCGACCTTGTCGGTATAAAGCCCGCGCGCGGCGAGCGTGCGCTGCATCTGCTCCACCTGCGCGGTGCGAAGCTGCTCGGCTTTGCTCCACGGCGTTTCAAATTTTTGAACGCCGGCGATGCGGTCGCTCAGGTGGCCGACGAACAACACGTATAGATCCGAGAAATTGTATTCTTTGAGCACGTAATAATTCTTCGGCGTCAGGAACGCAGGGCCATAGCTTCCTTCCGGCTGCAATAGCGAGACGGGTTCGGCCAGTTCGGCAGCGCTCAAGTTACGCCCGTAAGCCGGCACAAAACCACGCCTGAGCCATTCGCTCACCGGCATGACGATCTCCGGCACGCCCACGCTGCAATCGGCGTTCGATGGCGCGCGTACCTCATAGGCCCAGCGCGCGCCCGGCTGCCAGCCTTTGTCCGCGAGTTGCTTCGCTGCGGAGGCGAGCGCATCGGCCACCGATGTCCAGATGTCGGCGCGTCCGTCACCGTCGAAATCGACCGCGTATTTATAAAATTCAGAGGGAAGAAATTGCGTCTGCCCCATCGCGCCGCCCCAGGACGAGCGCATGCGCTCGCGCGGGATGCCGTCCTGCAACATCTTTAGCGCAGCGAGAAATTCCTTGCGGAATAAATCCTTCCGCCGCCCGGTGTAACCTTGCGTCGCCAGCACGCGGATGGCGTCGTGAGGCAGCTTGTAACCGCCATACGCCGTCTCGCGCGCCCAGATCGCCAGCAGGATATTTCCCGGCACGCCGAATTGCCGCTCGATGCGGGAGAGCGTGTCGCGATAATCGTTGGCGAACTTTTGCCCCTGCACCGCGAGGCGGTCGAACGTCGTTTCTTTCAGATACTCGCCCGGCGTCTGCACGAATTCCGGCTGGCCGGGATCGCGCACCACGCGGCCGGGAATAACCAGATCGGGCAGCGTCAGATCCGGCTCCAGTCCCGCGACAGCCGTGTCGAAGACGCCGCGCGAAACGCCAAGCGCCTGCGCCTCGGGCCAGGCGGCCTGCAGCCATCTATCGAAGGCGGGATCGGCGGCGGAAGCCGGAATTGAAAACTGCGCCAGCAGAAACACAACCGCTGCCATACGGCGCAGCATGGTCAATGCGTGGGCGATGGCGCGTGCGCCGCGTGCTTGCCAGCCGGCGTCTGCCCCATGCGATCCACCAGCGCTATTCCTATCGCCGAGAGAATGAACAGCGCATGGATGATCACCTGCCACATCACGCCGGATTCGGTGTAGCTCGTGCGCGAGGTGCCGAGGTTGCCCGCCTCGATGAAAGTGCGCAGCAGATGGATCGACGAGATGCCGATGATCGCCATCGCCAGCTTGATCTTGAGCACGCTGGCGTTGACGTGGCTCAGCCACTCCGGCTGGTCGGGATGGCCTTCCAGATCGAGCCGCGAAACGAAGGTCTCGTAGCCGCCGACGATCACCATGACCAGCAAGTTGGAGATCATCACCACGTCGATCAGGCCGAGCACCACCAGCATGATCTGCTGTTCGGAAAAATCGAAGGAGTGCTGGACGAGGTGCCACAGCTCTTTCAGGAACAGCACGACGTAAACGCATTGCGCGACGATCAGGCCGAGATAGAGCGGCAGTTGCAGCCAGCGCGAGGAGAAGATGAGCTGCGGCAGCGGACGCAGCGTGCCGGGAGCGGGAAGCGGCGTCTCGGGCGTAAGCGACATGGGGTTTCCCTGCTTGCTGAGCTTCGTTCTACGCGATTCGCGGCGGGGGAATGGGGACGAAAAGCCGCGGGAAGCGCTTCCGGGGAACGCCCGCCTAAACGGGATGGCCGGGACAAGCCCGGCCATGACAATCAAAATACAATTGCACTCGCTTTCTCGCCCTACCTCGGCATCGTCGGCACCGGGCCCGCAGGCTGCCCGAGCGCGGGGTCGAGCGCGCGGTAGATGAGCGAAGCCGTGGCCGCGAAGACATAGAGGAAAATCAGCTGCACGATGCTGCTGCCGAGCCAGAAGATAATCTGGCCGGTCCAGCTCATCATCGACGCCCACAGATTGAGGTAATGCAGCGGCACGACGAGCAAAACCAGCGGCACGGTGACGCAGAGAAACGTGAAGAAGACGCGCCAGGAATGTCCCGCGACGGTGAGCCGCGCGCTACGCCAATCGGCATGCGGCGCATCGACAGCGACGGCGGGAAACAAGACGACCCGGCGCAGCACCACGATCAGGATGACGATGTAGGCGGCCATGTCGATCAGGACCATCACCCGGTTCGCCGTTTCGTCGTTGTCAAAAGCAAGCGCGACCACCGCATCCACCACCGACGGCACGTTCCAGAGCAGGCCGACCAGCGCCGTGAAACCGACGAAGCGCAGATAACGCTCGTTCGAGGGATTGATGGGATAGCCGTGCGTCACCTGCCTGAGCAGAACCCAGCGGTGCACCGCGATGGCGGCCGGCGCAATCAGAAAGCTTTGCACGATGCCGAGCACCGCGATGATCGTCTTCACCGGCAGGCTGAGCAGCGCCGCGGAGAATCTCGGCGACCCGACGGGAGGCAGGACGCTCATCACGGCAAAGAAGCTGACCACCGACATCGCCATCAGGCAGGCGAGAGCGATGCCCGCGACGAGCGGCATCGCGCCGATGGCGCGAAATCCGTCGTCAAACGATTTCAGAGCGGTCGCGACGACTGGTAACTTGGCTTCGGCTGTCATGGATGCGTGCCCCCGTATCGCTCCAGCATGTCGCGCCTACGGGGGGCAGGCAAGGTCAGCGCGAGAATTTCTTGTATTTGATCCGGTGCGGAATAATCGAGTCCGTGCCCAGCCGCCGCATCTTGTCTTTCTCGTAGTCCTGAAAATTTCCCTCGAACCATTCGACGTGGCTCTCGCCTTCAAAAGCGAGGATGTGCGTGGCGATGCGGTCGAGAAACCAGCGGTCATGGCTGATGATGACGGCGCAGCCGGCGAAATCCTCCAGCGCCTCTTCCAGCGCGCGCAACGTATCGACGTCGAGATCGTTGGTCGGTTCGTCGAGCAGCAGCAGGTTTGCGCCGGATTTGAGCATCTTGGCGAGGTGCACGCGGTTGCGCTCGCCGCCCGAAAGCGTGCCGACTTTTTTCTGCTGGTCGGCGCCCTTGAAGTTGAACGACGAGCAGTAAGCGCGAGAGTTCACTTCCTTCTTGCCGAGCATGATGATGTCGCTGCCGCCGGAGATTTCCTCCCAGACGTTTTTCTTGCCGTCGAGACTGTCGCGCGACTGATCGACATAACCGAGCTTGACCGACTCGCCGACCTTGATGCTGCCGGCGTCGGGCTTTTCCGCGCTCGTGATCATGCGGAACAAAGTCGTCTTGCCCGCGCCGTTCGGACCGATGACGCCGACGATGCCGCCCGGCGGCAGCTTGAAGGTGAGGCCGTCGATCAGCAGATTGTCGCCGTAGCCTTTTTTCAGGTTCTCGAAATCGACGACGTTCTGGCCCAGCCGCTCGGTGACCGGAATGGTGATCTGCGCCACGGTGTTCTGCTTGGCGTTGGCGACTTTCAGCAATTCCTCGTAGCGCTCGTAGCGAGCTTTCGATTTCGCCTGCCGCGCTTTCGGAGAGGAGGAAATCCATTCCGACTCGCGCTCTAACGTGCGGCGGCGCGCTTCGTCCTCGCGGCCTTCCTGCTGCATGCGCTTTTGTTTCTGCGACAGCCAGGACGTGTAGTTGCCCTCGTACGGAATGCCGCGGCCGTGATCGAGTTCGAGAATCCAGCCCGTCACGTTGTCGAGGAAGTAGCGGTCATGCGTGACGATCAAAATGGCGCCAGGATATTCGCGCAAATGGCCTTCCAGCCAGTTCACGCTTTCGGCGTCGAGATGGTTGGTCGGCTCGTCCAGCAGCAGCAGTTCCGGCTTGTCGAGCAGCAGTCGGCAGAGCGCGACGCGGCGGCGCTCGCCGCCGGAGAGTTTCGAGACGTCCGCTCCGTCGGGCGGGCAGCGCAGCGCGTCCATCGCCAGATCGACCTGCGAGTCCAGATCCCACAAATTCTGGCTGTCGATCTTGTCCTGCAGCTTCGCCATCTCGTCGGCGGTCTCATCGGAATAATTCGAGGCGATCTCGTTGTAGCGGTCGAGCAGCGCCTTCTTGGCGGCGACGCCTTCCATGACGTTCTCGCGCACGGTCTTCTTCTCGTCGAGATGCGGTTCCTGCTCGAGGTAGCCGACGCGCGCGCCTTCCGCGACCCAGCCCTCGCCGGTGAATTCGGTGTCGATGCCCGCCATGATGCGCAGCAGCGTGGACTTGCCGGAGCCGTTGACGCCGAGCACGCCGATCTTGGCGTCCGGGTAGAACGACAGATGGATGTTCTCCAGCACCTTCTTGCCGGCCGGATAGGTCTTGGTCAGACCTTCCATGTGATAGATGAATTGGCGACCGTTCATTGTTCTCTCGTGCTGGAAGATGTGCCGGGGGTTCGGCGCTGATGTAGCGGCGAGTTCCTCCGAGGGCAAGCGGCGCCCGTTAGTAAAACTCTGGAAAGGCTATTTGCGAATTTGCCGCCGCGCGGGGGCGCGAAGCGACCGTCTTTTAATTGCCGTCCGCCATGATGGCCCCGTTACGTTGGGGAGTCTGCGATGACGGCGGCCAGACTGGCCATTTCGGCGATTACAGGGGTGCATCTGCCCCGTCCGCTGGCGCGTATTGGCTCGACCTTTGCCGCCTTGTGGCGCCGCGCCACCGACCCCTACCGCCCCGAATTGCACTATATGCGCGGCCCCGGCCCCAAATGGCGGGCCAAACACGGGCGCGCTCCCACGGCTTAAGGCCGTACTGGCTTCCCCCATCTTGTCGTTTTGCACCGGCTGTGGTGAGACAAACGCCGCCGGGATCATCCGGTCTATGGGGGTTGAGCGATGCGTGCGGCCATTCTCGACGATTATCAGAACGTCGCCATGAAGATGGCGGACTGGTCGCCGGTCTCCAAGGACGTCGATATCAAGGTGTTCAACGCCCCCTTCGCCAGCCAGGCCGAAGCGATCAAGGCGCTGCAGGGCTTCGAGATCGTCGTCGGCATGCGCGAGCGCACGCCGTTCCCGCGCAAGGTGATCGAGGCGCTCCCCGATTTGAAACTGCTCATCACCACCGGCGCGAAGAACAATTCATTCGATATCGCCGCCTGCACCGAGCGCGGCGTCACCGTCTGCGGCACCGGCGGTTTCGGCAACCCGACAACGGGAATTGCGTTCGGCCTGATGCTGGAGCTCACGCGCCGCATCGGCTTCGAGAACGCGCGCATGAAAAAGGGCGAGCCGTGGCAGATCACGCTCGGCATGGACCTCGAAGGCAAGACGCTCGGCATCGTGGGCTTGGGCAAGCTCGGCCTGCGCGCCGCCAATGTTGCCAAGGCATTCGGCATGAAGGTGATCGCCTGGAGCCAGAACCTCACGCCGGAGAAGTGCAAGGAAGCCGGCGTCGAATACGCGAGCAAGGAAGATTTGTTCCGCAACGCCGACTTCGTGACGATTCATCTGGTGCTCAGCGACCGCTCGCGCGGCCTGATCGGCGCGAAGGAACTCGGCCTGATGAAATCGAGCGCCTACATCGTCAACACCGCGCGCGGCCCGATCATCGAGGAGAAGGCGCTGATCGCGGCGTTGCAGGGCAAGCAGATCGCGGGCGCGGGGCTGGACGTGTTCGATGTCGAACCGCTCCCCCTCGATCATCCCTACCGCAAGCTCGACAACGCGGTCATCACGCCTCATCTCGGCTACGTCAGCCAGCAGAATTACGCGAAATATTTCCCCGACATCGTCGAGGACATCCGCGCCTGGCTGGATAAAAAGCCGGTGCGGGTGATCAAGTAAGCTTCAGCAACTTCGCAGCATTATTGTACGCGATGTCCGCGCGCAGCTTCTCATCGAGCGGCACGCTGTCCATGAATTGCGCCGCGTCGTCCGAGTTCTCGAACGGATAATCCGCCGAGAACATCACGCGCTCCGGTCCGAGCGCGGCGATGGCACACATCAGCGGTTCCGCCGAGAACATGCCGGAGACCGTGACCCAGACATTGTCCTTGATGTAAT
Source organism: Rhizobium sp. Q54 (assembly GCA_945907045.1). Taxonomy (GTDB): domain Bacteria; phylum Pseudomonadota; class Alphaproteobacteria; order Rhizobiales; family Xanthobacteraceae; genus Pseudolabrys. Next base: position 25,050 of record CAMDSH010000034.1, on the reverse strand, counting down.
GCGATGGCGGCTTTTTCAGCTTCACGCCGTAGAGTTTCGCGCGGCTGTCGAAGCGCCAGAGCAGATAGGGCAGCGTCTCGCCCATGTGACCGAGAATGAGCCTGGCGCGCGGATGGCGGTCGAACGTGCCGCCGAACACCAGCCGCAACACATGTGAGCCGGTCTCGAAACCCCATTCCCAGGTGGCGCGGCGCAGCGCCTTGTAACCCTCAAGCGCGGGACTGGGCACGACCGGATCGACCGGGTGCAGATAAATGGCTGCGCCGAGCGCATCCACGCGCTCCCAGAACGGCTCGTACGACGGATCGTCGAGATATTTTCCGTTGGTGTGGCCGTTGATCATCGCACCGCAGAATTTCAGTTGCTTCACGCAGCGCTCAAGCTCGTCAGCTGCCGCGCGCGCATCCTGCATGGCGAGATGCGCAAAGCCTGAATAACGATCCGGGGCTTTCTGAATTTCTCCCGCGAGGAAATCGTTCGATTCTTTTGCCTTGGCAATAGCCGTCGCCGTATCGCGCTCCACCTGCACGCCGGGGCCTGAAACCGCCAGCACCGCGCGCGCGATGCCGTTGCGATCCATCCCTTCAAGCCGCAGCGCGCCGAAGTCGGTGAGTTTCTTGAGCAGGCCGCCGACAATCTCCGGAGCGACCTCCGTCATCGTCGGCTTCCAGTAGTCCACCAGGCCCGGCGATAAAAAATGTTCTTCCAGCGCGATCTTCTTCGCCATTCCCTGCCTTCGCCTCCCCCACCTGTTGCGCTGCAACCTGCGCGCAAATTTTTTCTTTGTTGTCTGTACCGTATCTCGGGCTAACGTGTACCATGATGCAAGTTGATAGCGTATGATGCAAGTTGAGCGGCGCGGCGTTTTTGTAAGTGAGTGCGATGGACCAGCGTACGGCAAGCGGCAAAACGGCCGACAAGGGCCAGGCCGAAAAAAGTCAGGTGCAGGTGATCGCCCGCGCGGCCACCATTTTGCGCGCGCTGGAAGATGAATCCGCGGGTCTCAGCCTTGGGCAAATCGCGCAGCGCGTAAATCTCGCGCGCTCAACCGTGCAACGCATCGTCGCCGCGCTGGAATCCGAGCGGCTGCTGATCGCCGCCTCGCCGATAGGGCGCGTGCGGCTCGGCCCCGCCATTTTGCGGCTCGCGGCTTCCGTGCGCAGCGACTTCGTCTCGCTGGCGCGGCCCTTCATCATGCGGCTCTCCGATGAACTGCGCGAAACGGTGGACCTCTCCACCGTGCGCAAGGACCATCTCGTTTTCATCGATCAGGTGATCGGTTCGCAGCGGCTGCGCACCGTGTCGGGCGTCGGCGAAACATTTCCGCTCTACTGCACGGCGAACGGCAAGGCTTACCTGAGCAGCCTCGACGATACCGGCATAGAGCGGCTGATCGGCAAAACCTACAAGCCGCGCACGCCGAAAACGCTCACCAAGCTCGATGCGCTGCTCTCGGATCTGAAATCCGTGCGCAAGACCGGCGTCGCCTTCGACCGCGAGGAGCACACGCTCGGCATCTGCGCGGCGGGCGTCGCGCTGCAAGACCCGCTCGGCAACACGGTCGCAATCTCGGTGCCGGTGCCGGCGCAGCGTTTCCATGAGCAGCACACGCTCATCTCCGAGCGGCTGCTGGCAACCAAGCGCGCGATGCAGGCGCACATGAATTCGATGGCGGCCTAGAACACGGCAAGCGCGAACGCGCGAATAAAGGGAGGAAGACGTGACGAAGAAAATACGCGGCGTGACGTTCGAGGAGAACCTGAAGAACAGCATGGGGCTGCATTTCTATAATTTGTCCCATCGTTTCGGTTATCAGTCTCCGAACTGGCCGTATTTCGAAGACGTCAAGATCGAGCGCATCCATTACATGGCGAAGTCGGGCGTGCTGTCGCAGCGCATCACCACCTCGATGCACAACACCACGCACATCGACGCGCCGGGCCACGTCATCGAAGGCGCGCCGTTCATCGACGAAGTACCGCTGCCGCATTTCTTCGGCTCCGGCATCGTCGTCTCGATCCCGAAGAAAAAGTGGGAGTCGATCACCGGCGACGATCTGGAAGACGCCTGCGGCAAGATCGTGCGGCCGCATGACGTCGTCATCGTCAACACCGGCTGGCACAAGTTCTACGAGGACAGCGAGGATTATTTCTGCCGCTCGCCCGGTTTCGTGCCGTCGGCAGGCGAATGGTTCGTGGAGAAGAAGGTGAAGGTCGTCGGCCACGACACGCAGGCGAACGACCATCCGCTCGCCACCGCCATCGGCCCGCAACGCAACGGACCTCTGCATCCGCACCTTGAGGACGAATACCGCGAGTGGTCGGGCGGGCGTCACTGGAAGGACGATTTCCCGGAATGGGAGCCGGTGCATCGCATTTTGTTCAAGAACGGAATTCTCGGCATCGAAAACATCGGCGGCGACATCGACAAGGTCACCGGCCGCCGCTGCACCTTCGCTTATTTTCCGTGGAACTGGGATCGCGGCGACGGCTGCATCATCCGCCTCGTCGCCATAATGGATCCGAAGCAGAAATATCGCATCGAACGGGGGGAGAAGTTCAAATGATCGTTCGCAAACTTTCCGAAGCGAAACCTTACGAAGCGCCAAACCACCGCAAATATAAATCGCTGCGCCTGTTCGGCGCGGAGACGGGCGGCTCGCAGGCGCTGATTTTCGGTATTTCGCATTTCGAGCCGGGCGGCGGCGCCGGTCCCGACGCCTCCCCGCCGGAGAAAATTTATCACATCCTCGAAGGCGAACTCACCGTCATCGCCGGTGGCAAGGAGATCGTCGCCAAGGCAGGAGACACCTGTTTCATCGCGCCGAACGAGAACCGCGAGATTATCAACCGCGGCAAGGGCGTCTGCACGCTGCTCGTCGCGGTCGCCGCGCCGCCGAAGTGACGGGCCTCTTAGCCCGTCATCACCGGGCTTGACCCGGTGATCCCGATCAGGATGGCAGTGCCTTCCTAACCGGGATGGCCGGGACAAGCCCGGCCATGACGAAAGAAAAGTCTTGGGAGGATTCGATGTCCGATGATTTTCTGAAAAATCCGCTGTCGCTGTTCGACGTGAAGGGCAAGACTGCCATTGTCACCGGCGCATCAGGCGCTTTCGGCGCTCTCGCGGCGCAGGTGCTCGCGGGCGCTGGCGCCAACGTGGTGCTCGCCGCCGGCAAGGCGGATGAGCTGAAAAAAGTCGCCGCCGAATGCAACAAGCTTGGAGCCAAGACCGAGACCGTCGCGCTGCGGCCGAACACCGAAGCCAATTGCGAGAAGATCGTCAAAGCCGCTGTCGATAAATTCGGGCGGCTCGACATTCTCGTCGTCGGCTCCGGCAAGAACGACGTATCGAAGATCGTCGAGATGGCGCCTGAACGTTTCCTCGACGTGATGGACGCCAACGTCACACAGTCGTGGCTGATGGCGCGCGCCGCCGGCAAGCAAATGCTGGCGCAAGGCCAGGGAGGAAAAATCGTGCTGATGTCCTCGGCGCGCGGGCTGCTCGGTCATCCGGCGGGATATTCCGCCTATTGCGCTTCGAAGTCGGCGGTGGACGGCATCACCAAGGCGCTGGGCTGCGAATGGGGCCCGACCGGCATCACGGTGAACGCCATCGCGCCGACCGTGTTCCGCTCCGCCCTCACCGCCTGGATGTTTGCCGACGACGAGAAGGGCAAGGCCACGCGGGCGGCGTTTCTCTCGCGCGTGCCGAAAGGGCGTCTGGGCGAAGCTGCTGATTTGGCCGGGCCGCTGCTGTTCCTCGCCTCGCGCGCGTCGGATTTCTACACCGGGCACATTCTCTACGCCGACGGCGGCTACACCGCGGGCTGAGCGCCAAAAATGATTCAACCGCGAGCAAATGACCCCCTCCTTATTCCTCCCCCTTTCAGGGGGAGGAAAGAGCTTGCCGCTCCCTTCTCCCTCCCCCTTTCAGGGGGAGGGTCGGGGTGGGGGTCGTGACCAAAGCGCGCATCGCCGTAATTGGCGCCGGGTTGATGGGCCACGGCATCGCGCAGGTATTCGCAGCTGCCGGACATGACGTGTCCATTTACGATTCGGTTGCAGCATCGCTGGAAAGCGCCAAGGCGCGCATTCTCAAGAATTTGAAAGACCTCGGGGACGATCAAAAAGCCGTCGAGCGCGTCACGCCGGTTTCCGGCTTGGCCGACGCGGTGCGCGATAAAGATTACGTCGTCGAAGCGGTGCTGGAGGATTTGCCGCTCAAGCAAAAGCTGTTCGCCGAGATCGAAACTCACGCGCGGCCAGACGCGATCCTGGCGAGCAACACATCCGTCATCCCGATCACGCAGATCATGCAAGGCCTCAAACGGCGCGAGCGCGCGCTCGGCACGCATTTCTGGAACCCGCCTTTTTTGGTGCCGCTCGTGGAAGTGATCGGCACGGAGTGGACTTCTCCGCAGACCATCGATTTCACGATGAAGCTGCATGCCGGCGCCGGCAAAAAACCGGCGCACGTGAAAAAGGACGTGCCGGGCTTCATCGGCAACCGGCTGCAACACGCGCTCTGGCGCGAGGCGGTCAATCTGGTCGAGCGCGGCATCTGCGACGCAAAGACCGTCGATGACGTGGTGAAGGCCTCGTTCGGCCTGCGCTCCGCCGTGCTCGGTCCGCTGGAGAACGCCGACCTCGTCGGCACTGAACTCTCGCTGGCAATTCACAATCTGCTGTTTCCCGACCTCGACAACAGGCCGGCCGCTTCGCCTTATCTCGATAAATTGGTGGAGGACGGCAAGCTCGGCTTCAAATCCGGCGAAGGGTTCCAGAAGTGGAGCCCGGAGGAGCAAGCCGCCTTGCGCGCCAAGCTGGTCGATCACTTGAAAGCCGCGCGGACGAAGAACTGAGGTGCGTGCATGACCGACACCATCATCGACATTTATTGCCATATTTTCCCGGACAAATTTTTCCAGGAGATGACGCGCGTCGCGCCGAAGCTGGAAAACATCGGCAAGCGCCTGCGCGGCGTCACCAAGCTGTTCGATCTCGACGAACGCTTCAAGGAAATGGACCAGTTCGGCGACTACCGGCAGATCATTTCGCTGCCCAATCCGCCGATTGAAGACATCGCCAAGCCGGACGTCGGAATTCAGCTTGCGCGCATCGCCAACGATTCAATGGCCGAGCTATGTCGCAAACATCCGGAACGCTTTCCGTCCTTCGCCGCCGCCGTGTGTCTTACCGATGTGGACGGCTCGATCGTCGAGGCAAAACGCGCGATCAAGGATCTCGGCGCGCGCGGCGTGCTGGTTTACACCAACGTCGCTGGCGAGCCGCTCGACCAGAAGAAATTCGATCCGTTCTTCGCCACGATGGCGGAACTGGATTTGCCGATCTGGCTGCATCCGGTGCGCACCGCCTCGATGCCGGATTATCCGTCCGAGCAAAAATCGCGCTTCGAGATGTGGTGGTGCTTCGGCTGGCCTTACGATACGTCGGTCGCGATGCTGCGGCTGGTGTTCTGCGGCCTGCTCGACCGCTATCCAAAACTCAAGATCATCACGCACCATCTCGGCGGCATGATCCCGTTTTACGACGGCCGCGTGGGGCCGGGCCTGAAAGTTCTCGGCCAGCGCACATCGGACGAGGACTATTCGAAAATCCTATCTTCGTTGAAGCGCCCGCACATGGACTATCTGCACGACTTCTATGGCGACACCGCCATGTTCGGCGGCGGCGTGCACGCCATTCGCTGCGGGCTGGAATTCTTCGGCGCCGACCGCGTCGTGTTCGCGACCGACACGCCGCTCGGACCGATCGGCGCCACCATCAAGACAATTGAAAAGCTGGAGCTTGCCCCGGCGGACCGGCGCAAGCTTTTTTCCGGCAATGCCGGAAAGCTTCTGAACATGACGTTCTAGGCGTTATGGACTGCGGCGCGTCTTCTTCTTGACGTCGTGCGCGCCGGTCACGCCCGGATTGAACGACGGCGGATCGCTCGCCGGAAAACTCTCGTCGGAATTGATCGCGACTTCGTCCTCGGATTTTTCAATCCGCTCGCGTTCCTTTTCCGCGTGCTGCTTCGGCTTGTCCGGGGTCTTCTCCATATTAAAACTCCTTGCTGTCATTGCTGACGCACTACCTTGCAATGACAACGCTTTCGCGCGCGCGGAGTTCCGTTAGAGATTTTGCTCGATCCAGGCGCGCTGCACGTCGTCGCACCAGTTGCCGACGTTCCACTCACCCCAGGCTCCGAGCCCGCCGAGTTCGTTCGGCCCGCAATAGACCGGCACATGCAGCACCGATAGCCCGTCGTGGCTGTGGCCTGCTTTGAGCGCAGCACGCAGCGCCTTCTCGTCGCAGCAGCTTTTCACCGCGAATACGCCGGACACCGCCGAGGCGAGCCGTTCGTAATCCACCGCCACGCGGTCGCGCGTGCGGAATTCCTCGCCGTATTGCGCGAGCTGCAATCCGGTGATGGCGGCCATGCGGCGGTTGTCGAAAATCACGATCATGCCGCGCACGCCGTGCTCGATCGCGTCGATGAGAATTTGCGGGTTCATCATGAAGGAGCCGTCTCCGCAGAAGGCGATGCCATAGCGCGGTTTGTCCGCCAAGGCCGACGCCAGCAGCGCGCTCGCCGCAAAGCCCATGTAGGACGCGCCGGTCTCCGTGAAGGTGTCGAAGCTTTTGTCGTCCTCGACGATCTGGAAACCGTTCGCCTGCACATCACCGGCATCGAAGAATTTCGCCGCGGAAATTTCTTTCGCAAAGTCTGCAACGATCTTGATGGCGGCGGGCTGCGTGAGAACAGGTTCGCCCCAAACCTCGTCATGCAGCGGCGGGCATTCGAAACGCTTGCGCTTGTATTCCGCCCATTCCTTTTTCTTGGCGGCGCAGGCGTCCAGCCACGCGCGCTTGTTGGATTTGGCGTTGTTGGCTTCCAGCTTCGCCGCGAGACGCTCGGCCACCGCGCCGATGTCGCCGGGCAATGCCACGGTGCGGTTGTAATGCAGCGCGTCGGCGAAATCGCCGTTGAGGTTGATCACGCCTTCCGCCTGCTTGAAGCCGATGCCGGAGCAATCCGCCTGGCACACCGCGCGCGAGCCGATTGCGATCAGCAGATCGGCTTGTGCCATCGCATAATTGCCGCTGATCGAACCCTTCGAGCCGCCGACATGCATGTTCTGCGCGTGCGCGTCGGGAAGAACGCCAGTCGAACCGGGCGAGAGCACAACAGCCGCGCCCGCCGCCTCGGCAAGACGCTTCATTGCCGCATCGTGTCCGCGCGCGCCGCCGCCCGCCTTGATCGCGACGCGCTGCGCCTTCGCGATCATCGCAGCCGCTTCGTCGAGCGCCTTGTCGTCGGCGGGCGCGAGCTTCGGCAATGACGGGCGCTCCGGCAATGCGGCGAGATTGACGCTGAGCTTTGCTGGCTGCGTGTTGAGTGGCAGCAACAAATAAAACGGCCCGGCGCGATAGGGGTGATTGACGCACAACGCGCCGCGCCGCAGCGCGTCGCGCACGCCCTCCGGCGTGTGCAGCACGTAACTCTGCCCCATAATCGCGGTCATGCGGCCGAAGGCGCCCTGCTCCTGCTTGGGCACCTGCTGCATGTTGTAGCCTTCGCCGAACGTCGTCTCGTCGCCATAGATGTGATAGACGCCGACGCCGTCGGACGCGGCTGCGAGAGACGCTGCGAAGGCCTGCATCGCGCCCGGACCTATCGAAGTCACCACCGCGGAAATCTCGCCGTACTGCCAGCGCAGCGCCGTGGCGGCATGCGCCATCTCGACTTCGTTGCGGCAGTTGATGGTGCGCGTCGCGCCTTCCTCTTCGTAGATGCGCAGCACCTCGCCCAAGTCGGTCGAGCCGTGTCCGAAAATTGCGAAATATTTTTTCACGCCCTGCTTGTGCAGGCCAAGCACCAGCGCTTCCGACAAACTCATTTCGGCAAGCTTGGGCAGCGCGCCTGTTGCCAACGCGGCATCGACGCTCCCCGCGTCGCGGACGGCTCTGACGCGCGCGCGCATCGCTTTATGCGGATCGGCCTTGCTGGGATCGAGCATCACGCTTTCCCCTCGTGTTCGCGCAAAAATGCGTCCGCGATCTTGTTCCACTCCTGCCAGTGGCGGCGATACGAATAATGCCCGCCCTCCGGCACCAGCACGAGCTTCGAGCCGGCGACCGCCTTGTGCAAATCCTCGGACTGATAGGACGGCACAGTGGCGTCGTCGATGGTGCCGATAACGAGCGACGGATTTTTGATCTTGTGCAGTTCCTTGGTGCGGTCGTGCGCCATCGTCATGTCGAGGCGGCCGGCGAGCACCTCGACCGGCGCAACGGTTTTGAGCGCGCGCTTCTCCAGCTCCATCACCTTGTCGAGATTGTGCCGGAACTGCATCGCGCCGTTGGTGAACAGCGAGGACACCTTGACGTATTCCTCCGCGCCATAAGAGAGCGCGATGCGCTTGCGCGTCATCTGCACACGGTTGATGTATTCGTCCGCCTTGATCCAGGTGTTGGAGAAGATGCAGCAGCGCAGCCGGTCCGGAAAATCGATGGCGAGGTTTTGCAGAACGCATCCGCCGGTGGAGGTGCCCGCGACATGCGCCCTGTCGATTTTCAGCGTGTCCATCAGCGCGATGGCATCGCGCGCGATCGCCTGCGTCGAATAGGAATCTTTCGGCTTGTCGCTATCGCCGGCGCCGCGATGGTCGAACGAAATGCAGCGATAGCGTTTGGAGAATTCCGCCATCTGGAATTCCCACGCGTTCAGCAGCCCGACCAGCCCCGGAATGAAGATGAAAGCCGGTCCGCTGCCGCGTTCCTCGACGTTGAGCGTGATCTCGCCGACGTTGATTCTAGACAACTCGCTCTCCGTGTTCACCGCTGTCATGCGCGGGCTTGTCCCGCGCATCCCGCTTAGGAAGGCATTGCCCGCCTTATCGAGATGGCCGGGACAAGCCCGGCCATGACGGCAAAATCATTCTCCGCTCTTCAGTATCTCTGCCACGTCCACCGCCCGGCCCTCGCGCGCGCTGCGCACGCCGGCCTTGATGACGGCGAGGTTGCGCGCCGCCCAATGCGCGTCCGTCTCCGGCTTGGTGCCGTTGCGGATGCAATGCACGAACTCGTCGAGCTCCTCGCGGATGGTGTCGTTGTTTTCGGTGGCGACGGGTTTCGCCTTGGTCTCGCCGCGCTTGAGATGGCGCAGGCCGTTGAACAAATCGTAATAGGCGCTCGCTTCCTTGCCGTAGATGTTCATCATGTAATATTCAGAAGCGGACGCGTAAGACGCCGTCAAATTCGAGAGCGCGCCGTTTTCGTGTTCGAGGATCAAGTTCGCAACGTCCGGATTGTCGCCCGGCAACACGAGCTGGTTGGAGCGGCCGGTGACGCGTTTCACCTCGCCCATCAGCATTTCCAGAACATCGACATAATGAATGCCGATCTGCAGCATCACGCCGCCCGGCATGCCGGTGGACTGGTAGCGCCACGACGTGAGATCGATCTTGCCGAGCCGGTCGCGGCTGATGTTGCCTTCAGCCTGCACCAGCTTGCCAAAACGGCCGGCGTCGATTTCGTTCTTGATCCAGCGAAAATGACTCTCGCGGCGGCGCTGATAGCCGAGCGCCAGCACGATGCCTGCCTTGTCGCCGATTTTTGCGATCTCGCGCCCCTCCGCCACGGTGTTAGCGATAGGCTTGTCGAGGAAGACATGCTTGCCGGCGTCCGCCGCAGCCCGCGTCGTCTCCAGATGAATGTTGTTGGGCGTCGTATTGATGATCGCTTCGATCGAAGCATCCTTCAAAATTGCCTCATAGCTTTCGGCCTGCGCGCATTTGTATTTCGCCGCGAACGCCGCGCGCTTGTCGGCCGAGCGCGTGAAGCAGGTCGCGATATCGAACAAGCTGGAGCGCTTGCAGGCGTCGGCCAAAACGTCCGACCACCAGCCGATGCCCAGCACGGCAACACGCAACGGTTTCATTGTTTACTTTGCTTCTTGGTCAGTTGTGAGAACGGCACCGCCGCGATGGACCCCACCGCGGCGGCGTAATGACGTCGTCAGATCAGTTCGACTTCGTGGTTTCCGCCGCTTCCTTCAGGATCGGCGCCCAGCGCGGGATGTCCGCCGCGACGGTCTTGGCGAGGAATGCAGGACCACGCTCGGATTTCGGCGGCACGGTGCCGCCAAGCTTGCCGAGCTTTTCCGCAGTTGCCGGCTCATCGAGCGTCTTGTTCAGAGCATCGGCGAGCTTGTTCATGGCCTCCTTCGGCGTGCCCTTCGGTGCGAAGATGCCGCTCCAGATGTTGAGATTAAAGCCAGGCACGCCGGCTTCCTTGGCGGTCGGAACGTCCGGGATCGCAGCAAGACGCTTGTCGCCGGCGACGACAATGCCTCTGACCTTGTCGCCGAGGATGGCCGACGTCATGACGACGGCCTGCTCGCAGGCAATGTCGATATGGCCGCCCATCAGGTCGTTCATGCCGGGGCCCATGCCGCGATAGGCCACCAGAGTCGGCTTGATGCCGACAACCTGGTTGAACAATACGCACGCCATGTGCGACGTGCCGCCGACGCCTCCATGCGCCTGCTTCACGTCGGCGCCGTTCTTTTTCGCCCAGGCGACGAATTCCTTGAGGTTCTTCACCGGGATGTCTTTTTTGATGGAGACCGCCGCGGGCGCATTGGCCGACATGCCGATCGGGGCGAAATCCTTGTTCGAATCATATTTCAGGTTCGGATAGAACGTCGGCGCCGCGATGATCGTGCCCATGCTGGCGGCGAAGACCGTGTAACCGTCCGGGGCGGCCTGCGCCGCGCGGGTGGCGCCAATCGTTCCGCCGGCGCCGCCGACGTTTTCGATCACCACCTGCTGGCCGAGATGGCGCGTCATGCCTTCTGCCATGATGCGGGCAACGATGTCGCTCGGGCCGCCGGGCGGGAACGGCACGATCATGATGATGTTACGGGCCGGATAGCTTTGCGCGTGAACGGGCGCAAGGTTGCTTAGCATCAACGGCGCGATCAGCGCCGCGCCGAATAAAAATGTCTTCTTCATTGTTTCCTCCATCGGTGTCATTGCTTTGTGTGCGCATTTTACTCGTCGTCAAAAAACCAGTTCGCGTCCCAACACGCCGCCCTGCGTCAGCGTGTTGAACAACGCGTCGTCATGCGTGACCAATATGGTCACGTTCTTTTCGTTTTGGTGCAAGCCGTTCAGCCAGCGTAATTGCCCCATCACCGCGGGGACATCTTCCTTCACCCACGGCGCCGCCTTGCCTTTCACTTGCAGGATATTTTCCAGCACCCAGGCGGAATCGACGCTGTGCAAAATCTCCCGGCCCGACTGCAGCGCGATGTAGACCATCTGCGAATCCGTGCTGTGGCCGGGCGAGCGGATCAGCACCACGCCCGGCGCAACGGGATGATATTTCGGATAATCGACGACGATGAATTGATCGATCGCGTCCTGGTTAAGCTTGAGGTGCGAACGGTGCGGCGTGTTCATCATGCAGTCCGCCGTGTCCATCGTGATGACGGTCTTGGCGGCGAGTTCCGCAAAATTCGGCGCGGTGACGACGCCCGCAACATGATCGGCGTGGTGGTGCGTGAGCACGATAAGGCGCGCGGCATCGAGCGCGCGCTGCAGCTTGGCGAACTCGTCCGGAAAATACGGTTCCTCGCCGCCGAATGATTCGTGCGTTCCTTTGTCCAGCCCCGAGTCGATCATCACCGTGCAATCCGGATAGACGATCTGGAACGCCACGCGCGGCATCGTAATGGGTGTATCGCCGCCGCCCTCGATGACAACCTTGTGCGGGCGCACGCTGGCGGCCACGCGCACGCCATTGACGGAAAGAGGCTTCGGCCCGGGCAGCACGCCGGCGAGCTTGCGGACAACGGAAAGGTCCACGTCGAACGGCACTTCCCGCATTTGTTTCGCCGCCGCGGCTGCAATGCTCATTCGCGTTACTCCGCCGCCTGCAAGGAGGTAAGGCGCTGTTTCTCGCGCAGCGCGCCAAGCACGCGCTCCGGCGTGGCGGGGAGCGAAGTGATGCGTACGCCGACCGCGTCGTAGATCGCGTTCATGATGGCGGGAATCGTCGGCACCATCGCCGGCTCGCCGATGCCTTTGACTCCCAGCGGCCCGATCGGATCCGGGTCCTCAATGATGATCGAATTCACGCGCGGTACGTCGAGCGAAGTGGGGAGAATATATTTGGCGAAGCCGGACGTTGACGTGTGCCCATCCCGCAATTTGTAGTCTTCCATCAGCCCCTGCCCGAGCGCCTGCACGATGCCGCCCTCGATCTGGCCCTCGACGCCTTTCGGATTGACGGCGCGGCCGACATCGTGCGCGGCCCAAACCGCCAGCACCTGCACTTCGCCGGTGATGGTATCGACTTCGACTTCTGCCACCTGACAACCGAACACATAAGCCTGCCACGGGCGGCCCGCGCCGTCCGATGGATCGAGCCCGGTGGTGTCGGTGCCGAACGAAGCCGAGCCGACGGGCACCACACCACGTTTTTTGCAGGTGTCCACCGCCTCACCCATCGTAATGCGGTGGTTGGTGTTCTCGGCCCAGCACTCGCCGTTGCCGGTACGGATCAAATCGACTTCGACATCCCAGACTTCCGCCATTACGCCGGCGAGCCGGGCGCGCGCCTCGCGGCAGGCAAGCGCGACCACATTGCCGATCATGTAAGTCTGCCGGCTGGCGCCAGCGTGCGCGGCTTCCGGCGAGCGCGCGGTGTCGTTGTCGCCGATCACCACATCGGCGGGTTTCACGCCAAGTTCGTGCGCGACGATCTGCGCCAGCACGGTGAGAATGCCTTCACCGATTTCGGTGACGCCGGTGACGATCTTGGCGCTGCCGCCGTCGTCGATTTCGGCCCAGGCGCCGGCGCGATCCACCGTCGCGGTGCGGGCGATCCCGTACCAGCAGGCAGCCATGCCGCGTCCGCGCTTGCGTGCCATTATTCCGCCGCCTCTTGCTTGTCCGCCGTCTCGAAACGCGCGCCGAGCGAGACCGGCGGGCGCACGTCATCGCGATTGAGATCGTTACGATTGCCGCCGCGCGAATTCGGCGCGCCTTTTTCCCAAGCTGATGCTTTTTCCGCCGCATCGAGCGCGCGCATCAGGCTGACCGAACCGAGTTTTTGTTTCGTGTGCGTGGTCGCGCCGTCGCGCATGGCATTGACACGGCGAATCTCGAACGGGTCGAGGCCGAGCCGCTCCGCCGCCACATCGAGCATCGACTCGGTGGCAAATTCCGTTTGCAGCGCGCCGAACGAGCGAAATGCGCCCGACGGCGTGTTGTTGGTATAAACGCCGATGGTGTCGATCTTCACGTTCGGAATGACGTAAGGCCCGGCTGCGAGGATCGCCGCCTTGCGCATGACGCCTTCAGTGGAAAGTCCGTAAGCGCCGCCGTCGGAAATCATTTTCATCTCCAGCGCGCGGATACGCCCGTCGCGCATCAGGCCCATGCGTAGCGTCGTGCGCGAAGGATGCCGCTTGGCGGTGGAGATGATCGACTCCTCGCGGGTGAACACCAGCCGCACAGGGCGCCGCGTCTTCATTGCGAGCAGCGCCAGCATGCCCTGATAGATCATGTCTTCCTTGCCGCCGAAGCCGCCGCCGACCGGGCTCATGATGAAGCGCACCTTGGCGATGGGTTTTGCGATAATGCGCGCGAGCATGTGGCGGTGATGCGTGATGTTCTGGCTCGGCGAGACCACCGTCACCACGCCGTCGGGATCGACGTAAGCCAGCCCCGCTTCCGGCTCCAGATATGCGTGTTCGATGGCCTGCGTGGCGTAGGTTTCTTCCAGCACCAGATCGGATTCGGCAAAGCCCTTTTCGACATCTCCGACGCGGATCGGAATATGTTTGGTGACGTTGTCGGGCGCGTAATCGTGCAGCACCGGCACGCCGTCATGCATGGCGTCGTCGGGGTCGAAAATCGCGGGAAGCTGTTCGTAGACGACTTTGATTTTTTCGACCGCGCGCATCGCGGTAAGCGCATCTTCCGCCGCCACCGCCGCAATCGCCTCGCCGACATAGCGCACCTTGCCGCGCGCCATGATCGGCTGGTCGTTGACGAAAACGCCGAAGCCGTCCTCACCCGGAACGTCCGCCGAAGAAATGACGCCCTCAACGCCTTCCAATTTCTCGGCGGCGGAGGTGTCGATGGAGACGATGCGCGCATGCGCGTGCGGCGAACGCAGCACCTGCACATGCAACATGTGCGGCATCGTCATGTCGCCGGCGTATTTGAGCGCACCGGATACTTTGGACGGCGCATCGATGCGGCGCACGTTCCTGCCGATGAAGTCACCCTGTTCGGCCTCGATCTCGGAAAGCGCGGACGCCGGCAGCTTGCCGTTCTGCACGTCGCGCGCCATTTCCACGGCGTCGAATATTTTCTGGTAACCAGTGCAGCGGCAGATGTTACCGCCGAGGCGTTCCTTGATTTCCTCACGGCCCGCGAACGGATTGGCGCGGATCGCCGCGGTCGCCGCCATCACCATGCCAGGGATGCAATAGCCGCACTGGCTCGCACCCGCCTTATAAAATGCTTTTTGCAGCACGCTCAGCTCGCCGGTTCTGGCGAGCGCCTCGATGGTCTCGATCTGCGCGCCCTGCGCCTTCGCCACCGGCATCAGGCACGACTTCATCAGCACGCCATCGACAAACACCGAGCAGGTGCCGCATTCGCCCGCGCCGCAGCCTTCCTTGTTGCCGGTAAGCTGCAGATCGTCGCGCAGGAAATCGAGCAGCCGTTGATGCGGCTTCGCGCTGCGCGCAACCTTGCGGCCGTTTACCGTCGCCTGAAACTGGAGATCAGGCATAGGCCGCCTCCAGTTCGCCCGTGAGGGCTTGCGCGTCCGCGCCGGCGCGGCGCGCGGCGTTGATGAGACCTCGCATCATGAAACCGCGCACCACGTCGCGGCGGTAATCCTGCCGCGTGCGCGAAGCGACCAGTTCGACCGGCATGTCGGCGGCCTGTGCCAGACGCTCGGCGTCGATGGGCGTGCCGCGCAGGAATTTCTCAACTTGCGTGAGCCGCTGCGGCACCGGGCCGATACCGGCAATCGCCAGGCGCACGTCCTCGAATTTTTTCCCCGCGGCGTCGAGCTTGACCAGCACGGCAAGGCACACGAGCGAGATCACCAGCGAGCGGCGATGGCCGACTTTCTCGAAGCTGCCGCCGTAACCGGGCAGCGCGTCGCATTCAATGGCGATGAGAAGTTCGCCGTCTTCCAGCGCAGTCTTGCTGGGGCCGAGGATGAATTTATCCAGCGCCACTTTGCGGCGGGATATCTTGCCGCCACGCGCGACGGCAAGCTCAACAGAAGCGTCATGCGCGATCAAGCATGGCGTGCCGTCGGCGGCGGGCGAAGCGTTGATGATGTTTCCGCCGATCGTGGCCTGCGCGCGAATTTGATCGTCGGCAAACCACACCGCGCAGCGCGGCATGCACGGCATCGCGCGCCCCAGATTCGCATCGTCGAGGAAACGCTGGAACGGCATCGCCGCGCCCAGCCGCACGCGGCGGTCATTGGCGCCGCGCTCGTTCATCTCCGGGATTTTGGAAACATCGATCAGCACCGGAATGTTCACGTCGCCCGCACGGCCCTGACGCGCCCACGGCAACGTGTCGGTCGCGCCCGCGACGACGCGATAGCGCCCGCGATGCGTGGCCATGGCGGCGAACGCCTCGTCGAGCGTGCGCGGGGTCAGGTACTCATCGCAGGTGAGCATCGCTACTGCGTTCCTTGCTTACTAATCCCTCCCCGCAAGCGGGGGAGGGATAAAGAAGTCACTCCGCCGCCTGCTTATGCGCGGCGTCCATTTTCGCCTTCACCACCACCTTGATCGCGTCATCGACGCGGTCCTTTGCGTAACGCAGCGCCGTCGGCAGATCGGCGAGCGGGAACGTGTGGGTATGAATCTTGGTGGCGTCGAAACGCTTCTGCCGCATGAAGGCTTCGGCGCGGTGCGTCGCGCTCTTGCCCTCGCCGCGAATGCCATAGAGGTAGATGTTGTTGCGCACGATGTGCGCGATATCGACCAGCGCGGGGTCGTGCGGAAACGCAGCGAGGCACACCTTGCCGCCGCGATTGACCATCTTGAGCGCTTCGTTGACGGCGTTCGGCGCGGCGGAGCATTCGATCACGTAATCCACGCCCTTGCCGCCGTTCGCCTTCCGCACCGCGGCGACAACGTTCGCATCCTTGCGAATATTGACGACGTGGTCGGCGCCGAGCTCAAGGCCGAGCTGCAGACGATTGTCGCGCGTGCCGGTGAGAATGACCGGCTGCGCGCCGAGCGCTTTTGCAACGGCAACAGCCATCAGGCCGATGGGGCCGGGGCCGGTGACGACGACGCTCTCGCCCGCGACCAGCCCGCCGACTTCGGTGAGGCCGTACATCGCGGTGCCGGCGGTGACGACCAGCGTGCCCTCTTCATCCGACATTTCGTCGGAGATGGCGACGAGCGTGTTGATGTTGTTGACCTGGTATTCGCAGAAGCCGCCGTCGGTGGTGAAGCCGTTGGCGCGATGGCCCTTGTCGACGTCGCCGTAATTCAGGCCGTAGTTGTGGCACGAGGTGTACATGCCCTCGCGGCAACGCTTGCACTGGCCGCAGCCGGCGTGGATTTCGACGCTGATGCGCTGGCCGATCTTGTATTCATCGACGCCGGGCCCGAGCGCGACCACCGTGCCCATGTATTCATGACCGGGGGTCCAGTTCTTGTTGAACGGCAGACCGCCTTCGATCAGCGCCGGCGGCCCGTGATAAATATTGTCGAGATCGGTCGCGCAGATCGCCACTGCGTCGATGCGCACCAGCACCTCGGCCTTTTTCGGAACCGGTACCGGCTTGTCCTTGAGCGTGAGCTGGCCCGGATCGCCGAGCACCCATGCCTTCATGGTGTCCGGAACCGGAAAGTCCTTGCTCGTCTTCACACCGGCTGGCGCGTACATGCGTCTCTCCCTCTCGAATTCGAATTAAATAGCGACAGCCTGCGGCTGCGACTGCGGCTCGCCCAGTTCGGCGGACAACGCGCGCGTCGCGGCAACGACCTGATCGCGCATCAACGCGATGTGCTCTTCATTGGCGCGCATGCTCGGCGCCGACGCGCTGATGGCCCCGACGACGGCGCCTGCGTGATCGCGTATCGCAGCGCCGACGCAGATTACGCCCGGCTGAAATTCCTCGCGGTCCATGGCGAAACCCTTGCGCCGCACCAGCCGCAGTTCCTCGATCAGAGCCGGAAAATCGACAATCGTCTTGTCGGTGAAGCGCTTCATGTCGCCGGTGACGATGCGGCGGATTTCATCCTCGGGCAGCCAGGCCAGCATCGCCTTGCCGGTGGCGGTGGCGTGCGCAGCGTCGGACTTTCCGACCGTGCCGGTATCGACGCGCACCGCATGACGCGCTTCGCGCATCAACAGCGTGACGACATTGTCGCCCTGCAACGCGGCGAGATGCACGGTTTCGCCGGTGGCGCGGCTGATGCTCTCGACGAACGACTGCGCGCGGCGCGGCAGATCGACCTGCAAACAGGCGTGGCCGAGATAAAGAATGCGCGCGCCGAGCGCATAAAGCCTGCGGCCGGGAATGCGCGAGACGAAACCGCGCTGGATCAGCGTCGCCAGCAGATGATGACAGGTGGAGATGTTGAGCCCGGTGCGGGTGGAAAGCTCGGTGAGCGTCGCCTCGCCGCCCATCTCGGCGATGGTCTCGAGCAGGTAGAGAGCCCGATCGACCGACTGAATGCTGTGGCGGTCGCCGCCCGTGCGCGCGGCGGGCGCCTGTGCAGGCCCGGCAAGAACTTTAGCGTCCATGGCATTTCCCCTTGGGAGGCGAGCAAAAAGGGGGAGCGGCCTGCCGTCAAGGGAATTTTGATGTGGCGAATGTGACTTTCATATTATGAAATATAGACAAAGCATCGCAGCACTAAACCACTGAAATATCGGGAGTTACGCCAGCCCCAGCTCGATCTCCAGCGCCCCGCAGAGCATCTGGCCGAGCGTTATGTGCATCTCCTGGATGCGGGCGGTGGTATCGGATGGCACGACAAGCAGGTGCCCGGCGAGGCCTACAAGGCCGCCACCGTCACGCCCGCTCAAGGCTGCCGTCACCAGCCCCATCGCCTTGGCCTTCTGCAGCGCCTTGATGACGTTCGGGCTCTTGCCGGAGGTGGAGATGGCGATGACGACGTCGCCCTTTTTGCCCAGCGCCTCGATCTGGCGCGCGAAGATCTCGTCGAAGCCGAGATCGTTGCCGGCGGCGGTGAGCGTCGAGGTGTCGGTGGTGAGCGCGATGGCCGCGATGGCGGCGCGGTTTTTCTTGTAGCGGATGGTGAGTTCGGTCGCGAGATGCTGGGCGTCGGCCGCGCTGCCGCCGTTGCCGAACAGCATGATCTTGCCGCCGCCTTTGATCGACGTGACGCAGGCGGCGAGCAGTCCGGCAAACGCGTTGCCAAGCGCGGCTTCCGTGCGCGCGGTGACGTCGCGGTGCTCGGCGAACTCACTCTTGAAGAATGCTGCGACGTCCACGTTGCTCTCCTAAACTTGTCTGCGCATGATCTTATCCGAAAACCGGTTCCCACTTTTCGGGATCATGCGCTAAGCCGCCTCGCCGCGAAAATCCGGCACCGCATCGCGCAGTACGCGATAGATCACCGCGCGGTCATTGCTGGCAAGGCCGTGCTCGATGGTTTTCAGCCAGCCACGCATGGTGTCGAGCGGCGGCTGCACGGGCTTCGCCGCGACAATGCCGGCGATGCCGATTTCGTTACTCGGCTCTTCGCGCGCGAATAGAATCTCATGCAGCCGTTCGCCGGGACGAATGCCCGTGAAAACGATTTCGATATCGCGGCCCGGCTCCAGACCGGTGAGGCGTATCATCCGCTCGGCAAGATCGAGAATTTTCACCGGCTGACCCATGTTGAGCACATAGACCGAAACATCGCTGCGCGCGGCATCGAGCGCGTGACTCGACGCGGTGACGACGAGATCGCAGGCTTCGCGGATGGTCATGAAGTAACGCACCATGTCCGGATGCGTGACGGTGACGGGGCCGCCGGCTTCGATCTGCGCCTTGAAGCGCGGCACGACGGAGCCATTGGACGCCAGCACGTTGCCGAAGCGCACCGAGATGAGCCGCATGGCGCGGCGCGCGGCGTTGCCGCGCTGGGAGAATTCATGGTCGAGCGCCTGGCAGTACATTTCCGCGAAACGTTTGGTGGCGCCGAGAACCGACACCGGCTCAATCGCCTTGTCGGTCGAGATCATCACCATCGCGGCGGCGCCGGCGGCAGCGGCAGCGTCGGCGACATTCACCGAGCCGAACACGTTGGTCTTGATGCCTTCGTCCCAGTCGTTTTCGAGAATGGGAACGTGCTTGAGCGCGGCCGCGTGGAACACGATGTCCGGCTTGAAGCGCGTGATCAGCGACGAGATGCGCTCGCGGTCGCGCACATCGGCAATGCGGCCCTCGACGGCGACGCCGTTGTGCTCGGCCTTGAGCGCTTCCAGCACGGCGTAAAGCGCCGGCTCGGAATTCTCGATGATCAGCAGCCGCGATGCGCCGAAGGTCACCACGCGTTCGCAAATTTCGGCGCCGATCGACCCGCCGCCGCCGGTGACGACAATCGACTTGCCACTGACGAAGTTTTCCAGCCTCCGGTAGTCGATCTTCACGCTCGGGCGCAGCAGCAAGTCCTCCACCGCCACGGGGGCGAGCTGCATGGCCTGCCCGCCGGATTCCAGCGATGGCAACTGGCTCATCACGAGGCCGAGGCGGCGCGCGCGAATCAAAATCGATTCGGGTTTTGCTTCCGGCGCAAGCGCCGAGGGCGCCAGGATCACGCGGGCGACCCTTGTGCCGCGTATGGCAAAATCGTTTACGACGCGTTCAAGATCGTCGATGTCGCCCAGCACCGGAACGCCGCGGATGGTCTGTCCGCGATCCGCCTGCGAGGGCGAGAGTACGCCGACCGGCCAGATTTTCTTCACCGCGCCGCTTTCGATGGAGCGCAGCAGGATTTCGGCGTCGGCGGCGCGGCCTATCACCAGCGTGGGATTGGAACCCGCGACCTTGAAACGCTGCAACGTGCGGGCATAGCGAAAATAGCGATACGCGACGCGCGAGCCGCCCAGGAAAGCGATCTGCAAAAACCAGTAGAGAACAATCGTTATCTTGCCGAAGAAGAACGTGCCGTAAAATTTCGGCGACAGCAGGATGTAATCGAGCACGAGCAGCGAGACGGCGAGCACCGACGCGGCGCGGAAAATATTATAGAGATCGGGCAGCGACGTGAAACGCCACTTGGTCTTGTGCAGATTGAAAATGATGAAAACCACGCCGGCATAAACCACGAAGCCCGGCAGAAAAAGAACCAGCCCCGCCAGCCGCTCGTTCAGCAACTGATCCTGAAAGCGCATGTAAAACGTCGCGGCCACCGCCGCGGCGGCGGCGATGAGATCGTGCAACACGATCAGCGTCTGACGCGCTGTGAGATGCGGAAGCTTGATCATGCCTTAATGCCGCTGTCCTTCAGCTCAGTAGACGACGTTGGCATTTTCGAGGAAACCCCAGACATCGACCACCGGCTTGCCCTTGAGATCCGCCGTCTTGTACGCGGTGTGCGGCGTGCACAGGATAAGCAGATCGCTGCGCTCGACGACAACATCCAGCGGCAGGATCGCCGGATCGGTGGTGACGAACGGATCGGCGGTGAGCACTTCGCGCGCGCTGCTCATCAGCGCCTTCTTGAGCTTGTAACTGAGCGAGGAACGGGTGTCGTCGATGTTGGCCTTGAACGCCATGCCGAGCAATCCGACGGTCATCTTTTCCAGCTCGTAACTGCGCCGCAAGTCCTCGACCACGTTGAGAACGAGGCCCTCGTTGATCTGCATCGCCGCATGGCCAAGGCCAAACTGGTTCCGCGCGAAAGCGGCGAGCTGCATCGTGTCCTTGAACAGGCAAGGCCCGGCGGCAAAGCCCGGACCGGGAAACGTCTTCATGCGCGGATAATTGTGCTTCACGGCCTTCATGATCGCCTGATAGTCGGCGCCTGCCTGCTTGGCGATGAGATAAAACTGATTGGTCGCCGCGAATTCGATGTAGCGGTAAGCGTTGCTGAACAGCTTGGCGAACTCGGCTTCAATCGGCGATACCGTTACGATTTCGGGCGCAATCAGGCGGAACAGCGCGGCGGCTTCCTTTTCCGCTTCCGGCGTCGTGCCGGTGACGATCTGCGGCATCTCGCGCAATTCCTTGATGCCATAGCCTTGCACGACGCGCTCGGGGCAGAACGCAACTTTCAGATTCCGGCCAAGCCGCTTGAGATAGGAATCCAGCCATGCTGTCGTGCCGGGATAAACGGTCGAGCGCAGTACCAGCAACTGGCCGTCGGCGAGATGCGGCAACAGCGCGTCGATGCAGTCCTGCACCGACTTGCGCACCGGATTGAAGAATTCGTCGACCGGCGTGCCGACCGTGACGATGACGGGCCCGCGATTGCCTATCTCGGCGGGCGTCGAAGAGAAAATCAGCTTATTTGCCTTGAGCGCCTTGGCGAGCAGCGGCTCCGCGTCATATTCGATGAAAGGCAGCTTGCCGCTGCGCAGCGTCGCAAGCGTCTCGCGGTTGATGTCGTTGACGTTGACGGTGAGCCCGGCTTCCGCGAAGGCGAGCACCAGCGGAATGCCGACATGGCCGGCGCCGCCGACCACCGTGACATCGGCAAGCCCGGCATTCGCCGGACGCTCCGCTTCGACCTTGGTACTCTGTTTATTCACGCGCTCTCTCCGGAAACGATCTCACGCAACACGTCATTCATACCGGCAGCTTTCCCGCCAGCAAATTTTTCACGCCCTGTTCGGACAGCAGCTTCTCGAAATAGGAGATGGTGCGGCCCAATCCGTCCTTGAGATTTGTGCGCGGCGCCCAAGACAGCAAGTCCTGCGCGCGCGAAATATCCGGGCGGCGCTGGCGCGGATCGTCCTCGGGCAGCGGCCGGTGCACGATGCGCGAACGCGAACCGGTCAGCTCGACGACCGTGGCGGCAAGTTCCGCCATCGTGAATTCCTTCGGGTTGCCGAGGTTGACCGGCCCGGTAACGTCGTCCGCCGTCGCCATCAGCCGCACAAGTCCATCGACCAGATCGTCGACATAGCAGAATGAGCGCGTCTGCAAGCCGTCGCCGTAAATCGTGATGTCGCGCCCGAGCAGCGCCTGCACGATAAAATTTGACACCACGCGCCCGTCGTTCGGGTGCATGCGCGGGCCGTAGGTGTTGAAAATTTGCGCCACCTTGATGCGCAATTTGTGCTGCCGCCAGTAATCGAAGAACAGCGTCTCCGCGCAGCGCTTGCCCTCGTCGTAACAGGAGCGGATGCCGATCGGATTGACGTTGCCCCAGTAGTCTTCGGTTTGCGGGTGCACGTGCGGATCGCCGTAAACCTCGGAGGTCGAGGCTTGCAGAATTTTCGCCTTCACGCGCTTGGCGAGCCCCAGCATGTTGATCGCGCCATGCACGCTGGTCTTCGTCGTCTGCACCGGATCGTGCTGATAATGAACGGGCGATGCGGGACAGGCGAGATTATAAATCTCGTCGACCTCGACATAGAGCGGAAACGTCACGTCGTGGCGGATCAGTTCGAAATTTTTCTGACCCAGCAGATGGTCGATATTCGAGCGCGCGCCGGTGAAGAAATTATCGATGCAGAGAACCTGGGCGCCGCTTTTGACCAGCACGTCGCAGAGATGCGAGCCGAGAAATCCGGCGCCGCCCGTGACCGCAACGCGTTTCTCAAAATGCATCGAAAGCATCCCCGCCCTCTCGGTTAATACCCGGACCAAATGAGGGCTGTTTCTCGCCACATCTATAGTCTTTTGGGGCCCTACGCGTCACCATTTTCGTCGTATTGCCGGGCGCCCTTTGGCCGTTCCGCCCCTCTGTTGAGCGCCGCACACCGGCTTAGGCCGCATTATGTTATGGTTTTCGCGCTGGAGACGCGGAACCGATGTTAACCATATTTGCGCGGGCGCAATCGTCCGATCCCCGCCTCGCCGAATTGCAGCAGCGGCTGAAGCAGTTTTATCGCGGCAACGAGGCGTATTACGATTACGCGGAAAACGACAAATCGTTTATCTACGAGCCGATCCTGCGGCATATAAAAAGCCGGCGCGCATCGAATGCGGCACGCGTTCGCATTCTCGAACTTGGCGCCGGCCGCACGGCGTTTCCCGCGTTCATTCGTCAGCAAAAATTTGAAAATAATATCGAATATCTCGCACATGACATCGACGACACCAACGCCGATTTTTACCGGCAGAACAAAATCGATTTCATCGTTGGAGATTTTCCGGAAATCGCCAAGCGCGGGACGTTCGATTTATGTTTTTCGACTTACGTGTTCGAGCACCTGGTCGCGCCGCATCGTTTTCTTCAGGGAATGAAGGAAGTTCTCAACCCCGGCGGCGCCATTATCATCGTCTGCCCGAAATACGGCTTCCCCGGCTACATTCCGCCCGCGATCCGCTGGCTGCCGTGGTGGCGGCAACAACTGCTGACGCTCTTCTTGTTTGCTTCCGGCATCGCGACCCGGCTCACGCGGGCGCCGAAATTCTGGATTTGCGCCGACCCCGCCGTTTTCAAGCGGCCGTGGCGGCGCGATTACGACGCGGTTCACATGGTGTCGCGCAACGATGTCCGTGCGGCGCTGCGCGATTCATTTGATGTCCGCTCGTTCCCGTTGCAGCGCTCAACGCTGAAAATGCGCCTTCTGGACAACATCATCACGCTCAGCATTATCGCCCAACGGCGAGTGACCGCGCCGTGAACAGATCACTTGAACGATATGTGAAATCAGGTTACCGGCGCGTAGAGGGATGGCTGCTCCCCGGCGCGGTGCAGATGATCATCGCCTGCGCCGGCGTGCAGACTGCGCGCGGCGTGAAAGGGCATGTGGCCGAGATCGGCGTCCATCACGGCAAGTTTTTCATTCTTCTCTATCTGCTGAAAGCCGCCGGAGAGAAAGCCGTAGCCGTCGACTTGTTCGGCGAGCAGGAGAAAAATATCGACGGATCGGGCGAAGGCAATCTCGCAAAATTGAATGAAAACTTGCAAAAACATGCGGGCAACAATGACGTCATCATCTGTGCCGGCGATTCGGCCAAGATTACCGGCAACTCACTGATAGAGGCGGCGGGCGGGAAATTCCGTTTCGTCAGCATCGACGGCGGCCACACGGCGGCGATCACCGCGCATGATTTAGCAACAGCGGAAACAGCGCTCGCACCCGGCGGCATCGTTATCCTTGACGATTATTTCAATGAAATGTGGCCGGAAGTTTCCGTCGGCACGACGAATTATTTCAGCGCTCCGCGCGGCATCGCGCCGTTCGCAATCGGCGCCAACAAGGTGTTGTTCTGTCATTCCGATTACGCGCACGCATATTCCGAAGCGGTCAAATTGAATTGCCCGGCATACGTGGAACGGAATTTTTTAGGTGCGCGGGTTGTTTGCGCCGAATTTGCCAAGCCCGCTCTAGCCGTGCGCATCGGCCGACAAGGCTGGTGGAAATTGCTGCGCGAGACGCCGCCGGGCCGGATGCTGCGCGCGCTTTATAAACTCGTGTCGCCGCGATTGCCGTAACCCGCGCCGCTTACGCCACGGCGGCGAGCGTTTTCTGTCCGGTTTGATTCGCGTGCACGAATTTTGCCCATTCGCGCAACCCGCGCTCCGGCGGCGCCGAGCCCACCCGCGAAAGAGCCGGTCCCGGGAATCTGCACAGGACGATAAGTGGAATTTCTGCCTGACGGCGGGCACGCTGTGCCCTGCGAATCAGGAGAGACCATGACAAGACGACCCCGTCGGAACCACACACCGGCCTTCAAGGCTAAGGTGGCGCTTGCCGCCATCAAGGGCGATCGAACGCTGATTGAGCTTGCGGAACAGTTCGACGTTCACCCCAATCAGATCACGACGTGGAAGGCTCAGCTTGAGGGCGGGGCTGCCGATGTTTTTGATCCAGGCGGCGGCAACGGAGCGGCGCAG
>CAMDSH010000033.1 GCA_945907045.1 Rhizobium sp. Q54 | reverse complement strand
CTCTCTCTCTCTCTCTCTCTCTCTCTCTTCCTCTCTTCTCGTAGCTGCGGCAGACGAGGCAGTCGTATTGCACTGCGTCAATTCCCGGCGCCGTGCGTCATTAAAACCAAATGCCCCATCATTATTATGTATACACGGGTGCCGGAATTGAGAGATATTTGCCTGCCGCCAATCCTCGCCCGCGCGCGCGGGCAGGAAAAAAGCGGACCGCACAAGCGGTAATCCTGAAGCCGGCTTAGACCGGTGGGGGCAAAACACACTAAGGGAGGACGCGAATGACTCGATCCTTGCAGAAACTTGGCCTCGGCACGGCCGCGGCGCTGCTCATCACCGGAAGTGTTGTCTCGGTGGCAGCCGCAGCGTGGGAGCCGACACGCACAGTAGAAATCATTGTTCCCGCCGGCACCGGCGGTGGCGCTGACCAGATGGCCCGCGTTGTTCAGGGCATCATCACCAAGCACAATTTGATGAAGCAGCCGATCGTGGTCATCAACAAGGCCGGCGGCGCCGGCGGTGAAGGTTTCCTCGACGTCAAAGGCTCGAAGGGAAATCCGCACAAGCTGATCATCACGCTGTCGAACCTGTTCACGACGCCGCTCGCGACCGGCATTCCGTTTAACTACAAGGACATGACCCCGGTCGCCATGATGGCGCTCGACGAATTCATCCTCTGGGTGAACGCCGATAAGCCGTACAAGTCGGTGAAGGACTTTATCGCTGCGATCAAGGCTGCGCCGGACGGCCAGTTCAAGATGGGCGGCACGGGTTCCAAGCAGGAAGACCAGATCATCACGGTCGCTATCGAAAAGGCGATCGGCAAGAAGATGACCTACATTCCTTATAAAGGCGGCGGCGAAGTTGCCGTGCAGCTGGTCGGCAATCACGTCGACTCGACCGTCAACAATCCGATCGAGGCCGTGGCGCAGTGGCGCGCAGGCAAGCTGCGTCCGCTCTGCGTGTTCGACGGCAAGCAGCTGGCCTACAACGAGAAGATCTTCGGCGATCTCGCCTGGAACAGCATACCGACCTGCAAGTCGCAGGGTCTCAACACCGAGTACCTGATGCTGCGCGGCTTCTTCATGGCCCCCGGCGCCAGCGCGGATGAGGTCAACTACTACGTCGAGCTGATGAAGAAAGTGCGCGCGACCCCTGAGTGGAAGAAGCTCATGGAAGACGGCGCTTTCAATCAGACCTTCATGACCGGCAAGGACTACGTCACCTGGGTCGCGAATGAAGAGAAGCGCCACGAAGCCCTGATGAAGGAAGCGGGCTTCCTCGCTCCGAAGCAATAATACAAACGCCGGCGGAGTTTTCTCCGCCGGCGTCTTTTTATCCCAAAGCGTGAGGGAATCATGAACGACACGACGCATCAGTCGGGGGACGGTCCGTCCCACCGGACGGTGGAGATCGGCCTGGCCGCCTTCATGGCGCTGCTTGGCGCCATCACCGTGGCCGGCAGCTTGCAGGTTGGTATCGGCTGGGGCGCGGAAGGTCCGCGTTCGGGATTCTTTCCGTTCTACATCGGCATCGCCATCATTCTCTCCAGCGCCGTGAACATGGTGCATGCGTTTGCCACCAAGGCGGCGCCGCGCTTCGCCGAATGGAGCCAGCTTCGTCAGGTGATGGCGGTCGTGATTCCGACGACGGTCTACGTGTTCGTGCTGCCTTACACCGGCATCTATCTCGCCTCGGTGGTGATGATCGGCGTGTTCATGCTGTGGCTTGGAAAATACAAGTTGCCGCTGACGGCGGCGGTGTCGCTCGGCGTGCCGCTCGCTTTGTACTTCATGTTTGAGAAGTGGTTCCTGGTGCCGCTGCCGAAGGGACCGATCGAAGATTTTCTGGGACTTTAAGCGGCTCGTACAGCCGCAAGAAAAAAACTCGTAGTTAAGGGACGGAACATGGAAGAGATCGTCAATCTTTTTCACGGCTTTGCGGTCGTGATCCAGCCATTCAACCTGATGGTGATGGTCGTCGGCATCTTGCTCGGCGTCATCATCGGCGTGCTGCCGGGCCTCGGCGGCGCAAACGGGGTGGCGATCCTGCTTCCGCTCACCTTCAGCATGTCGCCGACCTCGGCGATCATCATGCTGTCCTGCATTTACTGGGGCGCGCTGTTCGGCGGCGCCATCACGTCCATTCTGTTCAATATTCCGGGCGAGCCGTGGTCGGTCGCGACGACCTTCGACGGTCATCCGATGGCGCAACAGGGCAAGGCCGGTGAAGCGCTCACCGCCGCCTTCACCTCCTCGTTCGTCGGCGCGCTGTTCGCGGTCATCGTCATCACGCTGGTCGCGCCGCTGGTCGCCAGGTTCGCGCTGCAATTCGGGCCGGCGGAGAAATTTGCCGTGTTCTTCCTCGCCTTCTGCAGTTTCATCGGCATGGGCAAGGAGCCGCCGTTCAAGACCATCGTGTCGATGATGATCGGCTTTGCGCTTGCCGCGGTCGGCCTCGATTCCGTCACTGGCCAGCTGCGCCTGACGTTCGGCTTCTCGGAAATGCTCAACGGCTTCGACTTCCTCATCGCCGTCATCGGCCTGTTTGGCATCGGCGAAATTTTGCTCACGATGGAGGAGGGCCTGAGCTTCAAGGGCCGTGCCACCGGCATCAATCCGAAAATCGTGTGGCAGACCTGGAAGGAATTGCCGCGCTACTGGATGGTGTCGCTGCGCTCCTGCCTGATCGGCTGCTGGATGGGCATCTCGCCCGCCGGCGCTACGCCCGCTTCCTTCATGAGCTACGGCATCGCCAAGCGTATCTCCAAGCGCGGGCACAATTTCGGCAAAGGCGAGATCGAAGGCGTGATCGCGCCGGAAACTGCCGCGCACGCGGCCGGCACCGCGGCGCTTCTTCCGATGCTTTCGCTCGGCGTGCCGGGCTCGCCCACCGCGGCGGTGCTGCTCGGCGGCTTGCTGATCTGGGGCCTGCAACCCGGCCCGTTGCTGTTCGTCGAGCAGAAGGAATTCGTCTGGGGCCTGATCGCCTCGATGTATCTCGGCAACCTCGTTGGCTTGATCGTCGTGCTTACCTGCGTGCCGCTGTTCGCCGCGATTCTGCGCATTCCGTTCAGCATCATCGCGCCGGTTATTCTCGTCGTCTGCGCCATCGGCGCCTTCACCGTGCACAACTCGACCTTCGACGTGATCATGATGCTGGTGTTCGGCATTGCCGGTTATGCGCTGAAAAAATGTAATTACCCGCTGGCGCCGATGGTGCTGGCGATTGTGCTTGGCGACAAAGCCGAGGAAGCGTTCCGGCAATCTCTGCTCGGCTCGCAAGGCAGTCTCGGCATCTTCTTTTCCAACGGGCTTGTCGGCTCGATCATGGTGCTCGGCTTGGTCGCGTTGTTCTGGCCGATGATCTCGGACGGGTTCGCCCGGCTGCGGACGAAGTCCGCTTAAACCAAGCGTTCCAAAGGCTGCGGCCCTTGGAATGGCACTGTTGTTGGAATAATGTATACCAGTACCCGGTGGTGGCCTTATGAGTACCAATACGCCCAGGATCGGTAACGTGCGCGCGCGCCGGCCGCAGGTATCGCAGCGTGAGGCCGTCAGCGCCTCGCGGCTCGCCATCGACCCGATCGACACCAATTTCAGCTTCAAGAACAAAGCCTACGCGGCGTTGAAAAACGTCATCGTGTCGATGGACATCTATCGCAACCGCAGCGACATCCGCCTCGACGAGCGCCAGTTGGCGCAGGACTTCGGCGTCTCCCGCACGCCGGTGCGCGAGGCGATGGCGCAACTCGAGCGCGAAGGTTTCGTGCGCTCGGTGCCGCGCCGCGGCGTCTATGTCGTTCGCAAAACGCGCCGCGAGGTGATCGAGATGATCACCGCCTGGGCCGCGCTTGAGAGCATGGCCGCGCGCCTGATCACCGAAAACGCCATCGACCCCGACATCACCTCGCTGCGCCGGATGTTCGCCACCTTCGAGGACGGCGCCGTGCGCGCGCATCTCGACGAATATTCCGAGGTCAACATCCAGTTCCACCAGGCCATCATCCGCATGAGCCAGAATCGGGTGCTGATCGACATGGCGGAAAACCTGTTCACGCACATGCGCATGATCCGCCGCAAGACGATCGTCGAAAAGGATCGCGCCGATAAGTCCATCCGCGACCACATCAACATCATCGAAGCACTGGAAGCGCGCGACACCAATCGCGCGGAAAAACTCGTGCGCGATCACGCGCTCGGCCTCGCCGATCACGTGGAGCGCTACGCCGACTACCTGGATTAACCGGCTTCAACGGCACCGCGCGGAGAAATCGCGCGCTTTTGCAAAGATTACGGGAGAGAACGATGGCTGAGACAGCAGCAAAACCGAAACCCGCGCCCGAAGCGGAGCAGGATCTGACGGATGGCTTTAATCTCGTTATCGATGCGCTCAAGCTCAACGGTCTCACCACGATTTACGGCGTGCCCGGCATTCCGATCACGGACTTCGGCCGCATGGCGCAGGCTGCGGGCATCCGCGTCATTTCGTTCCGTCACGAACAGAACGCAGGTTATGCGGCGTCGATCGCCGGCTTCCTGACCAAGAAACCTGGCGTCTGCCTCACCGTTTCTGCGCCGGGCTTTCTCAACGGTCTGACCGCGCTCGCTCATGCCACGACCAACTGCTTCCCGATGATCCTGATTTCCGGCTCGTCCGAGCGCGAGATCGTCGATCTGCAACAGGGCGACTATGAAGAGATGGATCAGCTCGCGATCGCCAAGCCGCTGTGCAAGGCGGCGTTCCGCGTGCTGCATGCGGCCGACATCGGCATCGGCGTGGCGCGCGCGATCCGCGCCGCGGTGTCGGGCCGTCCGGGTGGCGTCTATCTCGACTTGCCCGCCAAGCTGTTCGGGCAGGTGATGGATGCGGAGGCTGGAAAAAAGTCGCTGGTGAAAGTGATCGACGCGGCGCCGGCTCAAATTCCAGCGCCCGATGTGATCAAGCGCGCGCTCGACGTGCTTAAGGGCGCCAAGAAGCCGCTGATCATCCTCGGCAAGGGCGCGGCTTACGCGCAGGCCGATGACGCGATCCGCACGTTCGTCGAAAAGAGCGGCATTCCGTTCCTCCCCATGAGCATGGCCAAGGGGCTTTTGCCCGACACGCATCCGCAGTGCGCGGGCGCGGCACGCTCGACGGTGCTCAAGGATTCCGATGTCGTCATGCTGATCGGCGCCCGCCTCAACTGGCTGCTCTCGCATGGCAAGGGCAAAGCCTGGGGCGATGCGCCGAAGAAATTCATCCAGATCGACATCGAGCCGAAGGAAATGGACTCGAATGTCGAGATCGTCGCGCCCGTGGTTGGCGATATCGGTTCGTGCGTCTCGGCGCTTCTGCAGGGAATGGGTGCCAAGTGGCCGTCCCCGCAAGCTGACTGGGTCAACGCCGTCACTTCGAAGCGGGAAGAAAACATCGCCAAGATGGCGCCGCGGCTGATGAACAACAACTCGCCGATGGATTACCACGGCGCGCTCGGCGTGCTGCGCACCATCGTCAAGGAACGGCCGGACGCCATTCTCGTGAACGAAGGCGCCAATACGCTCGACCTCGCGCGCGGCATTATCGACATGTATCAGCCGCGCAAGCGCCTCGACGTCGGCACCTGGGGCATCATGGGCATCGGCATGGGCTACGCCGTCGGCGCGGCCATCGAGACCGGCAAGCCGGTGCTCTGCGTCGAAGGCGACAGCGCGTTCGGCTTTTCGGGCATGGAGGTCGAAACGATCTGCCGGTACAAGCTGCCGGTCTGCATCGTCATCTTCAACAACGATGGCATTTATCGCGGCACCGACGTCAATACCGTGAGTAGCGACCCGGCGCCGACCGTGTTCGTGAAGGGCTCGCGCTACGACAAGATGATCGAGGCTTTCGGCGGCGTCGGCGTCAATGCGACGTCCCCGGACGAACTCAAGCGCGCCGTGAACGCTGCGATGGACTCCGGCAAGCCGACCCTCATCAACGCGGTGCTCGACCCGGCGGCCGGCAGCGAGAGCGGCCGCATCGGCAACCTCAATCCGCAAAGCAAGATTCGCAAGAATTAAGGGGACAGGGGCATGGCCAAGAAAAAATCCAAAAAAGTAAGCAAGACAAAAGCCAAGTCGAAACCGGCGAAGGCGAAAAAGACCAGCGGCAAGACGGCTGCGAAAATCAACCTGTCGGCGGCGACGAAGGTTTTGCCGCCGCCGGTGAAGAAGCCGTTCGGGCAGGCCGGCAAGGCGCTCGATGGCGTCCGCATCCTCGATTTCACGCACGTGCAATCGGGTCCGACCTGCACGCAACTTCTCGCCTACATGGGCGCTGACGTGATCAAGGTCGAGCGGCCCGGCGTTGGTGATATCACGCGCGGCCAGTTGCAGGACGTGAAAGGCGCGGACAGCCTCTATTTCACGATGCTCAACGGCAACAAGCGCTCGATCACCATCGACTCCAAGCACAAGCAAGGCATGCGGGTGCTCAATGAACTGGTGAAAATCTGCGACGTGCTGGTGGAAAATTTCGCTCCCGGCGCGCTCGACCGCATGGGGCTGACCTGGGAGCACATCCACAAGCTCAACCCGCGCATGATCGTCGCTTCGGTAAAGGGCTTCGGCCCCGGCCCGTATGAGGACTGCAAGGTGTATGAGAACGTCGCGCAATGCGCTGGCGGCTCTGCTTCCACCACCGGCTTCCGCGAAGGCCCGCCGCTGGTGACCGGCGCGCAGATCGGCGACAGCGGCACCGGCTTGCATCTCGCGCTCGGCATCGTGGGGGCGCTCTATCAGCGCAACCGCACGGGGCGCGGACAGAAGGTTCTCGCCGCCATGCAGGACGGCGTGCTCAATCTCGCGCGCGTCAAATTGCGCGATCAGCAGCGGCTCAAGCACGGCCCGTTGCGGGAATACAGCCAGTTCGGTGAAGGCGTTGCTTTCGGTTCGGCGGTTCCGCGCGCCGGCAACGATTCCGGCGGCGGTCAGCCGGGATGGATTCTCAAGTGCAAGGGCTGGGAGAACGATCCCGACGCTTACATTTATTTCATCACCCAGGCGCCGGTGTGGGAAGCAATCTGCGATCTCATCGGCAAGCCGGAATGGAAGACCGATCCCGAATATGCCAAGCCTCCGGCGCGGCTGCCGAAGCTGAAATCGATCTTCGCCACCATCGAGCAATGGACGATGACCAAGACCAAGTTCGAGGTCATGGAACTGTGCAACAAGGTCGATATTCCGGTCGGGCCGATTTTGTCGATGAAGGAAATCGCCGAGGAGCAGTCTCTCCGCAAAACGGGAACGGTGGTCGAGGTCGATCATCCGACGCGCGGCAAGTACCTGACCGTCGGCAACCCGGTGAAGATGTCGGACTCGCCGTGCGAGGTGAAGCGCTCGCCGCTGCTCGGCGAACACACCGACGAGATTCTGACCAAGGTGATCGGCTTCAAGGCGGATGCCGTAGCCGAGATCAAGAATTCCGGCGCGCTGAGCGCGCCGAAAAAGGAAGGCGCGAAAGACGCGGCGTGATTTCTGCTCCCCTCCCCCTTGCGGGGAGGGGTCGGGGGTGGGGGTAGAATTGTTTCGCGCAACTCGCGCAACAATAACGACCCCCCTCCCTAACCCTCCCCCGCAAGGGGGGAGGGAACACAACTGAGTTTGGGGAGAGACCGATGCGTATCGTGGTTCACGGCCAGCAGGCGTTCGGCAAGGCCGTGCTGGAAGCGCTGATCAAGCGCGGTGAGGAAGTTGTCGCGGTTTACGTCGCGCCGGAAAAGCCGGGCGCCAAGATCGACCCGCTGAAGGAAGCGGCGCTCGCCGCCAAGCTGCCGATCTATCAGCCCGACAGTTACAAAAAGCCGGAAGTATGGGCCGAGTTCAAGGCGCTCAAGCCGGACCTGCAGGTGATGGCGTTTGTCACGCTGTTCGTGCCGGAAGAATTCCTCAACATCCCGACCAAGGGTTCGATCCAGTATCATCCGTCGCTGCTGCCCGCCTATCGCGGCGCCAGCGCGATCAACTGGCCGATCATCAAGGGCGAGAAGGAAACCGGCCTTTCGATTTTCTGGCCGGACAACGGTCTCGATACCGGCGCCGTGCTGGTCCAGAAGAAAACGCCGATCAGCGGCACTGACACGCTCGGCACCGTTTATTTCGACCGCCTGTTCCCGATGGGCGTCGATGCGATGATGGAGTCGGTAGACCTCGTGAAGGCCGGCAAGGCGCCGCGCATCAAGCAGGACGAATCGAAGGCGACTTACGAAGGCCGCTGCGGCCCCGACAATGCCCGCATCGACTGGGGCAAGCCGTGGGAGCAGATCGATCGCCTCATTCGCGGCTGCAATCCGGCGCCCGGCGCCTGGGCGACGATCAACAACATCAAGCTCAAGATATTCGACGCCAAGCCGCTGCCGGCGAAGGACCCGAAAGGCATCGCCGGAAAAATCGGCGAAGTCGTCGCGGTGGAAGCCGACGGCTTCACCGTGGTGTGCGCCGATGGCCGCTTCAAGGTCACGCGCGTGCAGGCCGAAGCCGGCAAGGTCGGTGGCGGCGAATGGGCCATTGCCGCCAAGATCGAAAAAGGCACGCGCTTTTCATAATCAGACCAACACTCATCTCCGGTTCACCACTCTTGCATTGAACGGATACATCCCATGCCCGCCTCGCAACATCAGAAGCCGAAGTCCGATATCGAAATTTCGCAGTCCGCCGAGAAGCGGCGCATCCTCGACATCGCCAAGGAAAAGCTCGGCATCGCCGCCGAGAACCTCGATCCCTACGGCCACTTCAAGGCCAAGGTGTCGATGGAGTACGTCAAATCGCTCAAGAGCAAAAAGAACGGCAAGCTGATCCTGGTCACCGCAATTTCGCCGACGCCCGCGGGCGAGGGCAAGACCACCACCACTGTGGGCTTAACAGACGCGCTCAATCACATCGGCAAAAAGGCGATGCTCTGCCTGCGCGAACCCTCATTGGGGCCTTCGTTCGGCATGAAGGGCGGCGCGGCGGGTGGCGGCTACGCGCAAGTCATCCCGATGGAGGACATCAACCTTCACTTCACCGGCGACTTCCACGCCATCACGTCGGCGCACAACCTGCTCTCGGCGCTGATCGACAATCACATCTACTGGGGCAACGCCGCCGGTATCGATTCCCGCCGCGTCACCTGGCGCCGCGTCATGGACATGAACGACCGAGCGCTGCGCGAGATCGTCTGCTCGCTCGGCGGCGTCGCCAACGGCTATCCGCGCGAATCCGGTTTCGACATCACCGTGGCATCGGAAGTCATGGCGATCTTCTGCCTCGCCAACGATCTCGACGATCTTAAAACGCGGCTCGGCAACATCATCGTCGCCTACACCCGCGACCGTAAACCTGTGCGCGCCAAGGACATCAAGGCGCACGGCGCGATGACCGCGTTGTTGAAGGAAGCGATCGCACCCAATCTGGTGCAGACGCTGGAAGGCACGCCCGCGTTCATTCACGGCGGTCCGTTCGCCAACATCGCGCACGGCTGCAACTCGGTCGTTGCCACCACCACCGCGTTGAAGCTTGCCGATTACGTCGTCACGGAAGCCGGTTTCGGCGCTGACCTGGGTGCGGAAAAATTCCTCGATATCAAGTGCCGCAAGGCCGGTCTCGAACCGTCCTGCGTCGTCATCGTCGCCACCATCCGCGCATTGAAGATGCACGGCGGCGTGAAGAAAGAAGATCTCAAGAACGAGAACCTCAAGGCGCTCGAAGCCGGCATGAGCAATCTTCAGCGCCATGTCGAGAACGTGAAGAAGTTCGGTCTTCCGGCGGTGGTTTCGATCAACCGCTTCTCCGCCGATACCGACGCAGAAATCGCGCTGGTAAAGGAAAAGTGCAAGGCGCTCGGCGTCGAGGCGCTGATGGCCGATCACTGGGCTATGGGCGGCGAGGGCGCGGCCGATGTCGCCAAGGCGGTCGTGAAGGTGATCGACGAGAGCAAAGGCAAGCTCAAGCTGCTTTATCCCGACGAGATGCCGCTGTTCGAGAAGATCCGCACCATCGCGAAAGAGATCTATCGCGCCGACGATGCCACCGCCGACAAGTCGGTGAAGGACCAGCTCAAGACGTGGGAAGAAATGGGCTTCG
Source organism: Rhizobium sp. Q54 (assembly GCA_945907045.1). GTDB lineage: Bacteria > Pseudomonadota > Alphaproteobacteria > Rhizobiales > Xanthobacteraceae > Pseudolabrys. The sequence goes on along the minus strand of CAMDSH010000033.1, from coordinate 23,066 downwards.
GCAAGCTGCCCGTTTGTATTGCCAAGACGCAGTATTCCTTCTCGACCAATCCGGATTCGAAGGGTGCGCCGACCGGCTTCTCGATCCCGGTGCGTGAGGTTCGCCTCTCCGCTGGCGCGGAATTCGTGGTCGCGATCTGCGGTGAGATCATGACCATGCCGGGCCTGCCCAAAGTGCCGTCGGCGGATTCCATCGACGTCGGCCCGGATGGCAAGATCGTCGGATTGTTCTGATCCCGTAAAACAGAGAGAAACAGATGCTCAAATTTTATTACAGCGGCGCGCCCAACCCGATGAAGGTGGCGCTGTTCCTGGAAGAATCCGGGCTGGCTTACGAGCCGATGCCGGTCGACACCCGCAAGGGCGACCAGCACAAGCCGGAATATCTCGCGATCAATCCGAACGCCAAGGTGCCGGCCCTGGTCGATGGCGACGCCACGGTGTTCGATTCCAACGCCATCCTGCTTTATCTCGGCGAGAAGACCGGCAAGTTCATGCCGCCGAACACGCCGAAAGCGCGTGGCGAACTGTTTTCATGGATGATGTTCGTCGCCTCCGGCGTCGGTCCGTTTTCGGGACAGTCCGTGCACTTCCGCCACTACGCGCCGGAAAAGCTGCCCTATGCGGTGAACCGTTACATGTTCGAGGCGATGCGCCACTTCGGCATTCTCGAGGCTCACCTCGCCAAGCGGCGCTACATGCTCGGCGACACTTACACCATCGTCGACATGGCGGTGTGGGGTTGGGCGCGTTTGATCCCGACCGTCATTGGCGAAGAGCACTGGGCGAAATTCCCCAACCTCAAGCGCTTGGTCGATGAAATCTCCGCGCGTCCCGCGGCGGCCCGCGCGATTGCGATCAAGGACAAGCATAAGTTCAAGACCGAGATGGACGACGAAGCCAGGAAGGCGATGTTCCGCCACCTGCACGAGAAAGTGGCTTGAAATAGATTTGAGAAAGCAGAAAGGCCGGGTTCGTCCCGGCCTTTTTTTATTTCGGCTCATCCCTCCAGCATCGGCGCCACGCGCTTGGCTTCTTCCACCAATGCTGCGGTGATCGGCATCATCGGTTCGCGCGCCGGCACGACGAGGCCTATCGTGTGCACGGCTTCCGGCTCGACGATCGGGATCGCGCGGATCGTCTCCGTCAATCCCAGCGTTTCGGCGAGCTTGGCCGGCATTACGCTCGCCCAGCGTCCCGTGCGAACGTGGCTGAACAACAGGATCATCGAATCCGATTCCAGCGTCGGTGGCGAAGCGTTGCCCGCGGTTTTCAGCAATCCATCGATGATGCGGCGGTTCTGCATGTCGGGGGTGAGCAGGCAAAGGGGAACCTGCCCGACCTCGGCCCATGTCACCGTGGCGCGATTTCCGAGCGGCGCGTCCGACGACGTGAGCAGACAATAGCGCTCGCGGTAGAGCGGGATCATGTTGACGCCGCGCCCCAAGGGTTCGTTGTCCAAATAAGTGACGCCGGCATCGATCTCGAGATTTTCCAGCAGGTCGAGCACCTCAATCGACGTGCGCGACCAGATGGTGAATTGCACATTCGGATGCCGCTCGCGATATGGCGTCGTCAGCGCCGCCACCATGCCGAGCGTGGTCGGGATCGCCGCGATCCGCAGCCGCCCGGTCAGGCCGCTGCGCAGCGATTTGATTTCCGCGCGCATGGCCTGCGTGTCGCCGACGATGCGCCGCGCCCAGTCCAGCACGCGCTCGCCCTCCGGCGTGAAGCCCTGGAAGCGCGAGCCGCGGTTGACCAGCAGCACGCCCATCTGCTCCTCGAGTTGCTTCACGCCTGCCGAAAGTGTGGGTTGCGTGACCCCGCAGGACTCCGCCGCGCGGCCGAAATGCTTCTCCCGCGCCAGGGCCAGAATAAAGTCGAGCTTGTCGATCAACTAACAATCCCTCGTAATTTCAATGCGTTAGAGAAAACCAGCTAAAGCCATCGCGTAAATATTAAGCAGTAATCCCTATCTAGTCGATAGAAAATCTCTATCAAGCCATGGGGAGCACGGGATTGTCTGGGCTTTAGAAGCGTTTCAAACGTAGGCGCAGGAGATCCCGATGAATATGCATGTTCCGCCCAAATCCGGAGCCAATGGGGCCGGGCCGCGCGGCAAAAAACCCAGCCGCACGCCGAAGGGACGCCAGATCGACACGGCGGCGCTCGACGAAGTGCAGACGTTGCTTGGCGACCGGCCGCGCCGCCGCGATCTGCTGATCGAGCATCTGCATCTCATTCAGGACAAGTGGGGACACATCTCGGCTCCGCATCTCGCCGCGCTCGCGCACGAGATGAAGATGGCGCAGACCGAAGTCTATGAGGTCGCGACCTTCTACGCGCATTTCGACGTGGTGAAGGACGGCCCTCCGCCGCCGGCGGTCACGGTGCGCGTGTGCGATTCATTATCCTGCGCGATGGCCGGCGCGGAAAAATTGCTCGCCGAATTGCCGGGAAAACTGGGCAAGGATGTGCGCGTCGTGCGCGCGCCTTGCATGGGCGCTTGCGACCGCGCGCCGGTGTGCGCGGTGCATCACGTGCAGACCGAGCGCTCGACCGTGGACAGCGTCGCTGCCTTGGTGAAAAAAAATCAGCACGCGCACGCCTATCACACGAAACAGGATTTCGCCGCCTATCAGAAAGCCGGCGGCTATGCGCTGCTGAAAGACTGCCTCTCCGGCAAGCGCACGCGCGATGACATCATCAAGATCGTGAGCGACGCCGGCCTGCGCGGTCTTGGCGGCGCGGGATTTCCGACGGGACGCAAGTGGTCGCTTGTGCGCGCCGAGCCAGCGCCGCGCCTGATGGCGGTGAATGGCGACGAGGGCGAGCCCGGCACGTTCAAGGATCGCTATTACCTCGAACAAGACCCGCATCGCTTCATCGAAGGCATGCTGATCGGCGCATGGATCATCGAAGCGCCCGACACTTATTTTTATATCCGCGACGAATATCCCGAAGTTCGTCTGATGCTCGCCGAGGAGTTCGCCAAGGTCGAGAAGGCGGGCCTCGCCAAGCACACGCGGCTGCATCAGCGGCGCGGCGCCGGCGCTTACATCTGCGGCGAAGAATCCGCGATGATCGAGTCGATCGAAGGCAAGCGCGGCCTGCCGCGCCACCGTCCGCCATACGTCGCGCAGGTCGGTCTGTTCGGCCGCCCGACGCTGGAGCAAAACGTCGAGACGCTGTTCTGGATACGCGACATCGTCGAGAAGGGCCCGGAGTGGGTTACCTCGCAGGGGCGGCGCGAGCGCAAGGGTTTCCGCAGCTTCTCGGTTTCGGGGCGCGTGAAAAAGCCGGGCGTGGTGATGGCGCCCGCCGGCGTCACCGCGCGCGAGCTGATCGATGAATTCTGCGGCGGCATGACCGAGGGGCATGTTTTCAAGGGCTATCTGCCGGGCGGCGCATCGGGTGGCATTCTGCCGGCATCGATGGCGGACGAACCGCTCGATTTCGGTACGCTGGAACAATACGGCTGCTTCGTCGGCTCGCACGCCGTTGTCATTCTCTCCGACAAGGACGACATGAAGGCTGTGGCGCTCAATCTGATGCGCTTTTTCGAGGACGAATCTTGCGGCCAGTGCACGCCCTGCCGCGTCGGCACCGAAAAGGCTGTCGCGCTGATGGCGAAAGGTCCGTGGGAACCGGCGCTGCTGACCGAGCTTTCCACCGCCATGCGGGACGCCTCGATCTGCGGCCTCGGCCAGGCGGCGCCGAACCCGCTGCTGTGCGTGCTGAAATATTTTCCCGAGGAACTCACAAAGCCTTTAGGGCATTGGTGAAGGTGATCCTATGAGCAAGACCAACGGCAAAAGCCAACCCATTACGTTCCTGCTCGACGGGCGCGAAGTCATCGCGCAAGAGGGCGAGACGATCTGGCAGGTGGCCAAGCGCGAAGGCATCGATATTCCGCATCTGTGCTACTCGCCCGAACCCGGCTACCGCGCCGACGGCAACTGCCGCGCCTGCATGGTTGAGATCGAGGGTGAGCGCGTGCTGGCCGCGAGCTGCATCCGCAAGCCGACCGCCGGCATGAAGGTGAACGCCTCCAACACGCGCGCGCAGACAGCGCGCAAGATGATTTTCGATCTGCTGGTCTCCGATCAGCCGGAGCGCGCGACCTCGCACGATCCGGCCTCCAAGTTCTGGGGCTGGGCCGGCAAGATGGGCATCGAGACCGGCCGTTTTCCCGAGCGCGCGAAAAATCCGGCGCCCGACCGCAGCCATCCGGCGATGGCGGTCAATCTCGACGCCTGCATCCAGTGTAATTTGTGCGTGCGCGCCTGCCGCGAAGTGCAGGTCAACGACGTCATCGGCATGGCCGGGCGCGGCCACAACGAAAAGATTGTCTTCGACTTCGACGATCCGATGGGCGCGTCCACGTGCGTTGCCTGCGGCGAATGCGTGCAGGCGTGCCCGACCGGCGCGCTGATGCCCTCGACACTGGTCAATGCCAAGAACGAGCGCACCGAATATCCCGACCGCGAAGTGAACAGCGTGTGCCCGTATTGCGGCGTCGGCTGCCAGCTCACCTACCAGATCAAGGACGACAAGCTCGTCGCCGTTACGGGGCGCAATGGCCCGGCAAACCAGAGCCGCCTGTGCGTGAAGGGGCGCTTCGGCTTCGATTACGTCAGCAATCCGCAGCGCCTGACCAAACCGCTGGTCCGCAAGGATGGCGTTGCGAAGGCCGCGGACGATCTGGTCGATCCGTCCAATCCGTGGACGCATTTCCGCGAAGCGACCTGGGAAGAGGCGATGGATCGCGCCGCCAAGGGCCTGATGAAAATCCGCGACCGTGATGGTCCCAACGCGCTCGCCGGTTTTGGTTCGGCCAAGGGCTCGAACGAAGAAGCGTACCTCTTCCAGAAGCTCATTCGCACCGGCTTCGGCACCAACAACGTCGATCACTGCACGCGGCTGTGCCATGCCTCTTCGGTGGCGGCGCTGCTCGAAGGCGTCGGCTCGGCGGCGGTGACCGCGACTTTCAACGAGTGTAAGAATTCCGACGTCATCATCGTCATCGGCGCCAACCCGACCGAGAATCATCCGGTCGCGGCGACCTTTTTCAAGCAGGCGGCGAAGCGCGGCGCCAAGTTGATTGTCATGGATCCGCGCGGGCAGGCGCTCAAGCGCCACGCCTGGCAGATGATGCAGTTCAAGAACGGCACCGACGTTGCGATGCTCAATGGCATTCTCAACGTCATCATTGGCGAGAAGCTTTACGACCAGCAATACGTGCAGAGCAACGTCGAAGGCTTCGAGCAGCTCGCGGAAAGCGTAAAGCCGTTCACGCCCGAGGAAATGTCGCCGATCTGCGGCATCGATGCCGATGTGCTGCGCAACGTCGCGCGCACCTTCGCCCGCGCGGAAAGCGCCATCATCTTCTGGGGCATGGGCGTCTCCCAGCATACGCACGGCACCGACAACGCACGCTGCCTGATCGCGCTCTCGCTGATCTGCGGGCAGGTCGGCCGCCCCGGCACGGGGCTGCATCCGCTGCGCGGGCAGAACAACGTGCAGGGCGCGTCCGACGCTGGTCTCATTCCGATGTTCCTGCCCGATTACAAGTCGGTGGAGAGTCCGGAAGTCCGCGCCAAGTTCGAAAAGGTCTGGGGCAAGACGATCCCTCCCAAGCGCGGCAAGACCGTCGTCGAAATCATGGACGCGGTGCATAACGACGAGATCAAGGGCATGTACATCATGGGCGAAAACCCTGCGATGTCGGACCCGGATTTGAATCACGCGCGCGGTGCGCTCGCGCATCTCGAACATCTCGTCGTGCAGGACATCTTCCTCACCGAGACCGCGTCCTATGCGGACGTGGTGCTGCCGGCTTCCGCCTGGCCGGAGAAGGACGGCACCGTCACCAATACCAATCGCCAGGTGCAGATGGGCCGCAAGGCGCTCCCGCTTCCGGGCGATACGCGGCAGGATTTGTGGATCATCCAGGACCTCGCGCAGCGCATGGGCGAGAAGTGGAACTACAAGCACGTCAGCGAAGTATTCGAGGAAATGGCGCGGCTGATGCCGGCGCTCGACAACATTACGTGGGAGCGCGTTGAGCGCGAGGATCACGTCACCTATCCCACCGACGGGCCGGATATTCCGGGCCGCGACGTGGTGTTCGACAAGGGTATCCCGCGCCCGAACGGTCTCGCCAAACTGGTGGCGACGAAATACACCGCGCCGGACGAAGTGCCGGACGGCGAGTATCCGTTCATTCTCACCACCGGCCGCCAGCTGGAGCATTGGCACACCGGCGCGATGACGCGCCGCGCTTCGGTGCTCGATGCGCTGGAGCCGGGGCCGGTCGCCGGTCTCTCGCGCGGCACGATTTCCAAGCTCGGCATCAAGGCGGGCGATTTCGTGCGCGTCTCGACGCGCCGCGGCGTGGTCGAACTCTCCGCGCGGCAGGACGATGCGGTGCCGGACGGCGTCGTGTTCATCCCGTTTGCTTACGTGGAAGCTGCGGCCAACCTGCTGACCAATCCGAAGCTCGATCCGTTCGGGAAAATTCCCGAATTCAAGTTCTGCGCGGCGAAGGTTGAGTCCGCGCTGGAAATTCCGCGCGAAGCGGCGGAATAGTCCTCGCGATCATCGAAGTATGAAAAAGACTCCGCACGCGAAGTGCGGAGTCTTTTTTGCGCGACCGGCGTTACCGGACGACCTGATGAACCGGCTGATAGCCGACCCACTGGCCGTTGGCGCACGCTTCCGGATTTGCGCGCACAAGCGCGTGGAAGCCGCTGCACGGCTGGATCGCCGCGTCGATCAGCGCGACGGTCCCGACGCCCGCAACGCCGCCGATAACGGCTGAGCCTGCGGCGGTGGTCGGCAAGGTTGCGGCAGCCGCGCTGGTGCCGAGCCATCCCTCATAAAGGCCGACGCCGACGGCGGTGCCGACAGCAGCGCCTCCCACCAGCGGCACGGCGGGCGAATAAGCCGCTTCGCCATAGCGCACGGGTTGCGCCGATGCCGGCGCGCACATTGCTACCGCGACGGCAGCCGAAAGTGCGAATAGAGTCTTACGCATGATATTGCTCCTGAGTTCGACGCCCCAGTGAGATGAACGAAGCGCGCGGATGTAACGTTCCGGATTTAGATTTCGATCGCGCGAAGCGTGGCGCAATCGTGATGCCCGCGGCGAAGTGGGGCCGTCAGCGCGGCGGAACGGTGGCATTTGAGCCGCCGCGGCGTTTTGTAATGCGATAACGGCGGGGAGTTCCTCTTTAGCTGTTGAACAGCGCAAAGCTCTTCTGCTTAAATCGGGGCTGGCTCAACCGAACGGATGGCAACGCACATGAAATTTACACCGGCTTTATTCTGCCTGGGTGTTCTCGCTATGTCTGCGACATCCGCCTCGGCCAAACCCGCTTACGTCGCCAGCACGGTGAACCTGCGCGCGGCACCCGGCACGACCAATGAAATCGTCGCGAAGATTCCCGCCGGCAGCCTGGTCGATGCCGACAATTGCACCGACGGCTGGTGCGCGGTGACGTGGCAGGACAAGAGCGGCTTTGCGATTCAAACCGCGCTCGACATGAGCGGCCGCGTTCCGCAGCGGCAGGCCGGTCCGGGGCCGGGGGGCGGTTACGAAGTTGTTCCGGGTCCGGGCGGTTACGCCGTTGAGGATGGGCCGGTCTATTACGAACGGCCGCGGCCTTATTACGGCTATTACGGTTACGGTCCCTATTACGGGCCGCGCGGCTACTGGCGGCGGCGCTGGTAACCGGCCGAGTTGAAAGGCCGTTGTTACTTGCCCGGCTCTTCGGCTTCCCAGAGATTGCCGGTGGCGAGCAGCACGCCGAGGTAGGCGGCAACGCCTAGCGGGATCGAGACGAAGTAACTGGCGTCGAGACCTTGCCCAAGTGCGAACACGACGCCCGCGCCGACGATGACGGCCACTAGCCGCCATATCTTGTTTCGCCTCATGGCCGCCCCTCCCGCTGGTTGAGGCGTCATCTTACTCACGCGCTGCAGGACTTCCCAATACAATTCGGCTGGCTTGCGGATCGGCGGCTGAGCTTCAGCCTGGCTTCTTGTTCTTGAAATAAGGCTCGACCGGCCCGCTGATCTTCATGGTCAGCGGGTTGCCGTGGCGATCCTTGCCGGTGCCGACCACCACGCGGATCCATCCCTCGCTGATGCAATATTCCTCGACGTTGGTCCGCTCGGTGCCCTTGAAGCGGATACCGACGTCGCGCGCCAGCGCTTCCTCGTTGTAATGCGGGCTGCTCGGATCGTTGGACAGGCGGTCGGGCGGGGTGTCGGACATGGCAGGGGTTTATCACGAAAAAGGCGGGCTTCGCGAGAGCAAGAATATTTGTGCTAAAATACGGATTGCGGCCAAGATTACGCCGTGACAAGGAACTGGAATGTCGCTCGCCACTGAAAATACCGCCGCTTTCAATCCCGCCGCTTCCGTCCGCTCCGACTGGACGCGCGAGGAAGTGCGCGCGCTGTTCGCGCTGCCGTTCCCCGATCTGATCTTTCAGGCGCAAACCGTGCATCGCGCGAATTTCGATCCCACAGAGGTGCAGATATCGACGCTGCTTTCGATCAAGACCGGCGGCTGCCCGGAGGACTGTGCCTATTGCCCGCAGGCCGCGCGCTACGACACCGGCGTGAAGGCCGAAAAGCTGATGAGCCTCGACGCCGTGCTCACCGAGGCGCGCGCGGCGAAGGCGGGCGGCGCCAGCCGTTTCTGCATGGGCGCGGCCTGGCGCGAGCCGAAGGACCGCGACCTCGATCAGGTTTGTAAAATGGTCGAAGGCGTCAAGGCGCTGGGAATGGAAACCTGCGTCACGCTCGGCATGTTGAACGGCGGGCAGGCGGCGCGGCTCAAAAAATCCGGACTCGATTACTACAACCACAACCTCGACACCTCGCCGGAATATTACGGCGACATCATCACCACGCGCACTTATCAGGACCGCCTCGATACGCTCGGCCATGTGCGCGATGCCGGCATTCATGTCTGCTGCGGCGGCATCGTTGGCATGGGCGAGGGACTGGAAGACCGCGTCGGCATGATCGCAACGCTGGCGGGATTGCCGGTGCATCCGGAAAGCGTGCCGATCAACATGCTGGTGCAGGTTGAAGGCACGCCGCTCTCCGATGTGCAGAAGCTCGATCCGCTGGATTTCGTGCGCACCATCGCGGTGGCGCGCATCACCATGCCGCGCTCGATGGTTCGTCTTTCTGCCGGGCGCGAGGACATGAGCGAGGAGACACAGGCGTTGTGCTTTCTCGCCGGCGCCAATTCGATTTTCTACGGGCCAAAACTTTTGACGACGCCGAACCCGGAACGCGACCGTGACATGCAGCTCATCGACAAGCTCGGCATGACTCAAATGGATTTGCCGCCGCGCGATTAGGCGAAGTGGCGCACCAGAGCTAGTCCTGCGAACAAGCCAGCGATCGAGAGCGCTACCGAACCCAAAACATAAAGCGCCGCCAACGCAATCTCGCCGCGCTCGTACATCAGCACGCTGTCGAGCGAGAACGCCGAGAACGTCGTGTAGCCGCCGAGAATTCCGGTGGTGAAAAACAGCCGCCAGTGTTGCGATGCGTCGCCCTTGAAGGCAAAATAAGCCGCGAGCAATCCCATCACCAGCGAACCGCTGACGTTCTCGATCAGTGTGTTGAAGGGAAATCCCGTTCCGAAAAATCTCGCCGAGACGAGATTGACGCCGTGGCGAAGTGTTGCGCCCAAACCGCCGCCGAGAAAAACCACCAGATAAGTCATCGCCTTGCCCCTTCCGTTACGGTTCAGGGCAAGAAAAAACCGCCCTGCGGCGGTGTATGGACAGAGTCCCACCGCCAATTGTCGCGGTAGGAGTCATCAGCCCCTTGCGGGCGGTTTTCGGGGGAACCCCATCCCCATCGCCGGCAAACCTAATGGCGCCGGCATTGGCGGTCAACAGCACGAGCCGTTGGCTAATCGCACGGCAGCGTTTGCCGGAAACCTAGGCAGACGCGGCGGTGGATGAGCCTTCCGGACAGTCTCTCGCTGGCATCGATCTTGCTGCATAATCGTCGTGGGCCGCAGGGTCCGGCGATGGGGGTTGCCGTGGGGTTTGCGATTATCGAGGCGGAACCGTCGCCGCTGCAGGTCGAGTTCGGTCGCACGGCGCTCATCATTATCGACATGCAGCGCGATTTTCTGGAGCCAGGCGGCTTCGGGGAGGCGCTCGGCAACGACGTGTCGCGGCTCGCCGCGGCGGTGCCGCCATGCCGCGCGGTGCTGGAAGCTTTCCGCCGCGCAGGCGTGTTCGTCATTCACACACGCGAAGGCCATCGTCCGGATTTATCCGACGCTCCGCCCGCTAAGATCGAGCGTGGCTCGTCAAGCCTGCGCATCGGCGCGCCGGGCCCGATGGGCCGCATCCTCATTCGCGGCGAACCCGGCCACGACATCGTCAAGGAGCTTTATCCGATTGAGGGCGAGCCGGTGATCGACAAGCCGGGCAAAGGCGCCTTCTACCAGACCGAGCTGGATCTGATGCTGCGCAATCACGGCATCGAAAATCTCATCGTCTGCGGCGTCACCACCGAGGTTTGCGTCAACACGACGGTGCGTGAGGCTAACGACCGCGGCTATCGCTGCATCGTGCTCGCCGATTGCTGCGCGTCCTACTTTCCCGAGTTTCACGAAGCGGGCCTCGCTATGATCAAGGCGCAAGGCGGAATTTTCGGCTGGGTATCCGGCTCACGCGAATGTCTCGCGGCGCTGGCGAAAGCCATGGACAAACAAGCGGCGCGATACGCCAGAGGGAGCGGATTATGAAGAAGAAATTTGAGCCGGTGCTGTGGACACCCGGCGACTGGAACGCTTTTTTCGGTTTTGGCACCAACATTCTCGTCAACATGCTGGTGCTCACCGGCCTTCTTCGTTTCGTCCTGAAAATGCCGGATCAGCTTGTGTTCGGCCGCATCCTGCCCGCGCTCGGGCTGATGATGTGCCTCTCGACGATGTATTACGCCTGGCTCGCCTACAAGCTCGCGCAGGAAACCAAACGCACCGATGTGTGCGCGCTGCCTTCGGGCGTGAGCGTGCCGCACATGTTCATCGTCACCTTCGTCATCATGCTGCCGATCCTGCTCGCGACGAAGGATCCGGTGAAAGCGTGGGAAGCGGGGCTGACCTGGGTGTTCATCCAGAGCTTCATCCTGATGGGCGGCGGTTTCCTCGCGCCCTATGTGCGCAAGATCACGCCGCGCGCCGCCTTGCTCGGAACGCTGGCCGGCGTCTCCATCGCCTTCATCTCCATGCGTCCGGCGTTCGAGATGTACATGACGCCGGTCATCGGCATCGTCTGCTTCTTCATCATCATGGTGAGCTGGTTCGGCGGCGTGAAATATCCCAAAGGCATTCCCGCCGGTCTCGTCGCCATCGCCGTCGGTATGGTGATCGCGTGGGGCTCGACGTTGTTCGGCTTCAATATCGGCGGCATGAGCCTCGCTAAACTGGGCGCCGCCTTTCAAAACGTCGGCTTCTCGGTGCCGATCCCGGCGATCGGACACGTGTTTTCCGGCTTCGAGTTTCTCGGCGTGATCCTGGTCACCGCCATTCCGTTCGGGGTCTACGACCTCGTCGAGGCGATGGACAACGTCGAGAGCGCGGAGGCTGCGGGCGATGCTTACCCCACCACGCGCGTCCTCACCGCCGACGGTGTCGTGAGCTGCATCGGCGCGCTGATGGGAAATCCGTTCATCAACGCCGTCTATATCGGTCATCCCGGATGGAAAGCGATGGGCGGGCGCATCGGTTATTCCGCCGCGACCGGCCTTATGGTGATCGTGCTGTCATGGCTCGGCATTATTTCGCTGCTGCTCGATCTCATTCCGGTCGTCGCGATCTCGCCGATCCTGCTCTACATCGGCATGCTGATCGGCGCGCAGGCGTTCCAGACGACGCCGAAGAAACACGCGCCTGCGATTGCGCTCGCGCTCGCGCCGCATCTCGCCGCCTGGGCGAAAGTGCTGGTCGATGGCGCGCTCGCCGCCGCCGGCACCAGCGCGGCCGCGGTCGGCGTCGACAAGCTCGCCGGCGTCGGCGTGCTTTATGACGGCCTCGCGATCATGGGTAACGGTTCGATTCTGACCGGCTTAGTGCTGGCCGCCGTTGCGGTTTACGTGATCGAACGCGAATTCATGCAGGCGGCGGCTTTCGCGCTATCCGGCGCGGTGCTCACCTATTTCGGCTTCATGCACGGCCCGGCGGTAGGCATCGGCGGCGGTTACGGCGTAACGCCGTCCGTCGCGCTCGCTTACGCGATCGTCGCGGTGTTCTTGTTCGTGCTCGCGCGCTTCCCGAAAGCGATAGGGGTGCGCGCCTAGTTGAGCATCCCCAGCACGCGCGGCAGCCAGAGCGAGAGTTCCGGCACGTAGGTCACGATGACCAGGAACACCAGCATGGTGCCGAGCCACGGCAGCGTCGCGATGGTGAGTTCGGTGATGCCCATCTTGGCGATGCCGGAAGCGACGTAAAGATTGAGCCCGACCGGCGGATGGCAGAGGCCAATCTCCATGTTCACCGTCATCAGGATGCCGAGATGCACCGGATGAATGCCGAGTGCGACCGCGATCGGAAACAAAATCGGCGCCGTGATCAACACGATCGAGGTCGGCTCCATCACGTTGCCGGCGACGAGAAGCAGGATGTTCACGAACAGCAGGAACTCGATCCAGGTGATGCCGCTGCCGGCGATCCAGGCCGTCATCGCCTGCGGGATCTGCTCGCTCGTCATCAGGAACGAGAACAGCACCGCGTTGGTGATGATGTAGAGGATCATCGCGCTCATGCTGGCGGAGCCGAGCAGAACCTTCGGCACGTCCTTGAGCGACATATCCTTGTAGACGAACACCGCGATCACGAAGGCATAGACCGCGCTCATCGCGGCGGCTTCGGTCGGCGTGAACACGCCGGCGTAGATGCCGCCCATCACGATGATGACGAGCGCAAGCCCCCAGAATGAATCGATGAACGCCTGGAAGCTCTCCCTCCATGTCGCTTTCGGCATGCGCGGGTAGTTGTTCTTCCACGCGCGGTAGAACGTCGTGAGGCCCAGCATCGTCGCCAGCATAATGCCGGGAATGACGCCGGCCATGAACAGTTGGCCAACCGAGGCGGAGAGGACACGCTTGCCGTCTGGGTCAAGCGCCATACTGCCGCTTGTCGCCACGGCGAAAATCACCATCACAATCGAGGGCGGAATCAGAATGCCGAGCGCGCCGGAGGTGGCGATGACGCCGGCGCCAAAGCGCTTGGGAAAGCCCTGTTTCACCATCGCCGGCAGAATGATCGAGCCGATGGCGACCACGGTCGCGGGCGAAGAGCCGGACACCGCGGCGAACAGCGCGCAGGCCATGACGCCGGCGAGGCCGAGGCCGCCATGCCAATGGCCGATCATCGAGGTGGCGAACGCAATCATGCGGCGGGCAACGCCGCCATGCGTGAGGAAGTTGCCGGCCACGATGAAGAACGGGATCGCCATGATCTCGAAGTTGTCGATGCCGGTGAAGAGTTTCAGCGCCACCGCTTCGATCGGCACCGTCGTCATCGTGTACATGAAGGTGAGCACGGTGAGGCCGAGCGCGATCGAGACCGGCATGCCGGTCAGCATCAGCGCGATCAGCAGGCCGAATATGAAGGCTGAGCTCATCGGGCAAGTTTCTTCCCGACGGCGTCTTTATCGATGCCCTCGACGTGGCCGGGATCGTGCTGCGGCAATTCGCCGGTCTTCCAGAAGACCCATGCGACCTGCAGGAAGCGGAAGCACATCAAATAAGAGCCGAGCGGGATGCACAGGTAGACGATCCAGCTCGGGATTTCCAAATCGGGCGAGGTTTGATCGGTGGGGTAAAGCCCGATTACGAAGCTCGCGCCCATGGTGCCGACGATGCCGGTGAACAATGCGCCGCAGAACAAGGCGAACAGAACCACCCGCTTGCGCATGCCGGGATTGAGCTGATTGACCAGAACGTCGACGCCGACGTGGATGCCGGTGCGCACGCCATAGGCCGCGCCGAACTTCGCCACCCAGATGATCATGTAGATGCACAGTTCCTGCGCCCAGGAAATGTGGAAACCGATCAGGTACGGATAGAGCAGTGGAATGCCGGTGCCGTAACGGTGCAGGACGGCCACAAAGATAATGATCGTCGCCGTTGCCAGCAGCGTCGCGATCAAAATCTCCTCGAGGCGATCGAGGATACGCAAAAACATAATTATTCCCCCTGCTGCCTAAGCCGGCAATCGGATGTTGCCCAGCCGGCTTCGCGCGATGCCTTTATCGCAGCCAAGTGAATGGCCACGAAGCCCCAAGGCATTTACGGGCCCTCGCGTTTTGACGCGCGAGAGCCCGCCTGTTTGCTTTAGTGAGTGACGCCCTGAGTTTCCTTCAGGACTTCATCGATCAGCTTCTTGCCGACGCGGGCCGAGACGTCCGCATAGACCGGCTCCATCGCCTTACGCATCGCCGCGGTCTGCGCGGCGGTCGGGATGATGATCTGGGTCTTGCCGGACTTCTTCATATCGTCGAGCGCCTCGGCGTTTTCCGTCTCCGAGATGCCGTTCGAGTATGCGGTCGCTTCTTTCATGGCCTTGGTGAGCTGGCCGCGAATATCGGCGGGCAGATCGTCCCAGAACTTCTTGTTCACGACCACGACGTAACCGATGTAGCCGTGGTTCGTCAGCGTCGTAAACTTCTGCACTTCGTGCATCTTCTGGGTGTACATGTTGGACGGCGTGTTCTCCTGGCCGTCAACGACGCCGGTTTGCAGCGCCTGATAGACTTCCGAGAACGCCATCACCTGCGGGATCGCGCCGAGCGTGCGGAACTGCGCTTCCAGAACCTTCGAAGACTGGATGCGGAATTTCAGGCCCTTGTAATCGTCAGGCACGTTGAGCGGCTTGTTGGCGCTCATCTGCTTGAAGCCGTTGTCCCAGTAAGCGAGGCCGGTCATGCCCTTCGCGTCGAGAAGCTTGAGCAGCCGGTCGCCGATCGGACCATCGGTGACTTTGCGAAGCGCGGGCTTGTTCGGCAGGATGTAGGGAAGATCGAAAACTTCGAACTCCTTGATGCCGATCGGGCCGAACTTCGAGTTCGACGGAGCCAGCATCTGCACGGCGCCGAGTTGCAGCGCCTCGAGTTCTTCCTTGTCCTTGTACAAGGACGAGTTGGCGTAGACTTCGATCTTCACTTTGCCGTTGGTGTATTTCTCGCCGAGTTCCTTGAACTTCTCGGCGCCTTTGCCCTTCGGGGTGTTAGGCGCAACGACGTGGCTGAATTTGAGAACGATCGGGGCCTGCGCCTGGGCGGAGCCCACGGCTGCGATCAGGCCGGCGGCCGCCAGCGCGACGATTAAGCGTTTCATGTGTTTCCTCCAGAGTGCGATAGATGGTCTTTGGAACTGGCCATTTGGTGATCTGAGGGCGTGAAATTAGCTGAGGAAAGGCCCTAGGTATAGTCCCGGTAGTGCTGGAAATCCGTGCATAAAAGCCTGTTTTTGCCGGTTTCCGGCATGCGGCGATACGTCTTGAACGGATGTGGCGGGACGCCCAGGATGTGCAGCTAAAAAAGAGAAGACACGGCCCCTTTGTTACCTGACCCCACCATCTACAGCCGCCGCCGGCCCGGTGCCTTCGACTGGTCGACGGCTTTCATTGCCGCGGTGGTCGGCATCGCCGCGGGGATCGTCTATGTGCGCGATGGGCAGGCGCACTTTCTCGCCATTCTCGGCAGCGATCTCTATTTGTTTGGCGACATGCTGCCGAAAGTCGCGGCCGGCTGTCTGATCGGAACGTTCGTCACGTTGTTGCTGCCGCGCGAAATGGTGCTGCGCTGGGTCGGCGCGGAATCCGGGCTGGCCGGATTGCTGATCGCCACCGGCGCGGGGTTCATTCTTCCCGGCGGACCGATCACGATTTATCCGATAGCCGGCGCGCTGCTCGCGGTAGGCGCGGACGCCGGCGCGGCGGTCGCCTTCATCACCAGCTGGACGCTGCTCGGCTACACCCGCGCGCTGGTGTGGGAATTGCCGTTCTTCGGCCCGGACTTCGTGCTCTGGCGCATTCTGGTGGCAATCCCGCTTCCCATTCTTGCCGGCATTATGGCACGGCTTGTTGTGCGCGCGATGCTCGCGCGGCGAGGCGCGCCATGACGCTGGCCATTAATTTATTTCTCTGGGGCGTGCTCGCCGTGCTTGTCGCCGTGGCGGCGCGGCGCGGACGCGTTGTCGTGCAGCAAGGTGTGCGCGACGGCGCACTGGATTTTATGCGGCTGCTTCCGCGCATCGCGCTCGGCGTGATCGGTTCCGGTTATCTCGCGGAGATGCTGCCGCGCGAATTCATCGCGCCGTGGATCGGCCCTGAATCCGGCGTGATGGGTGTCGTCATCGCAACGCTCGGCGGTGCGCTCACGCCGGGCGGGCCGGTCGTTGGTTTTTCCATCGGCGCTGCCGCGCTCAAGGGCGGCGCCGGCGCGCCGCAGGTGATCGCGTATTCGACCGCGTGGGCGCTTTACGCCATCCACCGTCTGCTGATCTGGGAAGTGCCGCTGATGCCGGCGCGCATCGTGTGGCTGCGCGCAGCGGTTTCGATTCCGTTGCCGTTCATCGCGGCGGCGGGTGCGATGCTGCTGGGAAAACCCTGACTTTTCTTTCACGCATGATCTTGTCCGAAAACCGGTTCCCGCTTTTCGGGATCATGCGTCAATGCATCACGTTGGCGCGCGGCACGATGGCGCCGCGCTGGCGGATGACATCGCGCGCAAGCTTGTGCGCCGCATTCGCGGCGTCGGCCGGCACGCTCCCCGAAATCCGCGCGGCGAGATAACCGGCGTTGAAGGCGTCCCCGGCGGCGGTGGCGTCGACCGGCACCACCACTTCGGGAACCGGCACGAATTCGCGCGCAGCTCCCGATGCGACCAGCGCGCTGTTCGGTCCGTTCTTCACGGCGATTTCTGCGATGCCGAAAGCCTGCAGCCGCTCCACCGTCGATTCCGGACTGGGATCGCCCCACAGCACCGCTTCGTCGTCATAGGCGGGAAGCGCGATGTCGACGCGCTTGAGCGCTTCCATGAAAACCGTCCGCGTGCGCCCGACATCGCCTTTCCAGGCGCGCGGGCGGAAATTGCCGTCGAACGCGACCTTGGCGCCGTTCTTGCGCGCAAGTTCCAAGGTCGCGAGGAAACGGCCAAGCCCGTTGTTGGAAAACAGCGAGAGCGTGACGCCGGTAAAATAAATCAGCCGCGCGGCGGTGATCCCCTCCGCGATGTGGCTCCAGTCGGCGAACTCGAACAGATCGCGCGCGGGCGCGGAATCGCGCCAGTCGTGCGCGCGCGGGGTGCCGACGGCGTCCGTCGTGGCGAGCGTGAGCCCTGGCAGCCGCCCCGGCACGCGTAAAATAAGATCACCGGCGATGCCTTCGGCGGCGGCAAGCGCGAGGATGCCGTCGGAAAACGGATCGTCGCCGAGCGCAGTGGCGTAAGCCGTGTTGATGCCGGCGCGCGCGAGATAAACGGCGGTGTTGAAGGTGTCGCCGCCGCTCGCCAGCGCATAACGGCCGTCCGTGCCGCGCGTGAGCTCGATCGTCACCTCGCCGATGCAGACGGCGCGTTTTCCCGGCTGGTTCATGCTCCCCTTCCCAACGGTGCGGCAATTGTTATATTATAACAATTCAGCCTTCAGCTTCGGCAACAACCGCACCATACGATGACGCACGCCCATCACCATCATCATCCCGGCCATGTGCATCCGCCCGCGGCGGTGGCGGCTTCGATTTTGCGTCTGTCGGTGTGGCGGCGGCTCACCGTTGCAGTGTTTGCGATTGCGCTGATCTGGTGCGCGGTGTTCTGGGCAATTGTCTGAGGCGGCGATGACGGTGCAATTGCAATTCCGCGATCTGACGCTGGGTTATGACCGCCACCCGGCGGTGCATCACTTGAGCGGCGCGGTGGAAGAAGGCGCGTTGCTCGCGGTCGTCGGGCCGAACGGTGCCGGCAAGTCGACGCTGTTCAAGGGCATCATCGGCGCACTGCCGCCGCTCGCGGGCGGCATCGAGCGCGGCGGGCTGGCGGTGCGCGACATCGCTTATCTGCCGCAGGTCGCCGACATCGACCGCTCCTTCCCGATCGGCGTCTACGACATGGTGGCGATGGGATTATGGAAGCGCGCAGGATTATTCGGCGGCATTGACGCCGATGGGCGCGAGCAAATCCGCAAAGCCATCGCCACGGTGGGTCTTACGGGATTTGAAGACCGTGCGCTTGCGACGTTGTCCGGCGGGCAAATGCAAAGGATGCTGTTCGCGCGGTTGTTGCTGCAGAACGCGCGCGTGATCGTGCTCGATGAGCCGTTCACCGCCATCGACGCCAAGACCTCCGAGGATTTGCTCGCGCTCGTGCGCCACTGGCACGGCGAGAAGCGAACGATCCTCGCGGCGCTGCACGACCTCGATCTGGTGCAGGCGCATTTCCCGCAAACACTGCTGCTCGCGCGCGAGGCGGTGGCATGGGGCGCTACCCGCGACGTGCTCACGCCACAGAACATGCTGAAAGCACGGCAGATGTGCGAGGCGTTCGAGAGCGAAGCGGCGGAATGCAAAGTGCCGGAGGCCGTTTAGAACGCACATGTTTTCCAGCCTGATCCTCGCTCCGTTTGCAGATGAATCGGCGCGCCATTCGCTGGCCGCCGTCATCGCGCTCGCCATCAGCGCGGGTCCGGTCGGCGTATTCCTGATGTTGCGGCGGATGAGTCTCGTTGGCGATGCGATGTCGCACGCCATTTTGCCCGGCGTCGCCATCGGCTTTCTTGTTGCAGGGCTGAATGTCTTTGCGATGACGCTCGGCGGGCTCGCCGCCGGACTGCTGATCGCGCTGCTCGCGGGCGTCGTGACGCGCACCACCGAACTTAAAGAGGACGCATCGCTTGCGGTCTTCTTGCTGGTGTCGCTGGCGCTTGGCGTTGTCATCGTCACCGTCAACGGAATGGATATCGAACACCTGATGGAATTTTTGTTCGGCGAGACGTCGGCGAACATGAATCAGGACAAGCTGCTGGTGATCGCCGCCAACGCGACAGTGAGCACGCTGGTGCTGGCGCTGATCTACCGCCCGCTGGTCCTCGACTGCGTCGATCCCGGCTTTTTGCGAACTGTGAGCGGATCGGGCGGCATCGCGCATTTCGCGTTTCTGGCGTTGCTGGTGCTCAACCTCATCAGCGGTTTCCATGCGCTCGGCACGCTGCTCGGCGTCGGCATCATGATCATCCCGGCGGCGATCAGCCGGTTCTGGACCCGCGACATCACCGCGATGATCGCGATTGCCTGCGTGACCGGCGCGCTCTCCGGCATCGCCGGATTGCTGCTCTCTTTTCACGCGAAAATCCCGACCGGCCCCGGCGTCACGCTGGTGGCGGGCGTGCTGTATATCGCCTCGATCCTGTTCGGCAGCGTTGGCGGGCTGGTTTGGCGGCTGTTTCCGGGCCGCCATCTGGAGGCGTAAAATCCGGGCTATTGCCGGGGTTTTGTTTTATCGCGGACCTGCATATATCTGCGGCTCCCTGGAGTTCTTCCGCACATGTCAGATAAACCGGCGTCCGGCAAAATCCCCGTCACCGTGCTCACCGGCTATCTCGGCGCCGGCAAGACCACGCTGCTCAACCGCATTTTGTCGGAGCCGCACGGCAAGAAATTCGCCGTCATCGTCAACGAATTCGGCGAGATCGGCATCGATAACGACCTCATCGTCAACGCCGACGAGGAAGTGTTCGAGATGAACAACGGTTGCATCTGCTGCACCGTGCGCGGCGATCTGGTGCGCATCATCGACGGGCTGATGCGGCGGAAGGGAAAATTCGACGCCATTATCGTGGAGACGACGGGCCTCGCCGATCCCGCTCCGGTGGCGCAGACTTTCTTCGTCGATGAAGCTGTGGGCGCGAAGACCAAACTGGATGCCGTCATCACCGTCGCCGACGCCAAATGGCTCAAGGACCGGCTGAAGGACGCGCCGGAGGCGAAAAATCAGATCGCCTTCGCCGATGTCATCCTCATCAACAAGACCGATCTGGTGACGGAGGAGGAATTGCGCGAGATCGAGGCGCGCATCCGCGGCATCAATCCCTATGCGAAGTTGCACCGCACCGAGCGCGCGAAGATCGCGCTTGAGGAAGTGCTCGGCCGCAACGCCTTCGATCTCGATCGCATCCTCGATATCGAGCCGGAATTTCTGCATCGCGACGACGGTCACGATCACGGGCATGACCACGGCCACGATCACGGCGATGGCCACCATCATCACCACGGCGGGCTCAAGCACTATCACGATGAGGACATGCAGTCGGTCGCGATCAGGACCGACAAGCCGCTCAACCCCGACAAGTTTTTTCCATGGGTGCAGGACCTTGTCGCCAACGATGGGCCGAGCATTCTGCGCTGCAAGGGCATTCTCGCGTTCAAGGACGATCCTGAACGCTTCGTGTTTCAGGGCGTGCACATGATCCTCGACGGCGATCACCAGCGCGCCTGGGCTGAGGGCGAGAAGCGCGATAGCCGCATCGTGTTCATCGGCCGCAATCTCCCCGAGGATAAAATCCGCGAGGGTTTTGCTTCTTGCGTCGCGTGACGTGACCGACACCCGCGCCGGCACCACGTCCATCACCGAACGCATCCGCCCGGTCAAAGCGGACGCTGCCGCTGTCGCCGTGCATTATCTGGGCGACACGCCGGTGTTCGTGCTGGCCGAGGAGGCGCTGCTGTTCGCCGGTGAAAGCAGCGAGCGGCGCGTTGCCGTTCACAAGGGCGCCATTCTCGCCGCGGCGACCGATGGGAAACGCATCGTCACCGGCGGCGACGATGGCGCGGTCGTCATAACGGACGCGCAAGGCGAGCATCAAATCGTCGCCACCGACGAGAAGCGCCGCTGGATCGACCATGTCGCGCTCGGCCCCGACGGTGCCGTCGCCTGGTCGGCGGGCAAGACGGCGTTTGTGCAAACTAACAAGGGCGATGTTCGCTCGTTCGATGCGCCCTCGACTCCGGCAGGTCTGGCGTTCGCGCCGAAGGGACTGCGTCTCGCGATCGCGCATTACAACGGCGTCTCGCTCTGGTTTCCGAATGTGCAGGCCGCGCCGGAAAAGCTGGAATGGAAAGGCTCGCATCTCGGCGTCACGCTCAGCCCCGACGGGCGTTTTCTCGTCACCAGCATGCAGGAGCCGATGCTGCACGGCTGGCGCATAGCCGATGGCAAGCACATGCGGATGTCGGGCTACGCCGCGCGCGTGCGTTCATGGAGCTGGAGCGCCGACGGTGGCTTCCTCGCAACCTCGGGCAGCGATCAGGTCATCCTCTGGCCGTTTCAGGGCAAGGACGGCCCGATGGGGAAACAGCCAAGGCTGCTGGCGCCCTCGCAAGCGCGCGTTGTGGTGGTGGCTTGCCACCCCAAGCAGCCGGTTCTTGCCGCCGGGTATGCCGACGGCATGGTGCTGCTCGTTCGCATCGACGATGGCGCGGAGGTTCTCGCCCGGAGGCCGGGCTCTGCGCCGGTCACGGCGCTGGGATGGGATGCCGCAGGTGCAATGCTGGCCTTCGGCACCGAGGACGGCGAATCTGGCATCTTGCGCCTGTGATTCGGCCACTCCCGCGCCGCTTTGTGTTGTGCTCCCGTTCAGCTTGCCCGCCCTAGCTTGGCGTCATGGTGAGGCGGAACCAAGCATGGTCTCGCCTGTTGGCTTGTCTGGCTGCAACCGCCCGTAAACAGGGCCCATTATCGATCAGGGAATTCTAATGCCGATTGCCATAATTCTACGACGCATTGCCGCCGGCGCCTTCATCGCGCTGGCCGCCGCAGCCGCCACGATCACCGGCTCGATTGTCGCCGGGTCGCTGCTGCCGGCGAGCGCGCAAGCGGCCAATCCGCTCGACTTCCGCGATGCGCTGGAGCCGTTCGGCCAATGGCGGCAGCATCCGCGCTTTGGCGAGGTCTGGAGCCCCGCGCGCCGCACGCGCGAGTGGCGTCCCTACACCGTCGGCAGCTGGGTCTACACGGATGAATGGGGCTGGTACTGGGTTTCCGAAGACGAGGAAGAGGACTTCGGCTGGATCGTTTATCACTACGGCCGCTGGGCGTTCGACCGCGGCTTCGGCTGGTTCTGGGTCCCCGGCGACGAATGGGGTCCGGCTTGGGTCAATTGGCGCTACGGCAACGAATATCTCGGCTGGGCCGCGCTGCCCCCCCGACGAATTGATGGATGAATACGACGACGAGCCGGCGTTCTGGACCTTCCTGCCGCCGCGGTATCTCGCGGCTCCGCGCATGCGGAGCTATTACGCGCCCTCGGCGCGGCGCAGCGCGCTGCTGCGCTCGACGGCGCTGGTCAACCGTACGCTCGCGGTGCAGGGCAGGAACGGGCGGCTCGCGGTCAACGCGGGCATCTCGCCGGCCTCGATCGCGGCGGCGAGCCGCACGGCGATTCCGACTTTCCGGGTGCGGCCGCGCGTGCTGGCCGGCACGCAAGGTGTCGCGGGCGCGGTGTCGATTCGCGGCGCGGACGTGCGGCGTCAGGGCGCGCAGCGCGGTCCCAACCGCGTCACGGCTCCGGTCGTGCAGCGCACCACCACATTGATTCAGCCGGGCTCCGTGGCGCCGCCATCGGCGCTCGGCCGGGGTGAACGCGGCAGGCTCGGCACGCATCCTCCACGGGCCGCGCAAGGCTCGCAGCCGGCGTCTTCGCCGCCAAGCGCACCACCAAGCCCGCCGCCAAGTTCGTCACCAAGCTCGCCGCCATCGAGCGCGCCGGGCGTGGCTCCGCAACAGCAGCAACAACAGCTGCCGCCGCCGCCGAATCGCGCCAACGAGCGTCAGGATCAGCGGCGCGGACCGCCGGCGCCGCCGGCGCAAGCACCGCAGTCCGCACCTCAGGCAGCCCCGCCATCTGCGCCGGCCGCGCCGCCTTCCGCGCGTCCGCCATCGTCATCGCCACCATCGTCGTCGCCACCGTCTTCGCGTCCGCCGGAGCGGCAAGAGCGCCCCGAGCAGCGGCAGGAGCGTCCTGAGC